>JAYFOQ010000022.1:0-83579 GCA_034932485.1 Gordonibacter sp.
CTGAACAGGCATGTCAAGGGGAAATGGGACACACTTTTTGAAACACCTAGAAGTTGGTACAAAACAACTTCTAGGGTCTATTTTCTATATATGAACTGGGAATACAGGGTTAAATTAGACACACTTTTTGAAACTTAACCCTAGAAACACGTACAGAAAATGAGGCTATACAAGCACGCGCCCTAGCACACCCAAGAAACAGTTCGTTGTTCAGCTTAAATAAACGCAACCGCCTTGATCGTTTTTTCAAGGCGGTTGATTGAAAACAAACAGTGCTTCTTTTACCTATTTCTTCCCCACGCTTTTTCTCTACTCTACCGTAACGCTCTTGGCGAGGTTGCGCGGTTGATCCACATTACACCCTTTGCCCTTGGCAATAAAAAATGCTAAGAGTTGAAGTGGAACGCTGGCCAAAATGCAGCTGAACTCTTCCGATGTTCGGGGAATCCACATAACGGAATCGGCCACCGCCGATATCTCGTTATTACCCTCGGTGGCAACCACTACCACCTTAGCATTGCGCGCCTGAACCTCACGCACATTGCTCATCGTTTTCTGCAGTGTGTCGGCGTTCACCGCAACTGCCACTACAGGAGTATCCGGATCAATAAGAGCAATAGGACCGTGTTTTATCTCGCCAGCAGCATATGCTTCGGCATGGATATAGCTTATTTCCTTGAGCTTGAGTGCACCCTCACGACACGTTACGTTGGACATACCACGTCCTAAATAAATAACGGAGTGTTTGTCAACCAGCCGCTTGGCAACCCA
This sequence comes from Gordonibacter sp., assembly GCA_034932485.1. Lineage (GTDB taxonomy): Bacteria > Actinomycetota > Coriobacteriia > Coriobacteriales > Eggerthellaceae > Gordonibacter. Next base: position 772 of record JAYFOQ010000022.1, read on the forward strand.
TTCGATCTGTGACGTATCCTCAAGAACCTGCTCTATAAGCAACGGCAGCGCTTGAAGTTCACGAACGCGCTTGGATACCAACTCAACACTCATCGTCTCTCGCTCCTGCGCCAAGTAAAGACCGAGCAATGAGAGGAGCGCAAGCTGCGCAGTAAAAGACTTGGTGGCAGCAACGGATATTTCAACGCCGGCATTAATAAGAGCCGTGGAATCGGCCTCGCGTGTGATGCGCGATCCGGGAACATTAGTAAGCGCAATTACCTTGGCACCCTTCGAACGCGCCAAGCGCAGTGCCGCCAAGGTATCGGCGGTTTCACCCGACTGAGATATCGCTAGCACCAGCGTCTGTTCGTTGGCAACAGGCTTGCGGTAGCGATACTCACTAGCAACCTCAACGTCGCAGCGAATTCCCAACCAATCTTCAAACAGCTCGCGCGCAAAGAGGCCCGCGTGATACGAGGTGCCGCACGCCACGATGGTAATGTGATCAATCAACTTTGCGTGAGCAGCCGGAAATTCCTCTTCAGAGAAGACAACAGCGCCCTCTTGCACATGCGCGCCAACAATACCCTGAATGACGGAGGGCTGTTCGCATATCTCCTTCATCATGTACTCCGAGAACGGCCCAAGATCAACATCGCCCGGCTTGAGCATGGTTTTCTCAACCGCGTACTCAACAACGCGCCCCTCCACGTCGTAACACTCAATTACGCCAGTAGCGTGTAGTACGTCAATCTCGCCATCTTCCAAATAATGAATTTCATTCGCAAAGGGAACCAGGGGAATGGCATCTGAAGCAAGCATAGAGGCCTCGCCCGTGGTGCACACAGCAAGAGGTGAATCTTTGCGTGTAACATAGACGCAATCGGGCTTGTCGGCAAAAACCACCGCAAGCGCCCAGGCTCCCTCCATCTGTAAAACAGCAGAGCGAATAGCGTCGATAGGGTCCCCGGTGTAGGCTTCCTCTATCAGATGGACAATCACTTCGGTATCGGTTTGGGAAACAAATACATGGCCAGCAGCTTCAAGCTCTTTGCGCAATACTTGAAAATTCTCAACAATGCCGTTATGCACCAGCGATATCCGACCGTCGCAAGATTGATGAGGATGAGCGTTCTCTGCCGAAGGTGCGCCATGGGTAGCCCAACGAGTGTGTCCAATTCCACACGTACCCGAAACGGAGCGTCCCTCAAGCTTTCGTGTAAGCGCTGAGATCTTACCGACCGCCTTCACGGTTTCAATCAAACCATCTTGACCCACAACCGCCACGCCCGAGGAGTCATACCCACGGTATTCCAACCGCGATAAGCCATCAACAAGATAGTCAACCGCATTGTCGCATCCGACGTAACCTACTATTCCGCACATTCAATTCTCCCTATAGTCGGCAGGAAACTGTACCATCCTTTGCATCTACCACGACACGGCAACTACCAGCTTTGCGCGGTGAGCGATGTCGGCTTCATACTTATGAGTTGTTAATCATAAGTATCGCGCACGAGCATCAAACTACGTTTCTAGTTTAATTTATTCGCAAGAACCAACCTTGCTATATTGAGGAATACCAACCTAACAACAAAAGACAGAAGACAACGAAGAGGTACCAGCCAAATACCGTCCCTCCAAACTAAACAATTCTGCGGGCGATATGATACTTATTTCCCCCTCAAAGAAACCAGGCCATACGCATTCTTATCGCACAATACCCTTTTCAACTAGTACGTCAATCAGATCATCTTTCGAATGAACGCCGATCTTGCGATAAATGCTCTTCGCGTGAGTCTGTGCCGTACTTTTAGAAATATACATCTTCGCCGCCACTTTGCTGAGCGTATATCCTTGCGACAGAAACGACACCATCTCAAGCTCACGGTTTGTTAGCAAGTACTCATCAAGCGCATGCAGACGTTCGTCTATATCGAAATCTTCCACGTTGTTAGACGAACGCAAGCCCTGCACTTTCGACTTTACTCGCATAATCGCCAACCCAGAAACAACAATTATTAATGCTATTAACGAGAACACCAATATCAAAAGTAGCATTTCCGCAGCTGAAGAAAAGTGATTAAACTTCACGGTTAAAATCCGGGGTACTATTTCATAACTAATAAACCACGACAATGCTTCGCACACGAGAAAACAAGCCGCAAATAAAGGCTGCGGTTGAATATTTTTATTACGTGCAATAGTGCAGAGAAGCACCCAAAGCAAAAAATCGAGCGTCGATCGCACAACAACGACCAACTGCCCCCCGGTGGAGTACGAGCCAAGTAGCAGACACGACAATACGCCGGCAAAAAATAAAATTGCCAACCCCATCCAGAACTTCAAAGAGAGGTTCTCAACCTCGATCGCTACGTCTTGCGACAAAGCGCTACCGCTCTCACTTTCTCTCTTACCGAAGCGGTACCAACAGCCGAAAAGAATCGCCAGCGCGATAGCCACCGAAAGCCCCCAACGCAAATACATTGAGGGAGCACCCACGTTAATAGAGTCGACTACACCTCGCACAACGCTTCCCGAGAGCATAAATCCCACGAACAGTGCGAGATAGGGCTCGATGTGCTTTACCTCAAACTTCTGCACGTCTCTTTTGTAAGTTTGCGGATCGTTTAAGAAGTACCAAAATATGCCCGTTGCCGTAGGAGCCGCTATGGCGATAAGCTCTTTAAGCGAAGGTGCAAAGGTGCCAATGAAAGTGAATACAATTAAACTCACTGCATAGGAAGCGGCGAGATCTAAAACAGTAGTAAATCCAAAGGTTTCGGAACAATACCGGGCCCATACCAGCACGCATACAACAAACCCTAATGCAATAACAACAGAAGAGGCATAACATGCCCAAATAGGAAACATGCCCGACTGAGCGCCAATGCCTACCGCAGATCCAACCGAAGACGCAACAACAATCGGTAGGACAACCCTTCCCTGTAACCATCGCGCCGTTCGCTGTGGACACACAACCACAAATAAGCTCGCAAGCAATACAAACAATATGAAAACCAAAAAGGGTGAAGCAACAAAATCAACTTGACCAATAGCTCTGTCGGCAGGAAACAATACGCCAAAAACAGCTTGGTATCTCAAAGACATCCAGAAAACCGACATGCCAATTATTGACAGTATTCTTTTTGATGCAAGGTTCCCCATACGTACTCTCCCACCCTGCGCGTTCACTGGCCTTGCTGCCAATCGATTCTCGCTCGACCGGCCATATCGCTATGGCACACGCATTTTTCCATTATCCTCGCACTATCAATATTCGAGGATCGGATTTTCATACTTTTCTCAATCTTGCGCCAATATCCCCTATTTTATGGTCGAGCAATAAGAGTCTCTTTTCACTTTGGCACCTTTTATGTGATGCATGTCTCCTGTAGATAAAAAAGAATAGAGCCACCCTGCGTTGTCGAAATTCGTACAACACAGGAGCAATACAGCAAAGCGAACAAGGAGAGGGACAATGGAAATTAGCAGAAGAAGCTTTTTAATGGGCGGCGCCGTTCTGGGAGGTAGCGCCATTACCGCAACGATGATGACAGCTTGCTCACCAAAAAAAGAAGGCGCCACCACCAATGCAAATGTTCCAGCAGGCACCACCATGGAGGATTTCGCTCAATCAGTCGTAGAGCTAGATCCCATTAAATCGTTTAAAGAAGAGAAAACCTACGACATCGTTGTAGTGGGTGCAGGTACGGCAGGCGTCCCTGCCGTATATAGCGCACTCGAAGAAGGCGCATCGGTTGCATGTTTGCAAAAAGCAAGTCAAGTCCTTGCCAATGGCAACGGTTCAGCAGGCATCGTACTAGAAGAAAGCAACGAGATTGGCAAGCTACAATACATGCAGGCTTGGCGTAAAGCAGGCGGCTATCGCAACAATCAGCACTTATTGCAGTCGTTTGTTAATCACTCGGGTGAAACCATGATGTGGATGCTGAAAAAATCACAAGAAGTAGATTATCTTCCTTACTCCATCTCGGCAACGAAAAATACGTATGATGAAGGAAGCTACTGTACGGCGGTTTTAAAATCATACGGCCCCAAGCCTGAAAACCACCAGACCATCATGACAAAGCTAGCTGATGCAGCTGCCGCAAAAGGTGCTGAGTTCTTTTACAAAACTCCGGCTGTTCAGCTCATCAAAAACTCTGAGGGAAAAATTACCGGCGTAGTTGGTAAATCCTCCGAAGGTTACATCAAGTTCAACGCCAACAAAGCGGTTATCATTGCCGCTGGAGACTACCAAAGCAACAACAGCATGGTCGATCGCTGGTCGCCAGGCATCACTCGCTTCGGACGCAAGCAATCCGAAAGAACCGGCGACGGAATTCTTATGAGCATGGCAGCCGGCGCCGTCATGACACCGGTCAACCACGCAAAGACGATGCACGATATGGACGCTGCTCCGTTCATGTTAACCAGCTACCCTTTCATGGCTCTCGACGAAAAGGGCGAACGCTTCATGAACGAAGAAGTTCCCATGGAATCATGGGATATGACCTTAAACTTTCGCGACAAAAGCATTGAGGATCCTGGTCGCTTTGTTAGGGTTTTCGATAACGACTTCGTCGCGAAGTATAACGTGAAGGCGGTATCCATCTCCACTCTTGAGAATTACATTCCCGGGTTCAAGGAAAATCCCGAGAATGTGTTCACTGGCCTAACCGATACACATCGAGCCGACACACTCGACGAATTGGCAACACAGCTTGACGTTCCGGCGGACGCTCTTAAGAAGAGTGTTGCAGCATGGAACGAACACTGCGCCTTAGGTGCCGACTCCGAATTCGGGGTGAGTCTAAAAAACCTGAAGCCCATTGACACCCCTCCGTACTGGGGCGTTCGCCAATGGATTCGCTGCAGCGCCATCAACTCGGGAGTCGTGGTAGATGAATACTACCGCGTACTTGATGGAGAAGGAAATGTCATCCCCGGATTATACTCAGTAGGATCGGGCGCCGGCGACATCTGCGGCGGTCTTGAGTGGAATCTCGCGCAGGGAGGCCTTTGCTGTGGGTCGTACATGGATATGGGACGTTACGCCGCAATACACGCCATCACGGGCGACACCAAACCGCTATCTCCTGCAACCTATGAAGAAACGAATCAATACTGGGCTAAGAAAAAGTAGGTTCGCCTGACTAGCGCGCGCTACCGATCTAACGAGGTACACAATCTTCCTTGCACGGCCGCTAAACAGCGGCCGTGCTTTTAGTGAAGGGAGCACTCAACCAAGCAAAGTCGGCAAGGCTCGCTTTCCCAACCCGAAACTATCCCAGCTGTTTTATACGCTCCACTGCCTCAAGAAGGCGATCATCGGGCGTGGTAAGAGAAATACGAATATACCCCTCTCCGTCTGGGCCGTAACCGTTGCCAGGCGTCACCACAACATGTGCCTCTTCTAGAAGTTTCGTCGCAAACGATTCTGAAGTGTATCCCTCGGGCACTTTCGCCCATACATAGATTGTCGCGCGCGGCTTCTCGCACGAAAGACCAATAGCACGCAGCGCCTCCACCACGAGATTACGGCGACGCTCATAAAGCGCGCACATCTCGGCAATACATTCCTGCGAGCCCGTCAATGCCACAATGGCAGCATCTTGAACAGCGGTGAACTGGCCAGAATCGAGATTGTTCTTTACCGTACCCAAGGCGGTGATAGCCTGTTCATTGCCCGCCGCAAAGGCAATGCGCCAGCCCGTCATATTATAGGCCTTCGACAAACTGAAGAATTCTATACAACACTCTTTTGCCCGTGGGCGCTCAAGAATGGAAGGGGCCGCGTAGCCATCGAAGCCAATTTCGCAGTAGGCATTGTCATGAGCCAGTAGTAAATCATGTTCGAGACAAAACGCGATAGCCTCATCGAAGTACTCCTCGGTCGCCACAGCACCAGTGGGATTATTGGGATAACCTAAGAACATGATTTTCGCTTTTGAAAGTACCTCTTCAGGCGTGGCCTTAAAGTCGGCAAGAAAACTGTTTTGCTCATTCATAGGCATAAACCAAACCTGCCCACTTTGAAGCACGGCTCCCCCCTCGTACACGGGATACCCGATAGAGGGTGCAAGCACATAATCGCCCGGGTCGACAAACGCCGTATGCAAATGTGCGATACCTTCCTTGCTCCCAATAAGACCCAGCACCTCTTTCTTGGGATCAAGGTCGACACCGAAACGCGAGTTCATCCACGATGCACACGCCGCGCGAAATGCAAGAGAACCTGCGTAGTCGGGATACTGATGATTTTCCGGCTTTGCCACCGCTTCAACCATAGCCTGAACAATATGGTCGGGCGTGGGCATATCCGGATCGCCAATGCCCAACGATATAACATCGGCGCCCTGCGCTACAAGAGCCCTCTTCTTCTCGTCGATACGGGCGAACAGATAAGGGGCCAAATGGTCAAGACAAGTTGCCGTTCTCACGTTTAAATCCTTTCAAAGCTGCCGTTATACATAGGGTACAGGGGTTCTTCTGTAAGTAGCGTTACAAGATTACGGTACCGAAAAAACTCTCCTGAGCAGGACCTCGCATGAACACGTGTCCATCTAAATCCCATGTGATATGCAGGGTTCCCCCGCGCAAATCGATGTCGTTTTCTCTTCCCGCCCGGCCCGTTAGCGCAGCAGCAACACCAACGGCGCACGCCCCCGTTCCGCAGGCAAGCGTTTCGCCGCACCCACGCTCGAACACACGCATGGCAATGCGACCTTCTCGCACCATTGCGCATTCAACGTTAATCTTCTCGGGAAACACCTCATGAGCCTCGTAGCTCGCACCGATGCGCTTCATGTCCAGCGTTTCAAGCGACTTGCACGAAGCATCAATAAACAGCTCATCGGGCAAGGCAGCAAAGTCTTCTATGAAAGTAACCGCATGGGGGTTTCCCATAGACACACAGGTAAACGATAACGCGCCCCACTCTACCGGTACCGAAACGTCTTTTACGAACGACTCTCCCTCTTCAGTTTCACCTTCGGCGCACAGTGTCGTGGGTACATCACTTGCTGCAAGAATAGGGCGACCCATATCTACGGTTGCCGTTAGCATCCGGCCTTGTTCATCAACCGTAAACGAAAGCGACTTTGGGCCAGCAAGGGTATCCACTACACAACGCCCTTCAGAGGCAGGAGTGTAACCACGATCAACAAGAAACTTCGCAAAGCACCGCACACCATTACCGCACATCTGCGCCAAGCTACCATCCGAGTTAAAGTAGTGCATGTAAGCGACACATTCACCACGTTGTGAAGGCCTGACTAAAATAACGCCATCCGCACCAATACCAAAATGCCGGTCGCATAAAGCGGCAATCTGAGCTGGTAACAATTCCATAGTACTGCGCATATCATCAATAATGATAAAATCGTTGCCCGCACCGTGTAGCTTCGCGAAGTTTACTTCCATAATTCTGGCTCCACCCTTTTACGTAATTCCTACACGTAAAACAAGATATCATTGTACGTGGGAACCGGCCAATGACCGCGATCCGTAATCACTTCCATATCATCGACCACCGCGCGCAAAGCGTTCATCGTGGGAATAACCTTATTGGCATATTCGCAAGCACGCTCGTGCTGATCGGTAATCTCAAGAGCCCGCTTATGAGCCTTATCAAGCTCTTCGAGATACGTGTCAATCGCATCAATGCCCGTAAGTAGTTTGCTCAAAAGCGTTTCCTGCTGACGGGTCGGCACCCCGCCGCCTAGCAAAGCTGCTTGCAATGCCGCCAAATTGCCAGCAACTTCAGCCGCATACGCATTGATAGCAGGCAAAAAAAGACGGCGTACCATGCGCTTCATAACCCGAGCTTCAATGTTCAACAACTTGTTGTACTTCTCAAGCTTTACCTCATACCTGCTAAGAACTTCGGCTCTTGAAAGCACACCAAACAGCTCAAATAGCTCGATACTTGCAGGAGCAACGTAACAAGGCAGGGCATCGGCTGTCGTGCGATTGTTCGCTAACCCACGACGCTCGGCCTCGATGGGCCATTCTTCTCCATAGCCGTTACCGTTAAAGATGATACGCTGATGGGCTTTTAGCGAGTCACGAATATAAGCAACCGCCGCCGCTTCAAACGTCTCGCCCGATTTACCCTCCATCGCATCAGCGAAATCCTTCAAACTCTTTGCCATCGCGGTATTGAGTACCATATTGGCGTCGGAAAGGTTCACGGCCGATCCCGGCATACGGAACTCAAACTTGTTGCCAGTAAACGCGAAGGGACTTGTGCGATTACGGTCGGAGTTATCGGCCAAGAAATTAGGCAGAACAGCCACACCTAGATCCATAGCAACACGCTCGGCGCTGAAATACTCATGCTCGCCAACAAGCGCATCGACTATCGCACCCAATTCGTCCCCAAGAAAGATGGAAATAATGGCCGGAGGCGCCTCGTTCGCACCGAGACGATGATCGTTGCCCGCCGTAGCGACAGACATGCGCAAAAGCTCCTGGTAATCGTCAACTGCCTGGATAACGCCCGTCAAAAATACGAGGAACCGCAGGTTATCCATGGGTGTGTCGCCGGGATCAAGCAAGTTGGTTTTACCAGCGGAAAGCGACCAGTTGTTATGCTTACCCGAGCCATTAATACCCTCAAACGGCTTCTCGTGCTGTAGGCAAACCAACCCGTAGCGCGAAGCTAAAAGGCGCATCTTTTCCATGGTAAGCAGGTTTTCATCGATGGCACGGTTCGCATTGGTGAAGATGGGTGCCAATTCATGCTGTGCTGGGGCCACCTCGTTATGCTTGGTGCGCGCTGAAACACCCAGCTTCCACAACTCGTCGTCAAGCTCTTTCATAAACTCGTTAACCGTAGGACGAATAGCCCCGAAGTAGTGCTCTTCTAATTCTTGACCTTTACAGGGCGCATAGCCAAACAAGGTGCGGCCACAAAGAATAAGGTCTTGACGCTGTGCGTAATCTTTCTCAGAAATCAGAAAATACTCCTGCTCTGAACCAACCGTTGCTGTTACGCGACAACGATCGTCGCCGAACAGCTCCAGTACACGATTGGCCTGTGCGTCAAGAGCACTCATGGAGCGCAACAGCGGCGTTTTCTTGTCAAGGGCCTCACCCGTGTACGAACAAAACGCCGTAGGGATACACAACACTTCGTCTTTGATAAACGCGTAGCTCGTCGGATCCCAGGCGGTGTACCCACGAGCCTCAAACGTAGCACGTAAGCCGCCCGAGGGGAAACTTGACGCATCGGGCTCTCCCTTAATAAGTTCTTTGCCGGAAAAACTCATGATGGCGCGTCCATCGCCACACGGATCAAGGAAGCCATCATGTTTTTCAGACGTGATGCCTGTCAACGGCTGAAACCAATGCGTGAAATGAGTTGCCCCTTTTTCGATAGCCCATTCTTTCATGGCATGCGCTACGACATTGGCAACCTCAATATCAAGTTCTCTTCCTTCATGAATGGTCTTTAGAAGGCTCTTGTACATAGCCGACGGCAGACGCTCCTGCATCGTATGCTCATTGAACACCATAGATCCGTAGATTTCAGAAACTTTAGACATGTGTCACCCTCTCCTCAGTTTGCGTACATGCTGGCATAGGGACGTGAATCCGCAGGACGCAGGCGAAAGAAACCCGCTCCTGTCGTTTCAAGGGGCTCAGCAAGGTCGGAGCCGAAATACTCGTTGTATTCTTCAAGCAGATTATGCAGCAGCGCACAGTCACCCTCATCGACGGGCTCTTGCACCAAACCCGACGAAACATCACGCGGATCAAGCGCCTGCTTCAAATAAATAACGCCGCCGTGCATTCCAGTAGCCAAATGACCTCCGGCCCGGCCCAATAAAACTATGATGCCACCCGCTAGGTATTCACCTAAAAAATTTCCTGCATCACCACCGATAACAATAGTGGGACGCTGGCTTTCAAACTGTTTCATATGAATGCCAACACGCCAACCGCAGTCGTCGCGCACAAAAATTTTACCCCCGCGCATGCCGTAGCCCGCCGCATCACCACAGCGACCATGAACTACAATACGACCACCATTCATGGTGTTGCCTATCTGATCCTGCGCATTTCCAAACACCTCGATATCGCCACCATCCATATAGCACGCCATATCGTTTCCGGGAACTCCATATATTTCAAGGCGCTTTCCTTCTGGCATACCGCAGCCAAGATAGCGCTGCGCGAAAGCATCGCGAATCTCAACGACATCAGAACACTCAAGAGCTTCACGCACCAACTCGTTCGCTTCGGTAAAATGTTCTGTACCCAAAGAAACAATCTTCTTGCAGTCTTTCATCGCTGTGCCTCTTTCCAACCACGACCATCAAGATCAGATGGATAGCAAGTATGCAAACGTGCCCAACGTTCCTCACGTGGAAACTCGAGATTAAGGGGGGTTTCACCAAAAATATCGCCCGACAGTTTCGAGAGAGGGAAGCTTTGCTGTATAAGAGCCGTGTATATGCCAGCATTTGCCGGACGGTTGAGCAAAATATAACCAAACAGGCGATCGTCCTTCACAACAAACTTCGCATAAGACTCGTCAGAACAGAACACCTTTATCTCATAGCCCCCGTCTGTGGGTGGATTTATAATCCCCGCCGTAAGCAGAGATACATCGAAGAAATCGACGGCATTCACGCCAAAGTTACCTTCGAAGGGTACCGCCTTCGTCGAGCCAGCCATAAACAAACCGGCGCACTTCCCCTGCCTTACCGCATTAGGCCAAAGCGCGAGAGGGCGGCGTGACCCATCCAACGTATCAATCACCTGCGTCACATCGCCTGCAGCATAAAGATTAGGAGCGCTTGTTTGCATATCGGTACCGCACACAATACCTTTTTCGCAGGCAACACCAGCATCAAGAGCAAGTGCCATATTCGGTCGCACACCAACAGCAGCAACCACTACGTCACACGTAACCATCTGGCCGTTCGTAAGACGTACTTCATTAATGCAGTTATCGTCACCCAGCATTTCGCTAGCCGAGATACCCGGCATACACACGATGCCACGCTGCTCAAGAAGCTGACGAAGTATTTCTGCGCCCTGATCGTCTAATACGGCGGGCAAAATACGTGGCGCAAGCTCAAGCACCAGCACTTCGTCGACATGATCACGCAATGATTCAGCTGCCTTCAAGCCAATAAGGCCGGCACCCACCACCACAACTCGACATGTTCGCTTTTGCTCACGCGCCCGATCACGTGCTACAAAAACCGCCTGCTCTAGCGCTTTCGCGTCGTCGAGCGTAATAAAGGTGTACACGTTTCGCTTGTCCGCCAACCCTTCAATGGGAGGCACAAACGGAATGCTTCCTGTGGCTAAGAGGCACTTCCCATAGGCTAGCACGTCTCCATTCTTCAGCGTAACGCGCTGGGTGCGAGCATCGAGCGCAACCGCTTCATACTCCTCCCCAAGCAAAGCATCAATTTGGTTTGCTTCGTAAAACCCTTCGGGCTTAAGACTCATATTGTCTTCGGTGGTCTTACCTTCAATAAGGTAAGAAATGAGAGGGCGTCCGTAAGCAGCATACGGTTCGCGACTTACCACCGCGATGCGTGCCTGAGGGTCGTTTGCCCGAAGATATTCTGCAGCAGTGACACCTGCCGCCGAGTTTCCAACAACAACGTAGTCTTTTTCAAGAACAGCCATATTACTAACACTCGCTTTCCACGTATATGAGCGCGCGGTTTGGACAAGCTTTTACACAGCTTGGCTCCCCCGGCTCGCCCAACGAAGCACCGCACAAGTCGCATTTGCACGCAAGTGCCTTAAGGCCTACTTCCTCAACGCGAACACAGCCAAACGGACACAGCGAGACGCACGTTCGGCACCCAACACACTTTTCTGGATTCGAGGTCACAACCCCGGTATGAGGGTTTTTGGTCATAGCCCCGGAAATGCACCCCTCAACACACAGTGGTTCAGCACAATGACGGCAATTTATCGCAAGAGACAGTTTTTTATCGCCCTCTACGCGCACCCGGTTGTGCAATTCGGAACCTTCTGCCTTGAATGCAATCACTGCGTTTTTACTGGGCGAGTGGAATGCTTTGCAGGCCACTTCGCAGCGCTTACAGTCGATACACCAAGCCTCTATCGCATAAATTCGCTTCACAACCATCACGCTCCTGCATACTTCACACCGAGGATGTCTAGCTCCATCTCGTTCAGCCCCACCGCGCGCAACATCAGGCGATTACCCCTTAGGCTATCGATGGCGTTGATACCCATACCACCCATCATTTCTTGTATCTCGTGGTTCCAGGCACGCATGAGGTTTACCACACGCTCGGCACCAATTTCCGGATTAAGTCGTTTCGTCAACTCGGGCATTTGCGTAGCAATACCCCAGTTGCACTTGCCCGAGGTACAATCTTGGCACTGATGACAACCGAGTGCGATCAAAGCGGCCGTTGCGCTGTAGACCGCATCGGCACCCAACGCCACCGCTCGCACCACATCGGCAGAAGAACGCATCGTGCCCGACGCAACGAGGCTCACCTTCGATCGAATACCTTCGTCGCGCAATCGCTGATCGACTGCTGCAAGCGCAAGCTCGATGGGTATACCTACGTTATCGCGTATGCGCGTGGGTGCAGCACCCGTTCCACCTCTGAAGCCGTCAAGAACAATAACGTCGGCACCGGCACGTGCAATACCACTCGCAATAGCAGCGACGTTGTGAACAGCAGCAATCTTCACCGCTACCGGCTTGGTGTAAAGCGTTGCTTCTTTGAGTGAGAAAATAAGCTGTCGCAAATCTTCGATAGAGTAGATGTCGTGATGAGGAGCTGGCGATATAGCATCGGTTCCTTGCGGAATCATGCGCGTTTTCGAAACCTCTTCATTAATCTTCTCGCCGGGAAGGTGGCCGCCAATACCCGGTTTTGCGCCTTGGCCAATTTTGATCTCAATCATGGAACCAGCATTGAGATAGTGCATATCTACGCCAAAACGCCCCGATGCCACCTGCACCACCGTATGGTCTTTGTACTGCTCGAGGTCACGATGCAGGCCACCTTCGCCCGTATTGAAATAGGTTCCCAACTCTTGCGCAGCCATAGCAAGGCTCTTCTGTGCGTTCAGGGAAATAGAGCCAAAACTCATTGCCGAAAACATAACGGGAACATCAAGCTTCAACTGGGGCGGCATCTTCGTCACTATGATACCTTCGCGCTCGTTCACCTTAATAACCTCGGGACGGCTGCCCAACAGCACCCGTGTTTCCATAGGCTCACGCAAAGGATCGATAGAGGGGTTGGTAACCTGACTTGCATTAAGCAGTAAGTGATCCCAATAGATGGGGTAATGCTGAGGGTTTCCCATGGATGAGAGCAGCACCGCACCCGTCTGCGCCTGCTTGGCAATATCTTGCATGGCACCAAGGGTCCAGTTATTCGACCCGTTTCCCACTTGCGGCCAGGTGGTTATAGCAAGGGCTTGGGTGGGACACATAACTACACAACGTTGGCAGTTCACGCACTTCTTGTGTTCGGCCCTCACGTTGCCTGACTTTTCGTCAACCGTATGGACCTCATTAGCGCACGAACGCTCGCACACCCCACACGAAATGCACTGTTCTTGATCGCGAAGTACCTTGTAGCGAGGCAATAGGTAATCGAGCATAACCTTACACCTCCCTCTTCTTCTCGACGGGCAACACGCCGGTAAAACTTGCATGCGGCTTTTCTTTTGCTGGTTGGTTTTCTGGCTCCTCTTGCGCCTTGCGAGCTGCAACCTTATCGAGCTGTACGACAAACGGTTTTCCTCCGTCAATAGCGCGTACATTCTCGACGTCGGGGCATACAACCTCGATAGCCGCCTGTTCGCTAGCCAGATAAACCATACTGCCCTTTTCGCCAACCATAAGAGCACGTAGTTTTAGGCGGTCGTTCAAAGCGAGAAGACCCTCATCGGAACCCAAAATGACCGACATTGGCCCGTTCACCAAAGCGCTGGAGTAGACACAACGCAAAGCCGTTTCAAACGCCGCGCGGTCAGGATTCATGCGATCGATATCATCCCATGCAGGCGCTGTCATAATGTGCGCCGCCAGCTCCTGCGAAAATCCATGGCGTCGAATAAGCAAATCGAACAGATATGTTATAACTTCAGTATCGGTCATGAGGGTGCAGTCGTAACCAAACTGCTCGACATAACGACGGTTTGCGTCGTAACTCGAAATTTCCCCATTGTGAACAATAGACCAGTTCAAGAGCGTAAAAGGATGTGCGCCACCCCACCATCCGGGCGTATTAGTGGGAAAGCGCCCATGAGCCGTCCACGCCCACGCATCGTAGTTGTCTATGCAATAAAACGCGCCTATGTCCTCCGGATAACCCACTCCTTTGAAGGCACCCATATTCTTGCCCGAAGAGGCCACAAACGCTCCCGGTATCGATGAGTTGATGTGGAACACATGCTGCATCGTGTACTCGGCCTCATCAAGTCCACTCATATTGAGCCTAATAGGATGCGGGGCAACGAAGTAGCGCCAGATATCCGGCGGGCTTTGAATAGTTTTCACCGATTCGGTGGGAATGCGTTCCTGCTTCTCGCTCATAAAGTGCTGATCGAGATAGGCTTCAGTGGCGCGTCGTGCATCCTTGCTTTCATACATGATATGAAAAGCATACAGTTCGGCGAATTCAGGATAGATGCCATAGGCCGCGAAGCCTCCGCCTAAACCGTTGCTTCGATCATGCATGAGCGCGATTGACTTTAGAATATCGCTTCCGTCATGACGTGCGCCACTTTTGTCCATGATGCCTGCTATAGCGCATCCAGACGGAATTCTGACGTCGCCTTCTCTTATACCTTTCCCCTGTAGCATGGGGGTTCCTTTCGTCTTGCGGTATTTCGCGAAAGATGCGAAGCCAATTGCTTCCTCAGCCGCCGCATTCCCGCGCGGAGGTCCGAGTCAGCGCAGATTAGGCGTTGGCAAAGAAGAATTAGTTCGCATCCTTATATGAGTGTACGAAAGGAATGTTTCCTACATTCCGCCATTGCGTTTCAATCGTGTTTCAAGATGAAATAGCTGGCCTATTCTTAAAGCAAATATTAGGATTACATTAAAGAGTACACCGCAAAGCATTGCATCTGTTGCATCTATTGTGACGCTAACGCTGCATCCAAGATATTGCTAGTGCTGCATGGTCGTGGTGAGCGTAGCGTATAGAGGCTCGAAACGGCGACCCTCTTTTTATCTCTTTATTCTCTTGACGGCCGAACACTCAGTTTTACCTGAATCATGTTCATCAGCTCGAGGGCGCCGGCCTCGATGGCGGCACGGTCGCTGCGTGCGTACTCGTTTTCACAGGCGAGCCAGTCAGCCCACGCCTGCTTATAACACTGCATCGCACATATTTTATCGACGGTTACCGCTGGAGATTTTTCGAAGAGCTTACGCCACCAATTAATCGTACGAATGTAGTCCATCTGCTCAGGTGTCCATGACGCGGAGAAAATGTGCATCATATCGTCATCGAGCTCGCGCACCAAACCAGGAAAAGACAGCAGGATACAACCATAGGGTTTCACGTAACGCGCAAGAGCGTCGATTACACCCTCTTCGCGACCAAAGTAGTTATACGAATCGAGACAGAAAAGTGCATCGAAGTAATGCTTGGGGAAAGGGATATGGGGAGCATTGGCCTGTATCGCTTCGATGCGGCTCCCAAAATCAAAGAGATCAAAGCGCTCTCGGTTTTGTTCGGGCGTATTCCACGAATCGATGCCGTAAAGGCGTCCGGGGCAATAGGCCGCCGCAGCCAAAGTTGACAAACCCGTCCCACAGCCCAAATCACAGATCCGAGCATCAGGTTCGATCGGTAATGAGTCGCGACAGAGTTCATCGAACATGAGTAAAACGTTGGGGCCCATTAAGTTTTCGCGGACAAAATCGCCAGTAAATATAGTCATGATAATATCCTTCAGCAGGGGTGGTTGTCTTAAGCATTTAGGAGAGATTACGCGCATCTCGCGCGTATGCTTACGCTAGCTCGTTCTAAACATTCAGTCTCAGCTGAATAAAACGAGCTCTCATGAGCTATGAAATAGGCTCGCAAAGCGAGCCAGTACTAGGTATTAAGTATTAGCCCAGTACAACAATTGGCGCAATGACCAAAAAGACATCCCCTTAAAGGATTTAGGTTCAACAACACTTCTAGACTAGCAAATATCCGAAAGCTGCGCAAGAAAAAGTATAGCTCTCCTTAGCATAGAACGCTTCCCTAGCCATAACCTCTGCGGATTCAACCGTAAGCTTCACGTCTTCGGCAACTTCATAACCGTCAGGAACGCCAGGATTGTGAGATACTGAACAAACGATAGATCTAGACAAGTAATAATTTTGGTGGCTCTGCCTGAACTTAAGAAAGCTCTGTTCAAAGGAAGAGATCAGGCAGCTTTGGCGACAGAAGGGTGAAGTATGGCATCAACTAATGAGTATTTGGAATACGTTCTTGATCTTCTAGGAAGCGTTGACGGCATACGCCACCGCAAGATGATGGGCGAGTATGTTCTTTATTGCCGTGACAAGGTGTTCGGAGGCATCTACGATGATCGTTTTTTAATCAAGACTACCGATTCTGTAAAAGAATTGCTCTTTGATGCTCCTCAGCAACTGAACTACAAAGGTGGAACACTGATGACATTGGTTACTTCGGAGGATCAAACCTTGATTGCCCACGTGGTAACCACTATGTGGGCGGAACTTCCTATGCCAAAGAAAAGGCGCTAGCGTGAAATCGTGTGATTTGAAGCGGCCAGCTAACCACCATGCGAGCGTTCAGGTCGAGGGCTGTTGGTAGATAAAGCCAACCTTGATGTGTACGCAGATACGCTATATCACCCACAAGCTTGTAGGTAGAAATCGGGCTTGCAAAGTCCCTGCGCACCAGATCGGGCTTAGGTTTAGCATTCTTATCGATAATGGTCATGCGCTTTGACTTGTGGGGCGTACGACCCTATCATCTTCAGGGCACCCTAGGGACACCCAGGAATAGAATCCAGAACGACTAACTTCCAAATGTTTGGACATCTACCGAACAGGATAGTTGGCATTCTCCGTAAATATGAGCTGATAGCGCGCTGCTACCTCTGCTCCAATCCGTCAGAAGGCTGCGGCTTTTTTAGGAACTCGTTTTCCATTTCGAGTTCACGATTACGCTTGCGCAGCGCGCGTAGTTCAGCATCTTCCTCAAGTGTGAACACTTCTCCATTCAGAGCCTTTTTGCGCAGGGTAGTCCATCGTGAGGCGGTTTTCTGATGAAAGCCAAGTTCTGCTGCCACAGCAACCACGGGCTGCCCGGTAGAGATGATGTAGTCGGCGGTTTCGCGTCGGTATTCTTCGGTGTACTCCGTTCGTGGCTTCGTCATCGCTGCGCCCCGACCTTCGCGCTTTGTGGTGCGTACCCCTTTTTCTCTCTCAATTGCCTCACGTGCAGTAAACGTCTTCGCCCTTACCCTTGAACCTCCCATGGGTAATAACATAAGCTTATAGCTTAGTATCTATTCGGAAGGAAAGGGTGAGCTATGAATATCAGTACGCCTTTAAAGATAACGACCTCGGTGTCTTTTGTTGTTATGGTTCTGATAAACGCTCTTGCCAATATCATGCTCTTCAATGGCATGAATACCGGACAGGTTTCAGATCTTTTTCCCAACCTATTTACTCCAGCTGGTTATACCTTCGCTATCTGGACACTCATCTACGTGATGCTTCTGCTGCACGTCTTGTATTTATGGGGAGTTTTTACTCGCAAACATGATGATTCAATCTTAAGTTCGGCGACCTTGCAACGTGTCGAAATACTCTTTATCGTATCGTCAATTGCCAATGCACTATGGATTGTGGCCTGGCATTTCTTACTGCTACCGCTCTCGCTGTTATTGATGATAGTCATTTTGGTCTGCCTTGCGTGGATTAACCTTTTGCTGCGCAATGAAAAGCTTACGTTTTCTGAAAAAATACTCGTTCGACTTCCCTTTAGCATCTACTTTGGCTGGATAACGGTCGCAACCATTGCAAACGTAACCGTACTTTTAACCTCTTTCGGATGGGGAATGATTCCTTTTGCCGACATAATCATGATCGCAGTACTTCTTATTGGGCTGACTATTGCGCTATTCACCACCATAATGAATCACGATGGCGCGTATGCTCTTACGGTTTCTTGGGCCTACGCAGGTATTCTCGCACGCTATATAATGACACCCTTTTACCTTGCGACATATCCCGCGATTGCCGTTGTACTCTCGCTCTGCCTTATAGCGTTGATCGCTGTGGCTCTCGTAGAATTCGTCCGCTCCGATCAGCGACGTTACGCAAAACAGAATGCTTAAACAGTGCACACCACATGGATCAAACGTAGTGACCTATAAGCCAACGTAGTACGCAACCCTCCTTACACAGCCGCTGAATAGCGGCTGTGCTTCTTAGCAAAGAGTAATGAAATATCAATTAATCGTGATCTATTTGATTACCCACGTTCCCAAAAGCGCCAAGTGATCGCTGCCCTCAACCTTTAAGGTTTCCATATTGCCAACAGACATACCACTGTTCTTTGAATACACAATATGGTCAATTTCGATCATCGGCGGCACCGGAAGCATGGCGCAACCTGGCTTTGACGGATAGGTCATATGAAACCCCTCGCCCTAACCGCTTGTACTATTCTTCTTACTGGAGCGCTATGTGGCTGCGCCACGCAAAACAGCTCCACCGCGCAGAGCACCAACTCATCCTCAGAACCCGCCTCCGCGTCATCGAGTCTAGCCAACCCCTGGACCGAATTTTCAAGCGTTGATGAGGTAGCACACGCAACGGGGATGCTGTTCTATGTGCCAGACGGAGCCACCGACGTTACCTACTCCGCCATTGTCTCTGAGGGGTTGGGTCAGGTGGAATATACCTTGGGCGAATATCGCGTGACGGATCGGGCGCAAAAGGCCGCCGAGGCCAAAGATATCTCGGGCATGTACTACCAATGGGAGCACACCACAACCAAGCCCCTCGGTGAAAACGGCAGCGAAGCAACTCTTCACTGGACGGAAGGTACAGCAGGCGTGATTACCAGCTATTGGGAGGCCGGAGGCGTTACTTACTCAACCAGCATCACCGGTGGCCTCATCAACGAGGAAACGCTCACAAACGTCTATAAGAAAATTCTCGGACAAGCGTAGCGAATAGACTCGATAAGAGAGATTCCCGTTATCTACTCTTTATATCGTCTGACCCCTTTTAACCCTAGACCCCTCTTAACTCTATCATTTTTCACCGATGCCCACCATACCAAACGCTTCTTCGCCACGACCACTCAACTTGAACTTGAGTGGTCGGCGACTCGTCGTCTCGACAAGCCCAGCCGATTCTAGTTCAGAAGCGTACTTGCGAGCGCTTTGAGGCGTAATCTCAAGATGCCCCGCAGCATCCTGCAACGTCACGTCCGCGTTCGCACCAAAAAGCGCAACCTGCACCATTTGATATAGTAGATTGCACGCACGATCAGATAATCTCAGCTCAGCACGAACGTCGCCGAGTCTTTCTTCGGCTTCGATGAGCGCTTCTCGTCTCGCTTGCAACTCAGTCACCAGATCGTCTTGCGCTGCTCTGATAAAATCCATCATCTGCAGCACGAAGAATGTGGCTTCGGCATGATTAAGAGGATGTTCCGTTACCGAAAATGCCTGATAATAAACTCCCTTACGCTCGGCGATAACGCGAGAAAGAGATAGTGTGGTGGGTACCGACAGCGGATTACTCAAGTACAGAGCCAGCAGAAACCGCCCCGTTCTTCCGTTTCCATCATAGAAGGGATGAATGTACTCGAAAAGATAGTGCGACAGCGCAGCACTATACAATTCTGGAATCTCCCCAGAACGAGCCAACCTAATCATCGCGTTGAGGTACGCAATGATGGCCGATTCCGGCTGAACACCGCGATGAACAACCTGCTGCGAAGAAGCCTTGACGTCTACCCCATCAGCACGAAACAACGCGCCATCGAGAGCATCGCTGGGGTCAAGCGTACCCGCTACCACAGCATCGTACAATGCGCGTACATCCTCAGGAGTCTTAGGCACCACAACGTCGCCATTCGTCAGACCAAGGTACAGATTTGCGAATTCCACGAACTGCTTTGCACGACGATTCTCCCCGAGGGGTTGCTCGATACTGTCAATCGCTTCTCGGATCTGCTTACGCGTGCTCCGAACACCCTCCATCTCGTTTGTACACACCACTTCGTCGATGATCAGATTGCGCACGTAAGCACCACGCGCAATCCCGGGTAAAGCGTTCCACGCATCTAAAACTGCGCGCTCGGCTCGAAGGACCTGCTCGGTAACGAGAGATAGTTCGCGCGGCACAGCAAGAAAGAGTTCGCCTGTCCCTACATCAATTCCCGTCCTAAACGACGAAGGTGCCGCAAGGCGCCTGAAAGCCTCTTTCTCGTTTTCACCCTTACGATCGCTCGAAGCATCTTCGTAAAACAACTTGTCCATTCTTTTATAGACCACGTCTAACCCTCCTTTCGAGCGCTTTTCATGATTTTACTTCGCATCAAGCATTCTAATCATTAAAAATTGCATTTTTTCATGATTACGAAAACTATATTATCAATTTAATAGGTAGTATGGGCAATTTTTCACGATAACATCGGCGGAAAGCAAGTTGGATCCGCCCAAAGATAGGTTACCGAGTATCTCACATGCGCCACCTTTGACACGTACCACAGTTAGCAACAAGAATATTCTCTTTGGTTCACAGCTGAGTTCCGAACCAACAACGACCATGCCATCGCAGCCCCCAAACTGTCATGCTTCTTAAGCATACCATTTCCAGACAGGAGAGCCCAGCATGGCAAAAGCCAAGTGCCAGCGCGGCATTGCTTTAGTGGCAGATAAAACAATGCGTACTCGCAATGTGAACAAGCCAACACGCACAATCGGACGCGGACACATTCACCTGAGCGCCGCACACATTATCCCAGCGGTCGCGCTTTTCTTCCTTCTGTCTCTCGTCTGGGTGCCGCATGCCTGGGCGGAAACACAAGACTATGGAGACTTCAGTGTTACCACCACCGGCACTCCACCGGTTTACGCGTCAGGAATTCTCTCTATTCCCGATGCCGGAACCTACAGCATAACAATGAAATCGGAGGTAGTTCAAACCTCCAATCAAATCAGCATTACGGCTTCCTCAGGCACCGTGGAACTTGTACTGCAAGGAATCGACATTCTGTCTGATGCGCCAACGCGAGGTCTTCTGAACAGCGCTTCCTCCAACGTCGACACCCTTTTGACGATCGAGGGAAACAATTCCATCGTCAACACAGACAGCACGTCCCCCTACCCCGAAGCAATAGATATTCCCGGCAATCTAACCATAGGCGGAACAGGTTCGCTATACGCAAGCGCTTCGGAAGGTGCCCAATTCGATTACGCGCTTTACGCCGCGCAATCGTACGATACCACCCTTACCCTACGCGACAGCGTGCGCATACAAGCAGGCTCCGACAACCCCGCGCTTTCTCCTCGCTACGGCGTGTGCTGTATGAACTTGGCCGTGCAAGACTCGGCATCCCTCGAAGCGTACGGCCGCCAGTACGGCATATTTGCCCTGCAAGGCATCACACTGGAGGGAGCAAATGTACAGGCTATTGCTAATGGCCTTGATATTCCCGACCCTACAACTGCTGCAGTTCAGCCTGATAACTTCTTACAAACGTCAACGCTTGTTGGGTCTGACACTATACCTTTTAGCACATCCGCCCTTTGCTCTTACGGGCCTCTTACGTGTGCAAGCGGAACCATATCTGCAACAAGTACGGCAAGCAAAGGCGTAGGCTCTTTCGGCATCATTGCAGTTGGCAATCTAAGCATAAGCGATGCGAGCGTGTATGGCGAGGGTATCACTGCGGGCGTCTTTTCTCTTGACGGAAACCTTTCCGCCCTCATAACAGCCGGGGAATCAGTTGAAGGGCAAGCTCTCGGCGAAAACGGTGCAGGAATAGCGGCTTTTCAAGGCATTGCCTATTCGCCCGAAGCGCTCATCGTGTTGCCAGAACGCGGTCGCATTATTGAAACCACGCTAGCTGCGTTTCCCAATGAAACGTTTTTCGCAGTTGCCGAGCCAAACATCTTAGCACCCGCGCTTCATGCTCGTATAGCCATGGAACAACCCACCCCGCCCGATCCACCCATTCCGCCCAACCCAGAACCTACTCCGTCAACACCCAATGAAACACCTGTGGCCAATCAGATTTCAACCAGCCCCGTGCAGCTACCGACAGCTGCCGAAAACGTGCAACGACCCCTGCCGTCACTTGGTGATTCAAGCACACTAGCTATGGGGGCATTGGCAGTGCTTGTCGGAGCGTCTTCCCTTATCGTTGCGCTCGTTGCAGCACGCCATTTCAAATAATGCCTTCGCGCTAGGCTTGCAAAAAAAGCAACGCCGAACAAAGCGGATTCGTTCGGCGTTGCATGGATTTACGAAATTTAACTATGCGCGAGAAGCTATCCGTCGAATGCCGTTAACGCTTGATGCCTCCTCAAGTACCGCAAGAAGTGCATCGGCCTGATAAAAAGCACCGCGCTTCGCGTTACCCAACTTGGACAAGATACCCCTATCACAGGCAACCTCAATAAGAGTTCTTGCAGCTCTCGGCGAAATATCAAGACGTTCTGCAGCAAAGGCAACGTTAACAATCGGGTACTCGACAAGCAGAGCGGCCAGACGATGAGCGGCCGACCCTTTGCGCTCTGTAATAAGATCTTGCCATTGTGCCAAAATTGCATCAACATCAGACGAAACGCCCGTGCCAATCGCTACGGCTAATTCAAGCGCCGAGGCTACTCGTTCGACGATGGGTTCGATTTCGCCATTATGGTAGGCTGCAAGCGCCTGCATATAATCTTCCACATCATGCAACAGCCCCGCTGAAATCGGCAGAGTTGTATGAAGCAAAATCTCATCACGAGACAGCATGCGATGTAGCAAGGCACGACCGGTACGCCCATTACCATCGGTAAAGGGATGAATCGTCTCGAACTGAGCATGGAATATCGCCGCTTTCGCTATGGGCGAGATATCGTCACGTTCAGAGAAAACAATGAGGTCTTGCAAACACGATGGCACGCGCGATGCCTGAGGTGGCACAAAAGCGGCCTCGTGAGGACTATAAGGAGTTCCCCCAATCCATACTTGCTCGTTGCGTAGGCCAAGCTTCTCATCGAAATCTTCCATAAGCGTATCGTGAATCTGGCAGATTGCATCAGTGGTTATTGGTCCCGCTTGCGCAAGCACGGTTCGCATCGCAGCTACATTGCCCGCAATGAGCCTTGCATTTTCGGGTGCCTTGTCGGTGAATTCAGCAAGTGCTACGTTACGAACACTTGAGGTCAAACGCTCGATTTGCGAACTTGATGACGATTCGCTTCGAAGTATGAGCGCTGGCAGGTCATAAGACTTCCTCGATTGATTTTGATCGAATCGGATAATGGCAGCACGCGCGTCCTCGATTCGCTGAATCAGGCATGTAGAAAGATCGGGAGATGCCAAGGCAATGCTTGCGGGCACTGCCGCCTGATAGCTTGGGGTAATCTTGCGCCGTCGGCTTTTTGGGATATACACAAGCGCATCGGGGTCGTAGCCCCACGCGCACTCCTCATATTGCACTTTCTGCCACATAGCGTCTTCCTGCCACCAAAGATTTCAGTCCACAAAGAATACCGCTAACGGAAGCGAAATGCAATTCACTTCCGTTAGCTTGCTATAGGCGGAAGCGAAGGGCTGGTTAAGCGGTGCTACACTGCCCATGCACATCCGCAAAATCGAATAAACCTTTTCGACTCACATGGAAACCACGTTTAGCTTTTTATAAAAATTTCCTTGAAATTATTCTTATCAAGTATTTCATAGTTTATTCACGGTAAAACTCTGGGGTCAGACCCCTTTGACAATTCAGCTAGCTGCATCCCCTCCGGCCTCGCCGCGAGTTGCGGCGGGGTCGGAGTGGCAGCCCCTGGAGCACAGCACCGTGCCGCAGCGAGCCTAGAATCCGTTCGTGCGCAGGAAATCGATCACGGTCGGAAAAGCTTCTCGAGCGACGTCGTAGGGGACATCCTCATACAAAAGCCTCGACGTCACGCTTTCGTAGTCGCCTCGATAGGCGTCCGAAGAGTCGATCGCCGCAAGCGTGTTGGAAAGAAGGATGCCGTCCTCGGCCGAGTGGCAGCGTGGCAAGCCCTTTCGCTGATCGCCGACTCTTGCGAACAGCTCAGCCAGCGTCTCATCGAAGACGATTGACCCTTGCAGTCTGTACAGGTCGTAGACGTGGCGCGACTGCCTGGCCGGCACCGTTCCGTCCAAGTAGTAGTCGCACAGGGCGTAGACCTTGTCGACGTACGTTCTCTCGATCGAGTTGACGCTCAGCTCGAACGGAAGCAGCCTGTATTGCACCGCGAAGTCCCCGAAGCCGTTTGCCCTGAGGTATTCGCCGACTAAGCTGTCTATATCTCTTCGCACCGCTGGCGATGCGGGAGTCATCACGGCGGTCTCGACGACAAGCGTGTCGCTTGCCATCGACGGGTCCCCCACCGTCGGCAAGGGAAGTACATATCGGTTGAACTCGCGCCTGCTCCTCGTCTCGCCGAGGTTCGAGACCTCAAGGCCGAGCCTCTTTGCGGACTCGACCACCATGGCCTTCATCTTCTTGCGCTGTCCCTCGGTGGCATGCCCGACCTCCATACCTAGGTCGATGTCCTCGGAGAACCTGTCAATTGCATGGTGACATTTCGAAAGCGAGGTGCCACCCTTGAACACGACTGAGGGGTTGATGCCGACGATCGACCTGAGCATCTCGAAAATGAAATAATCCTTCACAACAAACGATGTCGTCAGTCCAAACGCGTTCGCCGTCCTTACGACGGCGTCGCCGAAAAGGCCGTTGTCCTCATGCAGATACAGCATACAGCTCGCTTTCCAACAGCTTCTTCGCGGTCTTTGCCGGATACGATTCCAAGCACGCAAGCAGCACCTGGCGCGGCACGGCACATATTCTCTCTCGCAGGTTCGCCAGCTCGTATTCCCCAAGGGATTCGAGCGGGGCGGCGGTCACCAGGTCAAGTACCTCGAGCGCAGCGACGTTTTCGGGCGTGACCTTGCACCTCGGGCGCCGGAGGATCACCTCACGCCATCCTCCGCGTCTGCCGAGCCTGCGCGAGCGCGTCGATTCGCTATTTGTGGCGATCTCGAGCGTGCCTGGAACCTGCTGGGAGATACCGGCCCTGTTCTCGAGCACGAGGCCCGTCACGTAGCCGTACACATCGTCGCCGTTCGAGATGTAGCGCTTTCCAAGCACCGCATCGTCGGTTATCTCCGACGTGCCAAGGCTTGTACGCGTAGGTAGATAGTAGACACCACGCTCGCGCTTGACCAGGTCACCGTCCGCAACGGCCCGACGTATGCGACGATAGGCTCCGTCCGCAGTAACGTCAGGGCAGGCGTCGAGAATCTCCTCGAGGAAGATCGGGACGTTCCTGCCGTAAGCGTCGTCGAGTATTTCAACAAGTTTTTCCATGCACCGAGTATAAGCTAGTCTAGTATTTTCTACAATAGATATAGGGAATACTGCACTAGAATCTCCGCAACGCTTCTTGCTTTTTCGCGCTCACCGTTGCAAGACCAACGAAAGTACAACGGCGGCAGACGCTTCGACAACCGCTCTAGCGTCATTTCCCATCGCTTGCGGATAGCGCGAATTTCTCACCGGGGGCTGCTCGCCCCCGAACCCCTCGGCAAAGTGGGAACCACCCTGCACCCGCAGCGGCTTCGGACACGTTGGGAGGGTGCCCGAAACCGGATCGTCTCTGATACCCCGCTTTTTTTCGGGGCTGCCCGCCCCGTGCCCCGGGCAGGGGTGACGACGCCCCTGCACCCTCTCCTCCGCGCCTGCGGCGAGACTTCGGATTCCCTCCCGCTCAGACGCCGCGGAGGCTCGTGGCACGAGGACCGCCACCCTGCACCGCCCACGCGACATGCAACGTATGAGTATGCTAGAAGGTTAAAGGCAAAGCGGGGTACCTACGTGCCCCGCTGTATCAGTTCTTCTCGAAAAGGTGTACCGACGATCGGCGGAACAGTGTGTCGGCGACAGCGCAGTACGCAGTCGCTTGAGTAACAGAGGGATAGAAACTGAAGCTGGTATGAATTTCTTAACTTAATGACATTGGGTCCCCTTTTATCCTTATGAGCATCTTACATCGTAAGGCATCACGTTGTTGAAAATCTGATACTGAATGACTTGGATTATCTGGTGCCGTCCACACCCCAGGGTCAGACCCCTCATGGACGATATTAACCGCTTACGTATTTGCTACTCATCAGGCGAAACTGGCGATGGATGATCGCTTCGATACCTGGCAAGCCAGAGATAGAACGTGGATTCATGCATATGATTGAGCTTTGCCCACTGGGTTGCACTCATATCCGAGTGAAGGAAACGCTCGATCTGCTCGAAGCGCATATGCCTGCGTTCTTCTAGAGTCAATATTGTCACCACCTGTCGTTGAACAATTACGTCGCTTGTGACAGCGTGACGCATGGGTTCGATCAGGTGAAGATGCCTAAATAAGAGCGCTTACCCCTTTTATCCTTATGAGCATCTTACATCGTAAGGCATCACGTTGTTGACAATGTGATACTGAATGACTTAGATTATCTGGTGCTGTCCACACTCCAGGGTCAGACCCCTCATGGATCACAGAGCCTCAAAGAAATCAAGGATTCCTGCAACCACTGTCTCAAAAGGTAGCTGCAGCAAGTTATTCATGGCGTCTGCCAAAATGGACAGGAATCGCCCGTTATTCAACACGGCAATCCGGTACGCTCAAAAACAAAGGATACGGAAAGAAACAACAGGAAATCGCGGTCGGTCGGAAGGTAGCCGGGGATCCCGCTAGGCTGGTCACTAAACCAGCCTAGCGTCTCAAACATTTACGTGGAATACTGAGTAGATAGAAGCATTTTTACAGCATCTACTATTCCCAGAACTGCCACCATTTCTTCTTTCTTTTCTTCCCTTTGTTGTCTAGTGATTTTGCCCAGATAACTTGGCTTCCACGTATGAAGTAATGAGAACGGCAAGGGTAACTCCAATTTCCAATCGAGGGCGACAGAGTCACGCCCTCCCCATCATAAAAGAAAGTCCAACCCCCGTTCCCGATTGGAGTTGAAATCTCTTCTCCGCACCCGCAGGCGCATTTATGCAATACCGCATTGCATTCAAGACAAACATACAAGACTCCATTTTCGAGTTTGTGCGGGATTCTATGGACGAACTCAGTTCTGAGTTGCTTCGTCTTCATATTTGATCTCTCCATCGTTTGTGTCGTACAAAAGATACTGCCGCTTGGCGTTGTCGAGATAAAATCCGCACGTCTTCTTCCATTTTATGACGGCTAGGTTCGCGCAGAGCGCGTTGATATCCGCTATCTGGATGTTGCTCGCATATGGATCATCGCCTACGTCTTCTTCGAAAGGTATTGTACCGAGCAGATCCTCGTCGGCTTCGCTTAATATAGCGGTGTTCCTGATGTGTCCGATGAGGCTGTCTTCTAATAACGTGACAGAGATACCGGTGTCGATGTAACCTATACGACATTCATTCAGCGCGTCGATAATTGTCTTCTTGCTAGCCCCGGAATCTATGCAGAGAAAAACGAAATCGAACCCCTCTAGTTCGGCTATCGTCTTCTCATCGATCCTGAATGGGTGCGAGTGGATGGCCTTCTTCATGTTGTCGTAGATGCCCGCAAAGTAGTCGGTCTTATACTTGCGTTCTCCGAATACTTCAATCCTAGGAGCTCCGGGTGCCCTGAATGCATTGTGCTGTGAGAAGATGTCGTCATCAAATAAATGCAGCTCGCCCACAGGGCACTTGGCCAACAGATCGAGCACATAGGCTCCCGTACCTCCAAGGCCGATGATGGCAATTCTTTGACCGCCAAGCTTGCCGCAGGCAGAGGATATTCCTGCCCGAGAGGCGTTCGTGTCCTCATAAAAAAAGGGGCTGTTTTCGTCCATGGCGACCTTCCGGAAGGTGGCTGCAGTGCATGTTTCGCTGATCGACCGAGCCGGTGCGGAGATTATGTCTATATACCGGATGACCTTCTCATAGTAGTCCTTATACCCCTCATCAGGTTTATTTGAGAATGAAAAGCTACAGTCGATACCCGCCAAAGTTTGTTGTTGAGTCTGATGTATAATACTGGTTATGACGTTTCCCTCATGGTCACAAGGCTCCTCGCCACTGAAATGGATGACGTGATAGCCATCATACTTCGCGATGTCGCCCTCCATAGAAAGGGGGGACACCAAGGTCCCCCGCAGAATTTCCCGGCATGAGTTCACATACGGTATTCCCGTGATAATGATATGCGCTTCTTTGACGTCGATTTCGTATCCTTCGTCCTGAAGCCGCTTCAGGTCCGGACTAAGAGCGATTTGTTTTTGAGACATTAAATATCATCCCATTCTTGACCATAACCGACTGCCCCTTCAAAAGAACACCTTTTGGCTTCTTATCCTCACCTTTCGAGTATCCAACGGTGTACGCGATCGCAGGATCCGGATCATAGGAACCGAAAGCAAGCTCAATAATCCGCTCAAAGGTGATCTTCTCATGAGGCACTACCGCTTCACGACCATTGATGATGACAGTGATGTCTTTCTTGGGTTTCTTGGAATTTTCGTCTTCCATTGTTTTTCCTTCCTGTTGGAAAGGGTGTCAATAATTGCTGGTTAATTGTACGCTTGGAAGGAAAGACCATAGACCGATTTGACATTAAAATAATGCCAACAAGAAGTATAATGAAGTATCACAATTTGGTTATGGCCATCTCCCGAGCCTCTAGAAACGGCAATTTCTAGAGGCTCAAATTTTATCCGCAGTCATAAATCACGTCCCCTCCCTGCGTTCCGATGAAGCTATCGACTGCTTATCCATGCTCTATCGCACATTCCTTAATAGACCATATTGGATAACCGAATCATAGACTACTTTTAAATTATTATCAAGATATAAGTCCCATATTCTATTAATTTGTCCCACTTGTGCTATAATCAATATATGCAAATTCACGCTGTCGGAGGAACGCCTTGATGAAGAAAAGAAATGTCCTCAACCTAATAAAATACTATTCAGAGCACAATGATGTAGGGTTCCGAAACGAAGCCTACGATATCGCACGTGCTTTTGACAATGAGGGAGACTACCAGCTATCAGAGTACATCATGGCGCTTCTCTCGGATGCAAACACCTTCGTCCCGCAGATGAGCCATGATGATGCCGGGTTCCTTAGAAGAATAGGGTTCAGTAAGGAAGCGCTGCCCCTGCCGGAAGCGATCATGAAAGACGTCAAGGGAGCAATCAATGCTATCGGGCATAATGCAGGAATCAACAAATATCTTTTCCAAGGACCTCCCGGTACGGGGAAAACAGAAACAGCTAAGCAGATAGCTAACATACTAAACAGAGACTTTTTTTCTGTTGATTCAAGCTCTGTCATCGACAGTAGACTTGGACAAACTGCAAAAAATATCATGGCTCTTTTCCGCGAGATCAATGGCTTTGCGCATCCCGAAAGAGTCGTAGTCCTCTTTGACGAGATCGACACACTTGCCTTAGACAGAACAAACTCGAATGATGTAAGAGAGATGGGCAGAGCCACCTCTGCCGTCCTAAAAAGCCTCGATGAACTTAACGAAAATGTTGTATTGATTGCAACAACAAACCTATACCCATCTTTCGACAAGGCCCTCGTTCGTCGATTTGACTCGATCATCGACTTTGGCCGATATAGTCAGGAAGACTTGCTGGATATTTCCGAAATCATAATGAACGGGATTCTCTCTACCTTCAAGTTTGCCGGTAGAGACATGAGGGTGTTTCATAAAATCATGGAACTCATGCCAGCAATCCCCTATCCTGGAGAGTTAAAAAACATGCTCAGGACTACCGTCGCATTCAGTGACCCTGGGGATGAGTACGATTACCTAAAAAGCCTGTATCGGTCTGTTGCTCTAGACAATGCAGACAATATCAGATGGATGAAGGATAGAGGGTTTACCGTCAGAGAGATGGAAAAGCTTACCGGAAGGTCTAAGAGCTCGATAGCTCGCGAGCTAAAGGAACAGAACTATGAATGAAATCCTTCAATTAAAGGGATCGCTTCAACAAAAGAGCAACCCTTCCACCCCAGGCCCTCCCGAGCTGCCTACCAACAAAGTCGTTAGTGCTGGGGATCTGGATAAGCTGAAGTCAGACTTAGAGCATGTATCCAAATTTTGGCATGAAGACAGATTCCTAGAAAGCACCCTGGTGAGCGTACATTATAAGCAAGTTGTCGCGAAAAGTAACCGCATAGGCAGACTTCTTTCTGGGGAAGGAAAAAGACCCAACGAGACCATAGTGGGTGCAAAATTTGCTGTTGGCAAGACCAGAAAGCATATCATTACACATCGTGTTAGCCATAACGTAGTCAGTGAGACAATAGGCCTCCTGGAAAAATGCATTGTCGTTCTCAATACAGAATTCCAAGGCGCCATTGACAGCAAGACCCTAAAACGCCTTAACGACAAGAACGATAACGGGGTAGTGCTTCGATCTCCTGACGTCAAAAAAACCACCTTTGCGGGCGTTGTGCGTGATGCTCATTTTGTTGAAGGGTTCCACATTCCTCAGCCCGACCAAGAGACGATCGAGGCCGAGGCAATTATCACATTATTTGATATGGACACGGACACTACGGCTCTTATGCGTAAGCTTGGAATAAGGGACTTTTCTGAATTCAGAACCCTAGATGACACAACACTGTATCTGCGCCACGATCAATATCTACAACTCATGGATAAAGCGCCGTATCTCGTTGCCATGGCCGTAAGCGATCTGTCGGAATTAAGTGGCAAGGATTTCCCTTTCAGCTCAGTCGAACCACGATCCATTCCTGCGCCACAAAACGAACCAACAATTGGCGTGATCGATACTCCTTTTGATGAGCGAGCTTACTTTTCTGATTGGGTTGATTATGATGAAAAGTATTTAGACGGAATTGAGATATCCGACGAAGATCGTATACATGGCACGGAAATTTCTTCCATTATCGTTGATGGGCCGTCTCTGAACCCTCTCCTTGACGACGGGTGTGGCAGGTTTAAGGTAAGACATTTTGGTGTTTCCACCAAAAGAGGGTTCAGCTCGTTTTCGATTGTGCGGGCGATTAAGGACATCATTCAGTCAAATCAAGACATCAAAGTCTGGAATCTGTCTTTGGGGTCAAAAAAAGAGGCACCCCTTAATTTTGTTTCCCCTGAGGCGGCTATTCTTGATCGAATCCAGCATGATCACGATGTGATATTTATCATTGCCGGAACTAATCTCGACGAGGAGAAAGGAGGGGTGCAAAGGATTGGATCACCTGCCGATTCCCTCAACGCATTGGTGGTCAATTCTGTAGGATTCGACAATGAACCAGCTTCTTATACGAGAAGAGGACCCGTTCTCTCTTTTTTCGGCAAACCAGATATTTGCTATTACGGCGGCGATGCTAGTCAAAAGATAATAACGTATGCTCCAGACGGAAAAGGCCTCGCTTTTGGCACCTCATGCGCAGCGCCTTGGGTTGCAAGGAAGATGGCCTACCTCATTCATATTGTCGGGCTGACAAGAGAAACTGCCAAGGCACTATTGATCGACTCCGCAACTGGCTGGGGAAAAATAGACGATTCCTATTCAAAGGGCTATGGAGTCATTCCAATAAGCATAGACGATATTCTAAAAACCCCTGAAGACGAGATTCGATTCTTTATCTCGGGGGTGTCAAAGGCATATGACACCTACAGCTACAACATCCCGATTCCGATTGTCAATGAAAAGCAGCCATTCTTAGCAAAGGCCACATTATGCTATTTCCCCATATGCACAAGGAACCAAGGAGTCGATTACACCAACACCGAAATTGATATTCACTTCGGACGAATCAAGAGCACCGAAAAAAATCAAAAACCACAAATCAACCCTATCAACGAAAACCTGCAGGGAGAGGAAGGTTTCCAGCGCATAACCGAAGAGGAAGCTCGGGATAATTACCGAAAATGGGACAACGTGAAGCATATCAGCGACATAGAGAAAAGTCGAATGGTGCCAAAAAAGATTCAGAGCAATACCGGTTTATGGGGTCTTAGCCTAAAGACTAAAAACCGCCTTTATAGAGAAGATGGGGTCGATCTTCCATTTGGAATCGTAATAACCCTAAAGGAGATGAATGGCATAAACAGGATTGATGAGTTCGTTCAGCAGTGTCTTTTACGTGGCTGGCTTGTCAATAGAATCGATATCGAAGCCAGCATCTCGATATACGAAAAAGCGGAAGAAGAAGTACGCTTTGATGAATAGGTCAGGGAAGTATATCGACACCCAAACAGAATTTGTGACATTCAACAGAAAGCATCAGAATTACAAATATGTTAAAGCGGATTTAACATATTTGTATGGGTAGAACAGTGGCCAAACGCGGTACTTCGGGCGGCGTAAGATGATTGCAAGTGTTGCGTGAGTATTTACTCGTGTAGCTACCACTGATTATTGGGTTTGGTTACCGGGGTTATTGGGAATCAGCACCGGTGATATTACGAATGGTTACCACCGGTGCTCTTGATTTCTACTGTCGAAGCAGATCTGCGTCTAGCTTCGCTCGCATATTAGTCTCGCCGGTCTCCAGCCAGTAGGTATTGTGCACGATGCGGTCAAATGCGAAGTTCTACATTATGCGAAGCTGGGCGCACCGGAACCCGCCAGCCTGCGGTTTTGCTGGACCGAACTTCGCATAATGTAGAACTTCGCATTTGGCAGGATTGTCCATGATGACATGTCCGCTTGAGCACCTCCGCCCGAGCGGACATGCCAGTCACCCGGGGCATATTGTGAGCAGAAAATAGTTGAGTGTGCACCGTAGCGACGTTCAATAAGTTCGAACAGGAATTGCCGTTCGGCTTCACTTGTCTTGGCGACCAGCTGATTATTTCGCATTTCACGTAGCACCTGTTTCGCGCTTTCCGTATCACTGCGCCATCTAGTCGTTTCACTCGTTCCGTATCACCTAGAACACACCTTTCGTAGAATCGGATTGCCATGCACCCGATATGCGAAAGGAGTTTTCACATGGCAAGGAAGATTCGTGCGAAGCTGATAATGGAGCTTCGCGAGCAGGCTGCATCAAGGAGGATGATAGCGTCTTCGCGACATATGTCGATGGGCTCGGTCTGCGAAG
The DNA here is from genome assembly GCA_034932485.1 of Gordonibacter sp. Classification (GTDB taxonomy): domain Bacteria; phylum Actinomycetota; class Coriobacteriia; order Coriobacteriales; family Eggerthellaceae; genus Gordonibacter. The sequence goes on from JAYFOQ010000022.1 coordinate 34,096, forward strand.
TGTGCGATATCGCTGCCGAGCGCGGCATAACATGGGACCAGATCAAGGACATGTCAGAAGATGCGGTTTATCGCCTGTTCTACCCCGACAAGCACAGGCATGAAAACGTGTTCGTCGAGCCGGACTGGGACCGCATCCACAAGGAGATGGCGAAAGTCGGCGTCAACCTGCGCCTGCTGCATGACGAGTACAAGACCGAATGCAGGAACAGCTGCAGTATAGCTATGGGCTACACGAAGTTCTGCGAGGGGTACGGTGCCCACGTCGTCACCAACAGCCTCACAAAGCGCATTGAACACAAGGCCGGGGTTTCCTGTGAGGTAGACTGGTCTGGACCGACGATCGGCAGGGGCCTGGTCGACCCGGTGACCAGCGAAGTATCGAAGATATACCTGTTCGTGGGTGTTCTGCCGTTCAGCCAGAAGGCGTATTTCGAACCGACACTCGACATGAAGGAACGCACCTGGCTGCGGTGCCACGTGCACATGTACGAGTTCTTCGGAGGCGTGCCCGAACGAACCGTGTGCGACAACTGCAAGACCGCCGTCGTCAAGCACCCACGCGAAGGCGAGATCGTTCTAAACGATGCCTACGAGGCGCTCGGCGAACACTACATGACCGCCATCATGCCCGCGCAGGTGCGCAAGCCGAAGCAGAAGGCGTCGGCAGAGGGCACCGTGAAGGATGCGGCGACATGGGTGATAGCGAAACTTCGAAACCATGTCTTCTCGGACTTCGACGAAGTCGTCGCTGCGGTGCGCGGATGCCTAAGCGAGTACAACGCCCATCCCTTCCACAAGTCCAGATCAACCCACTCGTCGAACGTGATCCGGTCGCGATCCATGCGAGTCTGCCAGTAACAGGTGATTCCAGGCTTGACCAGGAGTCTTTGCTTCTGACGTTCGGAATACAATGCCACTTCTCTCGGCAGGCTAGGACGCGGTCCCACGATGGAGATGGCTTATGTCAAGACGAAAACAGGTTTTTCTTGAAAAAAAGCTCTCTCACGCAGCACGATACTGCGATGAATGGAGTTTGCTATGGCTACGAAATGGGATTGCGCAAAGCTGAACTTGAAGCGCGAAGAAGGTCTCAAAATGGCATCGAGAAAGGCCGTCAAGAGGTTCAACGAAAGCGGTTGCAAGGGTATAAGGAAGATCGGCGTAATGCGCGACAAGGCGTTCCTCACCTACAGCGACCAAAGCGCGAAACACTACGTTGAGGTGCGGTTTCTCTTAACAACGCGCGAGTACATCGATCTTAAAGGGAACTGCGACGCGCATCGGGATCTCTATGCGGTAGCCGACCGATACGGCGCCCGCGATGCGCGCGAGCAGCGCCACTGCATCTACGAGTCGTTCGTCGTCATAGGGCTTGAGACCGGCGAGCTCGTATTCCATGAACCAGCCAGCGCAGTCAGAAACCGATGCTAAACCAAGTGGCAATTTTCGAGATACGAACGGCGCGCATGCCGACGGCTCGAAGCCGTTTTGTCGGTCAAAAATAAGCATTCTCAAGACCAATCCGCAAAGGAAAACCGAACGTTTTTCCCAATTCGAGTCCCTGCTTTTTGATTGCCTCGCACCGTCCAAAAATGTCCCAAAACCTCTACATGGTTTTGAGACATCCTCCACAAGCCCAGCTAATCGTTGAAATATTGACGTCGAGAACTTCAGCACGTATTTTCCTGCGCCTTAAATGCCACGATCTTATTGACGAACGCGGCGATAATGGAATCTGCCAAATCCCGCGCAAGCGCCGCTGGGGCTTATAACGAGTCTCATGCTCCCCTGCATCACCCCCGCCACATCCTCACAAAGCCGCCCGTAAGCAGATACCGTTCGAGCACCATTGCTATAGCAACTCGACCATGACTCATAGTGCTATAGACTTTTCCATAAATGTAATACACTACGTATCACCCACTGAAGGGACACGCTATTAAAACAAAGCCATGCGCAATACGTTTCTCCGAGACTGAGAAAAATGCGATTGAGCAATATGCATATCGTCATGACATGACGTTTTCCGAAGTTGTAAGAAAATCCACTGAGGCTTTCCTTGCAATGGAAGAAAGGGACCACCTTTCGCTGACCGAGTTAGCGGAACGGGCAGCCGATGAAGATCCAGATCTTCTCTATGACCAGTTCCTAGATGATTTTTCTCATTCAGGTGAAAAGATTCTCTTAATCAGCAAAGAACCAGATTGGAGGGGGGGGACGCTGCGTATTGGCTCTGTCTCTTAGCGGCGACCGCTCATAAACTTGCACATGACAATTATCTACCTGTCCCCAAATGGGCGCTTTCTGAACGATACGTGGCACCAACCCCCATCTATGGCATGAATACCGAAAACCCGACTTCCAGGCATATCTCGTGAAGACAACCCCAATGGAATTTCGCTGCCATAACATGTTCCTTGGCGACAACGCCTTGTCTCGAGTCTAGCAAGGCTTCGTGTGATTATGAAAGAAATAATGGATTAAAATATTGCTCCTATGGTCCATTTTTCACCATAAAGTCGTTTCAGCAGTACTTGCAGAGCAAAGAACCTGGCACTTCCAATGAATAGACGCCTTGAGAATTGAGAAATTATGCACACCGACGGTATTTTTGTTTCAGACTTCCTAGAACTCGATGACGAGCTCGACTCGCTTGGCGTATTCGATTCTTTGCTCGACAAAGATAGCAACTTCTTTATCAATGTTGTAAGACTTAAAGCTACTTTAGTGCCTGAGTTTCAGGATGCATATGCGCACCTCAATATGTTTTTTAGCGATATCGCAACGATCTTAAGTTCATCCCAAGGCCCCAAGGCGATGGACAAAATGTATCGCGAAGCTCGCAAAAAGTTTGTATTTTCGGAAGTGAACGGAATCAACTTAGGCTTTGCCGAATCTGAATACGGTGCGGGATTTGGAAAGACTCTTTCTGACAAAGTATTGCAAGATGCCTTTGAAATTATCAAGAGCGGGTCAAAACAACCTGAAATTTTTCATTTGGTTGGTTTGTTTGAAGAAAATATCGGCCCCGACAGATTGAGCGACATGATTGCAACAATCATACAGCCCGATATCGAAGCTTACACCCGAAGGATCCTTGAGGATTTAGGTATAAACCATTTAACTAGGCCAGGTTTATCATTCAATTCAGAAGGTCTTATTAATAACCCGTTCAAAAAGACATGCATACTTCTTTTGCCAGTAGATATTCTCCATGAATTACCAATTGCCAGATGCTGGGAGGATATTGAGCATGTTGCTTCCGAGAATGCCGCAATACGCAGAGAAATCAACGAAGAAATATGCGAAGAATGGAGCAAGTGGGCCTCAGCAGCAAAGAAAAACTACATCAGAGAGCATGTCTTCATGCAACCCGATCGATGCCAAAGGGTTATCGACAACTACAGGGAAGAATGCGTTGCGCCATTCAATCCCTCATCTAACGTCGATTATTTCGCAAAACGTATCCTAAAGGAATTGAGGGGTTCGCTGAAGTGCGATGCGGAAAGAAATGATATTAATAGCCTTCAAGGGGCTCTTGACGTAATTGCCATCTTCCAGGATTGGGTTGAAAACCATCGCGGATGGGATTTTATTCGAGAAGCTCCGTCAGCCAAAAGGGAGAAATGCGTACAGCTTGCAATTTCCCTTGCGGGAAAGCATTACGTCCAAGTTAATAACCTCGATTTTAGCTCAGAGCCAGATGCGGGCCGCGGTCCTGTAGATTTCAAACTCAGCAGAGGTAATGACAAAACCGTTGTCGAGGTCAAACTTTCAAGTAATAGCCAATATCTACACGGATACCAAGAACAGATTCAGGAATACGGCAAGGCCGAAAATACCAGTCATCTAGTTTACGTTTACGTAGACTTAGGCGATCATCCGAGACGTCTTGAAAAAATCAAAACAGCCATTAAGGCTGATGAGGAAAAGCACGCCTCTCATCCAGAAGCGATAATAATCGATGCTACTCCCAAAAAGGCAGCAAGCACGTTTCACGCCAACAATACAACTGGGCCCACATCTGAATAGCATGCATCACGAGCCGCATCCGCTAAATTCCTTTAATCTCACGCTCGGGCTTCTTGCGGCCGGAGCAGTAGGGGCAATATGACCGACTTGCGGCTACTCTTTGGTAGACAGGCATCTTGTACGTGTGCCCACAGTTGAGACCCTTCCACCACACCTCTCGTTTTGCGCCTGCAACCACGTCACGCGGCGTCACACCCTTATTCAGATGCGGATGCCACAGCTGGGCAATCAGCGGCTCCAGCGTTGCCAGATCATTGAATCCAGACCAAACTTTTCGGTTATGACAGTAAGGACAACCGGGATCATGGCCAGATATCTTAGTCCGATTGACGACCGGAATCTTCCATTCGTGACCGAGCTCGCAACGCCACCACACGGCTTTGCAGCTGTTCGCCATAATCTCGGTCGCCTTGAGGCCGTTGTTTTTTGTCGGATGCAGCTGCCGGGCGATCTTCGAATGGGTCGTTTTAAGGTCGTTGAAACCCTTGAGCACCTGACGCATCCCGCATACAGGGCAACCGGCATCGCTCTGTGTACGGTTAACCACTCCAATCTGCCACGTATGCCCGAGCTCACACCTCCACCAAACTCGATGCGCACTACCAGCAGTTACGTCGCCCGGGCCGAAGTCTCCGTTGAGATCAGTGTCCCACTGAGCAGAAAGCTCAGGATGGGTATGGACAAGGTCATTGAAACCGGTAAGTACACGATGGTTCGAGCAGTACGGACATCCAGCTCCCGCGGTCCGTTCTGCTGGCCTGGCTTGCCACTCGTGCCCGCATTTCCCAAGCCACCATACCAGCGCCGTCGAATTGACCCGAACACACCCAGGGTCGAGCCCCTCGTTGAGCATCGGATGCAGCTCTGATGCTAAGTCAGGCCTAAGAGTTCCCAAGTCATTCAATCCGGAAAGCAATTTGCGATTAGCGCAGTATGGGCACGACGCATCAATGCGTGCGGTTCGCTGCGAGATTGATTCTCTCCACACATGCCCACATTTTCCACGCCACCACACTGGCTTCGATGATCCGGTCAATGCTTCCTCAAGTGTCATCGGCGCATTCAGATATGCGTGCCACTGTGATGCAATATCAGGACGCTTTGCGGCAAGAACATTGTGCTTTGCTACCTTAAACCCGTAGCGCTTCTCATGGCTACAGTTCGGGCACTTGCGCGAGTTTGAAGAAGTGAGACGCAGACTTTCCTGCCACTCGTAACCGCAACGTGGACACAGCCACCACAGCCTTTTCGCCGTACGATCTGATACCGACTCGGGCGTGAGATCACCGTTTTTCGTCGGATGCCACTTTGCCGGAAGTGCCGCATCTAGGCACTCGACCGAATTGTACCCCGGCAACACACGTGTACGATTACAGTAAACACATCCTGCACCACGAAACACGCGACTGCGTACAGATTCCTTCCACGAGTGTCCGCATTCAGATCCCTTCCACCAAACCCGCTCTGTGGTTGCGCGTGTAACGTCCCCGGGACCAAGATCACTATTGCGCCTGAAATCCCATTCGGCAAGCAGGTCCTCATGCCCAAAGCTTTTACAGTACTCCTCAAACGAGACAAGAAGGTTCGATGACTGCAGAAATCGTGTCCATTTAACAACAGTCTTTCCACCTGAAAAGGATGAGCTGCCTCCCGAATTAGGTTCCCTATCCCGCTCTCGCGCATCTCTCACCAGAGACTCGAAAGGCTCCATGACCTCTGCAAATCCATTTTCCCTCATCCATTGGTAAGGCGACTGCCTCCATATGCGGGACAAAACACCGTTCCAAAGATAAACCTCACGATGTGAGTTGACAGCCGTGCTCTCAGGGGGCATGCCGCGATTCTTCGATGGATGCCAAAGGCGTGCGAGCTCGGGCGCGAGCGTCGCCACGTCATTGAATCCCGCAAGACCTTTTTGCCCCGAGCAGTACGGACAAAGCCTCCCATAAGCACTCTCCGCACGCTTCGAGACGGGTGCGCGCCAAACGTGCCCACACTGACCCTCCCACCAAAACATCTGATGGAAGTCGGCAAACACGTGACTCGCGGGAAGCGGATTGCGTTTCGACCACTCGGCGGCGAGCTCGGGGTGCGTCGTCGCAAGGTCATTTTTGCCTGAGACAAGTTCCACATCAGCACAGGCCAAGCAGTCGTCAAACGATCGTCCGGTGCGGCGCGCAGGTGCCTCACACCATGAAAAGCCACAATCCGGGCACAACCACCATACGCGCTTCTGGGATCTGCAAACCACGTCATGCGGCTTGAGACTTCCGTTGCGGGCAACATCCCATTGCTCTATCACTTTGGTGCGCCCGTGAGCCTGCGCCCATTCGTCAAGCGGAAGAAAGCGATCAGGACAGCCTCCTGCCAGTCCCTCGAATGTCTCGAGCCCGTCGGTTCTGCGCCTATGATGAGCCACGCATTGACGCTTATCGCGCGTATATACATCGATATCATTTGTACCTATTCGCGCAATCAGCTTACACGATGCAAAGTTCTCGGGCACTCCGTAATAATTCCCTCGCACCTGAACAACTGCATCCCCCATTGCGCAAACTTTCTTCCATGTAACAGGCTCAAAAGGCTCCTTCGGGAGCGGCTGGAGCTCTGCTTTTTCTTCAGCTAGAAAAATTTGACGACGACTGCGCCCGCCTGCACTTCTCATTGGTCGGTCGTTGTACAACTCTACCAGTTCGCCTATTGCATTATTGAGCTGAGCTATTGAAGAGAACTCCATTTTCTCGAGCGTTGAAACAATACCGTTACCCATAATCTTTACGTGACACTCAACAGCCCCTTTCCATGTCGGACTGTATGATTTAGCGGGGAGCACAATAGTGCCGTAATGATCTGCTAAGTCCCGATAGCGCTCGTTTACTTTCTTTCCCTGACGACAAAAGGTGACTCCTACGCGCAGGTTGTCGATAATGTCAAATAGCGGAACGCCGCCAAAAAACTCGAAGGCAGCCACATTATGCTCGAGCCAACTTTGCATGCCCATATCCAAGCTCGCGCGTACGAAAGTATAATCAGAGTATGGCAAGGTCGCTAGGAACAGAAAAGCAGGGGTCGAGCTCCCGTCGGAGCCGTGAACAGGAATACTACGAGCCGCCCAGTCAAGCTGACAACATTCCGCGCGATGCCAGTTTACGCGCATCGAAAGCTTTGGATGAGCATCTGAAGCCCATGCGCGAACCTTTCGTTCAAACGTGACGCGCGCATAGGGCTCGCCTCCGTCTTCCTCGGCATGGACCAGATACGCCCCATACAACTTATCAACATGTGCCATATCGGCCCTGCAGCCAGCATCCGCGATAATGCGGGGAAAGTCCGGCTGATAGCGCCTCGCGTTCTCGTGCGGATCAACAAGGTGTGCGAGCTCGGCTTCAGTGAGTTCAGGAGGTACTGGCCAACCGATACCGAGCTGGTGCGCACGCTGTGTTACCGAAGCGACCTTCTGAGCCCCACATCCGCACAAAAACGCCACCTTCGACTGAGTCATACCAGTCGAACACATTTCGATAATTTCTCGGTAAGGGTAATCCTCTGTCACGAGTCCACCACCCCCATGGCCTCTTTTACTATCTCAAGGCTAAACGATTCACTGGCGTTTAACACCTTTCTGCACGCCTCATCAAGCGACACAACCGAGGATTGTTGCGCAAGGACAAGTAGGGCCTTACAGTCAGCAAGACCCCTACCATCCCGACGGCACGAACGCAAAAGCAGCCTCATCGCACGAACAACATCGGGGCCCAAAACTCGTGCTTCGGCAAAAAAGGCGCGGTCGATGCGTGCAGCGTACCAACGATGAGCAGCAGGACGATGCTCTGGGTCGGTAACGACATTTCGGCCCGGTGCAGACGCATCTTTAACAGCATGCGAAGCTACAAGATCACCACCAAAGAAGGCGCGCACTTTATCCGAAGTAACTTGGACGCGAACAGTCTCGAAAGCGAGTCGCCACGGGACAGAATACCTGACACCACGATAGACGAAATGGTGGTCTGTTCCTACCGAACGTTCGAGCCAAACATCGAATCCATAAGGCTTTTTCGGTAAAGAAATCATCTGAATAATCTCGCGTTCAGCAAGCACCCTTGAACGTGCGGGATGGTCGGAAAAAGCCGTAGCGTTCAAAAATGCCACCTGCCGCTCGATAATGACATCAACCTCTTCAAACGATGTCGGCGCACACTCGCGTAGAGCGCGCCTAACTTGTCTAAGAACGTAAGAAGAATTTCGAACATCACGTGGTTTGGCATGTTTGAGGGCGGTCTTAGCGGTTTTCGGTCGCGCACCAAACAACACCGTCTTATGGTATTCAGCGAACGCTTCAAGCGTGGCATGAACCGAAACTCCGGCATTTGACATAGACGCACCAATCATGGTGCAGTCGGTCACATGCGGCACACCTCCCATCCAGCGAAAAGCGCGCTCACAACAACGCATCCAAGAATCCGGTGTGCCGGATTCCGCACGACAAACAAACGTAGCATCAGAAAAAGCCATCTGAGCCACAAACAACCTAATGCTTCCACGCGGTAAAGACTTCATCTCTTGCATAGCCCAATAGGTCCGCATGTACTCACCAGGAAACCATTCAGGTGAGCTTTCCCCTATACTCTGACGTCTCCAGCCATTGAGAATGGTACAGAAGCTCGAAAAAGAGTAGGCGCGCTCATTTGCAACTTTACAGGCATCAACGTATTCCGCATAAACGTGATGACGCGTAATCGAGCGCGCATCATCAAGACGATCGCTAAAATGCTCACAAATAGGTAGCGCACACGTCCTGCGTGTCCCCTTGGCGCTCTGTATAACGACGTTGTGATTGTCCGCGGCTTCGGGAGCATACATGCCATCGCCCCCGACTATCTAAGTGTCAGCGGCTGCCTCCTTCATGAAGCGGTAAAGCGTGCTGCGCTTTACCCCGCATACACCGCACGCCTCTTCAACCGTCGAACCCTGGGCCCGCATCTGGGCCGCACGCTCAAGCGCCGTGGTATCGGCCTTCGGACGGCCACCCTTATCCTTAGGCCCCTGAGCCTTGCGCCCCTTTGCCGGATTCACCGCCGCGAACGCCGCAGCATGAGCGAACAAAGAGACTCCATCCAATTCGGTATCGATGCCCTCATCTAGCGCAACAAGCTCAGCACCGGCATTGCCAATCTGTACGACAGCCTTGGCAGACGACGCTGCGGTTGAACCGAGCACGGCAAGGTTGCGCACCACCACCACATCACCTGGACCCACCATAGCCATGAGGGCTGAAAGGGATGTAGCCTGCACACTGTCACAGCGTCCCGACTCCAACGACGCCGCCCTGGGCGCATTCCCGCGCCCCACGTACCCTATGCGCATGGCGAAACCAACCTCCCATCTCATTTGACGAGCAGATTTTACAACCACCGTAGCAAAAGCTTCCGATGACGTCCGCCAAAACGCCTACATACTCGGCTCCCGAACATCCCTTGTCGAGAGCTTCCGGACCGACCACCGTCACGTGCAGCCCCTTCTGGACATCTCCTTGAACTCTGCATGCTCATCGGAAACCCGGATACGATGTCAAGGGCCACAAAAACTTTTTGTCAGGCTTTGGATAGCATTGGCCAAAAACTCAAGCGCTCTGCGTTTTGCTTTTCCCCTTGCACCGCACCGGAACCCCGATGGTCAGCGAGCCACAAGGTTCGCCCACAGGGGGCAAGCCAACGGTAACAGGAGGTCATTACCATGGAAGCAATCAGCAACGACAAGGCAATGAACGGCATCGAACGATACCTAGAGCGACGCGGCATGTACATCACAGAACGCGGTTGGGCGCACGGCAAGGATAAGATTGACTTCGTTGTCCGCGATGACGATGAGCTGGTGTTCGTGGCTGCCAGGATTCGTGAGAACACAGGAAAGGGCCTGCCCGAAGAGGATTCGAGCCGCAAGTCGTTCGAGAAGGTGGCCGCAGCCTATTTGGCCGAACATCCCGATATCCCCGAAGGTCGGGTCAGGTTCGACATTGTGTCGATGTTGATCCTGAGCGACAGCCGCGCCCTCATCCGACACCACATGAACGCAACCTCGGTGGCTGGCGAAGACCTCAGCTAGCCGCATTCCCCAGCCCCGTCGTAACTCGCGACGGGGCTCTGGCGGCAACCTTGCTGAAGCTCAATGCTTCCAGCACGGCTTTTGTCTGCTTGATGGTGAGCCCGACAAAAGGGACGTCGGGTCATGATAGATGCGCGCGCATTTACGGGGACATAATGTCCCCGTGATTTCCGAAGAGCGCACAGTCTAGCGCAGATAATTTCGGGGGCTACTCGCCCCCGAATCCCCTCGGCAGGGTGAAATCCACCCTGCACCCATCAACTTTGCAATGCAAAATGTCACTTGAGTACTTGAGAACACATTTAAATGACTGTTAGCTCTGATACAGATTCGATGATTGCCTTATAGTATGCCTCATACAGCTTTGAGCGATCCCCCATCTGGTCAGCATATGATAAAGCGGCCTTATAGTTGTCTTTCATATCAGGCCGAAAGAGTACTGGTGCTATCCCTTTCCTCATTAACAACAGATTGGTAAAAGCTCTTGTCGTCCTGCCATTACCGTCTCTGAAGGCATGAATGACCGTCAGGCGATGATGAATATCCAATACCCGCTTGATGTAATCAGATTGGGCAAGACTCCCTGCGTCAACGAGAAGAGTATTGATGTCTTTGTCCAAAAAGTGCATTTCACGTTGGATATCGCCGTAGTCAATCGTCTCAAATTTAGCACCAAGCACCAACGTATTGCTTTGCCTAAACATGCCACCATACTCTGGACAAGGGGCAGTAGAAAATAACAGTTTATTGATATGCTTGACATCATAGATATTAATATTTTCAGAGTTGCTTTCGCTTTTATCGAACACAAAATCATAAGCAATAGTTAAGCCAGCAACCTCGATAATATCGCCATTTTCTTCACTGCAAAATTCACTGTCGTTTCCGTATAGGCGAAGGTCAACAACAATTTCAGCAGCTGTTTCAGAATCAATATCTATCCCTTCCATCCTGCTATCATGGAAGATAAATTCTGTTTTGAACCTTTGACACATCCGGGGATTCATAGAAACCTTGAAGCACGCCTCAGCTGCATCGAAAAGTTGGTCATATAGTTTCAAGTGCGTTAACCCAAGATGCTCTCGCTGCTTGTCGGGCTTGAATGTAGTGCAGCGGTGTCTTAATGAATTTGCAGACGTGTCACCTTCGATAACATGCAGCTTGTAGGCAAGTTTATAGAGGCATGCCTGAAAACTTACGCCAAAATAGTTTGCGATACGGAGCGTATCATCAAACGCAACAGTACCGTTCTGCAGATAGTACGATACCTGTCGTTCTAGTTCGTTGGTAGGCATAAGTAATTCTGAAGCAAAGCTTTCTGCATATCGCTCAATACTTGATTGGCCGTTTATTTTGCATGCAAAAGGATCATGTCCAGAGTCTTTAATGTGATGGCATAACTCATGAGCAGCTGTGTAGCGCTGCCTAGTTATCGGCCTGCCAATATTAATACCAACAACAGGAACATCATCAGGGGAAGCCGCGGGGATATAGGCTCCCTCGTATTTATCAAAATGCCTAAAGCTGAATGCAATGCCCTCGTCTGCAAGAACCTGGAATGGGTTTATCGGAAACACAGGCTCGCTATCAGAAAAATATGCCCGCAGAAACATATTTGCAAGTTCCTCTGCGGGCATACCCTTTTGCGCTAAAGCCGCGTAATCAGGCAAGGCCATTACTGCCTTTCCTTCATTGCTTGCTTGAACTTCATGAGGTTCAGAATTTCCTGCTGATCACTTTCTCCAAGCGATTCGAAGCTGCGTGCAAAAACCTGAGCCGGCATATCAATCTTTTTTCCATTTAACAACTCGTCAGCTGGGATAAGGAACAAATCGCTCAGTTTTCCAAGCTCTTCTGCAGAGATTTTTCTCTTGTTTGATTCTATTTCTGCAACAGCGGAGCGCCCTATACCTAAGAAACGAGCAACGTAATCCTGCGATAGGTGCAGTTCTGTTCTGGCCTGTCGAACCCTTTCATTTAACTTTGTCATAGCTGCATCCCTTCTTTTTCCGTACCCACACTCTAGCACTCTGTACGGAATAATCAACACATAGTGTCGGATAATCAGACGAAACGCATTTCAACTACTTAAGTGTTTTGAAAGCCTTTTGAAAGGCCGTCGGCGAAGCGCTCAGTCTGTCAACTCCTACGAACTTGGGCAGATCCTCTGTTATGCCCAACTCCATATCTAGCGTCGCTCCATCAATCTCCGCCAGTCTTTTCTTTTTGGCAGTCTTATCTGCAGACGATTTCTGAGTTTTCAACCTGTTATCAGTCGCTTCAATAGTGCTTTAGTGCCATTTTGTATAGTTTTTCGAATACCTATGCGTTTTGCTCCGGGGGCTACTCGCCCCCGAGTCCCCTCGGCAGGGTGAAACGCCACCCTGCACCCACCGCGACTTCGGACATGCTTGTAGGGTGTCCGAAGTCGAATTATCTTTGATTCCTACTTACCTTTTGGGGCTGCGCGCCCCAAACCCCGGCAGGAGCGCAACCTGCGCCCCTGCACTCTCGGGTTTCTTCTTGCCGCCAGGCGGCAAATTCCAAGTATCGATGAATCCCCGCTCAAGCGCCGCGGGGCTTATGGCATGGGAACCGACACCCTGCGCAGCCCACGCAACATCCCCACAAAGCCGCCGTTTTCCACGCTCTCGAGGGCGGCTTTGTGGAGATGGCACGCTTGAGCGCTTTGCGAAGACAGCTCCGGGAGCCGAACCCCATGCCAGGCGGCAGGCATGCCGAAGCAAGCAGGCTTGCAATCGGCGGACCGATTCAAACACAGAGAGGATTTACACCATGGGAAACAGAGCAATCATCACCACCGAGGATTTCAGCATGAGCATGTATTTGCACTGGCAGGGCGGGCGTGACAGTGTGGAGCCATTCTTGGATTACTGCCGCCTGCGTGGTTTCCGCTCGCCAGAGACCGACTGTTACGGATGGGCGCGCTTGGCACAGGTCGTCTGCAATTTCATGGGTTCCGAGGGCCTGTCATGTGGCATCGCACCTTACAGCCGAGGGCAAGAGCCCATGTCCGACAACGGCGACTACGTCATCCGCAATTGGGAGATTGTGGAGCGCCGTTGCCCGTGGGAGGACTTCGAAGAGCAGGCCGAATACGACCACGACGAGATGCTGCATGCCATCGACCGTGCACAGCCTAAAGCTCAACAGCTGGGCGCATACCTTGACGCAGTAGTCCTGCCCACATCGGAAGTTCGGGTGGGCGATGTGGCCTACATGCAAAACATCGGCACAACGCCAAAGGCATGCGAGGTGCTGGGTCGCGCCAAACGCCCAGGCAGCTTCGGCCACGGCGAGGAACTTCCCTTCGTGAAGTTATACGAAAACGACGGCCACTACGACACCAACCCCAACAACTTCTTGAGCAGCAAGACCGCGCGTATCGTACCGAGAAGCTAAAAGCAGCCAAGCCAACAAGCCGCCCCACCGAACGTGGGGCGGCAAGAAAGGAGACCAGCCATGAACACAGCAGACGCAACGCTTCCAAGGGCCGAGGACATCGAAATCGACCTTACGCTCCCCGTTGCCGAAAGGCGCGAGAGTTTCCTGCGCCAGATGGGCGGCAATCCATACCGCTTCACCTCATGCGGCGTACCCGTAACCGTGAGCTTCAAGGACGAATGCACGCTCGAGGAAGCAGTGGGCCACTACCTCGCCATGCAAGAGCTTGCCGCAGAGCAAGGGCTTGGCCCGGGTGCAGCTTAGAAACCGCGTCCCATATTCACGGGGACATTATGTCCCCGTGAATATGGTCAAAAATCCGCCCGCAAGCGGGCGACAACATATCGTGAACATATATATGATCAGGAGGCGTGATAAAATGGAGAGTGTAATACCAACCACAACAAGAAAGGCTGACAACCCGTCGGAAGCGCATCCCGACAATAACCGAATAGCCAGCAGGCATCTTCCGGATTCACCCGCCTGCGAAACGAAAAGGAGTTGACATGAGAGTGCTCACCGTCAGCAATTTCAAGGGAGGCGTGGCCAAGACAACCACTGCCACCAACCTTGCCGTGCTCTGCGCCCAGAAGGGCCTGCGCACGCTTATCATCGACCTCGACCCACAAGCGTCGACATCGGATTACTACGACCTCTACGACGAAGCGCGCGATACCTGCCGTTCGGCAATAGAGCTCCTTTACGACGAGGCACCCGTCTCCGAATGTGCTCATCTAACACGCATCGAGAACCTGAGTGCCATCCCCACCACGCTCAATCTCATAGACCAAAACGAACTCATGCTGCGCGAGCAAAGACTACGTTTTGCGCTCGACGACGCCGAAGGCGAATACGATGTTGCCATCATCGATTGCGCACCTTCAGCAAAACAACTCGCGCTCTGCGCATACGTAGCCACATCGGGACGCGGCACTATCATAGTGCCCGTCAAACTCGATTCTACCGTCATGCGCGGCACAACCTCAGCGGTGCAAGCTATCGAAGGGATAGCCACGAAGCTGCGCATCCCTGCACCCGATTGGAAGATTCTTCGCACCTGCGTGCCTGGTCGTATGACACGAGCCGAGCAAACCGGCGCCGCCGTGCTCGACCGCTTCTTTTCCGATCACCAGTTCGACACCATCATCCACCAGTCCGCAAAGGTTGCCGAGGGTAGCTGGGAATGGAAACCTATCGTGGAGTTCGATCCTGAATGCCGCCCCGCACAAGATTACCGCGCACTATTCGAGGAGCTAGGATTATGAGCCGCGTAGAAGAAGTTGCACGTCGCTTCTCGTTAGCGGGAATATTGGATGACGCCACCCAAACACGCGACCGCTTCCCCATCCGCGAAATTGAGGTCGACAACATCGCCGACCATCCTGCCAACGACGCTTATTCCATGGGAGAAGATGGCATAGCAGCTCTTGCCAAATCCATACGAGCCGAGGGGCTCACCGATATTCCACTCGTGCGCAAGATGTCCGATGGTAGTTTTCAGATGCTTTCGGGCCACCGCCGCAAGGCAGCCTTTGCACTGCTGGCTAAATCCGATCCGACGTTTGCAAAGATTCCCTGCCGCGTGGTGGAGAACGTCAGCGATGAGCAATCTGAAGTATTGTTGCATACCGCAAATTACTTCACGCGCCAGCTCAACGTGATGGAGCGCGCCGAAGCGACGCGTGCCTTAGGAATAGAAGTCGAACGCTTGCGCGAGGCAGATCCCTCCCTCAAAGGCGAGCGGACGGCAGACCTCAAGGCCGCCATCATCGAAGCGCAGACGGGCCGCACTATCACGGGCAAGACCGTTCTTCGGCAAGAAGCGGTCGCCCGTCGAGTCGAAGACAACCTTGCCACGCCGTGGCAGACGCTTGCACGCGCAGGCGAGCTGACCGATGCCGACATCAACCGTCTCGCCAAGATTGACGCGAAAAAGCAACAAACGCTCTATGCGAAACGTGCCGCCAAATCACTCGATAAGCTCCAAACGTCCGCACTTATCAAGGAGGCGCTTGGCTACGACGAGCCTGCAGCAAAAGCACTCACAACGGCTAAGCGCGAGCTTTCAAAAGCCCTTGCCCTTGCGCGCGACAAGGGCGCTTCCCTTGACGTGAACATGGTTGGCAGCATCGTTTATATCTGTGGCGAGCTATCCGAGATAGTATCACTGAGGGATTGAGCAACCACAATAATCGCGGGGACATTATGTCCCCGTAGGTTGCAAAGCCCCGAAAACACGACCCTTGGACCTCTTTTAGCAAGCTGCCTATCCGGTATTACATACGCGGATAGAGCTTGTCCGAGCACCGTTTCGACTTTGCCGGCGTGCCGCTTGTCGCGTGCATCCAGCAAAGCAGAATCGGCTTTCCGGCACCCAAGCTGGCGGCTCGCGAATAGTCGCCTCAGCTTGCAGCCGCACCGCCTAATCGTGTCCGCAGCGCGGCCTTAGCGGGGGTGGCCCCACGCCCCAAGGGTGCAAACAAAACCCATGGGATTCACGGGGACATTATGTCCCCGTAGCAAATAACAAGAACGCACTCGCCCTTCCGGACATACGCGAGCTTGCCAACGAAAAGGAGAACAACGACCATGAGAACCTACACCCATACCGCAAGCATCAAGCTAACCGATTCCGACTATCGCACACTCTACAGATCAAGTCGCGAAGCGGGCGTCACGCAATCTCAGTACCTGCGCACACTCATCCGCCTTCCCCAACCAGCTGAAAATTACGACCAGCCACGCGTCTTCCTCATCGACGGAAAGTCGATCGGAGGTATCCATCGCGAACTCGTCCGCTGGGGTCGCCATTACAACCAAGCGGTCCATGCGCTCAACACTCAGGCACTGTTCTGCCGTCGCGGAAACCCACCCGAGTACCAGACATTCCTGGCAAACCTTGATGAGGTTTCCTTAAAGCTTGAGCGCATCGAAGGCGGACTCTCATCGGTGGAGTACGCGCTTTGCGATATTGCGCATTCGCTTGTAGTAAGCGGCGATTAGCATGCCCGTCGTAAAACCCATATCGGGTCACACCTCATGCAAAGGTATACGCGACTACCTCAATAAGGAAGGCCGCGCTCTTGCCTGCGACCTGTTCAACCTCAGCTGGGATGAGCGGGAAATGGATAGCTACGATGATTCCGAAAAGTCATGTATCGATTGGGCGGCGGAGATGGATCTGACGCGTGCTGCATACGGAAATGACACGCCATATCGCGGAAAATGTGCCCGTACCTATAAGCACTATGTCCTCTCTCCTGACCCTGGAGACAAAGTCAACCTTGCTCGCATGCGAGAGTTCGCCAAAACTTGGGCTCTGGAAAATTTCGCCGATTACGAAGTGGCGATAACCTACCACGACGACAACGCCAAAGAGATTATGCACGCTCATATCGTCGTGAACAATACGAACCTCGCAACGGGAAACCGCCTGCAAGATCCGGACCCGCGCGCCCTCAAGCGCTCTGCGCAAAGGCTTGCCGAGGAGCGCGGTATGTCGTTTTTCGTTGATGAACCACCAGCAGAGGAAACTCCTTCTTTTGGCGGAAACCATGCTCCAGCAAAGCGCGAGCGGGTCCACTACCGGCGGGCTGAACGTGAGCTTGAGGCTCAAGGCAAATACTCATGGGTTGCCGATATCCGCAGTCGCGTTGGCATAGCCATGCGCCTTGCTCAAAGCGATAACGAGTTCGCAAAAATCTTATCCGAGCTAGGCATAGAACGCAGAGAAGCATCCGAGCGCAACGGGAAGGCTGATTGGTTATATGCACTTGAAGGTCATGAGACGTGGTGCATCCGGGGAGAAGGATTAGGCACGGCTTATGGCAAAGCAGCTGTCGAATCCGCGCTCAGGTCACCTTCGCCGATGCAACCTGAGTTGGTGCGTCAACTGGCTGAAAACGCCGTCGAAGTCGGAGGGTGGCGCGATCTTAAGCAGCTTGCAGGCGCGCTCGATGTAACAACACGCTGGCATGTCAGGTCAATGGGAGACTTCGAAAGAAAGATCGCCTCAGCACACGCCCGTGGCGATGAGGAGTCTGTCGTAAGGCTTGCTGCCGCGGAGGCATATTTGACGGAGAAGGGCATCGAGCCCAAAGCTGCGCTTCCAGCATCACGGGCAGTTCGTCAACCAGCCCCCGACACCACAGGACAAGACCGACGCAATAACTTCAGCAATAACGCCAGTATGAGTGAAGAACAGCGCAGAGAGCACCAGCGCGATGATCGCGGAAAGGATAGATAAGCGTGAAAATAACCATCAATTACGATAACGGCCGCAGGGAAACGTTTGATTCCAGCAGCTTGGTCTCAACACAACCGTTCGGCCATGCAACCCTCGTGACCGAATTCGACTTACGTCTGGACCTCCTGACAAAGGGCGACCTAGTTGTTGATATCCACCACTACGACGACACAGGAGAAGGAGAATCCGGAAGCGTACCGGAGCTCGAGCGCAGGTGTGGTCGCAGATGCAAAATTGCCGACCGCACCGAGGTGCCACACATCAAAACCATTTACGCCGATGAAAAAGCCATTGCCTGGAGTCAAGGCGGTGCACTCGTTGACGCAGAACGCTTTGAATATGCCTGTTCGCTCTACTACTCGGGCAAGGGCACTGCATCGAACAACTATCGCGCGCTATGGCTGCATGACTACCTGACCTTTGCTCACCCAGAGATCGCAGACGACGCTGAAATCTGCCAGATTTTCGGATATCCACTTGCAGCCTATCAAGATGCTGAAGCTTGCGAATGGGCTCAACCGAAGCAGGAAGAAAAGAAGGAGAAAGAGTAATGAAACTGATTGTCAGGTTTATAAAGTGGCTGTTCAGACATGCGTTTATGTGAGGGTGGTGTTGAAGGTGAAGGTTAAGGAACAAATTAGAAGGATGCTCGTCGCGGTCAAATCACATAAGAAGCAAGCGGCGGTTATTGGCACTTGCATAATCATCATCATTGGCGTTACGGTTGCACTGTCACTCGCAACCTGCTCGAGCAATTCCAATAAAAGGCATGACGGAGTTACCGAGAACAACATCGATGGCTTCTCATTCGAGCGGTTCAATAAAATTAGAGAGACCGGCGCCACCGATGCAGGCGATAGCAATGATGGCAGCCAAGATGAGGTTGGTGAAAACAAAGGCAACACACAAGAACAGATTGACGCCCTCACAGAGCAATCCAGCGAATTTAGCAACCTAGGTCAAGACGCAGGCAAGGGTTCAACACCTGACGGCTCAGCCTCGAACAATATTCCCAACGACGATAGCTCCACCAACAATGTCAATGCTCCCCAAGCACCAACAACGCCAGAAAAGCACTGGGTCGTTGATTACGAACAGGTTTGGGTAGAGGACTCCCCAGCCTGGATCGAGCAAGTGCCAATTTATGG
The DNA here is from genome assembly GCA_034932485.1 of Gordonibacter sp. Classification (GTDB taxonomy): domain Bacteria; phylum Actinomycetota; class Coriobacteriia; order Coriobacteriales; family Eggerthellaceae; genus Gordonibacter. The sequence goes on from JAYFOQ010000022.1 coordinate 53,091, forward strand.
GTATGAGGAGCAGTCCGTCTGCAATATCTGCAACCAGGTCATTACCAACAACGAAGTCGCACACGGCAAGGCACATATGCAGGCCGGTGAAGGTTCTGGGCACCACACGGAGTATAAGCAGGTTGTCACGGGATACAACACGGTCGGCCACCCAGCAGAGGGTCACTATACAACCGTAGAGTCGGGAGGGCATTGGGAATAAACATCTTTATTGAAACTTCGTGTGTTAATCATGCACAGTTAATCATGCACCGCCACAAGACGCGACGGTGCATTTTTGATTCTCCATAATCAAGCTATCTCTTCTTGGGAAAAGCAGGTTTCGTTCACCGATGCACACACATCCGCAAGAATGCCCTTAAGGGTTTCGAAATAATATTTAGCCTCACGATCAAGGGTGCCGTCTTGAACTAATTCATAATCAATGGTTTCCGCCATTCCTTCAAAGAATGATTTGTAAAATTTCTTAGCATCAAATTTACCGCTCTTCTTCTCTATCTCAAAAATTCTATTGTTGTCTTCTGTACTTAGTTCCAATTGATACCTATCCCCAAGCACTCTGAAGCTAATCTGCCTTTTCATATCGTTTCATCCTTTTCTTTATCGTATCTAAACCGCCTTCTACATTCTCTGCCACAAGACCTAACATTTTGTAATCGTCACATTCATATTCAAGCGCTCCTGACGAAATGGAAATTTTTCCCTCATCATCTCGCTTAATCAGTATCACGTTGTCGGCATCAAGATTCACAATAAATTGAGGATTATGCGTCACCAATATCACTTGCCTACTTTGTGCAATGTTCCTGAAATCCTTGATTACAGCAGACTTTATGGCAGTCTGCGATATCTGATCCTCAGGTTGGTCAATAAGATATATTGAGCTGCCCTCAAGTCCATCAGCAAGAAGGGCAAAATAAATCTGAGCATTATATCCTTGCGAACGAGTCATAAATAAATCGTCCCCTTGATTAATTATTGCCTGCTGAGGTTTGAGTGCGTCATCGAGCAAGCTGTTAAGCTTGTTCTCTAGAACCAGAATAGGATCACCATCCTCATCATGGTATTGCAGAAGGCACTTCTTTAACGTAGAGGCGTCAACAGTCGAAGTGTCAATGTGCTTCCCCGCGCGTAGAACTTTAGACACGATATCTTCAAGAAAACGAGGAGAAATTTCCCTTGAAGCTGTTCGGGAGACAAAAACATACGCTCCAACGTTCTTTGTATCCGGCTTAATGGTAACGGGATCAAAAGAAAACTTCACTTCCTTAACCAGAGTTCTTTTTTTAATAATACTGGCAACTCCCTCCGCAAAGGAGTTTTTATCCGAAAGGAAGCGCGTCTCAAGCTTACCTCTGTCCGTCGATCGATCTGTGAAGGATTTCTTTTTTGCATCTAGGACGGTATTGATGGCGTTGGCTATCGATTCATCCCGCTTGAGTGCACTGACTTGCCCCTGATGCTTTTTGATGATTTTGTTTAATATCCTCTCAACTGAAGCGATATCTTCAATATCTTCTTCGTCGAGTTGTTTCGCAAACGAATCTTTAAAGCCTTCAACAATATTGACAGCTTTTTTCAATTTCGAGACAAAACTCGTCTCCTTGGTGGAAGACACCGCGCTTGCTCTCCCGATGATTTTCAGACCTGTCACTTCGGCTTGTTCACAAAAAGGCGGAATCGAAAAATCGCAAAGAGCGGCCAACTGTTTTTGATAATCAACAGAACAGCGAACCGCCTGTACGTATGCATCCAAATATCGTTGTGCAATCTCTCGGTAGTTCCCCACATCTACAGCTTCAGGGAATTTTCCTTGCAGCTCCTCGCTGATTAGACCTTGCCCGAGATTCTCAAACCTATCCCTAATAACACCTTGGTGGTCAATCTTGAAATTCCCTTCAGGTATTACCGTCTCAACGACTATCCCGTTATCCTTAAGATACTTTTCATATCCATCTGATAACTGTTTCTTTATGCCATGATACTGAGTCAATTTGCTTATTAGCAACGATTTTCCGATTGAGTTATCACCAATAATTACGTTAATTCCTGGAGAAAGTGGTATAGAAATAGAGCTTTCATTTAATTGAAGTTCAATAGAATCCTTCGACTCGGGTGCCGGACTAAAAAAACTGTTGACAGTTTTGATACGTCCGAAATCGGTTACCGCCATTGCAAGACCCTTGAATGTTGGCAAGCATTTCAAGTACGTATATGGCATTTCGTCCTGTTTATGCTCGTCATAATGGGGATAAACGGACCATTGATGACAATCACTACCAGTAATAAAGCGAAGCTTATCCTCTATGTCCTTTTCATAAATATAGTTCTTATTAAAAAGTTCGTTTTTTCTATTCTTGTATTCGAATACATCGAAGTATTCCAGAAACAGGAATCTATCAAATCCCTGTTCTCCTACACTGTTCGCATCAGCATGTCTTACATTTTGGGATGTAAGCGAATTTTTCTGATGTGCTATTAGAACGACATTTGAATTGATTGAACGAATGATTTCCCAAAATTTTGTTTCGCTGAATGCAGATTTCCCATCGTATTTAGGCTTTCCCGATATGCAAGGAATCGCACTGACAATTCGATTTTCGATTTCATCTTCTGTATCGTCGAAGATTGCGACGATATGCACCTGAGAGTCTTCCTCATTATCACTAGGAAAGAGAACGCTGAACTCAACAGCAGGGAGCACTTTTCTAATACAGTTATCCGCACACTCTTCCTCTTTTAGTTTGAGATAGAGTTCTTTATCAAAGGCATCGTGATCGGATATTGCGCACATATTAACTTTTTTATTCTTAAGGCCTTCAATCAGCACTGAAATATTCTTCAGTGTTCCATCTTTAACCTTCGAATCATCCTTATGACTTGAAGCATGGGAATGAATATGAAAGTCAACCTTTTGTCCAGTAAGAACCACTTTTTCCTGAGCCAACACAGTCCTCCTCTCGCTTATCTTAATTTGCTACATTTTAAATCTTCCAAAAAGCAAATCACTCAACAATTTTAGTTGATTGATAAATCTCGGGATAGACGATAGTAACTATCATTTTCATCGAGTATAGGAGAGTCCTCGTAAGATCAAGGACCGCAGCCTTGGCGCTTTTCGCGTCAGAGCTGCGGTCCTTATCGAACGCTCCCTTCCGTAAATTAAACGATTAGCCTACTCGCTAATCAAATGCTCTTCCTCCCAGCGGGCGGCGTTGCCAGAGGCTTGGCAACAGGCGAGCGCTACTACGATTGCGGCTCCCATGAGGATGCCGATAAACCAGACAATCATTGCAGGTCCTCCTCTACATCCACGACCTCATCGGCTGCCTTGCGGCGGCGAAGATAGATCCCCGCACCGGCCGTTGTACCCGCACCAGCTGCTGCAAGTGCAACTACCCACCAGGGGAAACTGTCGCCAGTCTTCGGAAGGTCCGCCTGCTCACTTTCCTTAGCAGGCACAGCCTTATCCTTCATCTCAACCTTTTGCACATCACCTGTGGCTTCAACCGTGAACTTAACATCCTCAGCAATCTCATAGCCAGCGGGAGCACTAGTCTCGCGCAAAGTGTAATCGCCAGGTTCCAACCCGTTAATGCGGTGAACCTTGCCGTCGGTATCCCATTCGGCAACGACCTTGTTATCCTTGTCGATTACCCGCAAATGCGCTCCAGGAAGCTCTTCGCCCGTAGCGATATCGGTCTTGGAGATGTCGACCTTGGTATAGTCATCTTTCATTTCAACTTTCTGCACATCGCCCGTTGGTTCAACGGTGAACTCAACCGAAGTTGCCATCAGGTAGCCTTCAGGCGCAATAGTTTCAGTGAGTACGTAATCACCCGGTTCAATGCCAACAATACGATGAGCCTCATCAGTGGAAACCCATTCCTCAACGACATTGCCATCTTTGTCGATGATAACCAGCGTGGCACCCGGCAACTCTTCGCCTGTGGTGGCATCAGTTTTGCTGATATCCAAAACAGTCGGCGTGTTCTCGAAGGTGAGCTCAAGCGTATCGCTGAACTGAGCATCCTGGGCGTCCAAACCAATGAAGCCCTGGTCATCGACCTTAAAGGTTACAGGCTGGGTCTCCAATGGCATAAAATAGCCCGCAGGTGTTTGAATCTCTTCAACCTCGAACGTACCATGCGGCATGTAGGGCAGCTCTGCTGTGCCGTTAGCCTCAGTAGTCAACTCGTACTCCCACTTGACGTTAAAGCTGGAATCTAACTCGCCAACAGCTGCAGGTGCCATTTGCGTGATGCGAAACGTCGCGCCACCAAGCGCCTTGGTCGTGTCAGTAGAATCCACCTTCAACAATTTAAGCGTGGTCGGCATATCAACCATATCGAACTCCTCGACCACAACAGGCACAAGCTGGCCTTGACTCTGGATGCCAATGTGATGCTCCTCTGTATCGAGTGCCCAGCCTTCAGGACTCTTGGTCTCGTAGGCCACATAATTGCCCAGAAACAAATCCTCAATCGAGGCCTTTCCTTGCGCATCTGTGATCACGTAGCCGACAATCTGCCCGTCCGAAAAGCGCACGGTACCGTCGCCTGTTACCACGTCACCTTCGGCCTTGATACAGTACTCGGCTCCCTCAACTGGTACCTTGGTGGTGCCGTCGGTTTTGAGCAATTGGACCTCAGCGCGGATAGGTGCATCAGCATAGGTAACGATAATGGGATCATCCCACGTGTGGTATTCATCAACTGCGAAGGTAATATCCTGCCCACCCAACACGTAGCCCTCAGGTGCCTGCACCTCATGGATGGTATAGGTGCCCTCATCGAGCTTCATCGGCAAAGTGACATGGCCCGTGCTACCGATGGTGGCCCATGTGTCCACGACCACCTCATTCATGTGGTCGGTATAGGTAACCAGCTTGTCGTCATCGTCGAAGATTTGGAAACTGCATGCAAGCGGGATCGACTTGCCGGTAGTACTGTCGACCTTTTGGATGGTGAGCGGGGTCTGCGGTATATGGTTTGCCACTACCTGAATGGGATCGTACTGACCCTCGGCAGAAACCGTGATCTTCCAGTCGTCCACGCCAATGAGCGTGATACCGTGTTCGGCCTTCACGCGCTCAGCAACATCATCAGGAATAATTTCATGCACCGTGTATTCACCGTAGGCCAAAGCCGCACTCCAGCCTGCAGGCACATGGGTCTTCGTGGACGCAAAACCATTCTCGTCAGTGACAAGCGTACAAACGACGCCCCCTTGTTGCACCTCCTCGCCCGTATCAGGAGATACCACCGCACTCACGTTCTCATTGATAATCTGGAACTGCACGCCTTCGATGGCGATACGGGTAAACTCCTGATTCTCGTCATTATTGTTGGTAGGTACTTCCTTGAACAGGCGATAATCACCCCGCTGTACTGTGTCGGGAACCTTTGGCGTGTTCCACGAATACGCGCTCTCACCAATAACGCCGTCACTCGTGATCTGCACACAGAACTTACGTGGTGGATTGGCTGGATTTACCCCATCGTCAAGGTTATATCCCTGCGGCGCTTTGACCTCCTCAATCACTGCAGTTCCAAGCGGCATGCATGCCGTGGTGCCGTTGGTCTGATAGTAAAGGATATCTCCTGCAACCTTGTATTCGTCAGAAAAGTAAGCGAACCCATCCTCATCAGTCGCAAACGTCCAAGAACGCACAGGGTCCCCCGACGCCTGTGCTGCTTCGGCACTCGAATAGTAGCCATCGTAGTACCTCACGCTGAATTGGGCACCAGAAAGGTCAGACGCCCCTTGGGGTCGATTGGTGTTGGTTGTTGCATCCACCTTACCCACCAGCATGCCCACGGGGTCGGTGCGAGCCAAGTCAACGACCGTCCCGCCGTTGACCGCCGCAGTCGCATCAGACGCTACCGCCACAGGATACGCTGTCTCGTCAATCGCCATACCAGAAGAAGGCTCAATTTCCTTGACCCAGTAGCTACCTACTTCAAGCTCATCAGCCTTAGCATAGCCACCTGTATCCGTAACCATAGTCTTCACTAAATTGGAGCAAGCAGCATCAGCATACACACCATAAATCGCGTTTTCGACCGAATAGCAGCCGTTACCTTCAGTAACGTGAGGATTCGACGATACCTTCGTCAGTTCAACCGCGCCATAAGGAATGTATTCAAAAGAAAGGATGAGCTGAGTACTTGAACCCGTATAGAGCATGAACGTAGAAAAGTTACCTGGCACTTCGCCACCGCGCATGGCAATCTGGCGTCCTGTAGCATGAATGTTGATCTCAGAACCATCAGTTCCAAATCCGATAACTTGCTCACGTGCCCAGTCCTTAAAGTCCTGGCTACACCCATAGAGCGCATAGTCTCCATTGCTTGAGAATGTGTCTGATAGCAGAATATGCGCAAGGGCCGCATAACGTGCATCGTTCATCTCAGTGCCGTCATACCACGTGCTTGGCCACAATGATGCATCAAATCCAGGGCTACCATAGCTAAACCAAAGATCAGCTATCGTTTCGGCACTGCGTCCGCTCGGTGCCACCACAGATTCCTTGGCGTAGTTTCCGGAACTTGGCGTAGCCGCCCCCGGGTTGCCGCAATAGGCCATCTCGCCGTTGACGTGCATCCAATTGGTTCCATATCCCCCATAATAAATTGCACCGCCCACAACCAAATCGGCAGATTCGCCAGCATAGGCATCGCGAATATCGGCCGCACCGACAGATAGAACCGAAGCAAACGCCAATGTTAGCGCCAACAAGACACTCATGGCTTTTTCTACCTTTGTAGGATGAATAACCTTTTCCTTTAATGTTTCTTGCATTTCTCCCACCGCCTTATCGTTGCTGACAAGTACGATTGGCAACGGGATTATCCTGACCTATGCGCGAGCTCTCCCGCGCGGTAGCAGCACGCTCTGCAAGTGGGCGCTCAGCATCATGCGCCTCGGCCCATCGGCGGCGCGCTTCCACAAGTGCTTCCTTGATTGCAGTCGGCATCACCTTAACAGTATCCTTAACTGCCGTCCCATCTTCATCGCGCAAAGGATTTCCATCCTCTCCGATGAACGTTTTTGTAAGCCAAACCTCCCGATTATCCAGCAATGGCACGTCGTACCAATCATCCCCCTTATACTTCGAAGGGTTCACAAACTTCGGACTGAATTGATAACCGCTCACATCAACGCCGTCTATAACGGTGTCCGAAGGTAACGTCACTTGGTTAAAGGTCTTTGCCTCGCCCGTTTCGCGATCGGCATACTCTATCCCTTGGCGCACAAAGCTCTTGTGAAACGAGAGATAGACGTTTTTCTTTTCTGCCATGTATATCAGTGCTCCTTTTCGTTTTCGGGCCCATGAATCCGGAAGTGAGCCCTTTCGTTATCGCGGGGACATAATGTCCCCGTAAACTCTCCGCGTCGTCATCGATACAACGCGACAGCCTCCTTTCTCCTTTTTAAGACAGCTCGAAATTCTTTTTCACCGTCTACCTTTATCTGATTTTTAACTGCATTGGAAACCGCCAAGCTGCTATCCGCCCACAATGTCACGCGCCCAGCTGCCACTCTTGACGAGGGACAAAATGAGCAGAATACACATTGCGAGATATTGAAGTGCATAAGTAAGGCCGTTAGCAATGCCATCGATGGGCGTATTTGTGCCAGGATTGGCAGCATTCAACCCGCCAAGGACGATTGGAAAGGACACAAGCAAAACAAGGATGATGATCCCCGCCAGACATACGGCCACGAAATTCTTAAGGTATCCAACGCCAATCTGACGTGTATCCTCGGTGCCCATCAATGCAAGCGGAATAGGACTAAAAGCAGCCATGAGGTATAGCTGAATGGCTCGTGCCCAGGAAACAACCAGTGCCACAATGTATGCCGCCAGCACTACGACCCAGCTGATAAGAGCCACAATAAGCATGGCGACAAGTGCTGCTACATCATCATTGGTGGTGACAATTGACACGGCATTGAGGTCGATAACACCGCCCGCGCCGAACATATTAATAATGCGCTCAATGGCAAGTTTGGTTACAGCATAGATTGACGACATAATCTCGAAGCTATTCTTTAAGAGAAACAAAAATACCGCGAAAAATACCAGTAGAAATACGACCTCTTTGATTCCCGGCATGCTCGCGTTTCCATCCATTCTCTGCGAGATTTGAATAAGCTTGATAGTAAACACAAACCCGAGAACTCCGCAGCCGATAGGCAGTATTGCAACCTGCCAAACGCCATAAACAAGAGAATACATGGTAGTTTCTCCTGCTGTGCCAAGCATCGAATCGAAACTAGCGGCAAGAATGCCGTCATAACCAATGGATTTAAGCATGTTTATTTGATTCGCGAAGATCCAGTTGCAGCACTCACGTAATACCCCGCAAAGCCACTTGTTAATGTCATCGCCAATGGCCGCAAACGCAAAGTCAGGAAAAAGCATAAGCGAACTTAGCATGAGAAACGTAAAAGCAAAGGGCAGAACAAAGCGCGGACTCTTGATTGAAACCACGTCAATCACCCCATCACTGTGAACACAGATGTCGCCCTTACGTATTCCACAGTGAGCAGCGTCCTTGCTGCATCATTGAGAGCGAAGTTAGCGCTGACGGTCCCCGTCGTATAGTCAACAACGAGAGACTCATCCCAGGTGGCCATCGTGGCCGAAGGCGCGTGGATATGGGCGTAGTCAGAAAGCGCCTTTACAAGCGTATCGGTGGTGCCTCCCAAAAGCTCACGAAACTCACTATTTACGCCCTCAATTGAAAGTGGTCCTGTGTCTCCTAGGCCTTGTCGATAGGTCTTCGAGAACACAAAGTCATCGGAAGATATAGTAAGTGCACCTGTCATATCGTGGCGAAGAAGCAAAAGTGAATCTTTCACCGTAGCGTCTGGGCAATCAACCTTCAAAACAATTGCCGTTTGATCATTTTCAATGGCCACCTCGCCCACATCGAAGGTTGTCATAGCCGACGAAGCGCCATCCGACTCTACGTATCGTCCATCCTTAAATACGATAGACGTCAAACCATCCGAGGATCCCCAAACGTTTGTTTTCAGCACCTCGATAACATCTCCACCGGGCAGCTTCGAATCTTCGGTCAAAGAGCCATCTCCTGTAGCATCAATCACTTCGTTTGTGGCATCGTCAATAGCCGCCTCAGCGAGTGCATCACTTTGCACCTGTTCAGCATGCACAACAGAGTAGCGAGCAACGGTGGTTGCCACCAAAACTAGAACCATGCCGATAGTTAGCGCGAGCAAGGCCTTCTTCCTTTTTTCCATTGATTGTTCCCCCTTCTAAAATCGCGCAGTAAGAGCGCAGGTAAAGTAATTAATCCCATTTGATACCTTGCAGACGTCTCCTGTCTGAGGTTCGTGTATATACTGGTCGCCGCCCACGTAGATGCCCACATGCCCGTACCTGTAGAGAATGTCGCCTGGTTGCGCCTCAGATAAAAGAACGGTATGCAGCACAGCCTTCTGATCCTCGGTGTAATGAGGAATAGAAATGCCCGCTTGGGCATAGCAGTACTGCGTAAGCCCTGAACAGTCCAGCCCCACATGAGGAGTTGAACCTCCCCAGACATAGGGAACACCGAGCTGAGAATAAGCGGCTTGCACGATGGCTTCGCCGTTGGTTGAGATCGATTCATACTGCTCAACGCTCATAGTGTCGAAGCGATAAAGATTGTAGGTGGCCATGATGCCTTTTAATGTATCGACGTAGCTCGAGCTGGTCGCATAGCCTGCGTCTTTGAGGCCCTCGGCCATCTTGTCAGATGAATGCGTCACGATAGCTTCTTGGATAAGGGAGTTGCCCGCATAGCGCGGATTTGCCAAGAACACGCGGCTACGAAACAAAATACAGTCCTTATGCGACTTGAAGGTAGTAAATTCAGCTATGACGTTCACCGCCTGTCCACCATCTTCCTCGCCGGTCTGCCAGCTGGAGTGTCCCGACACTTCTGCAGCAAGTCCGTAGCTTGCAGCCCATTTGATCCCAAAAAGATTGTTGTCGCGCATCGCCAATCCCGACAGATGATCGCCCTGACCTGACTCACATATAATCTGTGCGATGGTGCAGCCTGCCGGGTGTCCGTATTTCTCTTGGCACTCGAGCGCAGTCACGACCATCTCGCTGGTAATGTAGGGAGGCAAACCTGCAAGCGAATGCTTTGATGCCTCGTTCTCCCAAAAACCAAACAACGCACTGATAAGCTGCGAGACAACCATCATGGCAAGCACGAATGCGATGACGCCGACCATAACACCCGCTACCGTAGCAAGGGCACCCGATGCCATTGCGGCAAGCGTCTTGATACCACTTGCTTTCGCTGCAACCTGACCAGTAGCCTTTGCAGCCCTCACTTGCGCTGCATGGGCCTTAAGCCAAGTACGACGAGATTGAGCCTGAACCTTCGAAGTTGCCGCTTTGTCCTTGGCCTTTTTGTTTACAGCATCGCGTGCTCGCTCTTCAACGTTTTTTACGCTACGGGAGTTATTGACCCCCGTGGATTTTACGGCGTTGCTCGATGCCGCCTTTGATGAGCGTGCTGCTTTTGCCTTCGAAGCGACAGTTTGTGCATCCAATCCCCTTTGGTAAGCATTTGCAACGCCTCCAGTTTCATCAGCCTCGTCCATCTCCGAGACAGTAGATGCAAGGATTGCCGAGCGCATGTTTCGATGCGATTGCAACGCGGTAGCTGTTTGCCGGGCAACATTGTTTGCCGCTTGATCACCCGCATCTGCGCCATCGGCAGCACCCGCCTGGCGCGTTGCTCGCCCCAGCACGCTGCGCACAGAACTTTCGCCTTTACGCACACCCTTGAGCTCTGCTTTGGCGATTGCATCAGATGCTTTCACGATCCCAGTGTTTACCGCATCCGTGCGACCGAACTTGGCTTCAAAGATGCCATCATCTGCGCCTCGCGTAAACTTACCGACCGTTGCCGTTTCGCTATGTTTTGCCAGATTGTTCGTCACGGCTATTCCTCGGCCTTGTCTGCGAACCCAAACTCTAAACGGGCCTTGCGCTTCAAGGCCGCAATCTCCTCAGGCTTGGTGTTGAAGGTATCGTAGAGCAACCCCTTAGGCCAGCTATCCGTGATGGCGATGCGGGCGGCACCGGCCACCAGCAAACCTTCGCCGGGCTTTACGGATTCATCGATGCAGGCCTCCTCCTGCGCCGATAAATCAAGCAACTTTACCCATGCCTGGCGATCGAGCGGCGATTGCTTCAGCAACATAATGTAGTCGGAATTGAGTACCATATTGCGTGCCTCTTCATGCTCAAGCATATAGATGGAGTTTTGCGTGATGCCGGTGCAGATGAGGTTAAACTTGCGCCCCTCAGCCCAGAATTTAGAGAAGTAGCTGATGATAGCGGGGTGACTAAACAGGCTTTGCACTTCATCAATGTAGAGCCAGGTGGTAACGCCGCGCTCGAAGTTGTAATACATACGGTTGCGCACGGCCTCTAACGCCGTCAGCATACCGAACACACGCATGTTCGAGTTCAAGTCCTTAAAGTTGATGTTGGTGATGCGGTTGTCGAAACGCACATTCGACTGATTGTTGAAAAACGACAGAGCACCCTTCACGTAGCGCTCATAGCGAAGCGCGATGTCGCGTGCCTCGGCCTCAGGCTGGTTGCAAAGGATGTCATAGAAGTCACCCAGCGTTGGCATGCGGCCCTTCATGGAAGCTTCAACATAGGCCGCCTCCACACAACGGCTGATGATGGACTTATCGGATTCCGGCAAGCCTTGGGAGCCTTCGGCCATAGTGGCCGATGAAAGCGCCAGTATTGCCTCAATCTTGAACGCCATCTGACTTGCGTTGCCCATGTCGGCCACATCACCCAGGTCAAACGGGTTCATGTGGGTTGCCGAATCAGGTGCAAAGCGAATGGACGTGCCGCCAACAGGCTTGACTACCGGCGCGTATTCACCAGCGGGGTCGAAGATGATTATCTCGTCATCTGGGTAGAGCAGAATGGTATTGATGATCTCGCGCTTAACGCCAAACGACTTACCGCTGCCTGGCTTGCCGCAGTCAAAACCCATAGGGCTTGCAAGCTCTTTGCGATTGCACATAACCAAGTTGCCCGATTGTTTGGATTGACCCACATAGCCGCCACCAACCTGATTGAGCTCCTGACTTGCAAACGGCATCTGAATAGCCACCTGGGCGGTGGTCATCATGCGGCTCATCTCAACATGGTTATGGCCCAAAGGGAGAATCGAGTTCAAACCCTGTCGCTGGCGATAACCCAAAGCATCAAGATCGATGGAGTTACGGCGTGCCGTGCTCACGATTTGCAGTACCTGCTCATCAAGCTCTTCAAGTGTCTTTGCATAGGTATAGACCAAGCCCGTAAAGGTAAACAGGCGCTGGTTTTTATTCTGCAGATGGTCGAGTAGGTCTTCAGCCTCTTCTTTGGAATACTTGAGCTCGGAAGGCAGAATCTGGAAGTCATAGCCTTTCTTCACAGCTGTCATCTGCTCGTCAATGATTTCCTTATCCATCCAAGCAAGACGCTGCTTCACAAACGCTACCGCCTTAGCCTTGTCCATTGCCTGAATATGCAAAGTCACATTCAGTGGTAAGGCAAGATCAATGATGTCAGCCAAAGCACGATCGCTCAATTCACTACCGAAATGGCGAAACCCGAGCACTTGACCGTACATACCGTCAGAATAAAAGCAGTCGTTTCGTCCATCGGGTTTGAAATCAAGCACACCAGGTGCAATGAGATCCTTTGTGAGAAGACCACTTTTGGTTGACAGCTCATCGAATATCGGCGACACCAGAACGTGCCCTGGGCATAGTTGCGAATGTATGAGGGATAGGCGCTCCTCGCCGCGAACCACCCTCGCATCGCTTCGGATGCGGGCAAGTGTCGCCGCACAGTCGTTGCGCATGCGCGCAAGCTTTGGCACGGCAGCATCGACATTTGGCGCACCAACCGCAAACGTTAAGTAACGTTCGCGCACCAAATTGCTCACACCTTCGCGCATCTTATCGTTGAGAATGCAATTGTATTCATCCACATAGGGGCGCGTACGCTCGTCATGACACGCGAAGAACACCTTGTTGCCAATCTCTTCTGTGGGGATAGGCGTGTTCACGATGTTCATCTGCACGCTTGTTTCAGCACCGAAGTAATCGAATAGCTGGCAGTAAGTAGAGAAAATCGCCTGCTGGTTTTCCTCACGCGCGGACTGATAGCTAATGTCGGTAAACTTCAATGTCTGTGAGAACATGCCGTCTTCCACCTGTGCAATGCCGTCTTGATAAAGGGCGTCATAGCCAATGTAGCTAACCACGTCCTTTGCAGCGAAGCGCTTTCGGCGCTTCGATTGGGTTTGCTCACTCAGTTCTTTTTCCTGGGCGCGAAGGCGTCGGGTCACGTCAGACTTACCGCGAGCTTTCGCATTTGCTTGCGCCAGCTTCAAACTCTTTTTTTCTTCCTTCATAGCGCGCTTCGCCTCGCGCCTAGACGTCTTCACTGCTCGGCTCATAGAGTTCAGCCCCCTTTCGTTTTGCTTTGCGCTGCCCCTTATGGTCGGTCTTTTCCGATATCTGCTCATGCATATTTGGCTCAAGCAGATCAATGGATGACGAATACAAGATCCTGTCATCGGTGAAGGTATGCTGAAACCAGAGAGACATGAATTGCTCGAGCTTCATTCCGCTTGGGCGCCAGAATCCGGCAAGCCAAAACGGCATAGAACACAACATCACGGGCAAAGTAGCGTCAGAAACCTCAATGCCCAACACAAAATAGGTACATGCGGCCGCCGCAATAGCAGCACTAAACCCACCGGCAACGCAGGCGAGCGTGCGCAGTGAGAGTTTGCCGAGCACCTTTTCGGTATATTCACCGATATCTTTATGTATGGATACACTCAGCATTGGCATCCCCTTTACGCAGGAAGCCAAGACGTATCGAGCATCCCAAAGTAAACGGCGGCTGCAATGATGATGGCTCCGCCAGCAATGGTTGAGATGGCGCTCGCAATCTGGGAGCCGCCTTGCTGCTCGCGAATAGCAAGTCCCAAGGCAACTGCGCCCCAAACCACCAAGAATCCACCTAGGAAGGTAACGCAGCCTGAAACGAGGCTGATGATATTAGCTAGCATGTCTTATATGCTCCTTTTCGTTAGTAAGAGAGCCCGCCACACAATGCGAAACGGACTCTCTGTGTTAAAATTCGCTGTTGGAGCACTTGTGCTCCTTTTCGTTTGGACGGCGGCGGCGGGTTTGGTCCGGAAGCCCTGCCCGCACTCAGGCGCCTTGCGCGTGCCGTCGTCCTTTTTTTCTAGCTCATATGCCTGATCCTTTCTTCCTGATATTTTTTGAAATCAAAACCTTCGGACACTTGCGAGACCTCATGTCCGGGAACCAAATCCCAGCGCTGATGTTTGTCCGTGGGATACTTCTCGTCAACAAGGGGCTTGGCATTGCTGAACAACACGATAGCCTTGCCTCTATCAAGCCTGCCCACCTCAGCCGCTTGCATGAGGTCGCGCTCGACACGTGCCATATTGCGCGAGGTCGATCCATTCGCCCCGCGGCTCACGTTGGTCGATATCGTGTCGACCGTCTCTTTTCCGATCATTTTTGAGATCATCTCGTTGGTGTCGTTTGATTTGCCACCTAAAAACAGTAACGTGTCACAGTTGTCCACGATGGTCTGCGCATCCTTCTCGTAGCGACTTTCCAGCTGTGCGAAAGATTGCAAGATGATGGTCATGAAAATGTTGCGCGAACGGATGGTGGTGATAGCATGCTCAATGTCGGGCAGCTTACCTGCATTGGCAAACTCGTCCAAAATCAGATGTACGGGTCGTTTTAGCTCGCCTTTGCAATCAACATCTGCCTTACGACAGAGCATGTGAACCGTCTGCCACATGAAAAGCGCCGTCAGAAACGAGAACGTCGATGACGTATCCGACATGACCACAAAAATAGCGCGCTTGCAAGAAGCGTCTCCCAACTTATCGATATGCATGTCATCGCGGCTCAAGAGCTTGCGAACCTGCGGTATAACCACGGGCTCCATGCGTGTATTGCAGGAGATGAGTATGGATTTCAGCGTCTTGTCCGCCGCATCCTTGAACATCTTGTAGTGCATAAGCGTGAAATCAGAATCAAGGTCAACAGGGTCATGCACGCGCACCCACTTGTAGCGGCCACCGCCATCAGCTCCAAACCCGCGAAGGCCCGTTCTTCCCTCAAACTCGTCATTTTCCACAAGGCGCATGCCGGTCTCGATCTCGCGAAACAGCATATCAAGCGGACTTAAGTAGCTCGGATCGTTTTCCTTTGCCTCGGCAAGGGCTAAAAGCGACACCACACCAGAAAGCGAACGGTCCTCAGGCGGGCAGTGATATACCAGGTATCCAAGCAGCGCCACAAAAAGCAGGCGCTCTGCCTTCTCCCAAAACGGATCGCCCGCATGGGCTTTATCCCCCGTGGTATTGGCGATGTAGCATTCCACGAATTCCAGGATATCCACCTCGTTTCGAAGGTTTATCACCGGGTTGAAATCATCAGATGCCGTCATATCGACCAGGTTCAAACAGGCTATGTCGTAGTCGTTTTCGATGAGCGCGGGAGCAACCTTTGGCATGAGCGTTCCTTTTGGGTCAAGCGCCACAAAATCTGCGTTCATCTGCAAGATATTGGGGATGACGTAGCGAAAACTCTTGCCCGAGCCCGTGCCGCCTATGACCATGACGTTGCGCGGCCGTTGAAACGCATCGCGCTTTCCCGATTGGTCAACTGCAAGCGAGATACTCTTGGTCAAGATGATGTTATTGTCAGCATGCTTTTTGTCGCCAAACTTGCGCGCATAGCGAAGCGACCCCCATTCGGCTGAGCCGTGCTCCTCGCCATAGCGATGGTTTCCGGCAGACAATATGGCCTGGCTCCACGCCACCCATACGGCTATAAAGCCAACAAATCCTGCAAGCAGTGGCCCTTTTTCGAAGCTTATAAGGCCATGCGTCATCACGTAGGTAGGCAGGCCTTCCAGCGCTGCCGACAAATTGAGTGTAAATGGTCCAGGGATTGAAGATAGACAGGCGATATAGGCATCCGCCGCCATAAATGCCAGAACAGACCCAACTCCAGCTGCAATAAGCCCTGCGACGCTCACACCCCTCATCGGGTCCTCACCTGTTGCATATCCTGGGTTTGCACGCGATCAGCAACCTTCACCTCACCGCGCTCGACCGCCCCCGATGCCTTGAGCGCAATCATCGCCTTATCCTTCAAGCGCTCGGTATCGCGAAGATCGCGACCCTTGACACGGCACTTATCTTGCTCTCGATCGTGCTCCATGCGCTCAAGTTGGGCGGCTGCCTTGTCGCGCGCCGCATCTGCAATACCTTCCAACTGCTCGAGCGAACCTGCAACGCGACCGGCATCGGCCAGCCGAAACACCAGGTAGGTCTTACCACCTTGCGGCTCATCGAAGTACTCGTGCTCAATACCGTCGGCCTTGAGCTTATCTGAAACCAGCTCACGAAGTTCTGGCCAACCCTCGATGGCCTGAAACTCAACCATGTCAAGCTTTGCCCACTCAGAACCGTTTTTAACCTCGTCGGACCCCGCAGCTTGCCCACGTGCGTTCTTTAACGCGTCTTTCAACTGCGAGGCAGCAGCAACGGCAGCGGCACGCCCCCGCTCCTGCCCAATCTTCATCATCCAATCAACCATCTTCTCGCCGGCGTCGTCGCCAAAATCATCATGCATGGCTAATCCTTCCTTTCTACTTCATCAAACGCCGCAAGCAACCGAGCGCGACGTTGCTCCGCTATGCGTGGCCGCCAGCTATCACCATCAAAGATGATGGGTTGACAACGCTCAAGCACACGGTCGTAAATACGCAATCTTGAAAGCGCATCCGGATTCTTTAGTTCTCTTAACGGAATATTTGTTGTGGTCACCAGCGGCTTACCACTGCGGTAGCGCTCGTCCACCACAACAAAAGCCTGTTCATCCATATAATCAGTAGCGCGTTCGCAGCCCAGATCGTCAATAATGAGCAAATCGAAAAGTGCAAGAGACTCCAACAGACTCACGCGCGAGCGCCCCTTCGCGTCCCAAAGAGCCGCTTCAACCCGGGGCACGCTTGTAAACAAAACACTCGAGCCTTGAGCGCATACCGCATTGGCAAGCGCAGCAGCCGCATAGGTCTTTCCCGTACCCACAGGTCCAATAAGAGCAAGACCATGACCTTCCGCGGCCATCTGCGGCCACGCCCTTGCAAAAGTCCGAACAAGAGACTCCGCACGCGAAACGTCCGTGCCCAGGTTAAAGGTGGCGTTTCGATCGTAGTTGATTGACAAGGTAGCCGCGGGGCTTGAAAGCAAGCGCCGGTCACGCTGACTCTTTTTAAGGCGGGACTCTTCGGCGGCAAGCGCCTCCTTCTCGCACCGGCACAGACAAACCGGTTCGATCAAGCGTCCCGCAAAAGACACCCGTACCTGCTTAGGACCCCCGCATTTGCCGCAGCGCAACAACCCATCATCACCAAGGTAGTCCCCCTCACAAACGGACGGCCCACCAATCGCGAAAAGAGGAGTTTTCATAGTGCCTCCCCTTCCGCAACGTCATACACTTTGTTGCCAATGCTTGATACCTGGTGTTTTTGCAGGCGCTGCGCATCGCGGCGCGCCCAACTGCGAATAGTCGCCAGATGGTCTTTGTAAGTGCGTCCCTTCGAGCGCATGTACTCACCCAAGCGCTCTATACGTTCTTCCCAGTCCTTAGGAAACTCGGCCTTGAGGGTCTCCAGCTCCGCATCCGAGAGAAAAACGTTGCCATAAATCCCGAATCGATGACGCGCCGGCCTTTCTGAATCGCGCAGGCCACAATCATGCCTTTTAGTATTTAATCTTTCAGTATTTAATGGATAAGTATTTGATACATGAGTACTTAATTGCATGGGATTTTCCTGCATTGGACCGCCCTGTACAGGATTATCCTGCCTTGGGCTATCCAACGTTGGAAAATCCAATGTTGGTTCCTCCCGCACAGGTTTGCTCGAATTAGGCAGCACGCCACCAGCCTCACCAACTGGACGCTCGAACACCTCATAGTCGCTGCCTCGAAGGCGTCCGTGGTCATCCCGGAAGCGTTCGCGACGCACGTAGCCTGAACGTTCAAGTTCGCGCACACCGCTGCGCACGGCATCAACCCCTTCGGGATTAATGGCGGCAAGCCCTTCCAAACTAAATTCCCAATCAGGCGGAAACGAGAGCATCTGCGACAACAATCCCTTGGCTTTGAGCGAGAGGCTTCTGTTGCGCAGATGATGGTTGCTCATGACCGTAAAGTCAGACGTCTTGCAAACGCGGAATACGGTCATGTTGCACCTCCTATCCCGCATGCGAGAGCCACGAGTGCCCCGATGCACGCAAAAGCAGCACCGAAGCAAAACGAACTGACCATTGCCCCACCTCCCTTCATTAAAAACGAGCCTGCCCCGTTTCCGGATGGCAGGCTCGCGTTCATCTAGTGTGTGTGAATTCGTCCTCCCATCAACGCTTTCGCATCAAAGGAAGGTCGCTGACCAGCAAGAAACTCGTTAAACGTGTTTGCCGGTCAGCTATGGTCGCGCTATGCTCTTGTCAAGGTGCGGAGGAAAAGTCCTCCCGCCTTAACAGGGAAACAGCGCGCTTGGAAACCGTGCTGGATACATCACACCAAACGACGTTTAAGGATTACATCGATAGCTCCACCCTCACCTATGGCGATAGATTCCACCACCACCTGTAAGTCGTTCTTTTCAGGCTCCCGCCCACCCCCAAGAACATCAAGCACCTCTCTTTCCCGCATCGCCTGGGTCTTGCCCAAAGACATCGGAAGAAGGCGATCACGTCGAACAGTCACAGGGGCCGACTCCCCCTTGCCGACAGCGCGAAACTCTTCCAAAGTAAGTTCGCCTTGAACCATCCTTTCATAGGCATCAAGCGCACGCGCCCTCATATCGCGAGTCTTTTGCGATTGCGGGCCACTACCGCCTTTACAGATTTTTCCTTGCCCGGGACCATCTTTTAAAAGCCGCTCTCTCAACGCTAAAGCTACCGCCGAGGCAATGTCGACGTCTTTAACACAGCGCTCATCACCAGATGCACATGCGCACGTACACTTGAAATAGCTCGCCATCACCGTGCGTTCACAATGCTTTAAAGAATGTCCGCATTCAGCACGCACCACTAAACCGCAAAACGAACTTTTAGGCTGATGCACTCGACCCGCCAACTTTGGGTTATGTTTAATAACAAGCTGCGCTGCTTCAAACGTTTCAGCATCTACGATTGCCGGATGGGCGTCGTGTGTAATATAACGCTCATCCTCACGCGTACTCCTCAGCGAATTCCGACTCACCGCTATACGCTGGGTCTTGCCTAAAACCAGCGTACCTTTGTGAACCGGGTTTGCTATGATGCCGGAAACCTTGGTGGAGTTCCAGCCGGGGTGTGCCGGTACGGGCCTCTTGTCATAGCCGTACCAGCCCCGTTCTCTAAAATACGTGCCCGGGTCGAGCAAGCCCTCGCTATTAAGCGTGCGTGCTATATCGGCAGGCACAATGCCTTCGCAAGCAAGCTCAAAAATACGTCTTACCACTTTAGCCGCACCATCATCAACAGCCAGCTTCAGATAATTGTCAGGATCGACCACATATCCAAAAGGTGCTGTGGCATGGGGTCGCTGTCCGCGCTTCCATCGTGTCTTCATGGCAGAGCGGATACGCACCGATGTGTCCACGCAATACGACGCATTGGCAATATTGCGTATAGCCACATCAGGAAGAGCTGCCTCAGCATCCGCAGCTTCACTATCATAGCCCTCACCAAGCGCCACAAAGCGAATATGCATAAACGGAAATATCTGTTCGATATACGTTCCCGCATCTATGTATTCACGAGCAAAGCGTGAAAGATCTTTTACAACGACCATCTCTACACGCCCTTCCCGTGCAAGCGACAACATTTCCTGTACGGCAGGTCGATCAAAGTTGCTGCCGGTGAAACCATCGTCAACAAACTCACGGATTTCCCGTGCCGCAAGCATCGGGTCGGAAGTCACGTATTCACGGAGGATGGCGCGCTGATTTTCAATGGAATTGCTCTGAGCTTTCACGCCATCCAAATCGCCGTCCGCAGCCGAAAGTCTCATATAGAGCGCTATCACGATATCTCCTTCCACACCCTATCAACCACACCAACCCAATCTTCAAACACGAACTCAATTGCAATGCCGCCATCGCTTCCTACCTCGATGCGTTTCACCATCGCTTCAAGAAGCTCAGGCGATAGCGTATGCAGTTCTGCAAATGACCTACTCGCACATAACGCGCCATCCGAGCGAGAAAGCGCAGCCTCAAACGATGCCAGCTCCCCCTTAGCTCGCGCAAGAGCGGCTGCCGCATCGCGAGTATGCCGCACTGCCTCCATCTTCGCTATTTTGTACTCATCAACGCAAAGCGAACCCGCCGCATAGTCCTCGTACATACGTGCGCACTTAGACTCCAATGAACGAACCTTGCGCTCAAGCGCAGTAATGCCCTCTTCATGGCGCGTTCGCGCGGCTAACACCCGAGGATCTCGCACAAGACCAGGTAAAACCTTCTCAAAGGCTGTTGCTGCATCTATCTGAACGCGAATGGAATCAGCCACCACCAGCCGAACCAAGCGCTCGGGTATTCTCGCAGCATTCGGGCAACCTTTTCTCTTGTGCTTGCGGCATAAATACACACTCCCACGCCGCTCGCCCTTATTGAATCGGCGCTCAAGCATCATCGCGCCCCCGCAGTAACCGCAGCGCAAATAACCCGACAAGATATCGGGCATAGCCTCGCGCTTAGAAGCCGTAGCCTCCAAGCATTTACGCTTATCTTTTTGCATTTCTTGTCTTGCAAAAGACACTTTCTCAAAAGTTTCTCGATCCACAATCGCGGGATGCGCATCAGCAAATACCAGCCGCTCTTCTGGCGGAACTTGTGCGTTGGGCTGCCGGTTAGCAAAAGAACAATGCGTCTTATTGAGCACCAGCTGGCCTGAGTACACCGCGTCATCTAAGATGCGTGATACCGCGTGAGACTTCCAAGGGGTATCTGCGTGATAGGCGCTATGCCCGCGAACACTCTGGGCATTGCGATGGTCCATGGGCGTAGGCGCTTTCATTTGATTCAACCTGTCAGCAGACTCGCTAGGTGAAACGCCTTGTGCCGCCCACTGAAACATCAGCTTCACAAACGGTGCGGTTTCTTCATCGGGGATGAGACTGCGGCTTTCTTGGTTGATGCGGTAGCCATAGCGCGCCGCGCCATAACTAATGCGACCAGCTTCAGCTTGGCGGCGCTTGATAAGCCCCACCTTGCGCGAGGTGTCTTGGGCATAAAGCTCGTTTACCAATCCCTTAAAACCCACCATGATGCCGCCATCGCCTTCAAGGGTATCTAAATGATCGTTGATAGCCAGAAAACGCACACCCAAAAACGGAAATATCTTCTCTAAGTAAGTGCCCGTCTCGTAAGCGTTACGCCCAAAACGTGACAAATCCTTCACGGCAATGCAATCAATACGACGCGCACGCACCTCGTCCATGAGACGCTCAAACTCAATACGACCCTTGAAAGTGGTTCCCGTTCGCCCGTTATCAGAGAACATGCCAACCACCTGTATATCATCGCGCCCCTCCAGCGCGTCAGAAACAAAATCCATTTGAGCCTGGATGCTATCGCCGTCATGCCCATTATCCCTGCTGGACAGCCGTGCGTAGATACCACATTTCCAAATCTTTCTACTGGTTTTTTCAGCACTTGAACTATCCGCAGATCCATCGTCCTTCCGCGATCTTCTTGACATGGCTTCCTCCTTTGCCGGTACCAGTCCTTTTGGGTTGACGCCCCTTGTTTTTCTCCATTGACTCAATAGCGCGCAGCTGTAATCCTTTATCAACAAGTGGTTCATGGTGGTTTTCGGTCGAAGACATGACAGCAACCAACGGATCACTCACCGTACGTGCTGACGCAATACGCATGGGATCAAAAACTCCCGCATAAAACGGATTGAGCACCATTCTTTCCACCGCATCCATACTCCAAGGAATGGGTCTGCGCCACTCGTCGGGCTCGCGACCAGCCAAGTCGCATTTGCGGTCGCGCGGTGAGGGTGCATTCAATGTTGCCACCTGAGCCAAAAGCCCGCTCGCAGTGTATTCATCTTGAGCCGCCAAGGTAAAGATGGTGCGCACGGCGTTGGCAACCACCTCATCAATGCGCACTCCGCCACGAGCTGATTCATCGTAAATATAGCCATAGGGCACCGACGTGCGCGTAATGCGCCCTTCGCTCAATCGCTCGAGTTCACGAACGCGCTGCACATGAGCCTCAAACGTGTCATAAGCTTTCTTCAGATAACGCGCTGAGCCTCCGCGAGCACTGTCGAACCGCCCAGCTATATCGATAAAACGCACTCCCGCCGGCAAAAGAACTCGCTCGACATAAAACGAAGCCTCAGAATACGTGGGGCCAAAGGACGAGAGGCGCGGCACAAGAACGGCATCCACCAGACGGTCCTCCACTGCGTCCATCAGACGGTCAAACTCAGCTTCAATATTGCGCTCGGCATTTCTGTTGCGAAACGTCATCTCACGTTTCAAATTGGTATGCCTGACAAGATATGCCTTGCACACACTCGATTGTCCCGCTAAATCAGGTGTTGCGCCTTGCCAGTCAAACGCAGAAAGCCACACGGCGCATCGCCACTTCTCGCTACGCCCCACCCTAAATGCAGGGTGTGCCGCACGTAAGACATCCGTGAAATCGACTATTTCAGACATGGTTGGCCTTCCTGCGCGCGCGTAAGAAATGGATCGCCAAATCTAAAAACGACTTCAACATCTCCGCCTTCGTGTACCAAAATCCGGTCCACAAGTTCAACCACCGTTATGCGGGACACTTTGTCTTCCCCCTCGTGACTTGCCAATAAATCAAGCCATGATGCGCTCGAGGCTTGCCCCGTTCGCACCATCTCACGAGCAATATCCGCGCGTTCTGCTTGCAGTGCCGCCAAACGGCGATCCATCCCTTGGGCAAGTCCCTGATACTCGTCTCTCCCAATAACGCCATCAGCGAAATCTGCATACATCCGCAGTCTTAGTTCCTTAGCACGCCCAATCGCATCGTCTGCCGATCCAGCCCGACGAACAAGGTCAGCATGGCGATCACGGCGGTGATCAATGGACTTCTCGGATGCCTTTGATTCGTTAAGAGCAGATGCTATGCAAAGCTGTATGGCCGCAGCCACGCGCTCCTCAAGCTCACCTTCCCCTATCTTGTGCATAGAACACGCATGGCGGTCTTTACGGTGAGTTTCACACGAGTAATAGTGCCTCACAAATTTCTTATTCCTCACGGTGCGCCGGGCCAGCGTCGCGCCACAACGCGCACACAAGACGTATCCCGAAAACGGCAGCAAAGTATCGTGACCAGGTGCACGCCTCATATCGCGTGAACCAACCTGCTGCGCCAGTTCAAACGTCGAAACATCAACTATCGCTTCGTGCGTTGCTTCAGCTCGACACCATTCATCCGCATCACGATGTAAAATCACTGCGGATCGAAAGTCGGGCTTGTAGGTCTTTCCCTGAACCAGGTTACCGATGTATGCTTCATTGCTGAGAATACGAATGATCATACGTGCATCCCAAGAAGGGGGCTTCTCCCCCACGAAGTACCCACTATGCCGACGCCCATTTCTGCGAGAGTGTTCATAAGGACATGGCACGCTTGCACCGTTCAGCCGCTCTGCAATGCTTGCGGGGGTAAGCCCCATGAGTCGCCAATCAAATACGTCACGCACCACCGCTGCCGCCTCAGGATCAACGACCAACTTCGACCTCTCTGACCCCATTCCCCGCACGTAGCCATATGGCGCGAAGCTTCCCGTGAACTCGCCCCGGCGGCGTTTTGCCGAAAGAGAAGCCTTTGTTTTAGCTGAGGAATCACGACAGTACATGTCGTTGAAAAGGTTTTTTACAGGCAAGGTTATGGCATCAGCGCTCGTTTTCTCGCGAATAGAATCGTAACCATCGGTAATGGCTATCACCCGCACTCCTTTGGCAGGCAGCTCGCGTTCAAGCAGTCGAGACAATTCTAGGTAATTGCGTCCCAAACGAGAAAGGTCTTTGACCACGATACAGTCAACACTGCCCCGAGCTATATCATCGATCAAACGTATCCAATCGGGCCGGTTAAATGACGACCCAGAAACACCATCGTCGATGTAAGCGCCGACGCACTCAAAACCGGAATGCTCAGAAAGATAATCTTTTATAAGCTCCACCTGGTTAGTAATGGAGTAGCTGGTGCCGATATTCCTGTCATCAACGGAAAGACGGGCGTAAACAGCGGCACGGTACACTCTTTGTCGAGCTGCAGGCTCGATAGTTTTGGGCATGCGAAAACCTCCTTAATCGCGTTGTTCTTGCCACCAAGGAGGTCTTCGATTCAGTGCCTGTTCTTTTAGAAGCGCAATGCTTCCCGCCGCCTTGGATTCTAATGCTGTAAAGCAATTCAGTCAACATTCGGCAAAGGTTTCGATTCTTTATGACACTCAAGGATCGAGCCATTATTCTTCATGGCAAGGCAGTGCGCTACTGCCTCATCAATTGTGCACGTACCGGCAAAACTCACATGCACGCGAGCGCCACAACATACAAAGTCATACGGGTTGCCATTCATCTGCTCAACCGTACTTCGAAGGCGTTCTTCTACCGGTTGACTCAAATCGATATCAAGATCGGCAATGTCTAGCAGTTTGTCTTTATTCATGACAAACCCCAATGTCGTAAAGTCGGCTCAGCTCTTCGATTTGATCTTCATCAAGTGACTCCACCATTGCAAGGATCTGCTCATAGAGCTCACGTATTATCCGAGTTCGTCGCTTACGCACAGCCGTATGGCTAACGCCTAACAGCTCTCCACACGCCCGCAAGGTCAATCCGTCAAAAAACAGTGAGTGAACAACGCGAACATCCTCCGCTCTCAAATTAGCAAGGGCCTCGTCAAGCAACTCATAGGCCACTTCACGGATTTCCTTTTCGCGTGCGTCTTCCTCATGCGCCTGGATGGCAGCTAAGTTGCCGCCAAGGGCATCCCAATGGCTTGCGTTCGAATCACCCGAAATTCCACGGTATGCAGCATCAGCAGAAAGCACACCGTGATAGCGGTCGCGCTCCTGTGCGTTTCGATCAGCGTTTTGCGTTTCGCACAAAGTCTTTGCAATTTCATAACTAACATCAACCGATACTTTTGTTCCGTTGCTCTCGTATTCCACGCGGCAATGGGTTTTGACGGGTTGGTTTTCCGACATCGCAGCCTCCTCCTTAAAATCAAAGGGAGGCCGGGTGCGCTCCCCGCCTTAAGCAGGGAAACTGTCTGTTTGGAAACCATCAGCGCGCGACGAAAACAAAAAGAACCAGCCGCGCCTCCCTAACGGGAAGAGCGGCTGGTTCTTTTTGGTGCATGCCGAAGAGCTCCGCCACAACCCGTTTTTTTAAGCAGGCTGGCGAACTAAGTCGACCAATTCGGTTGCCATGCGCCCCTTAATCTTGAGCGCCTAACTAAATAATTAAGTCATCTGACTGCTCCATTCTTGACCCTTAGACTAAAATAAAAATTCTTGTTTACCATTTCTTTTGTTGCTTATAAGAGAATAGAACCAACTAGCCGTTTGGGATATAGGGATGGAAACGGGAACACAATCGAGCATCGGGAGCAAGACGGGAATATGCGAAACAATAACGAAGCAGACCATGACGCCATCAACTGTAAAGAACTCTTGGAGTCGTTTATGGATACAGTACTCCAAGTTTATCTACCGAAAAACCACCATGTTTGGGGCATCAGTGACGACGACATGAAAGACTGCGGACTCAATGTATTACCTTCGATAGATTTTGTTCGTGACAGAATCAGAAAGAAGAAGGGTCACGCGCTAGATGAAGGAGTGCTTTCGCTTATCAAGGGGCTGCTAGCACTTGCATTCAACGATTGCATTACAAAAAGCCCTCAAGGCAAGAACTTCACCGCATTCGGCGTGTGCAAGAAAACAATCGCTTTTTTGAACGAAAGCTTCGAAGTAAATGCAAACGCTCTCAAAACGAGTTACTCGAACAGCCCGGAAGAGTGTTCTCGAAAATATAAAACATTACAAGACTGTGTGAATGAATTGTTTGCAATAGCAAGCGAAAACGCCAACAAAAATGATTATGTATCGAGGGCTGTGTTGACAGGAGTCATCGAAGATACGATTCTCACGTACTCCACAATACCGATTGAAGGAGACGATCTGGAAAACGAGATAATTCGGTATCAGAATATTTTCGTCGATGAGATGCACCTTGAAAGTCGAAATGGGTTTCATGCAAGTCTGAAGGACATTTTCGTAGAGCCCAATTTCTGTTATATGCGCAACGGTTCGACAGCAATCACTAATGACTTTACCATTACGGAATTCGTTGAAATGTTCGCGTGCGGACAAATCGAGGTAGTTGCCCCAGAACTAAGCAACAAAACAAAAGTGCTCACCTTGCTCGGACAACCCGGATCTGGCAAGACGAGTCTCCTTGCTTCCTTTGCAGACAAGCACGCCCATGGCCAATTCTGTCAAAACGTCGGAAATTTCTACTGCATCCGTCTAAGCAACTTAGCTGATTCCTCGTTCGCCGAATCACGAAATCCGATTTCGTTTCTCAGAAAACGCTTGAAGTTGCCAAACGCGCGATTTGATGACTGCTTAATCATGTTAGATGGGCTTGACGAGCTTTGTCTTCTGCTCTCTAGGGATGAAACCGTTGGCAGCTTCTACAGCAAGATTCTTGATGGAGTGAGCGCCTTTAAGAACTGTCGCGTACTGATTACCTCGCGATTTAACTATATAGATCTCAGTAAAATCAACGATAAGGCATCCCTGCTCGTCGAGGTCAAATCCCTGAATCGTAGTAAAGCTGATACCATGATTGAAAAACTGCAAGACACAAGAAGCCAACCGATTAATGAAACCGTCATCAATCAAATAGAAAAGAATTTTGAGGTATTTGACTTTCTGTCTGTACCCCTGCTTCTCTACACCATCTTAGCGCTTGAAATCACAGTTGACGAAACAGAGGGTATTGGCAGCCTCTATGACCGTATTTTTGAGGAAATAGCGAAGAAGCCCTATGGAGATGGAAAGACCCCAGAATACAATGGCACTATCGACTCAAGGGAACTTGCTAGGTGTCTCGCCTTGGAAATGCGGCGTAAATCAAGAAAATACTTGAGCTCGGCCGAAGCTGAAAACATTCTAAAAAGAAATACCTTGGAAAGTGTGCCCGAAAATCTTAAAAAGAAAGTCTGTGCGAATTACGGCATGACCTTCTATTATAAGAACGCCAGTGATGAAAACTTTGCCCCAGAGTTTATGCATCGAACGTTTGCTGAGTTCTTAGCGGCTGAAGGGATATACCTCAAACTCGCCGAAGCCGTTGAATCGGCCAAAAGCGTGGATTGCAATCAATGGTGGAGTGATTTTGACTACATGCTGGGCGCCGAAAGGCTCAGTAATGAAGTTTTGGCTTTCTTCAAATATAAGGTTGAATCAGGAAAGGTCAGCAAAAGTAAGATAATCGAAACTATGTCAAAGTGGCTCTTTGAGTCATACTTACCCTATGGCATGCTTTACCGGTCAGGAAGAGAAACCGAAGAGTCTTCATTCAAAAAGGCCAGTATGCTGTTGCTCTCATATTGGAGCATGATGAAAACAGTTGCCGAGGGTAAACCAATACTCGACAACCCTACGAATGCGCAGAGCCTATTCAACGGAATGGAGGAAGCTCTACACTATTCCTCTTTTACCGTCAGTTTCACAAACGAAAATATTACCTTATGCGACTTATCGGGAATGAATCTGTCCGATTGTGATTTTTCAGGTGCAGTGCTAAAAGGCTGCAACCTACACTCTACCAACCTTGAAAACTCAATTTTGGTAAATGTCGATTTATCATTTGCAAACATGGTAAACACAAATTTAAGCGGAGCAAAAGTAAACGGATGCCACCTTGAATGCGCAAGGCTTGACGGAACAGCAAGCAATTGGAAAAACCGAAGTAAATCAACTGTGTTCATCGAAGAACAGCAACTAACACTATATCCGCAGCTTAAGGAATGCCGATATACATTCATCACGCCCACCCACAATCCATCAAAAGACCCGTGGGTGATCTTTAATCCGAAAACCGCCTACGACAAGGATCACACAACCACCGTCGTACGACTTTTCGACACTCGAGAATGGGGCTATTTATACAGAAAAGAGGCACTCAAACAAGCCGCCTCAGATGGAGAGATATACTACTATTCAGTTACGGAAACGTGCTAGCCACAGGCAGGACCGAACTAATCACTGCATAAAGAAACGCTTTGTAAACAGATCGGTTTATCGGACATAAAAACCCTAATCCAAATGGGACTTCATATTTTCTCCATGGTGTCAGGCACCTATTGACTTTAAAACCGAATAGAAAGCCCCACGAACAAGCTGGCTTAAAAGCACTCTTCATCAGAGGCTTAGATACCTGTGCGTAAATTTCAGTGTGGATGTTGGTTTTAGTTGTCAAAGTTAAATCGTTTTTGCTTGTGATGCCTGGTCAAACATTGTAAAACTTAGAATTACCCCACTCAATCAAAGAGAACCAAACATTCAGAATCGATCCGCGTCGTACACAGCCTCAAAACAACCTTTGGAAATGCTTTCGATTGTTATTCCGTAGATTTTAACGAACGACATCTTGGACTTTTTTGCAGCAATAAGACCTTCAGTCGTAAGCTCAACGCCAACATTCGTAATGTCATCTTTCAAAACATCTGAACGTACAATAAGACCCATTGATTCAAGAATTCTGAGTATATATTCGTAATCATATTCAGTGCACCCCAGCACAACCTCATCTATATACCAAAACCCCTCAAGCGCCTTCACAACGTCGCGCACATTATCAACAACACCGCGATTACGTCTTTTTCTCACATAATATTCGACCTTTGCTTCACGAGGAATATCCCAAACCTCATTAGAGAATACTGCTCCACGAATACGACCTTCTTCAAGCCAAGTTTTTACTTGTCTTTTTGATTTCTTATATCTTTTTGCATACTCATCTTCGTTCATTGGACACCTTTTTGTAGGCTTAAATGACTTATTTACTCATATAAATGACCAAGAAGTTTATCTCTGCGTCTCACTTGTGAAGAGCTCAATGTTTCAACCTTGCAGGCAAATACCTTTCGTAAATTATCGCTCCACTCCCACCCAGGAAGGTCGATATTTGGTTGATCTGCATAGCAACCAATAGTGTAAAAAGCTATCGCAATTCCGATGTCTTCCAATTCCGACTCAGTTAATTGAAGCGAATAATCAAAGAGAAAACGTTTATTTGGCGCAGGACCAATTGTCACCCTGTCAAACGATGCCAGACACGAAGGAAGCCCCTGGTCTTCCTTCAACGCTGTTTCAGAAACAATATCACTCGCGTTTAGAACGCTTTTCTTTCCCCCATTGGAGACCATAAACCATATATGCTCAGACAAATATTCCGCTTCAATTTCCTTCCCCCTACGGCCATAAACCCTAAGACCATGCATTAGGCGAAGTAAATGATGATCAACCTGTTGAGCTAGTTTTTTTCGAGTTGTATGTCTATAACTCTTCACTTCAGCAAGACCAACGACGACTATATCAGACTCTCGCATTCTGCTATCAGGTACCGCATTCCCCTGTTCACACTCATGTTGGTAGTCAAGTGAGCTAGAGAGAAACAAAATATCGGCAGCCTGAGCCCACCGCCCAGCACAATGGCTATCTCCCGCGCGGCTCATTTGAGGAGAACGACAATATCTCGCAAGCTTCACGCAACTCGAGCTTGGTTTCTGCAATTTCGAATCGAGATGCTTTCTGCAAAACGAAAGAGCAAGGCGTTCCGCCAATACGCCTTTCGGTTTCACTATCATTTGAGAAAGTAAATAATCGACTGCTCGTTGGATTTCGATGCTACTCAAAGAATCATCAGCAAGTAAAACCCGTTCGATAATTTCACGTACGTAGCGTTCGTGCGGAGAGACACCAACGCTCAGCAAAGTTTCTAAAAACAAATCCCCCGCAAGGTTTTCAGTTTCTTCTTCCGTTTCGGACGAGGAAACCGCCTCTGCAGACTCCAGCAGCATATCCCACACCGCTTCGTTCTCACATACTCTAGATACGTATCGCTCTTCACTCATTGAAAACCCTCCTTTTAGGCTCTCCATGATCCCATGGGGTTTTCCTCCATTTCTCACTCTTTTCTGCTCGACCCCAAAAAAGCTGTTAGCTTTAGTGGGGTTGCATAAAGCTTCCTGATCACGTGGGGTTTCTGCATACTCGACAAAGTTACTAAATC
>JAYFOQ010000023.1:0-118401 GCA_034932485.1 Gordonibacter sp.
GACAATCTCAACCACAAGTGGCTTCAGCTTTCTCTAGTTCCGCTCGCAGAGCGCGCAATGCATTACCTCGATGTGAAACCGCATTCTTATCCGATTGACACACCTCAGCAAGCGTACGCCCATCATCGAATACCTGGGGCAAGAATAATGGATCGTAACCAAAGCCTTCGCTCCCCCGCTCCTCATATCCGATATAGCCCTCAATAGTACCCGTGGCAATTTTCTCTGAGCCATCCTCGTCAACGAACACGAGGGTGCTAACAAACCGCGCTGTACGTTGCTCATCGGAAATACCAGCCAACGCTGCAAGCAATTTGGCGTTGTTGGCGGCATCATCACATGAATCGCCAGCATAGCGCGCAGAACGCACACCGGGCGCACCCTCTAACGCATCTACCACCAAGCCAGAATCGTCTGCGAGGGCCGCAAAGCGGCCTGAAACCTCATAGGCTGCACGAGCCTTAATACGTGCATTTCCCTCAAACGAATCGGCATCTTCAACCGGATCAGATTCAATACCCATCTCGCGCAACGTACGGAACTCCCAACCAGGAAAATCCAAGGCAGTCGCAATCTCGGACACTTTATGGGAGTTATTTGTTGCCAGCACAACCGTTTTCATAATTTCCCTTCCGTCATCAAACCACATCATGACGCAACTCGAGACACACCTACCATATTATCTAGATTCCGTCGAACGCTGCCGCTTGCGTAACCAAAAACACTTACGTTAGACTCACGTGATCGAGGCTGCTAATAGGCATACGAAACACGCGACTACCGAAGCTTCTGAACTCTTCCATATCGTCACCTGTCGTGAAAAAATCATAGCGAGGCTCATTATCTGATTGAGCATAAGCTTTATGCCGACCGAGTATCTCAGCCACATCACGAGCGACTTCCTGCGCCGACGAGATCAAAACTACATCGCGTCCAACAACGCTACCAATAAGCGCTTTGAGCAGCGGAAAATGAGTGCATCCTAAAACAAGGGTGTCTATTTCGCAACGACGCAATGGCTCTAAATACTCGCGCGCAATCTCTTCAAACGCAGGTCTCACGTAGACTTTCGACATCAGGGAAGTAAAATCTTCAAGGGGACCCTCCGCCATACGTAAACCCTGCTCGGCAATCTCCACAAAACGTGGCGTAGCGGTAGAAAATACGGTAATACCCGCATCTAGATGACGAATAGCCTTGGTGTAGGCATCCGACTCAACGGTAGCCTTCGTAGCAATGACTCCCACACGACGATTCCTTGTGGCATGCACCGCAGCGCGCGCCCCTGGCTCCACCACGCCCACGACCGGCACCGGAAACGTGCGTTGCGCATGAGCAAGTCCCGCAGCGGTGGCGGTATTACAAGCAATAACCAGAAGCTTTATTCCGCGCTCGACCAGCCAACTGCCAATCTGCTGCACAAATCCATCCACTTCATCCAAGCTACGTGGCCCATAGGGACAACGCGCCGAATCGCCCAAGTATACGATGGACTCACCCGGAAGCGCCTTTGCTATTTCGCGCGCCACAGTCAGGCCACCAAAACCCGAGTCGAATACACCAATAGGCGCATTATCGAACGAGGTAGAAACCGAGAGTATCTCAGGTGTACCAGAACTAGAAGATGTCAACGAAATATCGTCCATGCTTTTCAGTATACCGCAGCGAAATGCCTTGTTACCACCTTGTTATGCTACCCTACCATACGAACACCAGAGCCCCTTTATGATATGAGGGGGTAGCCGCAGACAAATAAGAATCGAGGCATCATGAAAGTTCTCCTAATCAACGGAAGTCCCAACAAAGAACGCTGCACCTATACCGCACTCACTGAAGTGGCCGGCGCGTTGCAGGCCGAAGGATTCGAGACGGAGATCGCTTGGATAGGTCGCGATCCCGTACGTGGATGTAATGGTTGCGGTGGCTGCACAAAGCGTGACGATGCCCGCTGCATTTATGATGACGACGTAGTAAACAATCTTATCGCCAAGGCCGAAAATGCCGATGGCATTATTGTGGGTACACCAGTGTACTACGCTGGGGCAAACGGAGCCCTTCTAGCCATACTTGACCGCATGTTTTACGCGGCATCAGCCCGCTTGCGATTCAAGCCAGCTGCCGGCATTGCTTCAGCCCGCCGCGCCGGCACAACACCGGCAATCGATCAGGTGAATAAATACTTCCAAATAAACTGTATGCCGCTCGTTTCATCGAATTACTGGCCCATGGTACATGGCAAAAGCACCGATGATGTTCGCCAGGACGCAGAAGGCATGCAGATTATGCGCACCTTAGGTCGAAATATGGCTTGGATGCTACGCTCCCTGGAAATATCTCGCGCGCATGGCGTTTCAAACCCTGAGGTTGAATCAAAAATAATGACAAACTTCATTCGATAAAAACAAAAAAGAGAAGGGGACTCTTTTGTTTTCCTTCTCTTTTTCTTTTTCATCTCAGATACTACTCATAGGGCCGCAAGGTTTTTCGATATGATCTCTCGTCTTCAAGTAGCACCATCTCTAAGTCTCAATCATCGATGCGACGGCGTTGTATTTTTATCTGCGCTCGAAAGTGCTTATGGTCAAGTCTACGCTGACGGGCTGCACGACTAGGATGAGTAGCATGGCGAACTTTAGGAGGAACCGCTTTGTTGACAAACAACTGACGCAACTTCTGAAGACAGAGCTGCCGGTTGCGAAACTGGCTACGCGATTCCCGACTGGTTACCGCAATACCCGTGGGAACGTGCGTCATTCGTACGGCAGAGTCGGTAGTATTCACGCACTGCCCACCTGGGCCACTAGCCCGAAACGTCTCGACCTCACAATCGCGCGCCACCTCTTCAGCGGATTGTTGTGCATACCGCGCATAGTCCCTATATGTCAGATGTTTGCTATCCATGGTTTCATGATATCGTAGGTAAAGCGATAGCGCGAGCGCGCATCTTGGCGGTTTACTCACAAGATAGCGACAAGTAATTGGCATTTCGACGCGAAAGACCCATTATGTCTAAGGATAACGACCACAAGACAAACGCCATGCGCATATTGGATGCGAACAGTCTCGCTTACCAACCGCGGTTCTTTGACTGCCCCGAAGCTTTGTCGGGCGTAGAAGTAGCGTGTTTGCTTAATTTAGATAAAGATCGCGTGTTTAAAACCCTTGTTACGCGAGGTAAAACAGGTGAGCACTATGTATTTATGATTCCCGTAGCATGCGAGCTCGATTTAAAAAAAGCAGCAGCCACGGCAGGCGAGAAATCTGTCGCCATGATCAAATCTAAAGAGCTATTCCCTCTAACTGGCTACCTACATGGCGGCTGCTCACCTATCGCCATGCTAAAGCCCTTTCCCACTGCAATCGACGAGACTGCCGAACTATTTGAACATATCGTTTTTTCGGGTGGTCGCATTGGCTGCCAGATTGAAATGAGCCTTAACGATCTAGAGCGCGTCGTACCCTTAAAACACGCCGATCTAACGGTAGCATAATTACAACAAACAGCGTAGAGGGCTTAACTCCGTGAACCCTCCTATAAAAATCCGCCGACCTTGCAGCCGGCGGAAACAACGATCTTACCAGTGACTCACTACAACATCACCCGACTGAATAATACCGTACAACTCCGCAGCCTTTCCTGGGGGCAAATTAACGCAGCCATGGCTCCCATAGCCGTCGGCATACATAGTACCACCGAAACTTGGCTGCCAATCGGCATCGTGCAGACCAATCGCATTACCTACGAAAGGCATCCAATACTGAACGGTAGACTCGTAGATTTTCTGACCATTTTCATAGCCGATAAGCTTCGAGGGACTTGCCTTGGCATTTAGCCAATATACTCCAGTAGAGGTATCGTGCTGTCCATCGGGCTTACCCGAAATACAGGGCGATTCCCAGATAAGCGCGCCCGACGCATCATAGAAGCGCACATACTGCTCAGAAAGATCGATATCGCAATACCGCGCACCCCAGTCGCGGGCTCCTGCACCATTATAAGCTGTGCCAGTCGATACCGTAGGTACCTCAACCGTCGTAACCACGCCGTTCGCAACGCCATCTTTTACCGTACCAAGCAAAGTGTCGCGATCTACTTCCCAACCATAAATACCACCCGCAACGGTAACAACCTTGCCATCGGGACGGGTGTAGGTGCGCTTCGTACCTACTGTGTTGCACGCTGCCGCCAGTTCGTCCACCCAGGCGGTAAGTGCCGCGTCATCAAGCGTAGCCGTTAGGTCGTCGCCCAATCTGACCCACTGCGAAACGAGATCGGCGTTTACCTCACCTGCCGTAGTACCAGCCATAGTCAACACAATATCAGCCTTAATCATGGTATTGGCTTGGTCTGCCGCTGCCTTAAGTTTGGCATCAGTAGAAAGCACCGTCGGCTGCGCAAGCTCACTTTTCGTCAGCTTCACCGTAGGCTCCAAGGAAACGACAGCATTGTCAATTGCCGCAATAACGGCATCGTAGCTTAACTGAGTGCCCACTGCCTCGGGCCGAACAGCGAATGCTTTTATCGCAGTATCATAGGCAACCGTTGCATTTGTAGGAGGTGTCGCTGTAGCGTTAAACTTATCAAGCGCTACGCGGACCGCATCACCCAAGCCACTTTCATTGTAAGTTGCTGCCAGCATCTCCGTAGCATCGTGCTGTCGAAACACCTCAACAGGCCATGCCCATTGGTTCACTTCAGCGTGTATAGCATCGGTAACCTTCTTGCCATCAAGGTTCATACCCGCATCTTTTGCAGACAGCGACAAGGAGAAACCTTGACCTTCAACCTTCAACGCATAGTCGTCGACAAAATCGGACAACATACTCTGCACCTCGGAAGATGCCTTGAACGAAATGTCAAGATTGCCAATTTTGGTATTCGGCATGAACCGGTCGGCAAACACGACCGACCCAGCTACGTAAACTATGGCGATAATAGCCAGCAGAACACCAAACACAATACCAAGCACTCTAAGAGGCTTGCGAGTTGATTTAATATCGATCTCATTGATATCGACTGGCAGCATAGGGCCACCAACATAACCCGACATAACTGTTTTTGCGCCAGTATGATCGGCATGGGGATCAACAGGTCGTACAACCTGAGGCATCACCGCTGTGTGATTTGGTGCAGGAAAAACCGACCCTTGGTCCTTTGGGGAAGGTGCGCCCACCAAGGGCACAGGGGGTATTGCAGCAGATAATGGTATGTCGCGATCGGAGGAAGCAGGCTTTTCCTGTGCGCTGTTTTCTCCCCCCTGCGGCGAAGGCGCTGCATGGCGAGCATGCCGGGCTTTGCCGTTTTTACTCTTATCATTCATAGGTGACTTTCATAGGTTCGTTTGTGCGCTCATTCTATCCTGATATCAGTTGCATTGTACCAAGAGAAGTGTACCCTTTTCGTAAACAAAATGCTTAACCTTATCTGAAGGTTACACCCATCACAAATTTGCCACGTATTGTTCGTTATTTTCATAAGATATTTAACATCTAGTTGATAAGCGAAAGAATTCGACTACTACCAAAAACGACAGGGAAAGAGCCAATGACCCACATCGCGCGCAGCACCAAAGCTTCTTCCCTAGCGTAAGACTCCTTAATAAGCATCTAGATACCAGCGATGGGCTGAATTTCATCGGCTTGTATGGTAAACATGAGCAAAAGGCGATTTTCGGGACAATTCTATTGGCTAATTATTGGCTAAAGTGGCCAAAAAACGGGCAAAACATACGGGAATACACGGATATTTATCGATAGTTTTGCATCCACATAAAGCAATAAAAATGCCGCCTGATCTGCTTTTACACTAAATCAGACGGCACATTTTTAATGGTGGAGGCGCGGAGAATCGAACTCCGGTCCATACTACATAATCCACGAGGCTCTACAAGCTTAGTCGATGATCAATATTCGGTCGAACTCGGTTCATTGACAAACGTTGCCTTCCCTAGCCAGTTCAATCTTTGCTTGAGCCATACTGGCTACGTGCTCAAGCGCATTCCCCTGAGTTTGTGCCGAACCTCGAGTCGGGGAAATCCCGAAGCCGACAGCCTGGTACTATTAAGCAGCCATGGCGAGCGCCGGAGCGCTCTGAGTGTTGTTCTTGCCAATTAAATTGACTTTACCCCTGTTTAACGTGGCGAGGAGACCACGACCTGCTCCTCATTTCAAACGTACCATGTCGAAACCAGTCGCCCCCGTTTTGCAGAAACACAGCGTATAAAGCCGCAGTTAGAATGCTAAAAATCCGCAAGGGGGATGGCCCACCTTTTCAAAGATCTGCACGGCAGAGAGTCGTGCGCCGCCATGCCTTGGCACGGCGGAATGTACATTCTATCCTGACGCAACCGTTTGTCAAGCAGGCGAGCCTGCCAAACACACACTCAAACGGTACCCTAATCACTGTTTAGTACCGCTAGTTCAAAACGGCAATCGAATAGCTTACTTCTTTTTCAAGAAGCCAAAATCAAAGGCCTCCTTGATATCAAACACCGCATCCTTCAACTCGGATACTACCGCGATGCCGTCTTTATAGATGGCATTTACGTCGTTGGTTGTACGCGCAACGCCCTCTTTCGTAATACCCATATCGAATTCATTGTCGGTCGAACCGTCCTCGGCGACATGATTATCGTCGTCCACGTAAAAGTACTCGACCTCCTCATCATCCTCCACAACAACGAAGCCCACGCGATTGCCGTCCTCATCCTCGAGGTAAGCAACAATATCGTCGTCATCGATCTCAAGCTCCACCACCTCGTAGTCATCGCTTTCGTCGATAGGCTCATCAATGGTAACGTCCTCGTCATCCTCCGTCAGTTCATCACCATCGTACTCGTCGAGCATGCCCTCTTCAGCCAACTCGTCCTCAAGTGCTTCCGGGTTATCGTCGCCGACGATATGGAAACCCTCTTCGGACAGATCCATACCCGTCTTATTCTCTACAACCGCAGCAAGACCACCATCGTAGCCTTCAGGACTAGTCTCCCCTTCACCTTCAGGACCTTCCTCGGCAAAAAAACCTTCGTAAGCTTCCTCAAGATCGGATTCTTCCGCCTGAGGGTCGAACAGCTCGTCGTCTTGGAATTCCTCGACATCTTCAAGCTCGGTTTCTTCGTCGATCTGCTCAGCTTCCGTCTCGGCGCCATCTTCTATCTCGTTCAGTTCCTCGTCCAAGCCCATAGCGGCCTCCTTCGAGTCGGCGCCAGCGATGTTGTCGGCGCGATACAATTTCTATTTTAACGGCTTCGTTCTTTCAGCGCACGCTCAACCTCGCGGCGATTGTCGCGCTCCGCCATACTAGCGCGTTTGTCGTAGAGCTTCTTGCCACGTGCAATGGCCAGCTCCACCTTTACGAGGGAGTTGTCTTTAAAGTACATTTTCACCGGCACCAATGCCATGCCCTTTTCGACGGTCTTGCGCTCCAGCTCGCGGATCTGACTTTTATGTAACAGCAGCTTACGCTTGCGGTCGGGATCGACGTTCGCAATATTGCCATTAGAGTACGGCGGTATGTGTACGTTATGCAACCACACCTCACCGCCGCGAACTAACGCAAAGCAATCGGTAAGCTGACAGTTATTCTCGCGCAGTGAACGCACTTCAGTGCCGGTGAGCTCGATACCCGCCTCGAAGGTTTCCATAATCTCGTATTCATGGAAAGCCTTGCGATTCTTCGCGATGGTTTTTTCTTCGCGTTTCATAAGTACTATTTCACGCCCGTCTCGTCGAACTGCGCCTGCGTTGCGCTCTCGGAAGCCTCCGTAGTCTCAGCTGCATCCTCAGCCAACTCGTCAGCCCCATCTACACACACAGAGCCCATACCCGGAACGAAGCAGGCACTTTCATCTAGGTCTAGGGCAAAGCGCACAATCAACTTCACGGTGGCATCCAGATCTTCCAAGCACACAACCTCGGTAGGCGTATGCATATAGCGCAACGGTACGGACACTAAGCCGGTAGGCACGCCACCGCGTGCCATTTGGATAGCCCGTGCATCGGTACCCGTAACCCCCGGTTCGGCCTCGATCTGATAAGGAATACCCTCGGCCTCAGCTGCAGCCACCAAACGTTCAAACACCTCGGGGTTGATGTTGGGGCCACGTGCGATAACGGGACCTTCGCCGCAGATTATCTTACCGTGTTTCGTCTTGTCGATACCTGGATAGTCGGTAGCGTGGGTTACATCGAAAGCAAGCGCCACGTCGGGAAATACGGAGTAAGCAGACGTCTCGGCACCACGCGTACCTATTTCTTCTTGCACCGTAGCAGCACAAATGAAATCACCAGTTGCACGACCCTCTGCTGCCAACCGCTCCAGAACACGCACGGCTACCCACACGCCAGCCTTGTCGTCGAACGCACGTGACACGGCCATGTTGCGACCGAATCGCTCGAAGCCAACACCAAACGTGATTACATCGCCAACGCGAACAAGCTTCTTGACTTTTTTAGCTGGAAGACCCAGATCGATAACCAGTTTATCAATAGGCGTGACCTTCTTGCGCTCATCAGGATCGATGAGGTGGATAGGTTTGCGACCCACAACACCACGTAAGGGTTCGAGCGAGTTTGAAGCATGCACATCAACACGCATACCAGGTAAGATACCGGCGTCGACACCACCGACAGACGCTACCGAAAGGAAACCCTCGTCGGAAATGTATGTAACCATCAAACCGATCTCATCCATATGCGCCGAAAGCATGAGGGAAGGACCGCTTCCCTTGCCGGAAAGAGTAGCGTGCACCGACCCCATGACGTTTGTCTCGATCTCGTCGGCAACATCGGCCAAGCGCTCGCGCACCAGTGCCGCCACGGCAATTTCAGTACCCGTAGCAGAGGGTGTCTCGAGTAGCTTCTTAAGAAACTTCACCTGCTTGTTTTTCATGGATGCTCCCTCATTCTTAGTCGTCCCTCTGCTGTACTTTACAACGGCAGATACGGATGTGCAGTATTGGTATGGGAGGTTATTATAGCGGTTCACATAAGAGGGTTCATCTTCTTTCACGCGATGAAACAAGGTTGTCATCGGCAGTGTTGCGTTGCGAGCGTAACATCGGTCGGCAAGACCTACCAGTATTCTTTTTTCTTGGCTCGGGTACGCTGTTTTTTAGGCGGTCGAAAATCAAGCTCCAGCTGTCCGCCTTGCACGGTATCGGTAGCTTTCTTGCGCTCAATTTTATCGATAGTCCACGACACAGCATCTTTACCATACATTTCCAGCATTTTCAGACGCGCATCGCGTAAGTTTCCTTTGGAATTAGCTCTGGCATCGCTCTCAAATTCAAACAGCCCCGTAGCGCGGGCATCGGAGGCCGCCGGCGAACAATAGTGAGCAATGTAGGTCTGCATAACGTTCCTTCAACTTCTAATCAACAAATCTTCAAGCGTTGCATCATATCATGAGGTGTCATTGGGACAGGTAATTGCATTAGCCAACAGCAATACCACCACCCAAGTAGGTGGTCAGACGGCTATGCAAGCACTTTCACAACAATCTTGCGCACCCATGACGGCGAACACAAGGCGCATCCCGGTTTATGAGCATCTTCGGGAGCAAGGACAGCCAGGTCGCCCGCTCGCAGAATAACAATACTGGGGTTATACGGTGTCTCAAACAGGCCGAAATCGCCCACCTCATCGAACGAGCCGGCTGACTTCAGCCCTTCAAGCGGAGCATACTGCAAGAACTCTTCTCCTGTTACGACATACTGTACGTCATAGTAGCGACGATGCGCTTCCATCTGCTTGTCGGCCGCCGGGACGGTTTCGTATTCTTGCACGTTAGCAAACACTGTATCGCCATCGATATCCGTACGGCCAAGCGGTAGACTTGCTAGGTCTGTCTCGCGCAAAAACGCGTATGCTACACGCATGCGCTTGGAGAGGTAATCGTTTTGATCGACATTGTCCAAGTGGGAGACGAGCACGATGGTTCCTTTCGCCAGCGGGTTATGTTTGGAGGCTATTCTAGCAGGAACGCAGCTACATCGGCAGAACTTGAATCGCACATACGTTCAAGCAATGCTTCCTTTTGGGGGCGGGTTAATCGCTTAAAGCGGTATTCTGCACTCATAGCCTGATGTTTTGTAGCAAAGGAAATCTGAGCAACCAGCTCGACCGGCAAGCGACCACGTGTGTACTTTGCACCCTTAGCAGCATTGTGTACAATCACGCGCTGCTCAACATTGGTGGTATAGCCGGTGTAGAGCGTACCGTCGGAACAAGAGAGAACATACATGAAGTGAGCTCGCTGAAGGACTTCTGCTTGCTTATTCGCACTCTGTTTCATCTCCTGTCTTGCAGAGGTAGTCAAGTCCACTAGATGACATGACAAAGCAATACTTTTCGGCGGTGAAGGCTCTTCACTCATTGGTAGGTCGCTCCTCTACTTTCAACCAATAGCGCTCGTTTGATACTATCACTAACCGCCTTTGTACCGTGGAACTATAAACATTTATAGTTTATCGGAAATAACCTCTTCTTAAATGAAACCGCAAAGCTAACTGGCTCTCAACCACAAGACCTAAAACAACAACTGCTCGATCCTGCCGTCAAGTACATCTAGGTTCTTAGGGTGTCAAGATAGAGGCTTCAAGCTTCCCTTTTGACGAAAAGCGATCGTATCCAATATCTTATAGAACATCCCAATTTTATTAAACGCTCTTTAAAAGCATCGGTAATCCCACAAATGAGTAGTCTACCTGTTAAGAACCATTCTGACGCACCCTTTTCGCGCGGAGAGTGCGCGTCAAAGTTAAAACGGCCACGAATACCATACCGATTTCAATCCGCACTCCCCGTGTGGGGAGTGACGATCGTTTCTTTGTTGGTTGTCGCAAATTTGATGGATTTCAATCCGCACTCCCCGTGTGGGGAGTGACTGCAGTCGCCAACATTGACCTTTTCGCCATCCTTATTTCAATCCGCACTCCCCGTGTGGGGAGTGACTATCCCAGTTGCTTTACGCTGAGGCCGTGTCCTGATTTCAATCCGCACTCCCCGTGTGGGGAGTGACCCTTCCGAGTTTCACGCGCTTCTTGAGAGCAGTATTTCAATCCGCACTCCCCGTGTGGGGAGTGACGGCGACGATTACGAACCCTCGCCATATTGCATAATTTCAATCCGCACTCCCCGTGTGGAGAGTGACCATACCACATGGCGTAAGCGTCGCCGATAGTTGATTTCAATCCGCACTCCCCGTGTGGGGAGTGACTGCGATCACCGACATTATCAACACTGAATTGTCCATTTCAATCCGCACTCCCCGTGTGGGGAGTGACTGGTGTAGACAACAAAACGATCGAATCTATCAAATTTCAATCCGCACTCCCCGTGTGGGGAGTGACTGTGGTGCGGGCAAACCGTTTGAGAACGCGGAAATTTCAATCCGCACTCCCCGTGTGGGGAGTGACTCACTCGTCATGCCAAAGTGGCCTGATTCGCGGGGATTTCAATCCGCAC
Source organism: Gordonibacter sp. (assembly GCA_034932485.1). Classification (GTDB taxonomy): domain Bacteria; phylum Actinomycetota; class Coriobacteriia; order Coriobacteriales; family Eggerthellaceae; genus Gordonibacter. The sequence goes on from JAYFOQ010000023.1 coordinate 11,467, forward strand.
TCCCCGTGTGGGGAGTGACTTCGAGGCGGATCATCAGCTTGCCTATCTCAATCATTTCAATCCGCACTCCCCGTGTGGGGAGTGACGGACGGTAGGCGGGTATACCCTCCCTATGGGCTAATTTCAATCCGCACTCCCCGTGTGGGGAGTGACCATCGGCGGAACAATCGGAACGCAGGTTGAGCACGATTTCAATCCGCACTCCCCGTGTGGGGAGTGACCATGCAAAGCCACATGGCGTTCTGTCGGCTTAAATTTCAATCCGCACTCCCCGTGTGGGGAGTGACCCGATCTATCTTTGCCAAACTACACGTCGAAAATATTTCAATCCGCACTCCCCGTGTGGGGAGTGACAACGGTACGGACGCGCAGAGGTGGTTCGTTGTCATTTCAATCCGCACTCCCCGTGTGGGGAGTGACCCTTCTAGAGATTCAACGTGAAGGGCACCTTTTAGATTTCAATCCGCACTCCCCGTGTGGGGAGTGACCTCGACACGACGTTACCTACCACATCGAGTACCTATTTCAATCCGCACTCCCCGTGTGGGGAGTGACGGCGCTCGATGCGGCTGGCATGGACAACACGGAGATTTCAATCCGCACTCCCCGTGTGGGGAGTGACGGTGCAGGTCGCTAACGATCAACGCGAGAAAGACGAATTTCAATCCGCACTCCCCGTGTGGGGAGTGACGCTAGAGTTCATGTCGAGCCGTGGAGGCTCTGGAATTTCAATCCGCACTCCCCGTGTGGGGAGTGACCCATGGCAATTGCTCGTGATCAGCAACTTCATTGATTTCAATCCGCACTCCCCGTGTGGGGAGTGACTCTTGTGCCATTTCCTCCGCACTGTAAAGCCCCTGATTTCAATCCGCACTCCCCGTGTGGGGAGTGACGTTCTCGTATGCGTCGGCAAGACCGTAAGAGCGATAATTTCAATCCGCACTCCCCGTGTGGGGAGTGACCATGACGTTAAACCGGATGCTGATAACGTCGAGATTTCAATCCGCACTCCCCGTGTGGGGAGTGACAACGACCCACAATCCACGGATATATCGGTCGTAATTTCAATCCGCACTCCCCGTGTGGGGAGTGACTCGGTGCCGCGGGCGTCCAGTATCTCGGCCCCGGGATTTCAATCCGCACTCCCCGTGTGGGGAGTGACTGCGTACGCCTCGACAGTTGGCGCGCTGTCCTTATTTCAATCCGCACTCCCCGTGTGGGGAGTGACCACGTAGTCCCATATAACAAATAATCGTATTAGGATTTCAATCCGCACTCCCCGTGTGGGGAGTGACCCAAATAAAGACATGCAAATAGCGCCAATAGCCCTATTTCAATCCGCACTCCCCGTGTGGGGAGTGACCGTACCTTCAATCGGAATATCAAGGCATAATGGGTATTTCAATCCGCACTCCCCGTGTGGGGAGTGACCCAGCACGGACAAGCATTCGCTGCCAGTTCTCATATGTCAATCCGCACTCCCCGTGTGGGGAGTGACAGTTTCAACTCCAAACCTCCGAGAATGTCATCTTATTTCAATCCGCACTCCCCGTGTGGGGAGTGACTCTGAAAATACCCCGTTGCCAATAAAGCTTGCAATTTCAATCCGCACTCCCCGTGTGGGGAGTGACTGGATACCACTCCAGATTTCTACTATCTTATTCCTATTTCAATCCGCACTCCCCGTGTGGGGAGTGACCAAGCAAATCGGCAACTTGGGATCGCATTGGTATTTCAATCCGCACTCCCCGTGTGGGGAGTGACACGCCATGCTCGATAACCTAAAACTGGGTAGACAGCATTTCAATCCGCACTCCCCGTGTGGGGAGTGACCCCCCGCGTTTGCAGGGGCTTTTCCGAAAGGAACCATATTTCAATCCGCACTCCCCGTGTGGGGAGTGACATATGCTCTCACTCTTAACGAAACGACTTTAACATTTCAATCCGCACTCCCCGTGTGGGGAGTGACTCTATGCGATTACAGAGCTGTTTTTTTTGAAAATGAATTTCAATCCGCACTCCCCGTGTGGGGAGTGACTAAACGCACGCACGATGGGCGGTGATGCCTAATATTTCAATCCGCACTCCCCGTGTGGGGAGTGACTACATGTGCCACACGATTTTACGTCACGAGTTGATTTCAATCCGCACTCCCCGTGTGGGGAGTGACTATTCGCTTTGATCCTTATCGTGCAGCGCTGGAATTTCAATCCGCACTCCCCGTGTGGGGAGTGACTGCTCACATATGACTTTTGGAAAGCATGGGATAAATTTCAATCCGCACTCCCCGTGTGGGGAGTGACCAACAAGGTGATTGCTAAAAAAATAGGTATAGACATTTCAATCCGCACTCCCCGTGTGGGGAGTGACCAAACTCCGCTATTATGCGATGCTTCCCGTCGATAATTTCAATCCGCACTCCCCGTGTGGGGAGTGACCGCAATATTTTGCGTTTTATACATCCTAAACCCTAAAAGTAGTGGTTCCCAAGAAAAATAAAGCTGATTATCCTCAAAACAACCTTTTACAATAGGGTTATTTAGGTGCGAACCTCCCTTGTGGAGAATGGTTGCCACATGGTCGCACACTCAATTAAAGAGCAAGAAACCCCTCGGCCTCATATGACGGCTTCGCACCCACATGCTCAACTTTCGTTTGGTAGTTATTGCCCAAATAATAAAAGCGCAGACTGTCTTTACCAACATCAATGAGTTCAATCAGCTCACTTTTCACCCGTACCATCGTTGCAGCATCAGCAACACACTCGAATACAGAATTCTGAACCCGCTGTCCATAGTTCACACAATGTCGCGCAACCTTCCGCAATCGACGACGACCCGCAGCATCCTCCGTACTCACATCATAAGTGATTATCGTTAGCATATGCCTACCTCATTTCCAGAGAAAAGGCGGATACCCATCAATATCTCCCCGCACATGACGGGCAAGAAGCAGAGCCTGCACATGGGGAACTAACCCTCGTGGCACTTTCTCCTTCAAGAATGGATGGGTAATGGTCTCTTTCTTCCGCAGTTGCCACACATCGAATAAAGATCGGCGGCCTTCTTCGGTAAGCCGAACTTCTCCCGATTCCCTCACTTCGAAACAGGTAGCATCGACCACACGGTTATTCACCGCCGAAAGAACAAATCGATCCACCATCACCGAACGCAACTCTTCCATCATATCGAGAGCAAGCGATTTTCTCCCTGGCCGATCGACATGCATGAAGCCAATATAGGGATCAAGCCCAACACCCTCAAGCGCAGCCGCACAATCTAGGGCAAGTACCGTATAAAACAGCGATAACATAGCATTAACCGCATCAGTCGGAGGCCGACGAACTCGACCCGAAAACCGAAACGCCTCCTTATTTCGCAATATCAGCTCGTCAAACACACCGAAATACTCAGCAGCGGCATCACCTTCCACCCCGCGCAGCGAATCGAGTGACGGAGCTTCTGCGGCTGTCCGCATCGACGAATCCAGCTTTAATGCTGCCGATTTAACCGCCTCAGTATCAATTCGCAGTCCATGATCCCGAATCGCGCGTTCAAGTACCCAGCGACTATTAAACAGCTTTCCCACGATGAAGTTACGTGCTATTCCTAAACTCTTATTCTCATCTTCAGACCATATACATTGGGCTTTTCGAAGCAGAACATTTCCTCTTCGCTCACCTTGCACACGAGCAAGAAAGCGTCCGTTTCTGCCGAAAAACGAAAGAGCTACCTCTCGCTCGACACATGCGCCCATAAGCTGCGGACTCGCACCGCGATATGAAAAGCATAAAATACCTTCCAGCGTATGAAGCGGAATGCGACCCAGCTCTACACCATCACATCGCGCAACAACATTTTCGCCATCCAACGATAAGTATGCATCTTCGGAAAACACGTATAGAGTATTAAGTAGATGTCTCATTAATCCTCCTCCGACACACCGCGCGCCACATAATCGGCAACGGTACCGCGATTCACCACACGTGGCACACACACCTCCAACAGCGAACAACTACGACATGCTGAAAAAGGCTTAACTTTGGGAGTATGACGCCGCGCATACATTGCATGCATCTCTTCGGCAAAATCGATCACCATCGCACGCAACTCATCATCCAAATTCACCCGTTCGCGCGACTTTGTTTCGTTGTAGTACAAATATCCTAAAGGGATGTCACACCCAAGCATCTCCTCCAAACAAAGCGCCTGAGCACACAGCTGCAACCGATCGGCATCCGACACTTTACTACGTCCGCGTTTATACTCCACGGGAGTAGGAGACCAAAGACCCTCTTCATCTACCAGAGGAACACCCCTATCGTCGACGTGAAATTCAACCACATCGCAAACACCCGCCAAGCCAAGCGCCCGCGACCGCACGGCCAAGCCGCGAACGACGAGAGTATTCCCTCGTCGTTCGCGGAGAAGATCATCATGAGCGCGGCGGTGCATCAGGTCGCCTTCGGTGGTCAAAACATTCTCAGCCCAAACCTGCTCCAGATGAATGAGAGCCCACTGCCTTCTACAAAACGCAAAATGCTGTATACCCGACAATGCGAGAAAATCATCGTCGCTATACATAACTACACCAGCCTTAGCACGCTCACCCCTTCGGGAATGGCTGCCTCATCAATAGATACCGGCTCATAATCACCAATAGAGCGAGGTGCTTCGATACCATCTTTCTTCTTCGTTGTTACCGCGTCGAACAGCCTATATGAAGGAGCATTGCCCAGTTCGCTGTCATGTTTAAACACAATAAGCTCACGCACGGCCATCTTGCCGCGTGCGGCCGAATGATCGTGCTCAAACATATTCACAATCGCATCCCACAAAAGCGCCAGATCCTCTTCGGAAAAACCAGTAGACTTGCGTGCCAAGTTAGCCGATACGTAGCCCTCGCAGCGATAGAGCGCATACGGTACAACGTATTTGCGCCCCATTTCCGTTCCCTTTTTCTCAGCATCGGCCTCAGTCGTAATAGCCACACGTGTAATGGTTACTTCCTGAGGAATAATGGGATCAACACTGCGGGCAAACGTCAGTTGCACCGGACCGCGCACTTGCCCACAGTTGAGCGCGCCCTTTACAAAGGTTGTCATTACCGCGCCAAAGGTGCGAATGTCAAAGAACGTACCACACATCCAATCACGAATCTTTGCGTCAAGCGTAGGATCATCCTTCTTTAGCTTCTTTATATCCTTCGCATCGGCGCCCAAAGCCTCCAAGGCCCGATTGTCGCTCGCGTTCAAGGAAACACCATCCTTGATGTAAATATCGAAACCGTATGCGCCTTCCTTTACCGTTTCGACATAGTTTCTAATCTTACGCTTCAGGCACACATCCGTCACATAACCAAGAGAGGTCTCCGTATCAATGCGCGGCATATTACCCGCATCAGGATCTCCATTCGGATTACCATTTTCCACATCAAAGTAAATAACAAAATCGTAGCGGTTCTTAATGGGATCACTCATGGCCTAGGCCTCCTGATTCTCGGATTTGTCTTTGTTCTTGCCCTCATAGCGCTTTTGAGTCTGATGGTAATACCCAAGGATAAACTCCCCCTGCTCTTCGAGAGATAATCGCTGGGGGAAGGTGTTAATCTTTCCGATCAGTTCTCCGCGCGCTTTAGAAAGACTTATAGCCAAACCACCGCTGTCACGCATCAGCTTTTTTAAGTGACGGTCACTCAGTTTGATAATAATCGGGAATACCATACCTGGCGTTGTAGATGCGGAATCAAAGTACTTATCTTTAATCGTTGAGTTTAAGCCAGGATTTGCCGCATCCTGTATATGCTCAAGTACTGAGAACAGTCTCCCTAATACATACGGCGCATCAGTGCGCTCCTCATTCAATACCACCGTAACCTCCTTGTCGTCTTTCCCACAATTATGCAGCAGATACGCCTTAATGATGGCCGCGCGACCACGTGTTACCTTGCGCGTGCACTTCTCGTCGCTATCGCGCGTAGCCCGCGTGCGCAGCAACGCATTAGTAAACAATGCTGCCGGATAGGGCGAGTTTTCTAAAATTGAACGCATCAGCGCCCCACCCAGCACCGACGTTGCGGCCGGTTGTTTGGCATTCGGGTTTTCAGTTTCCGCAAGCAACCGATAGGGAGAAAGATACTTTTTCTCGAAAGGCGCATGAACAATGGCAATACGATCGTAATGCTCGCGTATATTTTCCAGCAAGGCACCAAAGGTATCGCGGTGAAAAAACCTCACCGACAGGCGTGCAGCGTTCGGAGCAAGGCCGAGCACAAAAAACTCAGTTTCAAGATCGACGTCTGCCACAGGAAGACCAGCAGCAAGTTTGCGCATTATCTCATCGATAAGCTGGTCAGGGTCGCTCACCGCTTTTAACGCGTCCTTGTTTGTTTCCACCATCGGCGGGTTGAAAATATCAGTTACCAGCTGACTACAAATGTCGTCATTTTTTGATGCCCAGTACACCACCGTTGTGTCGCCCAAACGCAAATGATGCTTTCGATCAGACAGCAGATAATTAAGTGCCGTGGTATAAGCGAACGTCGCCCGTTCACTTACGGGCGCGTTGAGACCCTGTTCCTCATCGTGTCCATACGATTCAAAAGCGCGCGCATTAAATCCTACCAGCGATGCACCCATAGCCTGAGCGCCCATTACCCCCTTGATGGATGGGTGAAGACGAGCAATAGGAGCTTTCTCACCCGACACCAAGCAGGTCATAACCACAGCATCGTTCGAAGCCGCCCCATACCGATCGTCCCACGTCGCGCAAACCATCGCATCCGACAACGCCTCTTTACCGTCCACGAGAAACACCAGGTTTCCGCCTGCAAGCAACGCTTCACCCGCCGCAACCACTTCAGGATGCTCTGAGGCATCAGCTGGATTCCAAGTTGAAAAGAATGCACAAACCGCTTTCGCAGCCACGGAATTTACACCCGAAAGCAGTGCAAGATGTCGCTCTTTCGCCGCCTCAAAACACTGGCGAGCCCGCTCAGGCTTTCCCTTCAGATCAATGCCTAATAGATAGGTTGCATTATCGCAGAGGAAATTTGCATCCACCCCCGAAGCCCTTTTTGCCTGCATAGGAACCGCTCTTGACCATCCCCTCTTCTCTTCGGCAGGAATAATGCCCCTCAGATCTCCCTGAGGTGACACGTCCAACATGAACGCAACCTGACGCGCACACCATCCGGGACGCGCAACCCGCTCGGGATGCTCCTTAACAAGGTAATCATAGTAGCTTGCAAGCGACTGCAAGATCATCGGAACACCTCGTTTCCTTCCACCTGCACAACTCCATCATGCATAACGGCACGGAAGAACAGTGGCGTAATATTACTAGTATCCGAATAGTCCATGTCGTAGAGCATAAGACCGAGATCGCGCTCGCCTGAGTCTGCATAGAACCCCGTCAGCACCTCCTCTGGTGCCGCTTTGAAGTGAGCAGGAAATTCGCGTGTTCCAAAATATGGCATGGAATAACACTGACCTTTTTCAAGCCTTCGCTTGATAATGTCTTTGAATTTCCCCGGGTTATCCTCGGGCTTCGCCTTGTCGGTAAGATTAAAATGAGCATCTATCACATAGTGAACATCGGTGAGCATGAGCGACGCCCGCTGCTGAATATCTTCCTTCGTATTGATACAAGGAAGCTCACCCCCACTTGTTATCGCACGACGCATAGTACTGGCAAGCGCCTTCGACTTTACCTCGTTTCGTCGTACGTTTGTGAATCGAATGGGATTAAGAACATGAATGCGATCAATGACGTAGCACATTCCAGGATGCCAATAAATCGATTCGAGTAAACCACGTGCCGCACTAGGCGTCATAACATCATAGGACATACGCTCAACCGACAACTCAGGCCGCGTAAACAATGCATAATCGCCCCAAACCTCAACGCTTACTCCGTAAGCCATTAAGACACCTCCTCTCTACCCCAATTTTCAGTTATCTCAATTGTCAAGGTTCCTATGATCGCAGCCATCATCACAATTATGATGGCAATCATCATTTAGCTAGCGTATCATATAACTATTCCTTTTCCGCCGGCCTCTTCTACGTCCAAACCAGTTTCTTTACGATATAAATCGGAATCAATTAACAGGTAAGTACCCTCTTCTATCGACATAAGAGCGCCAGCACTAAGCAGCGTCTTAACATCCACATCATAAAGACCAACCGAGAAGCGAGAGAGCCGACGCATATCGGAACGAGTAGCAAATCCCGTGCGCAAAGCCCGCACTTCATACGCAACGCTTTCATCGGGAACAAGCACCGTTCGTGAACCTTCCTCGATCATCCGAAATTCTTTAGCAACACGCTCAAAGGGAATAAATGGCATCGAATCAATAGTAGAAAAGTTCGTCATATCGGAAAGTGCATGCGTTGCATCAAGACGCTCTGCGCGTAGTTCATGCAGTTGATCAAAATACGCGTGAATAACCTCAAGCGAACCTATATCACAACGACATCCCTCTTCTGCTCCTCTTGCATCTCCCGCTTTCCTTGCGTCACCAATCCCCCTTCTCTGCAGAACAGAATGCGATACGGCAGCCTTTTGGCGTATGTCTGCAGGAAGTCCATAGGACGTAGCCGCCTCAAACAGGTATACAACGCTCTCGCTTTTGGAACGCTTTGCTTCACGATTACATCTGCCTGCACACTGAACCATGCTGTCTATACCCGCCAAAGCGCGATACGCTACCGGAAAATCGACATCCACCCCTGCTTCAATAAGGCTGGTCGACACCACACAACACGGCTCACCCGCCTTGAGGCGCCGTCTCACCTCTTTGAGTACACACTCGCGATGAACCGCGTGCATGAGTGTCGAAAGATGAAACACACCACCTTCGCCATACACGCCGCGATCTGCGATCAACTCGTAGAGTCGCCTTGCCTGCCGCCGATTATTAACGATACAAAGTACCTGATCATGGCTTGCGAGCCGCTCTGCCAACGCGGGGTCTTCAAGAGGACCAGCAAAGCAGTATTCCACCCGTCGCAATCGTTCATAGATCTCCTGCGGGTCTGGCGCTATCTCACGAACAGAACACCCAAATTTTTCAAAAAACCCATCAAGTGACGGCTGTGTCGCCGTACAAAGCACGACCGTGCAGCCATAACGATGCACCAACTCTGCCAGAGCACGCACGCAAGGGAGCAGCTGTTTAGTAGGAATCATCTGTGCTTCATCAAGCACAATTACACTGTTCGCAAGATTGTGTAACTTGCGACAACGCGATGTTTTATTCGCGAACAGCGACTCAAACAATTGTACGTTGGTAGTAACCACCACTGGCGCGTCCCAATTCTCCGTTGCAAGTCGAAGAACCTCGCCCTCTTCCCCTCTATCGTCGAAGTCGAAGTTCGCATGGTGCTCAAGAACCGCACGCTCCCCCAAAAGCTCGCGAAATACCTGCGCGTTCTGCTCAATGATAGAAGTATAGGGAACCCCATAGACAACCCGTCGCATACCGTGAACATGCGCATGTTTCAAAGCAAAGTACAGCGATTCGATAGTTTTCCCGCCTCCAGTGGGAACAGTGAGTGAATATACTCCTGGTTTTCCCTGTGCGGATTCGGAACACGCATCAAGCAACCCACATCGGATTTCATTCAATGCCGTTTGGGGAGGATAAAACGAACGAACCTTCTCCTCAATGCGAGAATATAACGCCTCAAGATTCTCTTCGCTTAGTTGCTCGCGCGCCTCCCCTCTCATGAATCGCTCGGTACATAAATAGTCGGCATCAACCAAACATGAGAACAACATGCGCGTAAGAAACGGAACCGAAAATCCATCTTGAGCAACTACGTTATCGAATCTGAAATACCCTCTCTCCGGCAAGCTAATCTCTTGCTCAAACGCATGGTAGTCAGGCAGTCGCCCATCACGCGCTTTTTTTAAACGATTCTGCAGCGTTACACCTTCATCAACATCCGCAAGCGAGCCCCCATTGGGAAGACCACCATGATGACCCGCAACACAATAAGCAAGAATTCGCGAATAATTGCGCTCCGTCAATTCAAAAGCCCCCGCAGTGGAATGATCGACACGGTGTCCATCACGAAGGATTCGGTTCTGGAACTCGGTTGAGAATTTTCCGATATCATGCGCCATGCCCGCCGCATACGCCCAGTCTTGCGCGCCGAAAGGACGAGCGAATTCTGCAGCCATTTCAGCCACTTCTCGCAGATGATCAACAACGAGCTCTTGATGTCCTTCTTCGGTTTTATGTGAGATAAACATATACGACCTTTCGCTTTGCCCTGTCCGTCAAACCACCCTACCATGCTAGCAATTGGCACCTATTCCGAGATGACATACTTATATAAGTATCTTAATCATTTTCTTATCGAGCGATGATATCAGTTTATGATCGAAGAAATAGGGTACAAAATCGGGCAATCTATCCAATTTGGTAAGACCGACTAACGTACAAAACGTGCAGTTTTGCGCACCCCTCAAGGAGGCCCTGCAAAACTCATTTTTTGCACTGCTTATCGAATTTAAGAATTCTCTAACTCCGCAACTCTTCCGCGGCAAGCGAGTAGAACACCATATCCTGCGGACTACCATCGGGACCAGGCTCGACACCACGCAGTGTGCCCTCCTGTCGAAAGCCGCACTTCTCAATAACACGACGCGAACGCTTATTGAATGCATAGTGATTCACCGTAACCATGCTTAACCCCAACTCCTCGAAGCCATAACGAATCACTTCGCGCGATGCTTCGGTCATGAGACCTCGTCCCCATGCTTGCTTGGCGAGTGCGTAGCCCAACATGAGACAATCGACATTTTTACGATGAGGATCGTCAACAAGGCCGACCGAACCCACGCATGGACCAGTTTGCGCACCGCGTTTCTCAAAGATGCCGAACACGTGTGGCGCATTGGCAATGCATGTCACAAACATACGGGAATCATCAAGCGTGCGGTGCATTGGCCAGCCCGCATCGGCACCGATATCGGGGTCGCAGCAATAGGCGTACGCATCTTCAACATCGTCGAGCGTCAGTGCGCGTAGTATGAGACGCTCGGTTTCGAGCACGGGGCACGCGCACGACGATTCAGCAAAAAGAGCTGGAGCCACACCAGGATGACGGAGCTGCGACATCTCCAACACGTCTTGAAGCTGAAGCTCGCTCAGCACACGGATGCCTTCCGCACGTAAAAGACGCACTGCCACTCCGTAACCCGATACCCGCTTACCGGTAAACGTACCGTCGTAAATGACACCGTTTCCACAGCTAGGACTATGAGATTTCATTATGGCAAGCTTACAGCCCGCATCTTGTACGCACTTCAATGCCGACTGCGCACCACACATAAATGCGGCGGTTACCTCCTCCTCTTCGCTATTCATCACGCGCAAAGCGCGCTCTGAGGTAACAATCTCGCAGGGAGGTCGGGGGGTGCTCAATCCGCCAGCCATCTCGGGACAAATCGGTACCAACTCGTGGTGTTTACGCAAAACACCAATCGCCGAACACGGCACGGATACAGCATCATAGCGACAAGGTTCTCCCAGAAGGCAGGCGCTTACAGCTATTTTCATGAGGACCTCAGTTCGAAGCGATTTGTGTAAACGATGAACTATTCTAGCACGGGGAATACCTAGACATGTCGCTTCATTAGTCCCGTGCGTACATGATCCCAAACCGCTTTACATGGGCACACAAGCAAGCAACAACCTCGTCACGTTCCGCCACATTCTCACATCCGTCGGCCGCCACCATAAGCAAGAGGATGGGCGAGAAAAATTCGATAGCCATAAGCCTGGCATCGCCTTTCTTGAAGTAACCCGCTCTCATCATCTCCTCGAACAATATCGTTTGATATGCGAGAGGCTTTTCCACGAAGTAACTACGGTATAACTTCCCAATGACTGGATTGCGATATTGCTCCATAACTAACAAGCGGCGAAACAACACCGCGCGTTCATCTTCCGTCCAATAGCGAAACATGGCCACACTCATGGCCTCAATCGCTCCAGGCGGAAGAGATGCATACCCCTCAGCAATCCGTGACATCATATCACCAGCAACCTCATCTGCATGCATGCCGTTGGAAATCGTATTATCGACAACTACGTCAGCTACCGCTACCCCGTCGGGAGTTACGCTAGCCGCCACCCCGCCGAAAGCTACCTCGTCAGGCATCTGTAACTCAAATATAAGAGCATCGTAGGCAGCATTCATGCGATCAACAACGGCATCGAAAATAGCTTGCTTGTTCGCGTAGTGCTTGTACAGCGATGCTGGTTGTATACCCACGGCTTCAGCAATATCACGCATACCAGTGCCATCATAACCACGCTCCGCAAACAAACGCAAAGCCACCTCAGAAATAATGGCCTTCGTGTCACGACGCGCTATCATGCACACACATTCCAAGTGCGCAGCGCCCACCAAGCTGCCGCCAGCTGCGCTACACCGATAATCGCATAAGCCACAGACAGCCCATTAGGAATAAAAATCATCTCAACACCCGTCCATACGATTAGCAATGCACCCGCCACGATGCCCCATTGATACGAAGCTACACGGTTCCCTCGAAAGCGAAGTATAAGTGCCACGATGTTGGCAACCCCGTTCACCAGCATAAGCGCCAGGCCCGGCCAAAAATGACTCGTGAAAAACACGTCATGCAAAGGGAAGTTGTCGTAGATCGACAACGGCATAAAATCGGCCATCTCACCCGAGAGCACACCTAGACCTCCCAACATCATGAAACCACCGCATACCACCGCACAGATTCCATTAACCCAGTTGATAAACAAAGCAAGCCCTCGTGCAACCTTATCCAACATAGTTATCGCCTTCTCTTGGCATCCTGGCAAGGGAGCAATTCGCGCACAATCGCACGCACCCCCTTTTTTCCTTACTCCATTTAGCTAACAGTCGTTAGCTTTTACCTGCACTTTACTCCAAAAGGTAGACGTTTACAAGAAACATGCCCCTTTTCGCCAAACTCTCTCTTCATTCCCTCTCCTTCCTTATTCAAATTTAACGGTCGGAAAAAAGTACTTCGCCACACAGCGTTTGGTTACTGTTTGCGGATCGACCAAGCTTTTTTGACGCATTCCCCCGAAGACCTACCAACCCTCTCTTGCACAACGCAGCAATAGCGCGATAATGGCCTCATCAGCCAGTGCGCCGCCTTGATGGCGCCGTCCCTATAAGGAGTCAGGCATGCTCAATAACTTTTGCAAGAAACCGCTCTGGGAATGCTCAAAAATGCTCGCAGCCGTTGCGCAAGGGCAAAAACCCGCCGATACGGTCATTAAAAACGCGAAGCTCGTAAACGTATGCACAGCAGAGATACTAAACAATATCGACGTTGCCATTACGCAAGGGCGCATTGCCTATATTGGCAATGCCGACCATTGCATAGGCGACGATACCCTCGTCATCGAGGCAGAGGGTCAGTACATCGCTCCAGGATTCCTCGACGGGCATATCCATGTGGAGTCATCTATGATGGGTGTTGGCGAATATGCACGCGCCGTCGTCCCTCACGGCACCGTCGGCATCTACATGGACCCGCACGAAATTTGCAACGTACTGGGCCTTGACGGCGTAAAGGTAATGGATGAAGATGCGCATCGTACGCCCTTAAAAACCATGATCACTACCCCCTCATGCGTGCCAGCGGTACCCGGCTTCGAAGACACTGGTTCGTTTATCGGTCCCGATGATATCGCCGAAACAATGGACTGGCCAAGCGTTGTAGGCCTTGGCGAAATGATGAACTTCCCCGGTATCCTCGGCAGCACCGATCACGCACACGGTGAGGTGGGTGAGACCTTACGTGCCGGCAAAATCGTAACCGGCCATTATTCCATGCCCGAAACAGATCGTGGACTTAACGCTTACATAGCTTCCGGCGTACGTTGCTGTCACGAGTCCACCCGACCTGAAGACGCTTTGGCGAAGATGCGCTTTGGCATGTATGCCATGATGCGCTACGGCTCAGCTTGGAAAGACCTGCCTGCGCTTGCCGAAGCCATCACTGCCCACGATATCGATACGCGCTATGCAGTACTCGTCAGCGACGATACCCACCCACATACCTTGGTGGCAGATGGACATCTCGACCACGTGGTGCGCGTGGCCGTCGAGCATGGCATCGATGCGATAACGGCCATTCAGATGGTCACCATTAACTGCGCACAGTGCTTCCAGATGGACCACGATCTGGGCTCCATTGCGCCAGGCAAGTGCGCCGACATCGTGTTCTTAGACGACCTAGACAACCTTCGAGTAACCCGCGTCCTTATTGACGGTGACGTTGTTGCCGAAGACGGGCAGGTCCTATTCGATCTGGAGCCGTTCGAGTTTCCCGAGTGGGTCACCCATTCCATGCATCTCGGAATGGATATCACTCCCGATTCATTCGTCGTACCAGTGCCGGAGGGTGCACCAAATACAGTAGCCCATATCCGCACGATTGAAGTAATTCCCGGAAAGGTGGGAACAAAGGAGACGCGCGTCGATCTACCCGTCATCGACGGCAAACTTGAGTCTGATATGGACCAAGACGTGCTGAAAACCTTCGTATTCGAGCGGCACCATGAAACAGGCACGTTTGGCTACGGATTCGTAAAAGGCTTTGGCATTAAGCGTGGAGCCATGGCTTCAACCGTGGCACATGATGCCCACAACCTACTGGTGGTTGGCACCAATGATGACGATATGGCCCTTGCCGCAAACACACTCATTGCATGCGGCGGCGGCATGGTGATCGTTGCCGATGGCGAGATATTGGGGCTAGTCGAGCTTCCCATCGCAGGACTCATGGACTCCCTACCAGCCGACAAACTCAGCGAGAAGGTACATGGCATGGAAAAGGCTTGGGCTGAAATTGGTTGCACCATGCCCTCACCGTTCATGACCATGGCGCTCATTCCGCTTGCCTGTTTGCCCGAACTGCGCCTCACAAACCGCGGACTGGTTGACTGCACGACATTCCAATTCGCAACCCTGCTGGCAGCTCAATAGGTCGAGTCTCAAAATACGAAACTAGTTGCACCATGCGGTAGTTCAAAACGCGAGGGCTGTCACACAGCAGTGACTGCCCTCGCAATACTATTACCTACGATGAATTTCCAAACAACAATTTGCACATCCATCGGCGTCCTTGTAGTACGTTAAGCGAACGTCAACAATCTTGCGCGCCTTCTTATGAAGCCGAGTGCAAAATCTTGATCTCCCACACATCATCAAATGCGATTTGCCGCTTTACCACGGTGAGTATGCGATATGTTTGGTCTACCTGCGTTACCACTCCCTCTATCACCACATACGCTTCGCCATCGTAGCATGTCACCTTTACCACATCTCCCTTGCATAATGTCATCACCTGCGCAGAAAGACTAGCAGCCGCCTCATCCGTTACTTCACGTCGAGGCTCAGGCACACGCTCACATTGGCGAACAAGGTCGTAATAACCTTTCAGCGCGGCAAAAGGCATAAACTGACGGGCACGGTCCTCGGGAGAAACCATCCGCTGAATGCGGGTAGCGGACATGTCTAACCCCTTAATCACAGTGTCCTCCCACTTGCTCATTGCGCTCGCGAGCCGTCGCTTTGTCGGTCAGGCTCGTGGCCTTCAACAGCGCATTCTTGCCGAATTTACCCTTCACGGCCAAAACAGCCTTTTGCATGCGTCGCTCTTTATCGTCAGCCAGCTCATCGGAAAACAAATCCAACGTGGCAAATTCCTCACCCATCAAACCACCAAAACCTACATTAAGGCGCTTAATAGAGCGCGTAGGGTCGGTGGTTTCACTATAAAGCTCTTCGATATAGGCCATCAGCTTCCTAAAGGAATTTGTTTTCTCAGGTATCTTGCGGCCTCCTCCTGTATGCGATTCCCTGCGACTACGAGAAGAACAGCGAACTCCATGCTCGCCTACAAACACACTGTCACTTGAAGCATCCGGCGCGCCATCACTCCCTCGCTTGTCGCGAACATACCCTACATCAAGTGAAATATGATCAGTCACCAAGTGTTTTTCCACTAGTTCCAGCACCGAAACATCCACCATCTCACGCAGTACAACCAGCGCCTCGCTATAGGTGTACTCGCCAGGTAATACCTGGCCGTTCGCCAACGAGCTGCCCTTAGGTTCATAATTCTTAATTTGCTTCATGGTGCAGGGTTCAATACCATGCGCATGGTCAATCAAGAACTCTGCGTTCATGCCGAATTCCCGATAAAGAATACCCTCATCCATAGCTGCAACACCAGCTAGGTCGAAGACGTGATATTTCGCTAAACGCTTCGCTATACCAGGACCAACATTCCAGATATCAGTGATGGGATGATGATGCCAAATTAAACGTTTGAACTCGCATTCGTCGAGATAACCTATATGATCTTGGGCATGTTTGGCGGTTACATCCATAGCCACCTTCGCCAAAAATAAATTCGTACCAATACCAGCCGACGCACAGATGCCCGTCTCTTCAAATACCGCCTCCATCAACATAGTGGCCAATTCTTTAGGAGACTTGTCATACAAACTCAAATAAGGTGTAACGTCGATAAAGCATTCATCGATAGAGTACACATGTATATCATCGGAGCTTAGATAGCGCAGGTAAATTGAGTAAATACGAGCAGAAACTTCCATATAAAGGCGCATGCGGGGCTTTGCCATAATAAAATTAACGCTGTCGGGTATCTCAAACACGCGGCAACGGTTACGAATACCCAAGTCTTTCATAGCTGGAGTGATAGCAAGGCAAATAGTGGTGTCGGTGCGATCGGGATCGGCAACAACAAGATTAGTGGTGAAGGGGTCTAGCCCACGCTCGCGACACTCAACCGACGCGTAAAACGTTTTTAAGTCGATACAAATATACACATGATCGCTTATCACAAGCCGTCTCCCTTTCCTTATCATTACCTTACCGCTTACCCGCAGTCCTCGTGCGATAATTAAACGAACGCCTTGCCAATCCACACCCCCGCCAGGAGCCCACCATGTCCCTTCGCCACGATATTCTTGCCTACCAGCCTTTCAACGAGCAAGAAGCCGTCGATCGACAGGTAATCCTACAGCAGCTCGCATGCAACCCACACGTATTCGACCGCACGTCGCCAGCACACCTAACTTGTTCGCTTTGGACAATCGACACCACTCACTCTCGTACTCTCATGGTGCACCATAACCTCTACCATTCATGGTCATGGATCGGCGGACATGCCGACGGCCAACAAGACCTCGCATCTGTTGCCCTGCGTGAACTTACGGAGGAGACTGGCGTCGAGGACGTTCGTCTCGTATCATGCGGGCCGGGCGACCTGTACTCACTCGAGGCACTTACGGTAGATGGACACGTTAAACATGGCAGTTACGTAAGCTCACACCTGCATTTGAACGTCACCTATCTCGGCATTGCTTCACCCGATACTCCCTTGCGCATAAAGCCCGATGAAAATAGCAGGGTGAAATGGATCGACCTCGACGAAGTGTGCAAAATATCCTCCGAACCATGGATGGCGGAACACATTTACCGCAAGCTTATCGACAAGCTTGGCAGCATTAACCTTCCCCTTAAATAACCTCCCAGCAAACCTTCGTCTTTCTCGCTAGCCCCGCAGCACAACATAAGCAGCACCGAAGCAACCCGTCGTGCAAACCAGCCACGCCGCCACAAAACCTTACTTTCATATTAAACCTTCTCCAGCAAAACGACATACGAACTAACGTTCTTATAGAGTATACTGTGTCGATACCCAGAAAGGCAAGGAATCCGTATGTTATCCGAAGACGCCATCGGTCGGCACTGTCACGAACGTACCCTACAGCGAGCTCGTCAGATCGCAGCCTCAGACCGGAATATCCTTACCAAACAGGTTCATTACAGCAGATCTGAAACTATCGTGAAGGCTTTTGTTGCAAGTAGCCATGGCTGGGACGACCGCTACCGCACTTCCGTCACCTTCGATGAGACCGCTAAAGAGATAACAGACTATGCTTGCACCTGCCCCGCTTTTTACGAATCGGACGGCATGTGCAAGCATAGTGCCGCACTTGCGCTCGCCTACCTTAACGCCCCCGAACGTTTCATGGGCTACCAAGCAAAACGCGTGGCAGCCACCTCACCCGGCATTGCTGCCTTAATGAAACGCGAACGAAACGCTGCTGAAGTAATCGATCAAGGCTCCGTCGAACTAGAAACGATTATCGAATACGGTTATCACAGCTGGTCGACACACTTTAGGATAGTAGGCCAGACTGGCTCTTATGTCTTGCGAAACATTTCTGATTTTGTGCACCGTATGCGTACCGGAGAGTTCTTTTCGTACGGGAAAAAACTCTCTTTTGTACACAGCCCGCTTATGTTTTCCCCGCAGGGGCGCACCATCATACGTTTTCTGGATAAGGCAGTCTCGTTACGTGAGCAAGTAGGTGGCTCGTCTTTTTTACGCTATCGAGGACGTGACGAAGTCGAACGCAATTTAAGCCTCACCGACTCCGAGCTCATTGAATTACTCGATGCGTTGACAGGAACCCTATTCACCGTACACGGAACCGATTACGGCACCCGATCTGTTACCCAAGCTTACGTCGTTGACGAGGATCCATCCATCAGCGTCGCAATCGAGCGATCCAACATGGGCGGCTACGATATTATACCAACCGAAGATTTGCCCTTTGCGGCGCAAGGAGACCGCATGTACGTATGGCGAGGCGATATGTTCTACCACTGTTCGTCGACGTTTGCTCACACCGCCAGTTTTTTGCGCAGCCTCTACGAAAGCGAGGATGACGGCTTGTTTGTAAACGAAAGCGACATGCCTCTGTTCTGCGCAACCGTACTACCAACCATCGAGCAGCTCCTTAACGTAAGCACCCCACCTGAAGTTGACGACTATCGCCCCGTAGACTGCAAGATAGAATTCTATTTTGACAAGAACAAGAAGGGCGTAACCTGTGATGTGCAGGCTGTGTATGGCAAACAGCGTTATCAGCTATTTGCCGTAAACGATACCAGCAAGTTCGACAATAATGGCGGCGCAGTCAAGGGGCCCCTACGCGACGAATGTCTAGAAAATAAGGCAAAAAGTCTCGTAGAGAAATACTTCGACCTGCCCTTGCCGTTCATTGAAATTCGCAACGACGCAGCAATAGCTGAACTGGTCTTCGGCGGACTAACACACTTTCAAACCCTCGGTACCGTCTTCACCACTCCCGCATTCGACCGACTCCTCACCGATAAACAGCCACACCTCGTTACGGGGCTCTCACTTGCGGGGAACCTGATTAACCTCACGGTCTCTGCAGACGATTTACCTGCAGGTGAGATTGCCTCTCTTCTCTCCAGCTATCGCAAACGCAAACACTACCATCGCCTGCGCAACGGCTCTTTCATGAGTCTTGAAGGGTACGACCTGGCGCAGCTCGATCGTTTGGTGGCAGACTTCGGCATTACAGCGAAGCAGCTTGCCTCAGGCGTGGTCGAACTCCCCTCCTACCAGGCATTCTATCTCGATGAGCAGCTACAAGACAGCGAGCGTGACGAATCTTTCACCCGCTACCTCGAAGATTTTCGCAGCGTAGATAAAAACTCCTACCAAGTACCCACAACACTTACGAGCACTTTGCGTCCCTACCAAGAAGAAGGCTTCCGTTGGATGAGCGCACTTGCCGATGCAGGGTTTGGTGGAATTCTATCCGACGAGATGGGGCTAGGCAAATCAGTCCAGCTTATCTCGTTTCTACTCGCACGAAAAAACGAGGCTCGCACGGTTGGACCAAGCCTTATCGTATGCCCTGCATCACTCGTATACAACTGGCTGGCCGAATTTAAGCGCTTTGCACCAGAGATAACCGCACGCGCAGTTACGGGAACCAAACGTGAGCGAGAGCTCGTGCGTACCGAAGCGTTCGGCGGTATTTCCTCTGAGGGAAGCACGTACGACATCAACGAAAAATCTCATCTTACCAAGCACTGTGACGTGTTAGTGACTTCCTACGATTTGGCTCGTATCGATGCCGATTCTTATGCCGAGCGAACGTTTTTCTGTTGCGCACTTGACGAAGCTCAGTATGTGAAAAACCACGCTACAAAAACTGCCCGCGGCATCAAGCGCATTCAGGCCCATCACCGCTTCGCACTAACCGGCACGCCCGTGGAAAATCGCCCAAGCGAACTCTGGAGCATCTTCGATTTCTTGCTGCCAGGGCTATTGGGTTCTTACATGCGCTTTCGTGAGCGCTTCGAACTGAATATTCTCGGGGGAGACGAAGATACCGCTGAACGACTACGCCTACTGGTGGGTCCCTTCGTACTAAGACGACGCAAAAACGAAGTGCTCCGCGAATTACCCGAAAAGCTAGAATCAGTCGTGCGGGTACAGCTAGAAGGCGAACAACAGCGCCTCTATGCGGCAAGCGAACAACACCTGCGCGAAGCACTAACCAAGCAGAAGCGTGAACGGAAAAACAAGCGTCCTGGTAGCGAGTTACCACCGGTGGAAATATTGGCTGAACTTACCAAGCTGCGCCAGCTCTGCTGCGACCCTCACCTACTATACGAAAACTACGAAGGAGCTGCCGCCAAACTTGATGCCGTCATGGAACTGGTGGAATCTGCGCGTGATGGTGGAGAGAAGTCGCTTGTGTTCTCACAGTTCACCAGCTTCCTCTCGCGTATTGCCGATCGCTTAGACCAGCAGAGCATCCCTTACTTCACCATTACCGGGGCTACCCCCAAAAAGAAGCGTCTCGACTTAGTGAACACCTTCAACGAAGACGATACGCCCGTATTTCTCGTGTCACTAAAGGCAGGCGGCACCGGTTTGAACCTAACGGGAGCATCGGTCGTTATTCATGCTGACCCCTGGTGGAACGCTGCGGCGCAAAACCAAGCCACCGATCGCGCACACCGCATTGGGCAAAACAAGCTCGTTAGCGTCCATCGCATTATCGCCAAGGACACCATCGAAGAACGCATCGTGCTTTTGCAGGAGGCAAAAAACCAGATCGCCGATCAAATCGTAGGCGGAAGTGGCATTTCGCTTTCCACGCTAAGCAAAGAAGACCTTCTGGAATTGCTCAGAGCGTAATTGTCACCAAATTCGCCTTAATCAAGTAATGCCCCCACAAGAAACAGTGAGGGCATTACTTGATGAGGGAACCACTAGAACTTAATAAACCGCTCGTAGCGTTGCTCTAGCAACTTCTCAGTCGGTTCCTCACAGAGTTCAGTAAGAGTTTCAGTCACGTACGCACGCACCCGCTCGATGGCGATCTCTGGGTTTTCGTGGGCTGGCGCAGGACCTTCCGGCAACACCGCATCTACAATGCCCATCTCGCACGCCTCGGCTGCGCTCATCTTCATAACCGCGGCTGCCTCAGGTGCACGTGTGCGATCCTTCCAAAGAATAGACGCGAAACCTTCGGGCGATAGTACCGAATATACCGCATGCTCCTGCATAGCCACCCGGTCAGCCAACGCCAATGCAAGCGCTCCACCACTACCACCTTCACCCAACAGCACACTGATAACCGGCACACGCAAACCCGCCAAAGCGATGAGGTTATCGGCAATAGCATTACCCTGCCCGCGTTCTTCGGCCTCCATGCCACAAAACGCACCTTGGGTATCCACTAAGCACACCACCGGGCGATCAAACTTCTCAGCCTGGCGCATAAGACGCAAGGATTTACGGTATCCCTCGGGCTGAGGACAACCGAAGTTGCGACAGATTCGCTCTTTCAGATCTGCACCCTTCTCCTGGGCAATCACGGTAACCGGATGCCCTCCAATCCAGCCGAGGCCGCACACAATAGCACCGTCATCACCAAACATGCGGTCGCCATGCAGCTCAATAAAACCATCCACGAACCCATCAATGTAAGCCTGTGCCGTCGGACGATGCGTATTGCGCGCCAGCTGGACACTGCGCCATGCACGGTTAGCATCAACACTCGCCGCTCCACGAGCGGGGCCCGATATCCCCTCGAGCGAGCCACCTCCTTCGGCATCAAACCCACCACTCGCCAATGCTCGTTTCAATCGCTTGGGTGAAATCGCCCGCACTCTTGTGCGCTCTAAGTGACCGGCAAGGTCGGAAATCGCTTTGCCCAAACGAGGCCTACGTGCAGCTATCTGGGCAAACATAGGCCCTTCCGGCTCAAGCATGCCATACGTCACGGTATTGTACGTAGCGGTGTTATGCTCCAAATTTTCACAGACCGATGCATAATCCACCAAAAGAGAACTTTCACCAGGATCGATATCAGAACACGATGTCGCAGAAACGTGAATAGCCAACAGATGCGCCAGCGTAGATCGCAACTTCTCACGTTCAACAATGGCATCAATCAACCCGTGAGTTAATGCAAACTCTGCCGTCTGGAACCCCTCGGGTAATTCCTGCTTGATAGTGTCTTTAATAACACGCTGCCCTGCAAACCCAATGAGAGCCCGAGGTTCAGCCAGGATAACATCGCCCTGCATGGCAAACGATGCAGTCACCCCTCCCGTCGTAGGGTCGGTAAGCACCGAAAGATAGGGAAACCCCGCCTCTGCATGACGCGCAAGAGCACACGACACCTTTGCCATCTGCATGAGTGACACCAAGCCCTCCTGCATGCGCGCTCCCCCCGAAGCGGTGAATATCACAACGGGCAAACGCTCGTCAGTTGCACGCTCAACCAACCGCGCAACCTTCTCACCTACCACCGACCCCATCGAACCCATGAAGAACTGCGATTCCATGATGCCGATAGCGGTCCTTAATCCAGCAATCGTACCCTCGCCGGTACACACGGCCTCATCAAGGCCTGTCTTCTTACGCTGCGTCGCAAGCTTATCTTCATACCCAGGAAATCTGAGGGGGTCAGTTTCGGGCACCCCTCGATTCCACTCAACGAAGCTGCCCGTATCGAGTAGGTCGTTAATACGTTCTGCCGATGACATACGAAGGTACCCTCCGCAGGTTGGGCACACATAATGTCCCGACGCCAAACTGGCATCGTCAAACGAAAGACCACACTGCGGACAAGCGCGCCAGGTACCCTCTTCGATAGCTGGCTTATCGGTAGTGCAGAGTACCCAACCCAAAAGTGGCGAATCGTCAGAAAGCGGTCGAAACACGCGTATACCACGCGCAGCAGCACGCGCGATAAAACTATCAACCTGCGCAAGAGGAAGCGACTCATCACAGAGTAGTACAACCGATGCCCCGCAAGATTCTGCCGCTGTTAAGACCGCGTGACTGTTACAGAACAGCGCATCGCTGTACTTTTCGCCCAAACAAACCATGCTATGCGCTACTTTCAAATGCGCATCGTAACGACGGTCTTGTGTGTAGGCTGCGCAAACAGCAAATCCTGCATCGGCGACAGACTGCATCATACGACGAGCCGTTTTTGAACGCGCCATTACCAATGCAACGGGCTTGGTCACACACCCCGCGACATCGTCCTTCAAAACAGGCGTATCCGTCTCCCGTCTCGCTCGTACCTCACCCATCATGTCCACATATTCAGACCCGTCGGCCGCATCAAGCGCATTGGGTGCCGTCGCCGATACTGCCGATTCTTCAAATACCCGAGAGAGACGGTAAGCAACCTCCACCGACTCTCGTGCGGGCTCGGCAGCACTAACCGTACCTTCCTGGGGAACTATGGCACCATCAAACGATAGGGTTACGTAATTTTGCTTGCGCTGCTTCATGTTAGTATCCTTACACTTCCGCCTTCGCCAGCACATACTTCTGTCTTGCTGTGGCGCATACCTGACCATCTACGCACGCCTCGACGTCTGCCACACAAAGACGCGGCGACGACTTCACTATGCGAGCTTTTAGCACTACCGTATCGCCAGGGATTACCTGACGGCGAAATTTCGCATCGTCAATGCCGGTCAAAAAGCCAATTGAACCCGCAACCTCACGTTCAACCAAAATACAAAATGAGGCTGCCTGCGCCAATGCTTCCATGAGAATAACGCCCGGCAGCACTGGATGCCCGGGAAAATGACCCGCAAATAATGGTAGAGCCACGTCTACCTCTAATTCCGCCTCAACACTCACACCTGGCTCGCATGTAATCACGCGACTCACCCACACAAACGGATCGCGATGCGGCAACACAGCCTCGACAATTTCTTTCCCGCAAGGATACGTGATCTCCATGTAGCTTCCTTCTCCTCTCGGTATTTGCAGGACAACTACGCGCGATAAGGCGAAATTGCCAAAGACGCATTATGACCACCAAACCCAAGCGAGTTCGACAAGGCTACCTTCTGTGGATAATTCATCTTCGCCTCCACCACTACATTCACCGGACAGGCAGGATCGGGCACAGAAAAGCCCGTGGTGGGTGGCACACAATCGCCTGCCACCGACAATGCAGTAACAATAGCTTCAATGGCCCCCGCAGCACCCAAGGTATGACCCGTCGTACCCTTTACAGACATAACCGGCACCGCACGGCCAGTTTCCTCTCCACAAAGCGAGAAGAGAGCGTTTGCTTCAGTCGGATCATTCACCGGCGTGCCAGTACCATGTGCATTCAAGTGCCCCAAATCGCTAGGAGCAAACCCTCCCTCATCAAGAGCTTGACGCATAGCGCGTACGATACCTTCACCACTAGGCTCAGGGGCTGTCATATGATACGCATCGCCCGTAGAGCCAAAACCGGTAATTTCAGCCAACACAGTTGCCCCACGTGAGAGCGCATGTTCAAGCGACTCTACCACCACCGCGCCAGCACCCTCACCAGCCACAAACCCCGTACGGCGTGCATCGAACGGCAACGACCCCTGTGTTGGGTCTTCCGCCTTCGAGAGTGTGCCTAAGTTGTTGAACCCGGCGATGCAGATAGGAGAAACCGATTCTTCGGTTCCACCCGCCAACGCGGCATCAATATAGCCGTGACGAATATCGCGCACAGCCGCACCAATACAGTGCGCGCCCGTGGCACATGCCGTCACGACGTTCAGACATTCGCCGCGCAATCCATAGCGAATAGCCAGATTACCCGCAGCAATATTGCCAATCATGGTAGGAATAAAGAGGGGGTTTACGCGCTTAGGACCCTTTTCAGAAAGCGTGCTAAAACCACTTTGCAACTCGTCGATACCACCGATGCCCGTACCGAACACGCAGGCAATGCGGGTAGTATCCTCAGTGTCTAGGTCAAGGCCCGACTGAGCTAGTGCCTCATCAGATGCTACTATGGCGTACTGCACGAAACGCTCGAAACGACGTGCCTCCTTTTTTGAAAGACCATGCTCGGTTGCATCGAACCCGCGCACTTCTCCCGCAATGCTCACGTCATATTCCGATACGTCAAAGCGCTCGATGGGGCCAAGACAGCAGCGACGCTCCATAACAGCACTCCACAGCGCCTCAACACCGACACCCGCCGGAGTGATAGCTCCCATGCCCGTAATAACCACACGATGGGTGCCGTCCGGACGACGCGTTGCTTGCTTGTTTGCTACATTTTCACTCATAACGACATACCTCCGTCGACACCAATAACCTGTCCGGTAATGTACCCTGCTTTTTCACTTGCCAAAAAGCACACGAGAGCCGCCACGTCCTCGGGATTACCCAATCGCTTCATAGCGATACGCTCACTAATAGCAAGTTGTTGTTTTTCAGAAAGCGCATCAGTCATATCAGTTGAAATAAAACCAGGGGCCACCGCGTTAGCTGTAACGTTGCGCGCAGCCAGTTCGCGTGAAATCGCTTTTGTGAGGCCAATCACGCCAGCCTTCGATGCTGCATAGTTCGTCTGCCCAGCATTGCCGCAAACGCCCACAATACTGCTCATGTTCACAATGCGACCATAACGCTGTTTGCACATACGTTGTGCTGCGGCTTTGCAACAATTAAACGTACCTTTAAGGTTCACGTCAATCACCGCATCGAAGTCTTCTTCCTTCATGCGAGCCAACAGGCCATCACGTGTGATGCCGGCATTATTCACAAGCACATCTACGCTGCCAAACTCTTGATAGACGGTATCGATCAACAGCTGCGCCTGATCAGGTTCGGCTACATTGGCAGCTATCGCAATAGCTTTTACCCCGCAGTCTGCTTCAATCAGACGAACAAGTTCTAAAGCCGATGCAAGGCTCTGTTCACTCGAGCAGTTCACGCATACATCGAAACCAGCACGCGCTAATTCCAAAACCACCGCGCGACCAATTCCACGATTGGAACCCGTGACGATAGCTGAGCGCCGCAGCTGTTGGGTATCGTTGATCATAAATTCAAAACTCCTGTTCGTCATTCGGACCTGAGATCAAGCACTCACAAGGGAAACGCTCGATCTGATATCTGAAAGCCCTGCCCGCCGCCAACCCCTCGGTCAGCCACACATCTGTTGATCACAAGCAGCTACAAACACCTCAAAGCTCGCGCGATCTTGGACACAAGTCCTCTCGGCACTCTTGTCGATGCGCTTCACCAAATTTGCAAGCACGCCACCAAAACCCACCTCAGCAAACAAATGCGCACCGGCCCTACTGAGTGCTGCAACACTCTGATCAAACCGCACGGGACTGGTCAGGTGGCGCACAAGATGCTCGCGTGCCTCGGCAGCACCAAGCGGGAAAGCGTCCACGTTACAAATGAGGGGAATGCGCGGCTCGGAAAACACAACACCCTCCAAGTAACGCGCCAGCTCTGCAGCAGCTTCAACCATCAGGGGGCTATGAAACGCACCCGACGTAGCCAAACGTGCACAACGTTTACCGCTAGCAGACCAGGCCTCCTCAGCGCGCGTCACCGCACCTACCGAACCAGCAATAACAATCTGCCCCGGGCAGTTGTAATTCGCCGCCACCAACACTTCATTCTGCGCGCACTCATCACAAAGTGCCTGCACGCTATCTTCGTCGGCTTTCAGCAGGGCGCTCATAGCACCCGGGTGCGCCGCAGCCGCTTCAGCCATCAAGCTAGAACGCACCTTAACCAACTCAAATGTGTCTTCGTCGGACAACATACCCGCAACCGGAAGTGCGCTCGTCTGACCCAAAGAAAAACCCAGCACCGCAGCTGGCTGAACACCCCGTGCGCCAAGCGCGTGAGCAATGCCTACCGACAGCGCGCAAAGCGCAGGCTGTGCGAATCGGGTATCATTCAATTTCTCAGGTTCGGCATTCTGTATAAGATCAGCCACATTGAATGCGAACACCTCCGAGGCACAGGATAAAGTGGCCGCCACCTCGGGTATATCCAGAAGATCGACACCCATGCCGGGCTTCTGCGACCCCTGTCCCGAAAAAAGGAACACGGGAGAATCGGGGGCGATCGGGGGAATAAGATCGGTCATAGATATCTCCCTTACTGTGCTACCGAAACGACACCGGCGCGCTCACGACGAGCATTACTATTAGCAAGTGCACCTAAGTCACATGCTCCCAATGCCTCAGCCTCCGACGCAAGTTCAGACACCACGCAAGCTGCTGTTTTCCGTTCACGCACCAACGCAGCAGACTGCCCCGCCATCATCGTGCCGTTATCTACATCCCCATCAATAGCGCGCGCAAGAGATCCTACATACAAAGCCTCCAACTCTTCGCCGTTGGCCGCAAGATCATCTTCCAGTTTGCGAGCTTTGCGCGAGAACGCATTCTTTAAGCAGCGCACAGGATGCCCACTGCCACGTCCGGTAACAATGGTGTCAGAGTCCTTCGCTTTAATAACCTTATCTTTGTAGGCATCAGCAATAGTACACTCGTCCACAGTAAGAAAACGAGTACCTATCTGCACGCCTTCTGCGCCCAACGCAAACGCAGCCACAATACCGCGTCCATCCGCAATACCACCGGCAGCAATTACCGGAATAGACACAGCGTCGCACACAGCAGGAATTAAGGCCATGGTCGTCAGTTCGCCCACATGGCCGCCAGCTTCGGTACCCTCAGCCACCACCGCATCGGCGCCTAAGCGCTCCATACGAGCAGCTAATGCACTTGAAGCAACCACTGGTACAACCTTAATGCCAGCATCTTTCCATATCTGCATATAGTTGGCAGGACTACCAGCACCGGTGGTAATCACATCTACTTTCAGTTTTGTCAATAGCTCAGCAACCGCACCGGCATTCGGGTCCATAAGCATGACGTTCGCGCCGATAGGCTTAGAAGTTATCAAGCGAGCCAGGCGTACCTGTTCCTCTATCCATGCAAGAGGGGCACCACCACACGCAATAATACCCAAGCCGCCCGCCTCGCTTACCGCGCCTGCCAAGCTGGCATTCGCAATGCGCGCCATGGCACCCTGAATGATAGGTATTTCAATGCCCAAAAGTTCCGTAACTCGCGTGTTCATGCCTCTGCCTTCTCTTCCTTACCTCAACTATCGCCACACCCTAGCCGTGCGTGATCAACATTGCGTAAGCCTTTAGCAACGATCGCACACACTGCCGGTACGTAACTGGTCGCTCACGATCGTGCGACTTCCGCCCTGCTCGTGCAACGGGCTCCTAGAGGAGCCCGTCGATATAAGCTATTTCAGCGAATCAATATGTGCAACAAGCTGACCAATAGTCTCGATACCCTCAGGCTCGCCAAACTCGATATCGCACTTTTCCTCTAAATCGCAGATCAGTTCAACCATGTCAAGCGAGTCAACACCCAGCGATTCCAGCGTGGCATCCTCGGCAATCTTGTCGCCCTCAAGATCTAAGTTCTCAACTAGAACGTCTTTCACCATATCGATGGTAGCCATAGCGTGATCCTCCTCGTTTGCACCGCCTGCAGCGGCTCTTTTATTTCTGCATAAAAAATAGTTTGATTATCAAAGTATTTTTGCAAAAACAATAGTATGAGGATAAGAAATCGAATGCAAGGCTCTCCATGATTTCTGCGCGGGGAATACGCCACCATACCTAAGCACGCACTCTGATGCAGCTAAAAATTCATTTCCAAAAAGCATTTATCAAAAAACGATTCACTCTTACACCCTTACGCACTTATACCCTTGCGCTTTTTAATCGCCATCATTTCACTGCATAAAAATAAGAACAAATGTTTCACGTGAAACATCAAGGATTAAAATTAAGAGGAAAGCTAAAAGGAACACTAAATCGTTCGCCCAAAAGACGATTAAAAAACGAATAACGTAAAAGATAACAAAAAGCGATCGACATATAGCATTTTATAACGCTAGAAAAAGGAAACGGATACAGGAAAAAGTGCGGCAACCTTAAAAAGCGCAGTAACCTTATTCCTGCGCGTCAAAAAATGCTTTCACTTTAGCAAGTGCCTCAGCAAACACTCGCTCTTCTTCCCCACTCAAACCCGCAAGCGCCTCGTCAATCATCTGATGATGAAATAAATTATGAGCTCGCAGCACTTGCCGGCCTTTCTTGGTTAGCGAGACTAACACCTTACGGCGATCGTCTTCAGAGCGCGTTCGCTCTATAAACCCTTTTTCAACCAGCTTGGTCACCGCTGTGGTAAGTGTAGCCAGCGTCACATTCAGGCGCGCAGCCACCACGTTCATAGGATTGCACTCATGCAATCCTACCGCCACAATCGTATGAACCTCAGTAATGGTGAGACCATGTGTGAGGCGGTTGTCGAGCGAGCGTTCCTCAATCCGCAAGATTGAGTTGAATGTACCGGACAGCAGGTCATCAAGCTGCAGACGCCGCTGCAGCACCGTGTCATCGTCAGATACATTCTCTAATGTTATCGCATGAGAAGTCGGCCCACTACATACAAGACTGTCTTCAATCCGAACATTACAAGAACCCTCCACTACATCAAAGATTCCTGCTCGGCCATGCCGTACGTGCGTGTCCATTTCCACCCTCCTCACTCTCGCTCGTTATACTATTTTTTACTTCATCTTTTCGCTTCATTTTTTCGCATCATACCGCATATAGTTAGATTATCAAAGTAAGCAATCGTCTAAAGCTTCGTCGTCCGTCTTTAACACCGGCACAAAGCGACGCACGAACGTACCTTCACCTTTACCCTTCAAGTAAATATAACCCACAATCGAAAACACTACCGCACCAACAAAATTCACCAATAGGTCTTCCATGGTGTCCGCAAGACCAAGATCAAGATATCCTCCCACACCAAGGTCTTGCCCATTAACCACAACCGAATCGATATTTTTAATTAGAAACGGCCTTTGTACATCCTCGGGATTCAACATAATGCTCGAAATGCTAAATACTACGGTATCCTTCTGCATATCTAGCCCAAAAAACAAATCCATGCCGAATTCGAAGAACTCCCACAACACGCCGATAGTCATAGAAAAGCAGAATGCAACCACCACACAAAAGAAGGGAGAAAGCGCAAATGCAATACGATCGCTTCGATTTAGGATAGACACCAGCGCAAGCCCGATCGCTGCCGCCAAAAATCCGTTAAACGTATGCAGCATTGTGTCCCAAAACGGAAAGATCGTATAAAAACGAAACACCTCGCCCAGTATCTCAGCTGCAAAAATAAATAATACGATAATTACCTCAAGTGTTTCAGGTATCGTAATGCTGAAACGCGCTTCAATAAACGGGGGCACCATAAAAAGCACGAGAGTAATCAAGCACAAAAAGACTGTCTCGTAACTACCAAACACGAGTGCAGCAATCGCGCAAGCAAACACCAGCAACCACAGCACTGCTTTCAGAATGAAAGCCCCTCGATTACCCCGCATTGCCTGAGTTATGGTTCGCGTCTTATCCCCCATGCTTCTCATGCGATCACCTAGAATCTTTCAACATAAAGGCGTTTCAGCGTCCCGTCTGAACAAGACGGAAATCAAGGCGACCACTACGTACATCAGCCGACACCAGCGCCACAGGCAGACGCTGTCCCAGACGATAAACCGTGCCCGTATCACTGCCTGTCAAACAATGCAGTGATGGATCAAACGAAAAGTATTCAGCTCCCAAATTTTTCAGAGGAACGAGACCTTCAGCCGTATTTTCCAGGCGCACATACAAACCGTAGGTAGCTACCCCGGACACCACTGCCGAAAACGTCTGCCCCACTGCACCTTCCATATATTCAACAATCTTGAGCTCTTGCGACTCGCGAGCCGCCCTCTCAGCAATCCGTTCCATATTCGAAGAGTGTTCAGCGATCCACGGCAATGCGGCAACCTCTTGGTCAAATTTCTCCGAGCGCCTCGTTAGCTGCGCTTTCAGCATTCGGTGTACCACAAGGTCGGGGTAACGCCTAATAGGCGAAGTAAAGTGGGTATAAGCATTACTTGCAAGCCCGTAATGCGGCTCGCAGTCTTGACGGTATATCGCACGCTTCATGGCGCGTAAGAGAAGCGTCGACACCAAGTCACCCTCAATACGTCCCTTACTACATTCAAGCGCTTGGGCAAGTGTATGCGGATCGCCCGCCACCAACCGATTCTGATCAATCTCTTTGAACCAAGAGAACTCCTGAAACACAGGGATCAATGCCGCCAAACTATCGGCTGACGGTTTATCGTGAACACGAAAAATACCCGGAAACTTCGCATCGTGCAGATGTTGTGCCACAGTTTCGTTTGCCAAAATCATGGCTTCCTCAATAAGCGAAGTCGCATCGGTTTTACGGCGAAGATCAATACCCTGAGGATGTCCCTCAGCATCAAGTCGAACTTTGGCTTCGACCGTATCAAAATCAAGCCCACCAGCTGCCTGCCGGGCAGCCCCTCGCAACCTCGCAATCTGCGACAACGGCTCAAGTCGTCCGACAAGAGAAGAGGCATCCTCTCGCTTCGAAGAAACGCTATTTTCGGCAGCTCCATCGAGCAAGGCTTGCGCCTCCTCATAAGAAAGTCGTGCATTCGACATGATGAGCGCAGGGTAAAGCTCATAGCCCACCAAACGTGCCTGCTTATCCAAATACAAATCGGCCGTCATCGTACGACGAACTTCATCGGGTCGAAGCGAGCACAGATCTCCCGAAAGCTCATCAGGGAGCATGGGAATAACCCGATCAACCAGATAAACACTCGTAGCGCGTCGTCTCGCATCCAAGTCTAACGAGGAATTCCAAGGTACATAATGAGACACATCTGCAATATGCACCCCCAGTCGCCATACCGCAGTCTTAACTTCCTGACCGCTTACCCGACGAATCTCCGAAGGAATGCACCCAGCATCGGCAGACTCATCAAGAGAAACCCGCTCCAGTGATAGTGCGTCATCAAAATCGCGTGCATCGGCAGGATCAATGGTGAGGGTAAAACGCGACCGCAAGTCACGATACCCCTCCAACAGCGCCGATTCCTCATCCAAAGTCGCCGAGCGCGCCTCTGTCAGCGCGCCTGCGGAAAACTCAGTTTCGAGTTTATGGCGCGCCACAATAAGGTCTACCCCTAAATTCTCATCACCGGCAATGCCGATAACTTCTTCCACCACGCCTGTTGCTGCAGTGTTGCGGCTAGGAAACGTAGTAATACGCACACGCACGAGGGCACCATCCGGTACCTCTGGATGGTCGGCGCGCATGGTGAAAATATCATAAGGAATACGCGGGTCTTCAGGAACAACCACGCCAAAAGGTTCGGCCACTTCGTAGCGTCCCAAAAGCGTATCATGAGCACGGTCAACAACACGCAGCACACGCGCGGCAGGTTGTTCGCCTGGCCGCAAATTGTGTGTTTGGGCAAAAGATTGCTTTTTCTTTGTGCCAACCTGAGGTAGCGGTACCACTTCCACGAGGTCGCCGTCGAAAGCACCTGCCATTTTCGACTCGGGAATAAAGTAATCTCCCGCGTCCGTTTGTACAAACCCAAAACCTCCGCCGCGTACCATCAGAACGCCACGAGGATTGCTACGAGGATGCTGGCGCGTATGCGCTCGCGAGCGAGACACGACCCTACGCCCGCACGAGAGACTGAGCCGTCTCCATAGCCAGACTCTTCTGATTATCGCTTGCTGCATCGCCCGAAAGACCCACGGTCACATTAGGCACAACGCCCACACCGTTGATACTACGCCCCTGAGGACTCAAGTAAAAGGCAGCCGTATAGCGCAATGCCCCTCCAAAACTTAGATCGCGCGTAACCTGCACCGAACCCTTACCCAACGTATTAGTTCCCACCAACGTACCCCGCTGATTCTCTTGCAGGGCAACGGCCAACACTTCTGCGGCTGCAGCGGTATTCTCGTTTACCAACACCACGAGAGGTCTATCCGTAGCCACGTTTCCTGTAGCCGCCTTCGCACTGTTGCCGTCTTTGGTCTGAATCTGTACGATAGTGCCACTCTTTACAAACAAGCTGGCCAGATCAACCGCCTGAGTCAAATATCCGCCGGGATTATCACGCAAATCGAGCACATAGGACAAAGCGCCTTTCGAAGCAAGATCTGCAATAGCTTGTTTCACCAATCCCGACGAGTTTTGGGTAAGCTGCTTAACCTTAATGTAGCCCACCTCATCAGAAAGTTCACTGGTGACATTTTTTACGTCGTAGCGCGAGCACGTGAGCGTCGTAGTGAACTCGTCTCCACCCTCTGCCTCAAGTGTAGCCGGGCGACGCCAAGTAATAACCACGGTATCGCCTTCATTGCGATCAAGTGACGTAGTAACCTCACTCATTGACCACTTCTGTCCACGATCGCCATCTATCGCTACCACATAATCGCCTTGACGAATACCCGCCACCTGCGCAACCGAGCCATCGAATACATCGACCGCATAAGCCTGGCCATTGAATTCGGAGAAGAGTACACCAATGCCAGCATAGCTTCCAGAACTTTCATGCATGAGCGAAGCGTAACGTGCCGAATCGTAGTAGCGAAGATAATTATCCTCTGTAGCTTCGGCAAATGCGCCCATAACGCTCGTAGTAGCTACCTCTAAATCGTAGGTGTCAAGACTATCTTGTTTGATGATATCCTCAACTTCAGATAGGCGCACAGAAAGCGAATTGTAGGCATCCTTATCCTTCGTTGATGAAGCACCCGAAATAGGCTCACTGCCGCTTGTTATCGACGAGAACCCAACCGATTCCAGTAAGGCATTGTTTCCCCGCAAGAAGAACCCAACAGCAAAAGCAACACATACGCAAACGACGAAGGCCAAAATGCGCATCAAATGCAGGTTGCGGGCCCGCATTTTACGCGCGGACGCCGCAACCGAAATATTATCTCCGTGCTTCATCATGAAGACCGACGAGCTCCTCTGTTACACCTTCAAGTAGCGACGCATAGCCAAAGCCGAGCCGAACAGACCAATAATAAGTCCAGCTAATATCAACGCAGCATAGATCATCAAGAATGCATTTAAATCAAGCTGTAACGGGAGGAACTGGAGAGCTCCCTGCAGCTTTGGCAGCGCAAAGTTACGCAGCAATTCCAGCATACCTACTGCCAAAAGTGAACCGATAATAGCATGGAGTGCGCCTTCCATCAGGAAGGGGCCGCGAATAAAGCCATTGGACGCACCCACGAGACGCATGATGGCAATTTCCTTGCGACGCGCCAGAATGGCCAAGCGAATAGTGTTATTGATAAACACCATGGCGATAAAGATAAGGAGCGCGATGAGTGCGATGCCAATATAGCGAACGTAGTTGGTGAGCGAGAACAGCTTCTCAACCGTCTTCTGTCCATATTTCAGCGACTCAGCAGCCGTGTTGTAACCATAAATTTTCTGGAAAGTAGCATTATCTTCAATAGAGGCTGCAACCTGCTCGACCAACTGAGGATCGGAAAGCTCGACATCAATAGAAGCTGGCAAGGGGTTCTGACCGTCAAGCGAGTCGATAATCTCAGGATTCGAAGTCATCGAATTCCGGAAGTTATCAAGCGCCTGTTCTTTGGTAGTAAACCCAACAGATGCAACGCCATTGAGACCCTTGATATAATTCTCGAGCGATTGAATATCGGACTCGGGCGCATCGTCGGCAAGAAACACCGCAATGGACACCTCGTTTTCGATAGACGACACCACCTTTTCCACGACAATGCCACCAACAAAGAAAATACCAATGATCAAAAGTGACAGAAAAATCGTGACAATGGAACCCAATGCAGTGGACAGATTGCGCGTGAATCCTGTAAGGGACTCTTTTATAAAGTAAGCGAAACTAGACATCGAAACCGTACACCCCCCGATCTTGGTCGCGGGTAAGGTGACCGCGGTCTAGCGCGATAACGCGCCGACGCATATTGTCAACCATCTCGCGGTCGTGCGTAGCAACAAGCACGGTGGTACCTGTGCGGTTAATTCGCTCAAGCAAGTCCATGATGCCGCGCGATGTCTGCGGGTCAAGGTTGCCGGTGGGCTCATCGCATATGAGCAGCGGAGGGCGATTCACAATAGCGCGCGCGATAGATACGCGCTGCTGTTCGCCGCCGGAAAGCTGGTCGGGGCGCTTATTAAGCTTATCTTGAAGACCCACCAAACGCAGCACCTCAGGCACCTGCGTCTTAATAACATGGCGACTCTTCCCAATAACCTCAAGCGCAAATGCCACATTCTCGAACACTGTCTTGTTCGGCAGCAGTTTGAAGTCTTGGAACACGCAGCCAATATTGCGGCGCAGATACGGCACGCGCCAATTGCGCATGGTAGTTAAGTCTTCGTCTGCCACGTAAATGTTGCCCTGCGAGGGCTTAATCTCGCGAATAAGCATACGAATGAAAGTAGACTTACCCGAGCCAGAATGACCTACCAGGAAGATAAATTCACCTGCATAGATCTGCAGCGATATGTCGGCAAGCGCCGGCTTATTCGGCTGAGCTGGATAGACCTTCGACACATGATCGAAAGTAATGACCGGCGTGCCCGTCTGCTGGGGAATATCGTCAACTTCCAGCACGGGCAACGACGCAGAAAGCTGCGACGTCGCTTGTCGGGAGTGGGCCGCACGGGCGCCGGGGCGACCAATAGGACGCGCAGAACCCCCTTGGCTGATATCGTTCGTCACAGAATGCTCCGTTCGAATAGTGATGTACTGAGACGTTTGAATCTTATCAGAGAAGCTTGGCTGCCATAACCGTCTTCACAGCTTCGACAATCGCCGCGGCGCCCATGGCAAAGTAGTCGAGCAGCTCTTCAAACTCTCCCGACTTGCCAAACATATCGCGCATGCCCACAAACTCCGCACGCGCAGGATGCTTGGAAGCAAGTGTTTCGGCAACGGCAGAGCCAAGGCCACCCAACACACTGTGTTCTTCGGCCACTACGACACAACCGGTCTTGGCCACGGAAGTCACGATAGTATCTTCATCAAGCGGCTTCACGGAAAACGCATCGATTACCTCAACAGAAATACCTTCAACCGCGAGCATCTCAGCAGCCTTAAGGGCCTGCTCCACCTCGACACCACAGGCCACAATGGTAGCGTCGGTGCCCTCACGAAGCACGTAGGCACGACCTATCTCCAGCTCAACATCGTCTGCATACACACACGGAACCGAAGCGCGGCCCATACGTACGTACACTGGACCTGGCGTTGCGGCGGCCAAGCGCAACGCTGCCCGCGCCGAAGCATAGTCGGCCGGAACAAGTACTCGCATATTGGGAAGCCCACGCATGAGCGAAATATCCTCGAGCATCTGATGGCTACCACCATCGGGACCAACAGAGATACCCGCATGTGTGGGGGCAATTTTTACATTCAAGTTGCTGTAACATACGGTGTTGCGAATTTGGTCATACACACGACCTGTACCAAAAACGGCAAATGAACCCGTATAAGCGATATTCCCCGTAATAGCCAAACCAGCTGCCACGTCTACCATATTCTGCTCAGCAATACCGCAGTTGAACAGACGATCTTCAAAGCCAGCATCGGCTAGCTTCTTAGTTGTGGTCGACCCCGTAAGATCGGCATCCACCGCCACCACCGGTAGACCCTCGCCGGCGAGTTCTGCCAGTGTTACACCATAAGCGGCACGCGTGGCTTTTTTCTGCTGAGCCTGAATTTCATTTGCGAGCTTAACCACAGCAGCTCTCCTTCCCCTGAGCGTCTTCCAGTTCGGAGAGCGCATGCGTCAACTGTTCGGCATTCGGCGCTTTACCATGCCAACCTGCCTCATTTTCCATAAACGACACACCCTTGCCTTTAACCGTATGAGCGATGATCACCTGCGGTTTACCGCAACGAGCGGTCTTTGCAGCCACGAGCGTCTCGATAAGAGCAGCAATATCGTGGCCATCTACCTCGCTCACAGCCCAACCGAACGCCGCAAACTTCGCACCCAAGTCGCCCGGATCGCACACATCAGCGGTGCATCCATCGATCTGCAAACCGTTGCGGTCTACGATGGCTACAAGATTATCCAAGCGGCGGTGAGATGCGAACATCGCAGCCTCCCACACCTGACCTTCTTGACATTCACCATCGCCCAATAGCGTGAACACGGCCTGGTCTCCCCCCTCGAGTACCAAACCCGCCGCAGCACCTGCGGCAATGGAGAGCCCTTGTCCGAGCGACCCCGTAGACACCTCTACACCTGGAAGCTGATTTGAGTCGGGGTGCCCCTGAAGCCTGCTACCCAACTTGCGCAAGGTAGTAAGCTCCTCGCGAGGGAAATAGCCCGCCTGAGCAAGAACCGCATATAATGCTGGCGCTGCATGGCCTTTTGCCAAAATAAACCGATCACGCAAACCGTCTTGTGGATTTTTCGGATCGTGTCTTAACACGCCACCGAAGTAAATAGCCGCCAGGATGTCGGCGCTCGAGAGCGATCCACCCGGATGACCACTGCCCGCCTCTGCGATCATGCGCACGATATCTATGCGCATTTCGTTAGCGCGCCGTTCAAGCTCGGTCATGCCTGTTCCTTCCATTATTAAGACACCCTCCATTTATGATAGCCAATCACAAATTGCTCTAAATCACCATCTAGTACGGCATCCACATTACCTGTTTCGATGCCGCTTCGAACATCCTTAACCATCTGGTAAGGATACAACACGTAGTTGCGAATCTGGCTGCCGAACGAGTTGTCCATGCGGTCGCCACGCAATTCATCTAATTCTGCCAAACGTTTCTGCTCCTCAAGCTCATAGAGCTTGGCACGCAGCACGCGAAAAGCGGCTTCTTTGTTCTGCAGCTGAGATTTCTCGTTCTGGCAGGTTACTACGAGTCCTGTAGGCAGATGCGTTAGACGCACGGCCGAGTCGGTTGTGTTTACACACTGACCACCAGGGCCGCTGGAACGATATACATCCACACGCACGTCGGCGGGGTTCAAATCAACCTCGATATCGTCAGGCAATACCGGCAATACCTCCACTCCAGCAAACGTGGTGTGGCGACGTTTTTTATCGTCGGTCGGCGATATACGCACCAGGCGGTGTACGCCACTTTCGCTTTTCAGCATACCGAAGGCATTGCGACCCTCCACCTGGATAGTCGCCTTATCTAAACCAATACCCTCGCCGGGCACTAAGTCGAGAACAGTAACCTTCCAGCCTTTGTTCTCGGCGTAGCGCGCATACATACGGTAAAGCATCTCCGTCCAATCCTGGGCTTCTAAGCCACCAGAACCAGGATTCACGGTAAGAATAGCATCACCGCCGTCGAATCGTCCCGAAAACCATGAAGCTATCTCGAGGCCCTCGAGCATACCAGAAAGACGATTCAGTGCGTCATCAGCCTCAGCCGCAAACGCTTCGTCCTCATCAGCAAGCTCGAGTGCCGCACGAGCATCGTCCAAAAGCGTGGCAGCCTCTTCATAATCGTGAATAGTTTCACGCAGGTTGCTTGCCTGCTTGGAAATGACCTGCGCATGGGACGCATCGTCCCAGAAACCAGGCTGAGCTATCTCCTCGTCAAGCTTGGCCAAATCACTTATCAGTGTGCTTATATGCAGAAAACCGTGCGCATCCTCGATGCGTTGAGCCATCTGTTCAATGTT
This sequence comes from Gordonibacter sp., assembly GCA_034932485.1. GTDB lineage: Bacteria > Actinomycetota > Coriobacteriia > Coriobacteriales > Eggerthellaceae > Gordonibacter. The sequence continues at coordinate 50,311 of JAYFOQ010000023.1, forward strand.
TTTTTCGCTTATATCAGCCATACCCTGCCTATGCGTTCTTGCCGTGACACTTCTTATACTTGAGGCCCGAACCACAGGGGCACGGGTCGTTGCGACCAACGTCGGCAAAAGGATCGTCCTTATCCTTCTCAAACGTCTGCGGTCGAGCGGTTGCGGGCTTTGGTGGTGGCGCAGCTTGCCCGGTGGGTGCCGAAGGAGCTGCACCCCGACGCGCCGCAGCCACGCCCGTTTCCTCAAGCGCCGCCTCGGGAGAGGAATAACTCACCTTTCCATCGAGAGGACTGGCGCCTTCCGCCAATTCAGGCTTTTGCTCTTGTACGGCCACCTGCAAACGCAAAAGCGTACGCAAGTAGTCTTCATACATCGAAGAAGTAAGACTCTGAAACGCGTTATAGGCTTCGTTCTTGTATTCCACCAAAGGATCGCGCTGACCAAACGCGCGCAGCCCAATACCAGCTTTCAGATAGTCCATCTCTTGCAAATGCGCCATCCAGCGGGTATCAATAATGCGAAGCATGACCTGAGCTTCAAGCGTCTTCATAACCGGCTCGCCCAAAAGTTCAGTCTTCTCTTCGTACACACCCTCCAGGTAGCCCTCCAATGCCTCGGCAAGCGCTTCAGGGTCGTCTTCGTGGTCAATATTTCCCACCTTGAAGCCCTCATGGCCCGTCATGTTTGCCGCCCAAAGGTCCACCGCCTTGGCATCCCAGTCGTCGCTTGGAACCTTGTCGGGGCAGTTTTCAGAAACGACACTTTCGGCCGCCTCCTCAATGATTTCAGGGATACGCTCGGCCATATCTTTGCCATCCAAGATGGCGTTACGCTCGCCGTAAATAGCCGCACGCTGCAAGTTCATAACGTCGTCGTATTCAAGCACGTTCTTACGTGCAGCGAAGTGCATGCTCTCCACTTGACGCTGAGCGCCCTCAATGGCCTTAGACACCATGCCCGCCTGAATGGGCATATCTTCGGGCATATCGGTCTTTTCCATCATGCGCCCGATGGTATCCATGCGGTTTCCGCCAAACAAGCGCATCAGATCGTCTTCCAACGACAAATAGAACTGAGTGGTGCCTGGATCTCCCTGACGACCCGCACGACCACGAAGCTGATTGTCAATACGTCGCGACTCATGACGCTCGGTACCAACCACGCACAAACCTCCCGCAGCGATCACGCGGTCGTGTTCTTCAGCACACACCGCCTTGGCCTGAGCCAACGCTTCGGCGCGTTGCTCGTCGCTGGGTGCAGGAGCAGCATTATCAGCCCCGTCTTCAATTACGTCGTCAATGTTCCGATCGGGGTCAAAACCCTTTGCACGCAGCGCGTCGTCAGCCAGCACCTCAGGATTACCGCCCAACAAAATATCGGTACCGCGTCCTGCCATGTTGGTGGCAATGGTAACCGCACCCACGCGGCCGGCCTGCGCAATAATATGTGCCTCACGCTCATGATTCTTCGCATTCAGTGTCTCATGGCGTATGCCACGCTTATCCAGCAAACGCGAAAGCTTCTCAGAGCTTTCGATGGATACCGTACCAATAAGACAAGGCTGTCCCGCCGCATGGCGTTCGGCTACGTCATCGGCTACGGCATTAAACTTAGCTTCAACGCTACGATAGATTAAATCATCCTCATCTTTACGCGCTACCGGACGATTCGGAGGAATAGCCACAACAGGCAGCTTATAAATCTGACGAAACTCGGCATCCTCCGTCATAGCCGTACCTGTCATGCCCGAAAGTTTCTCGTAGAGACGGAAGTAGTTTTGCAAGGTAATAGTGGCCAACGTTTGATTTTCCTCGCGAACCAGCACGCGCTCTTTCGCCTCAAGTGCTTGGTGCAACCCCTCAGAATAACGACGACCCTCCATAATGCGACCCGTAAATTCATCAACAATTTTCACTTCCCCATCAACCACGACGTAGTCTACATCGCGATGGAATAGGAATTGCGCTTTCAGGGCCTGCTGCAAGTGATTTGCCAGCTGTCCCGATGGATCAGCATAGATATCGTCGATGCCAAGCATTGCCTCAATCTTTTCAAGGCCGCTCTCGGTGGCATTAATGGTCTTCTTCGCCTCATCCATATCGAAGTCGACCTCAGGAGTAATACCCACCATAACGCGGGCAAACTTATTGTATGTCTCAGCCGCCTGCGTGCCCGCACCTGAAATGATAAGGGGCGTACGCGCTTCGTCAATGAGGATGGAGTCAACTTCGTCGACGATAGCGAAATGGTGGCCTCGTTGCACGCGAGCATCGGCGCGCGTAACCATGTTGTCACGCAGGTAATCGAAACCAAACTCCGAATTCGTGCCATAAGTAACCGCAGCAGCATAGGCAGGCTTTTTCTTGTCGGGACGCATCCCGTTTTGAATAAGCCCCACTTCCATGCCGAGGAAGCGATATATCTGACCCATCCACTCGCTGTCTCGGCGGGCCAAATAATCATTCACGGTAACGATATGCACATTGTTACCCGACACCGCATTCAGATAGCCGGCAAGGGTGGACACGAGCGTTTTTCCTTCACCCGTTTTCATCTCGGCAATCTGCCCGTCATTTAGAGCCATACCACCAATAAGCTGTACATCGAAGTGGCGCATGCCTAGCGTGCGGACGGATGCTTCGCGCACGGCAGCAAATGCCTCAGGTAACAAACTCTTCAAATCTTCACCAGCATCAGCACGCTCGCGGAACGCTGCCGTAAGAGCACGTAGCTCCGCATCGCTCTTGGCCTGCATCTCGGTCTCTAGGCCATTGACCTTCTGCGCTGTAGCCTCATAACTTTTCATCTGCTTTCCCTCGCCGAGGGTGAGCAGCTTGGATAGGAATCCTGCCATGTGTCGCGCCGTCCTTTTCATGGATGATCGCGCAGCACTCCTGCGCGCGTTTCAGTGATGAAAACAGTACTTGCTACTCTAGCATAATGCACCTTACCTCAAAGGAAATACATAGGGCAGGCAAGGTCTCATGCAGGTAAATTGGGCAGAGGAAACACCCAACTACAAACCCACGTAGGCTTCACCCTCTGTCGTTTGTACCGCTCATCTCAACTCATCGATTCCTCTGTCTCGATAATGCTGCGATACAGCGCCACAACCCCTAGTGAAGGATCGATACCAAGCTCAGAGGTAAGAACACGCCGACAGGAAAAGTAGGTTTCAAGTGCCGCCGTACGCTGACAAGCCGCGATTTGAGCCCGCATGAGTGCAGCGTAGGCATCTTCGCGTGTACGATCGCGGCGCAACGCGGCACGAGCAAACCAGAGACCCTCCTGCACGTTGTCGGCCAAGATAAGTCGATTAGCAGCCGCAACAAGCGCATCGACTAGCTGCATACGACACTCATCACGTGCTCTGATAATAAGATCGTTGTCCCGTTCGCTCGGCATAAGCTCATCGGCAAAGGTATCCTCGATCTCGGCATAAAGCGGCGCCCACCCCTCAGCACTAGGTTTTCCAAACAGCAACATACGACAGACTTCGTCAAAACGTGCAACATCGGTTGACAGTAAACGTTCGTTGATGCGGCATCCGTTTTGATGTCGCAAGAGATAGGGGCACACCCCCGAAGAACCCGCGAGGGTACGTCTCAAGAGCGACCATACCGAGTAAAAATTCTTACGCGCCGTTTCCAGCTCACTTTCCGGCCAAAGAGCCCGCACAAGTTGATCGCGCGGAAACTCACGACCTCGATTCAAAACGAGCAGGGCAAGCAGCGTCTTCGCTTTTTGCCGCCGAAAACAGGTCGTCTCAACAGCCTCTGCACCAATACGCACATCCAATCCACCGAAAAGGTTCACCGTTAACAGCGGGGTAATACCCGTAGTGCGAGAACGTTTCGGCAGATAACGTCCATCAAGATAAGCATCTGGAAGCGTTGCCGCACGTTCAGCACGACGATCCTCTCGCTCGCGAGCAGCACGATTAAACGCGCGCCGCTGCGTGAGCACTTCCATTTCCAGGTGATGAAGCGCGAGCACCTCTGCGGCCCCCAAAGAACGAGGCAAAACGGGGGTACCTCGTTCACGAGCATACTCAAGAGCCAACCCCGCGGAAGCAGCAAACAAGTTGCGAGAACCCCGACTATCAGCAAGACATTCACCCACAAAGCACTCTGCTCGACGAAGAGCTTCCTGACACGCAGGCGTACACCACTCTTCATTCGAAGCAGCCTTCTGGGCAAACGATTCCAGCATCCAAGTAATCATGAGACAGAGAGCATCATTACTGGCACCCTTCGTGCAGAAATCAACCTCCTTACTTTTCTCGATCCACAAGGGATCATTAAGCATAACTAATTGAAATAAGGCTAGCGGACGCCAAAACGCTTCGTCTGAAGAAAACGTTTTCGCAGAGCTACCCTCTCCCGACACAACAGTAGTCCGCCGCGCTACACGAGCAAGCTCCGCACACGCACGCGTTCGGACCGACCCACCGTCTCGCCGAATAAGCACAATTAGAGACAACGCTCGCACCCCATCGGGTTCATTCAAATCGAACGCAATCCGACGTGCACGCCCCAAAGCAGCAGTATCATCTCCTAGTGCAATAAGTCGCATCATTTCCCCTGTCTCGACATGAGCGTCCAAAGCCTTTGTCCCTAGCGAAGCACGCAGCTCATGGCTCGGTAAAATGCATGCTCGCTTCAGCAAAGAAAAGGAATGTGACGCAAGCCACGTCACACGAGCCTTGCGCGAGCAGAGCGCCTTCACGAGTCCGCAGGCTCGCCCCCCTTCCGAACGCGAGACCAAGGCATCCGCCCAGCGCCCTACCAAGGCATCGCGTTGCTCAAAAAACGATCGTCGAGCAAACACATCCAACTTTGCTTCCAAGGCAACCGACAGTGTCGCTTCAGAGAATAAGGGGGTCTCAAAGCGCTCGCATCGCCGATCAATACCCAAATAGGGATAGTTAGTGGCAAGCATTGCAGCCAAATCGTCATCAAAGGGTCCGAAAACCGCAACATCCGACAAGGCACCCGCACTCAAGACCAACATGGTGGCAATAGCGAGCATTACATCGGAAGGCAATTCTTCACGCACAACCCCCGCAAGGAAAACCGCCTCTGCATTGAGCGTACCCCAGCACAATCCGGGAATGCGTCCCGAAACGGGAATGACTTCATTTGTTACACCTGCATCGTCCTCAAGAGGTTTCGCGGCAGCAAGCTCAGCATCGGTTAACAACAGATCTGTCGCCGAAAGCTTCAGGCGATCTTGCTGTAGTGAAGCGAAGGCATCACACGACGGCGTGCAACAAACCAGTACCTCGCATTCACGAGCAAGTAGACTGTCAAGCGATGCCGAAAACAGTTCGGCTCGCGTTGCTTCTAGAGGTGGAATATCGTCGAATATAACAAGGAACGCCTTATCGTCGAGCCGAGAAAGCTCCGACGCAACGATGCCTCGATCGAGATCCCTCAGGAAACAGGGGCTACGACCATTGACCCAAAAGGTATGTTCGAAAGAAAACACCACCTGAGCGTATTCCATAGCTAATCCGCTTCTGCCAAACCCTTCAGGAGCAACAAGAAACCGGGAGACATGGCGCTCACGTAGTAAACGCGCAATAAGATCTGGCCTCGAATAGTGACGACGAGATGCCATATGGTTTGGACAGTGTCCATTGCAAGCTGATTTTGCTAAGAAACTAGCCATGGGGCAGCACTCCTCTCAAAGAGGAAGCGCAAGGCCCGGTAAAGATTTGATAATAATAGTTTTTAGGTCACCATAATGCAAGACCCTACATTCGTTCGCGCCCCTTACACCTTCGTCTTCGGGTCAATGTTTGACAAAAGCTCGTGTACAATAAGGCATCAAACCGGTGCATAACAGAAGGGGTATGCCATGTTTCAACCAGCCACGCTCGCCGACCTGCCCGCCTTTCACTGTGGCCATGCACAAGATTTACAAACAGGTACGGGATGTACGGTATTCGTGGCACCCGAGGGAGCAACCTGTGGAGTTGATGTACGAGGAGGAGGCCCCGCAACACGCGAGACAGACCTACTGCGCCCCGAAAACATGATTGAGTCTGTACACGCTGTTGTACTTTCAGGTGGCAGCGCGTTTGGCCTTGCAACATCAACTGGCGTCATGGACGAACTCGCAACACGCGGTATTGGTTTTCCCGTCGGCGATGCACGCGTCCCCATTGTTGTCGGAGCTTGTCTATTCGATCTACTGGTTGGCAAGAATGCGCACCCCGATGCTGCATCAGGACAAGCAGCATGCGCCGCCGCATTTGATAAGACAACTACCACACCCCTCGCCGAAGGTAATGTTGGCGCTGGCTGCGGAGCAAGCGTCGGCAAACTTCTTGGACCCGATCGGGCCATGAAGTCTGGTTTAGGTGTCTATGGGCTGCGAATGGGCAATCTTGTGGTTTGCGCCGTCGTGGCCGTAAACGCACTGGGTAACGTATGCAACCAGCACGGCACCTGGATCGCCGGCAGCCGCGGAATAGACGGAAGCATTATGGACCCTCTTGCCGCATTCACTTTGATGGCAGAGCAGGGGGCCGCAGAAGCGCAAGGCGACCGCCAAGAAGGCCCCTGCGCTAATACCACCATCGGCATAGTACTAACCAACGCCAAGATTACCAAGGCCCAAGCAACCAAAGTGTCCTCGACTGTTCACGACGCCTACGCACGAGCCATCAAACCGGTACACACCTCAAACGACGGCGACACCGTATTTACTTTTGCGTCGGGCGAAATATCTACTTCACCCGACGTCGTAGCGGTGTTAGGCACCGAAGCTATGCAGGGCGCCATCATAAGAGCGGTTCAACAGGCGGAAGCTGCCTATGGTCTTCCCGCAGCAAATGACCTTATCTCACCACGCTAGGGGAGCCATGGATACCACCAAACTAGGCAACCGCCTGCTGTTCGTCGTATCTGTTATCCTCACTGGTGCCGTAGCTGGCGCGTTCGTGTGGTTTCTTCTCTTTGTTATGAACAAAGGAATCACGTTTCTTTGGGTAATGCTTCCCTCGCACTTCGGCCCCTTCTTCCCTCTGTTAGCCTGCATTGTAGGCGGAGTGATTATCGGGCTGTATGAAAAAAAGTTTGGCCCTTATCCCGAAGACTTGAACGAGGTTATGGCCAAGGTAAAAAAGAACGGGCGTTACGACTACGATAAGCTGGGCGTTATGTCGATCGCTGCCCTACTACCCTTGTTCTTTGGTGGGTCCATCGGTCCTGAGGCGGGACTCACCGGGGCCATTGCTGGAATCTGCACGTGGGTGGGCGACCGCATGAAGCGTTTTGGGGCCGACTTTAAGCAGCTCACGTCAGTGGGCACCATGGCGGCACTCTCGGCCATCTTTACCGCCCCTCTCTTTGGGTTCGCGGCACCACTCGTGGACGAAGGGGGCAAAGACGGCGACACTATCAAACTCCCCAAATCATCGAAGCTCGTAGTATATCTATGTGCTATTGCGGGAGCCCTTGCCGCCTTCATGCTCCTTGGCAAACTGTTTGGTGGAGGGATGTCGCTTCCCCACTTTTCAGACATTGAGGTGGGTACCCTTGAACTAGCCTGGCTTATTCCCCTTGCTTTAGTGGGAGCAGTTGGCGGATGGCTGTACTGCGTGTTCGACGGCTTGCTGGCAAAGGCCTCTGACAAAATAGGCAATCGACCAGTGACCAAATCCGTAATCGCTGGCATCGTCTTGGCTATTTGTGGCATCCTACTGCCCTTCACCATGTTTGCGGGAGAAGTGCAAGCCGAAGAACTTGGCGAGGTTTGGACAACCATGAGCGCACTGGCTCTTATTGCCACCGGGTTGGTAAAAGTATTTGTTACCCCACTCTGTATTCGTTTTGGCTGGCGCGGTGGGCACTTCTTCCCCGTTATTTTTGCGGGCATCTCCCTCGGATACGGCATGGCTATGCTCACCGGCGCCGACCCAGTGTTCTGTCTCTGCGCCTGCACTGCGGCCCTTGTTGGCGGCGTTATGCGCCAACCTCTCATGGCCGTACTCTTGCTATTTTTATGCTTCCCCGTAAAGGGCGTCGTGGTTATGTTGGTAGCCGCTGCCATTGGCTCAGTTATCCCCCTGCCAAAAGCTTTCCAAAAAGCTAAACCTGATGGCAGCAAAAACAAAGCCCCCGAAACGTTCGAGGGCCCTAAAGCTGTGCAATGAAAGCAAGCAGAAAGGTTACTCTTTCCCCAGCAGTTTAGCGATGCGGTCAGAATATTCGAGCTCGGTGAGCCCGGCTTCCTTCGCGAGATCAAGCACTGGTGCATCGTTCCACAGCGCCTCAAGACGGTAGTATTCGCGTGTTTCAGGCTGGAACACATGCACCACGAAATCGCCGTAATCCAAAAGTGACCAGCTGCCATCCTGTGTACCCTCACGATGAATCGGCTTAGCACCAGCTTGCTTACGCTCTGCCTCTTCAATTTCGTCAACAATTGCATCGACCTGACGGTTGTTCGCCGCCGTTGCGATAACAAAATAATCGGTAACCCCAATGAGGTCGCGTACTTCTTGCACCATAATATCGGTAGCCTTTTTCTCGTCAGCTGCCCGTGCCGCAATAAGCGCACGTTCCTTCGACGTAATAGCGGCTGGGTTATTGATGGTTTCGCTCACAGTGTTCCTCTCCTCGGTTCTTTGCCTGCCGCTTCGCGCGAACGGGCGATATAGTAATTCCAAATAGCAATGGTTTGGGGGTGAATACGCTTGCGTCGCTCAACCAGATTTAGCAACACATGCCGAAATGTCGTCACGTACAACTCTTCTAGGGCGACCTCTCCCGCTAGGTTACGGATAGAACCCAATCCATGATAGTCTCGACCTGGCTCAAGTGCATCAGCAATGTAGACAACCATATCAAGATCGCTCATATCCACCGCACCCGCCGTATGTCGCTCAATAGACTGCACAACATCACGCGGCAAAGACGGGAACTTCTCGGCTAAAGCAACAGCTGCTGTTGGACCATGCAACAACTGAGGCATATTCTCAAATACAAAGGGTTCAACCAACAAGCCCAGTTCCTCCACACGCCGACGGATACCTGCATCATCGTAGTTCTTATCCCAGTCGTGAAGTAGCCCCGCAAGACGCGCTTTACGCTCATCAACCTGATAAAGACGCGCTAAGTTCTGGGCTGTTTTTGCCACACCTTGCGAATGCTCAAAACGACCGTGTCCGAGACGCTGCGCCAGATCAGCTGAGCGCGCTTCAAAAAACGCATCCGAAAGAACATCCTCTTTATCGTGCATCCGCTTTATCTTATCGACCACTGCGTCCCCCCTCTCAGAATTGTTTTCTCGGTATAATCCGTGCTTGCGCACATAATCATACACGCCCTGCATAGTCAAATAGCGAATCGACCGCCCTTCGGCTACGCGACTGCGCAAATCACTTGACGAAATAGCAAGCGCGGTAACCTCCAAATACGATACATCGAAGCTACCCTGTTCCTCAATTTCCCGCATACGCTCTTTAGTGAGCGCATAACCCGGACGGGTAACTGCAATAAGGTGTGCCAAATCAGCGATAGCTGCGCTTTCACGCCACTTCACGATAGAGGCGACAGCATCAGCACCGGTAATAAAGAACAACGCCACATTACTTGGATAATAAGCACGCAACTCGCGCAGAGTGTCAACCGTATAGGTATCACCACCCCGCTCAATTTCCAACGCACTTACGTCGAAAGCCGGATTGCTTGCCACCGACAAACGACACATTGCCAAACGATCCTGAGCCGGCGTAACAATCCTCTCTTTTTTAAATACGGGAACGCCGGCGGGTATGAACACAACAGCATCGAGCCCATATGCCTCACGTGCCTGCTCGGCACAAGCAAGATGACCAATATGTACCGGATCGAAGGTACCGCCCATAATACCTAGGCGACGTGGAGCCCCATCAAACCCTAAACTATCGAACCTATCGCAGATGTGAGCCATCAAGCTCGCACCTGTCCCTCACCGCGTAACACATACTTGTATGAGGTGAGCGCCGCAAGCGCAAAGGGACCACGCGCGTGCAGTTTCTGCGTGGAGATGCCAATTTCGGCGCCCAACCCAAACTGCGCCCCGTCGGTAAACGCCGTTGAAGCGTTCGAATACACCGCCGCCGCATCGACGCGCGCCAAGAAAGCCTCAATAGCCGGCTCTTCTTCGGCTACAATAGCTTCTGAATGCTTGGTCCCGTAATAATTCACCCGGTCGATAGCCTCATCAATACCAGATACTACACATACCGCCAATTCAGGCCCAAGATATTCAGTATACCAATCATCCTCGCAAGCCGGGATGGTATCAATATTGTAAGCAGTAGCAACAGCACACGCTCGCTCATCAGCATGCAGCAGCACACCCTGCTCGCGTAGATCTGCCAAAACAACCGGTAAAAACTCATCCGCAACATCTTCATCAACAAGCAACGTCTCGGCAGCATTACACACACCATAGCGACGGCACTTCGCATTTACGACAATAGCACGTGCCTTCTCCTTATCAGCTGAAGCATGCACATATATATGACAGTTGCCTGTACCCGTTTCAATAACCGGCACTTTCGCATACTCGACACAATGCCGAATAAGACCCGCTCCACCCCGCGGGATTAGCACATCTACCGTGCCGTGCAATGCCATAAGTTCATCGGTAGCTGCGCGATCGATAGAAGTAACCGCACCGATGCATCCCTGAGGCATACCAGCGTCAATCGCGGCCTCATGCAGTACCCGCGATACAATTTCATTAGACTCTGCAGCTAGGCTACCACCCCTCAAAACGGCAGCGTTACCCGACTTCAGGCAAATACCCGCCGCATCAGCGGTAACGTTAGGACGCGCTTCGTATACAACCGCAACAACGCCAAGCGGCACACTTACGCGCGTAAGTTCGATACCACTTTCTATTGTACGCTTCTCTTGCACCTGGCCCAACGGATCAGAAATTGCAGCTAGATCTTCAAGAGCAGCCGCCATGGCCTCAATGCGACTTTCGTCCAGCATAAGTCGGTCAAGAAGACTTGTGCGGGTACCCGCAACACGTGCAGCTTCCATATCGTGCTCGTTTGCCAGCATAATGTCGTCAGTGTGGGTACGTAGAGCATCAGCCATAGCGCACAAAGCAGCGTTGCGCTGGGCGTCGGTCGTTTGAGCAAGCGCAGAACTGGCCGCTTTCGCCGCCTCAGCGATACGCCGCACGTCTATTTTCACCTGATCGTCGGCCATAGCCTTCCCTTCTTACTCGAAAACTACCAATTCGTCGCGATGGACAAGTGCCTTATCTGCCAAATTGGCAAGCAAACGATTTGCACGCAGCGCCTCACGCGAGTGCCCAACCGCAAGCACAACCTCATCACTCGAAGAAGACACACGACCACGCGCAAACAAATGACCTTCCGTGTCCTTAATGTCCACGATATCACCTTCGTCAAAGCGTCCTTCAACAGCCGCAACACCCACCGTTAGAAGCGAACTTCCCCGGTCAATGAGTGCCGCCTTCGCGCCCTTATCCACCACAAGTGAACCACGCACCGCATCGCCCAATGCAATCCAAAGCTTCTTCGGCGTAATCTCGTGCGGCTTGCGAGCAGCCACAAAACGCGTGCCAACATCTTGGCCATCTGCCGCATCAACAACGGCATCGATGCGTCGACCGTGGCATATAACCAAGGGGATACCAGCCACCATAAGCACACGAGCTGCCTTGATCTTTGTGATCATACCACCCGATCCAATGGTTGATCCTGCGCCACCCGCCACCGCAAGAATATCCGGACCTATTGCATCGACTCGACCGATAAGCTGAGCGTCGGGGTTTTGGTGGGGGTTATCGTCATAGAGCCCTTCAATATCAGAGAGGATAACCATCAAATCGGCTTCAATGAGACAAGCCACCAACGCCGCCAGCGTATCGTTGTCACCAAAGCGGATTTGCTCTACCGAAATGGTGTCATTTTCATTGACAATAGGCACCACACCCAGCTCCAACAGACGCGTAAGCGTATCACGCGCATGGAGATACGCACGACGATCGGCTGTATCGCGGCGCGTAAGCAACACAACCGACGTCGTAATACCGTGTTCAGCAAATGCGTCGGCATAGGCCGTAGAAAGCACACCCTGACCCACCGAAGCAGCCGCCTGCAAGCTGGGCATATCATGTGGACGCTTATCAATTCCCAGCGCTTCAAGCCCACAGGCGATGGCCGCAGACGTAACAATAACCGGCTGCCAGCCAGCTGCCTTTACCCGAGCAACCTGATCGGCAATCCGACCAAGATAAGCATAATCAACCTTGCTCTCCGATGTGGTGAGCGTAGATGATCCTATCTTTATAACCAGGCGACGCCCGGGTGCGCCCTGGGCGCACCCAACACGGGAACCCTCGTTCATCACAGGTCAAGCTCCTTGTATAGATCTTCGGCCGTGCGCGCCGACTCAAAGTCAAACGCACGCCCAACTATGCGTATTTCGTCACCATCAACCGCACCGGCTCGTTCGAGTGCGGCTTCCACACCCAAGCGTTTCAAACGGTGCTGCAAGAAAGTGATGGCTTCTTCGTTATCCCAGTCGGTCTGAACAACCATGCGCTCCACTTGTGGCCCCTGCACACGAAACACGCCGCCACCAAGAGGCAGCACCTGGAAGCGCTTATCACGCAACTCACGCTGGTGCTCCCACACGTGGTCATACTGCACGTCATCCTCCGCCGCAGAGCACGCCGCAGCACGCAATTCATGCACCTTCGTGGCAATGGCTGCCTTGAGACCATCTACCCCTTCGCCGGTAAGGGCGCTAATACGATAAAGTTTCGGGTCGATAGGGCTAGGAGCAAACTCGTTTCCTCCAGCCGCCGCAATTGAATCCTCGCGCACGCGTGCGGCCAGCAATTCAGCTGCCTCTTCAGTACCGGAGATGTCCACCTTATTCGCCACAACAATACGCGGGCGTGCGGCTAGCTCGTCTGCATACAGGGCAAGTTCACGATTAATAATATCGTAATCTTCAAGGGGATCGCGCCCCTCCCAATCGCCAGTCAAGTCCACCACGTGCACAATCAGGGCAGTGCGCTCAATGTGACGCAAAAACTCGTGACCGAGACCGCGTCCCTCATGCGCTCCCTCAATCAATCCAGGAATGTCGGCTACCACAAAACTCAAATCGCCCGAACGCGCCACACCTAGATTCGGCACCAACGTTGTGAAGGGGTAATCTGCAATTTTGGGGCGCGCTGCGCTCATTTTGGCAATAAGTGACGACTTACCCGCAGATGGCATGCCGACCAATGCCGCATCGGCCATAAGCTTCATTTCGAGCTCAATCCAGCCTTCTTGCGAAGGCTCCCCCAGCTCGGCAAATGCCGGAGCACGGCGCGTCGGGGTAACGAAATGAATATTGCCACGCCCACCCATGCCGCCACTGGCAACCACAACACGCTCGCCATCGTGGGTAAGGTCGGCAATAAGCTCACCCGTTTCTTTGGTTTCTTCAAAATATTCGCGCACTACTGTGCCCACCGGCACCTTGAGCACCAAATCTTCGCCTGTGGCACCGTGCATACGCGAACCTTTACCATGGGTCCCACGCTCGGCCTTGAAGTGATGCTTAAAGCGGTACTCGATCAGTGACGATAAGCTAGCATCGGCCTGCACAATCACGTTACCGCCATGCCCGCCATCACCTCCGTCGGGACCACCCTTCGGCACGTGCGCCTCGCGGCGAAACGCCATACATCCTGCGCCGCCATCGCCGCCCTTCACATGTATACGTACTTTATCGATGAACACGTCGATTCCTCTATTTCAGACGTACCGCCGTGCATTCTATCGTACGACGGTTGCAATCGGTGAATCTTGCAACTTGGATTGTATACGAAAAGTGCCCCCTGACGAGCAGGGGGCACGCGAAAACTAAAAGGTGTAGCAATCGTGTAACGAGTCGATCGCCTTATGCTTCTGGACGCACGTGCACGCGACGCTTGATGCCACGCGTAAACTCCAACGTGCCGTCGCACAAAGCAAACAGCGTATCGTCTTTACCGCGCCCAACATTCTCGCCCGGATGAATATGCGTACCGCGCTGCCGAACAATAATGTTGCCCGTCTTCACAACCTGACCAGCGAACATCTTCACGCCGAGTCGCTGTGCGTGGGAGTCGCGGCCGTTACGGCTGGATCCAAGACCCTTCTTGTGTGCCATGAGAATTCCTCCCTTGCTCTTTACTCGGCGGCTTCGGTCGCGGGCTCTTCAGCTTTCGCGGCCTTCTTCGGGGCAGCCTTTTTGGCAGCCTTTTTCTCGGCCTTAGCCGAACCGACAGATTCGATCTGGACACGCGTCAATTGCTGACGGTGACCCTGCATTTTCTTGTAGTTCTTGCGCTTCTTAAACTTAAACACCAGCTGCTTCTCGCCCTTGAACTGCTCCAGGACGATAGCCGTGACCTTAGTCGCAGCAGCCTTGGCCGGATCGGCCTCAACCTTGTCGCCGTCCACGATGCAGATAGCTTCGAGTTCAACCTTTGCGCCAACCTCAGCTTCAAGCTTCTCGATGTTCAGCTTGTCTCCGGGGGCAACCTTATACTGCTTGCCGCCCGTTTTTACGATTGCGTACATGAGTGTCTCCTTATTTCAACCCACGCTCCCCTCGGGGAGCGAGAACGCAAGGCGATATCTTAACAGCGTGACCGTAGCAAGTCAATGTGATCTTATGCACAATCTCCGCGTATCATCGCACTCTTCTTACGCCGTGCCTCCACATAGCACAACGCTCATATGATATCAGATAATACTAGCTACACACGGTGGCGTGGTATTAATTTTTCCCAACCTCACCGTTCCAACAAAGTTAGAACCGACGAAACACCCGTGAGCGCTAGTGGGCCTCAGCCCAGTTCGCACCACATGACACTCCTACCTCCAAAGGCACACGCAGCTCAACGATGTGTTCCATAACGTCTGTTACCAGCCCAGAAAGCACCTCAACCTCGTCGGCAGGTACGCTGAAGTCTAACTCATCGTGCACCTGCAGAAGAAGCTTCGCGTGGAAGCCCTCTTTTCTCAAACGGTTCTGCACCTCAGTCATAGCCAACTTAATAATGTCGGCCGCGCTCCCCTGCATGGGGTGATTCATCGCTGTACGTTCGCCGAACCCTCGCTGCGTTCCATTACTGCTCTTGAGTTCGGGAATATGACGCTTGCGGCCAAACATCGTCTCCGCAAAGCCTTTTTTCTTTGCTAGCTCAATAGTTTCATCCAGATAAATACGTACACCCGGGTAGGCTTCAAAGTAACGTTCAATCATTTCCTTTGCCTCGGAAAAAGGAATACCAAGGCTTTGCGCCAAACCAAACGCCTGCTGACCATACACAATACCAAAATTTACGGCTTTCGCGCGACTACGCAGTTCGGGCACGACCTCTTCTACCGGTACGTCGAACACACGAGCAGCTGTGCTCGCGTGAAAATCGGCTCCCGAACAAAATGCCGCCACCAGGTGCTCGTCACCAGACAGGTGCGCGAGAAGACGCAACTCAATTTGAGAATAGTCAGCCGAGAGAAACCGCTCTCCTGGCGCAAGAGGAATAAAGCATTCTCTAATTTGTCGACCAAAATCGGTGCGTACCGGAATATTCTGCAAGTTGGGATCTGACGACGAAAGGCGCCCAGTCGTTGTAACCGTCTCGTTAAAGGTCGTGTGAACCCGCCCATCATCGGCCCGCATCCGCGGCAGAGCATCGATATAGGTACTCTTGATCTTCGCAAGCTCGCGGTAGCGCAGCACGAGAGCCGGAAGCTCGTGGTAGGCCGACAATTCCTTGAGCACGGCAGCGTCGGTGGAATAGCCGCGCTGGGTTTTTTTCAGCGGCTTCAGCCCCAGTACCTCAAATAGAATACGTGAGAGCTGCAGAGGTGAATCGAGATTGAACGTCTCTCCCGCCACTTCATAAACACGCTCGGACAACTCCTCCAACTCGGCCTGGGTAGCAGCGCCCAACTGCGCCAAACGCTCAACATCGATGGCGGCACCCGTGCGTTCCATAATAGCCAACACGCCCACCAGCGGTAGATCAATATCGAAATAGGCGCTACTACTACCATCACGCGTAAGAGCATCGGTAAGTGGCGCAACCAACGCCCGCGCTGCAGCAGCCTGTATCACCGCTACATCGGCTTCTGTTTTTGCCTCAGGCAGTACGCCACCACAATAAGCGTCCAACAACGCATCGAAGGAATACTCCGTCACCGATGAGTTAAGCACATAACCCGCAAGCCCCAAATCAAAAGCACGCATATCCATTAATTCGTCGTCTTGCACTAAAGCGGGTGCTGCGGTATCGGCTGGATAGACACGATGAACGGCATGTTTGACATCCAGGGCAGCAAACGAACCCGTACGCACCACGCGCGCAAATGCTGCAAGACCCCTGTCGTCCTCATACAGCGCCGTACCCTGAGAGGTACCGATAGCACAGGTAAGATCGGCATTGAATAACGATGCTTGCTCGGGTTCAACAAACGCCACACCCAGCGTTTCATCTCGTTCGATAGCCGCATCAACAAGAGCATCGGCTTCAGCGCCTGTCAGCAAGGGCTCCCAAACAAGCGGTGCAGCCTTCTTTTCAAGCTCGCGCCCTACCAACTTAAGAACACGACTCAAATGAGAGTTGAGCTGTAACTTCTTAAATGCCTCGGTCACTACATCGGGGTCGAACGAAGGAAAATTAAACGATTCAAGATCGAGGGGGAAATCGAGGTCTCGCACGATAGTGGCCACCTCACGACTTGCGAAGGCCGCTTCCTTATTTCCAACGACGTTTTCCTTCTGCTTACCCTTAAGGTCGTCGACATGCTCATAGAGACCCTCCAAACTGCCGTAAGCTTGCAGCAGCTTTGTGGCTGTCTTCTCACCAATACCAGGAACTCCTGGAATATTATCGGACGAATCGCCTTTAAGGCCCAAATAATCGGGCACCTGATGAGGTTCGATACCATAGCGCTCGGTCACTTCAGCAGGACCATAGATAGCAACATCGGTGATGCCCTTTTTTGTAGTAACAATACGCGTCAGCGTGCTTGCCAGCTGATAGGCATCTTTATCGCCCGTTACCAGCAACGTTTCATAACCCAGTGCCTCATCGCGCGCTGCGATGGTGCCCAGAATATCATCGCCCTCCCAGCCCTTAATGCGCACAACCGGCACATCCATAGCTGTGAGTAGCTCCTCGATAATGGGGAACTGCACTTTAAGATCTTCATCCATAGGAGGTCGCTGCGCCTTGTATTGCTCTAACGCCTTCATACGAAACGCCGGGCGCCCAGCATCAAACGCGCAGATGAGAGCATCGGGTGCAGCCATGTCTATAAATTTCAGCAACATAGCAAGAAAGCCAAACACCGCATTAGTTGGCCGCCCGTCGGGCGCATTCATGGTTTGGGGCACCGCATGAAAGGCACGGTGCATAAGCGAGTTACCGTCGATGACGGCGATCTTCTTGGGCATGGATCTATCCTCCGTCGAGCTTCGATTTCTAGACCCCAGTATAGTGCATGACCTCCAATATAGTGATGACCCCCAATACCTCACCAGAAAAGAACGCTCGGGAAGCTACGCATTCCAGAGATAGCCAACACTACGAATAGTTTCTAAATGCTGAGCCAAATCGGGACCGAGTTTAGCGCGAACGCGACGTACATGGACATCGACAGTACGAGAACCCCCATAGTAATCGAAGCCCCAAACACGTCTCAACAGAGCATCGCGAGAATAGGTGCGACCAGGATGGGTAACCAAAAAAGCCAACAAAGCATATTCGAGATAGGTGAAATCGAGAGGATCGCCCGCAACGGTTACTTGATAAGTAGCCAAATTAATAGTCATGGCATCCACAACCAGCAGGTCGGAGGGAGTGCTCTCATCCCCCGGCCAAAGCAAATTACGAATACGTGCGGTACATTCCTCGCTACCGGCACCATGAACAACAAAGTCGGTTTTGATCTGCACGGGAAGGCGAAGCGAACCCAACTTAACCTCATCGGCAATTACCAACAGAGCAGCCGACGCATCTTCAAGCAGCAGTCGCTCAGCTTGCGCAATGCGCGTTGTCGCATCGCCACGAGCCTCTAAAACCACCAAGTCGTAGCCGGAATTTTGGGCGAGCAGCTTTTCGAACTGTGCAGAAGAGCCCGCAGCAACGTCAACATCCAAACCTGAAAGCACTTGCTGGAATTTATGGGCATTATCTAAGCTATCAGCAACGAAGATCACCGATTTTCTCATGCGGTCGACTCCCTTCCAGCCCAAGATAGCATAATTAGAGCACCGCCAGATAGCGGTCACGTTCCCACTGCGAAACGTAACCCTGGTAGTCGTTCCATTCGGCTCGTTTAGTGGCTACAAGATATGAGTGAATATGATCGCCTAATATCTCCTGCATGAATTGAGACTCCGCGAACAGCTCAACAGCCTCGCCTAAACTTTCGGGCAATGTTGAGATACCTTGATGACGAAGATCCTGACGCGTGAGGGCAAAAAGGTCGCGATCTTCAGTCGGAGGCTGCAGTTCCAGTTCATCCTCAATACCCTTCAAACCCGCAGCTAACATAACAGCGAATGCGAGATAAGGGTTCGCGGCAGGATCGGGGCTACGCAACTCGATACGACAGGCATCCTCACGATTCGGACGGTAGCCAGGAATACGTACAAGCGTGGAACGATTGCGACTAGCCCACGATAAATACGTTGGAGCTTCCCCACCACAGATAAGCCGCTTGTAAGAATTAACGTGCTGATTCGTAACCACACAGAACTCTGGAGCATATCTCAATATGCCCGCGATATAGTGCTTGGCCACTTTTGAAAGGCGGTATCCCTGCGGATCACTCGGATCAAAAAAGGCATTGTTGCCATCGAGATCGGTAAGGCTTTGGTGCACATGCATACCACTACCCGGCTGGCCCGCCATAGGTTTGGGCATAAACGAAGCATATACGCCATGCTTATGGGCAATTTCCTTAACCACCAATTTATAGGTCATCACCGCATCAGCCATAGACAACGCGTCGGCATAACGCAGATCTATCTCGTGCTGAGAGGGGCCATTTTCGTGATGAGAGTACTCCACAGGAATACCCATCTTCTCCAGCGTAAGCACCGTATCGCGGCGCAAGTCGGAGGCGTAGTCGAGACTAGTCAGATCAAAGTAACCACCTCGATCGAGCACCTCGGTACCTTCGGCGTCTTTAAAGTAGAAAAATTCCAGCTCAGGACCTACGTTAAACGCGTAGCCCATGCGAGCGGCCTTCTCTATCGTACTAACAAGCACCTGACGCGGATCTCCCTCGAAGGGTTGCCCGTCAGGGGTACGCACGTCGCAAAACATACGCGCCACAGCATTGCTCTCGGGACGCCAGGGTAACACCTGGAAGGTTGAGGCATCGGGAAAGGCTAGCATGTCAGACTCTTGCGTACAACAAAAGCCATCAATACAGCTTCCATCAAAGCCCATACCCTCAGCGAACGCATTATCAAGCTCGTTAGGAACAACAGCAAACGACTTCATGGTGCCAAGTACATCGGTAAACCAGAAGCGAACAAAGTGCACATCGCGGCTCTTGATAGTTTTCAAGACAAAGTCTTGGTCGGGGTTCGCAGTCATGGGCGCATCCTTTCTCTTGTAGTCCATTATAGCGCGCCGTGTTTCATCTTCGTTTCACAAGGAAGTTTCTTAATTGGGCAGAAGGCCGAGGATTAATTACCTGGCCGTCCTTCCACCAACAAGACCCGACACTTAGGGCCGGGTCTTGTAGAACAATGTAAACCACTCGACGCTATAAGAGGGACTTCAGTTTCGAAGACACGCCGTCTACGGATCGATAAGGTGGCTATTTCTTCAAATCTTCGATGCTTGCAGTCTTGCCGGGATACAGACCAAGAGGCTCGAAGTGAATCTTACCAGCAGATACGAGATTGGTACCATTTTTGGCGTTATAGTCTTCCAGATAGGCGATGTGCTGGAAGTAGTTCGCGTCCAAGCTGCCATCATTTAATGCCACGTTTGGCTGGATGTAATCGGTGAACTCTTTTACTTCTAAGGTGTAACCATGATTAGCCAAGATACCCTTCACTTGTGCCAGAATCTCAGCGTGCGGAGCTGGCGAGGCACCCACTACAATAGTGGTGTCGGCACCCTTTGCATCCTCGATCTCGGTGTTGCCCGCAACATCAAGAGGCACAACCAAACCGGCATACGTACTCTCTATGAACTGACGGGCTGTGGCACTCTGCAATGCTTTAACGAGTGCCTGTATCTTGTCGCTGCTCTCGTCGCCCGCACGCACGGCCACCACGTTGGCATACTTATCGGCCGCCTCGGATGCCACATCTTCACGAGCAAGTGCAGAAGCGGTATCAATACCCCCACTAATAGCGTAGTTGCCGTTGATAACAGCCATATCAACATCGGGCAACGTAGTAGGCAGCGAGGCTGCTTCCATTTCCACTATCTCAATGTTGTGAGGGTTTTCGACAATGTCGTTTTTCGTCGCCTCAAGACCAGTGCCTTCCTTCAGTTTAATAAGACCCTGGTCTTGCAATAGCAACAACGCGCGCGCTTCGTTCGTGGGGTCGGATGGCACGGCTATCTTTGCACTCGAGGCACCACTACCGCAACCGGCCAGCGCGGCGCACGTAGCGCCCACGATAGCCACCGTCGCAATTGTCTTCAGTATAGTCTTCGCTTTCATGGTAATTCCCTTTCATTTAACGTGCATCAGATGTTACAAAAAGTATGAGTCGAGGTTCTTTCCTTAACGGAGCACATGCCGCCTGTTACTTGCGCTTATCCACCTTGCGTGCGACAAGGTTTCCGGTGCTCTGAAACACCTGCACGAGCACTATGCATAAAATAAGTGCTGCCACCATTACATCGGCCTGGTAGCGCTGATAGCCATAGCGGATAGCGATGTCACCCAAGCCGCCCGCTCCCACCATACCCGCCATAGCTGAATATCCAAACAGCGTTACAAAAGTGATGGAGGCGCCGCGAATAAGCGATGGCAGGCTCTCATGCAAAAACACCTTACACACGATCTGCCAAACGCTTGCACCAAAACTCTGCGCAGCTTCCACGAGGCCACCGTCTACTTCAGCTAAACTCTGTTCCACCATGCGCCCCACAAAGGGTGCCGCCGCTACCACCAGGGGGACAATAGCACCAGGAACACCCAGTGACGTACCCACAATAATGCGTGTTAAGGGTATAAGCGCCACCAACAAAATAATGAAGGGGATGGAACGGCCAACATTCACAACCCAACCCAACACCGCACTCAAAACGCGATGGGGACGCACTCCACCTGGAGCCGTTACCACTAACGCCACGCCTAAAGGCACGCCAAGGAGGTAGGCAAATAGCGTAGCAACCACCGTCATGATCAGAGTGTCAAGCGTGCCTTGCGCCAACAATAAACCGTATTGGTCAAAAAAAGTCCCGATGAAGTCCATGCTATTTCACCCGCCCGTCAATGTGCACCGCGCGGTTTATCGGTGAATCCATTGCCTCTTTAAGCACCGTCGTTGCAGAATCACCAAGACGCCCGTTCGCGCGATCTGCCTTAGGAGCACACCCTTGGTCAGGCTCGCCGGACAAACTGTCATAGGCAATCAATTCACGAGTGACAGCGCTTTGAGGGTTCGAGAACACGTCGGAGGTGAAGCCTTCCTCCACAATTTGACCTTCGTCAATCACGGCAATGCGATTGCAAATCTTTTGCGCCACAGCCAGCGAGTGTGTGATAACCACCATAGTCACACCGAACTCCTTGTTGATATCTTTCAACAAGTTCAGGATAGATACCGTCGTGCGCGTATCAAGTGCACTTGTGGCCTCATCGCAAAGCATCACCTTTGGGTTGTTCGCAAGAGCGCGAGCAATAGCCACCCGCTGTTGCTGTCCACCAGAAAGCTGACTTGGATAGCGATCAGCCAAAGCGCCCAACCCCACCACTTCCAACAATTCAGTGGCCCGCAGACGAGCGACCTCCCTTTTCTCGTGACGCAATTCCAGCGGAAACACTACATTACCCCGTACCGTGCGTTGCTGAAAGAGGCTGAAATTCTGAAAGATCATGCCAATGGAAGCACGCAACTCTAACAAATCCTTGCCCGTAAGGCTGGTCACGTCGCGACCATCGATGACGATACGGCCTTCGGTGGGACGTTCGAGCAGATTAATGCATCGCACGAGCGTAGACTTTCCCGCTCCCGATGCGCCAATAATACCGAAGATATCGCCATCTTCAATAGTCAGGCTCACGTCACGCAACGCGTGATGGACGCTCTCGGAGGCGCCATACGTTTTTTGCAAATGTTCAAGCTGAATCATAGTGTTCTCGATCTATGTCGTTCGTACAGGATTGCGGCCGCACCAGAAGGTTGCGACCACGCGAAAGCTAGGCCTGAGTGTTGGCGCACAAGCCAACCAACCCAGGCTTAGGCATCAGCATGTCCATGGTATGTACGAAAAGAGAACTCATAGGTGAGTATCTTACGGGATGGGCGACACCTGTCAAGACATCTCTCGCTGGATGCTTATGCGAATCTTTTATGATTGGCTATCTGATAAATCGATAGCTTAGCTTTCTGTTCTTTTCAAACAAGCGCATCCTGACAAAATCTTTGGCAGAACATCTCACAAGACAACTCGTACTGCTAGCCACTACGTAACAGCCATATGACGGACGAGCATTAGGCATGCCCGTATTCACCACACCGAGGTTATACTTAGTTATTCATCCGTCCTGACCGACGGTATGGGATATGTGAGAGTACCGGAGGGAGACCGCTTGATGGGCACTACGAACGACTACGCAAGCATACTGGCAAAGAGCGGCATTGATTATGCCGAAGCTATGGATCGATTCGGTGGCAACGAGGCTCTCTATCGCCGTCTTGCCGTAAAGTTTCTCGATGACCAGCACGTAGAGGCACTTGAAAAGGCGTTGGAAGCCGACGACACCGAACAAGCATTCCGAGAAGCGCACTCCCTTAAAGGCATTGCTGGAAACCTCTCGTTTACCAATCTTTATCGCGTCTCCTGCCTTATCAGCGAGGAGTTGCGCGAGGGAAACCTTATGGCTGCTCAGGAGATTATGGAGCCCTTAAAGGAAGCGCGCAATTCGGTAACGCAAGTACTTGAAGGGTTTTCTGCATAACACATTAAAGGCAATGACCATGTTATAATACTTTAAGGTACCTATCAGGCGTTTTATGGAGGTGGCAACAATGAGATTTTCCAATATTCTCGTTCCATTCGACAAGTCTGAGCACGCCGTACACGCACTCGAAATGGCCCGCGGTCTCGCAGAGGAAGACCGCGAAATCTGTCTGCACGTCGTGGATGTTCTCTATGTGTCCGAGATACCCCCCTCGTTGGGACTCGATGCCAACCCTTACGAGAGCATTCCTCCGCTTGCAGTAGACCCCGATCTGTACGAAAAACTCGTTGATGCCGCTTTGGCGCGCGAGAAGGACGACATGAGTAAGACTATTGGTACCCTACTGGACGGCCTACCCAATACGGTGCACATCGTAGCGGTGAATGCTGCCTCTATCGTAGACGGCATCAACGATTACGCTCAAGACCATGACTGCGATCTGATTATTATGGGCTCGCGAGGCCTCGGTCTGCTACGTGGCATGCTCGGTAGCGTGAGCTATGGCGTATTGCGCTCATCTGAGATTCCGGTACTTATCGCAAAGACACCTGACAAGAAATAAACGCACTTCGCCGTGCACTGCTTTCTACACAAAAGGTCCCTCAATGAGGGGCCTTTTGTGAGATTCGCGAGACAAGAGCCCTTTCTTATGAAGCAACCCAGTTTCTGTCCTACGTGTCGGCACAGCTTGCTATAATGCTCGTTTATGGAAACAAACCCCACAACAAAAACCGCCAGCGGCCACCCACACACAAATCGGCATATCGCCATTGTTACCATGGGTGTAAAGCTTGGCGACGAAACGCGCGGCTACACTCGCTTTCGATTCTTGGCAGAGCTGCTGGTACGCGAGGGCTTCGAGGTTGACCTTATCACGTCATCGTTTCAACATTGGGAAAAGGCGCAGCGAGATCTCACTAAGCCTTGCTACCAGGAGCTTCCTTATCGCATAGTATTTATCGAAGAGCCTGGGTACGCACGAAACCTTGATCTAGAACGTATACGCAGCCATCACGTTGCTGCCAAAAATCTGCGTGCTCACTTTGAGCGCACGGCGGGCACCTACGATCTTATCTACGCCGAGATCCCCCCTAACGATGTTGCGCGGGTGTGTGCAGAAGCAGCCGAAACGCTACATACCCCCTTCGTCGCCGACATCAACGACCTGTGGCCCGAAGCCATGCGCATGGTTGTCAATATTCCCGTAATAAGCGACGTGGCATTTTACCCCTTCACGCGTGATGCAAAACGCGTCTACCAATTACTCTCTGGCGCCGTAGGCACATCCGACGAGTATGCTGCTCGTCCGGCAAAAGATCGAAAGCAGCCCTACCCTCACACAACCGTGTACGTAGGAAATGATTTGGCAGCTTTTGATGCTGCCGCACAAGCCCATCTAAGTGAAGTAAACAAACCTGAAGGTGTTCTCTGGGCAACATACGCCGGAACACTCGGTGCAAGCTACGACATAGAGACCCTCATTGTCGCAGCTGCCCTCCTCGACCAAGAGCGCCAAGAAAAGGGCACCGACAGCATACTGCCTCCGGTGCGCGTACAAATACTCGGCGACGGGCCCGATCGCGCAAAGCTCGAAGAACGCGCAACAGCACTGAATGCACCCGTCGATTTTCGCGGCTACCTTGACTATGAACACATGGCAGCCTATCTCTGCGCATCCGATATTGTGGTGAATTCACTGGTAAAGACGGCCGCGCAGAGCATCGTTACGAAAATCGGCGACTATCTTGCTAGTAGCAACCCTCTAATTAACACCGGATCGAGTCCTGAATTTCGCGCTAAGGTATCTAGTGATGGATTTGGGGTAAACGTTGAAGCAGAAAACCCCCCAGCGTTGGCTGAGGAAATCGCAAAACTGGCAAGTCACTCATCGCTGCGCAAGATTATGGGCGCAAAAGGACGCGCTGTGGCGGAGCGCGAGTTTGATCAGCCGCACGCCTATCGCAAGATCGTGGATTTGCTGCGCACATTGCTGTGATTTTGGTTGAGCGGCTCGTCAAAAAGACGATGGCGCGTCAAAATAAAAGATTCGACACGCCATCTTCGGCGCGTTCGCTAAACCGTTTGAACAAGGAGCGACTTTTGACTGAGCAGAGACGCATTTCTTTTTCGCCACCCGACATCACCCAAGCCGAGATCGATGAGGTAACTGAAGCACTGAAGAGCGGGTGGATTACCACGGGACCCAAAACAAAGGAATTCGAGCGCAAGCTTGCCGCCTTCACCGGAGCCGAGCGCGTTGCTGCATTCAACTCGGCCACCGCCGCACTTGAATGCGCGCTACGCGCCCTAGGCGTAGGGCCAGGTGATGAGGTTATCACGAGCGCGTATACCTACACCGCTTCGTGCTCTGTCATTTGCCATGTGGGCGCAACCCCCGTGCTCTGCGATACGGCTCCTAATTCTTACGAGATGGACTACAACGCACTGTCGTCTCTCATAACCGAACGTACCAAAGCCGTCATTCCGGTAGACCTTGCGGGGCGTATGGCTGACTACGACAAGCTGCTTGCTGCACTGGAAAGCGCACGTGATCTCTGGCGGCCGGCAACCGAACTACAGCGTGCCTTCGACCGCGTGGTAATTTTGGCTGATGCTGCGCACTCGCTCGGCGCAACGTATCATGGGTGTTCGGCGGGTTCTGCCGCAGATTTCACCGCTTTTTCGTTCCATGCTGTCAAAAACCTCACAACCGCTGAAGGCGGCGCTCTCGCGTGGCGTGCTGGAGATTTCGACTCCGAGGCACTCTATCGCAATCTTATGCTCATGTCGCTGCATGGTCAGACCAAAGATGCCCTGTCAAAATCTCAAGCAGGCGCTTGGGAATACGACATTGCCTACCCTGGCTGGAAATGCAACATGACCGACCTGCAAGCAGCTTTGGGGCTTGCCCAACTGCGCCGGTATCCAAGTTTGCTGGCGCGTAGGCACGAGCTGGTGCAGCGCTATGAAAACGGATTGGCCGATTTGGCCGTAGAGGTAATGCAGCACTATGGTGAAGACTTCGCTTCAAGCGGCCACCTTATGCTGGTACGCCTACTGGACAAATCCTCCACTTTCCGCAATATCCTTATCGAACGTCTCGCGGAAAGTGGCGTGTCGGCAAACGTGCATTACAAGCCGCTTCCCCTCCTTACCGCTTATCGCAACCTCGGGTTTCACATCGACGACTTTCCGAGCGCCTTGGCACAGTTTGAAAACGAGGTAACTTTACCTTTGCATACCCTACTCTCAGACGACGATGTTAACTATATCGTTCAAGCCTTTCACTGCGCTTACGCATCGCTCGAGAACGAAGGCATTCGCTGATGTACGCACGCTTTGGAAAACGTCTCTGCGACCTTATTATCGGCATCATTGCGCTGCCGTTCGTTTTGTTGGTTATCGTTATCTTGGCACCATTTATCTACTTCGAGGACAAAGGATCCGTATTCTACAACGCACCTCGCGTCGGAAAAAACGGACATGACTTCAAGATGTTCAAGCTGCGCTCCATGCGGGTGAACGCTCCCGATTTAGTTATGGAGGATGGTTCCACCTACAACGGAGCCGACGACCCCCGCATGACCCGCGTGGGCACTTTCATGCGCAAGACAAGCCTTGACGAGATACCTCAATTTTTAAACGTGCTAAAAGGCGACATGAGTGTTGTGGGGCCCCGCCCCGACTTGCGTCGCGAGACCGAGCTCTACGTTGGCGATGAATCGCTCAAACTAACGGTAAAGCCCGGTATCACCGGCTACGCCGCTGTTTACGGACGCAACTCTCTACCCTGGCACGACCGTCTCACGCTCGACGTAGAGTACGTACGTAGCCTGAGTTTTTTACTTGATGTGAAAGTGTTCTTCCGCACGTTCTACGTGATTTTTAAGCAGGACGGGGTGTTTGTGGAGGATGAGCAGTCTTAAAAACTCCTAGCTTTTCGAGATATTCGCCTCTACCTCGCTATAAAATCGCATGAGCCGCCCCGCCTCTTCCGCAATGTCGAACCCATGGGATCGCACTTCATCGATCATGGCCCGACGCTCTTTAGCGGCGCTCACGCGATACGCTTCAAGACACGCCATCGCCCATGCGCTCACACCTTCAACCAAGGGAATGCGCTGCACCCCGGACGAGACAACCGCCAGCTCGGGCACCCCAGTGGACATAATGACGGGAAGGCCCGCAGCTTGCGCTTCAATGGCTGCCATAGACAGCCCTTCTTTCCGCGAAGGAAGTACGAACACGTCCATACCCTTCAGCAAAGCGGGAACATCTTCGCACACGCCCAGAAACCGCACAGCATCGTCAATGCCACGCTTGCGCGCCTCGGCGCGCAAGTCCCCTTCAAGCGGACCTCTTCCGGCAAGCAACAGTACCGCATCGGGTAGCTGGCTTTTCACCTCCTCGAACACCTCAAACAAAAAGCGATGGTTCTTTTCCTCTGACAACCTTCCCACATGGCCGAACACCGGCCTACCCTCGACCCCCCACTGCCGCCTGACCGCAGCGCGTTCCTCGTGGTTCAACTCATAGCGCGAAAGATCGATTCCATTGCGGACCACGGTAAAACGATCACCCTGAGTCACCGCAGACCCGAATCGATCAATACCCGCCTCCCTCGAGCATGCCATGAAGTAATCAGCCACGAACCGCGTTGGATACGACACAGCTCGAAAGGATACCCCTGCGGGGCCCCTCAGAAAATTCTGTGCATGACTGTGCGCGATGGCGTAGCGTCCTGCACGTTTGGCTTCGGCGAGGTAAAGTGCAGCAGAGCTGCCAATATGACCATGAACCACGCGGTGCTCCTCATGCTCTGAGAAGAAAGAGCGGCACAACTCCCGATACGTGAAGAGATTCACGCCATTAAAGCGCGGCAATCGATAGAGGCGGCCACCCAGATCACGAATCTCCTCGTCGTAGTCACAGTCCCTCTCCTCATGCACCAGGAAGTCGAATTGGAACTCGTCTCGATCAATCACGCGGTACAGATTCATAATCAGCGTTTCCGCACCGCCACGATCCATTGCCCCGATCACGTGTAAGATTCTTCTCATAGCCTCTCACAATCAGTCGCAGACGATGTAACAGGTACGGGACCACGCCGAGTCATGCGGAAGAGGAAGAATGCCAGCAGGCATACCCCTATGAAACAGGCCCCCGTCCCCGCAAAACTCACACCGTTCATGCCCCAAACGTCCACGCAGGGAAACGTGAGGGCGATCACTGCCACAAACGCAACGATGTTGCTGATGAAATTGGCCCTGAAATTGCGCAGTGTGATGAGTAGATCTCCGAAGAACCATAAAAAGGCGGTCATAACAGTCGACAAGATGATGGGCTGCAGCAAATAGACGTAAGGTGCGATACTCATACCAAAAAGAAGCTGCAGAGCCCACGACCCCACAAACTCCAACACGAGGGAACAGGCAATGGCCACCACGACGATGCCTCCCACTGTTTTGGCTAGAAGCATAAGGAACTCTTTGCGGTCGCCGTGGAAGTACAGCCGCGGAAACACGCCGAGCAAAGGCCCGTACAAATACGTTGCACCCATCTGAATGATAAGGGCGGGTGCCGCCACCGACGAGTAAATACCCAACGCCGCATCGCCCGAGACCACGCTCAAATACTGCTTGGGAATAGTAAACAGAGCACTTGCAGCCAAGGCGGCCAACACCGCAGGCAAAGATGTCTTCAGGAAGTACAGAGCTTTGCTACGGGAAAGCTGCAGGGATATCCGCTCGAATTGACGGGTCTTCGGCACATTATAGAAGAAGAGCACGGCCAGTGTGGCCAGTGTCATGGCAACGATAGCGGCATTCAGATCCTGGGTTGTCCAAAACACCGCCACGAACGCGATGAGAGTGCTGACTCCCTGAGCCATGAACGATATGCCTATGTAGTCCATGCGGCGGTTTTGCTGATCAGTGGCGTGAAACACGTCGATAATCAGTCCTACACCTTTGAACACGAAGAACAGCCCAATGGTAACCAGTGCACTTGTTGCGCAGGTAAAAAATGCATACACTTCGCAGGCGACGAACGCAATGCCGAGCGTCAGACACCGAAATCCCAGATATTCAGACAGGTCATTCTCGTGGTTGATGTCGGATATCTGATAAGTTCCCATCTTGTAGTTGGCAAACGTACTGAAAATACCCACTACCGACATCGCCAAAGATAGCAAACCAGCCGCATCGTAGCCATCGGAAAGACGCACCACGAACACAGTGGTGAGCCATTGACACGCTAAGAAGACCATCGATCCAGCAGAGTTCCATAGCATGTTTTTCTTAGTGGAAAGGGGCTCGACAGCTGGCGAACGCAGCACGGCTACTCCTGTCCATCGTTTTTCAGGGCCCTCTCCTCGGCGTCCCGCAAAGCCTCGGCCTGTACGAGCGCCGTCAACTTGCTGCGCATTTGGGAAAGCTCAACCGTCGAGGAAAATTCGCGTATAACCAACGCCGCAATAACATACAAAAACACGAAGTTCGCCGGTGATTGAATGGCGAACACATCGGAAAAGAAAAACGCAATCTCGGGGAATAACGCCAGCAAAACTAAACTTGCCGCAAAAAGGAACCAAAACGTGGAATCGGATATCTTTATTTCCGCATGGCGTATCTTACGCAAAATGAACGCAAGAGCAAAAAGCGCGCCTGCGACAAGCGCCATTCTGAACAAAAGGGTCATTTCTTCCTCCTGAACCACTGGACCACGAGGATAGAAAGGCTCATGCGCAGCATATAGGAAACAGATTTCGTGAAGTTGAGATAGCTTTCACCTGCCGTGCGCTCGCGCATCTCCACTTGCACCTCTTCAACCTGATGGCCCCGGCGCATTAACAAGGATAACGTATCGGGCTCAGGACCGAAATCAGGCTCGCTGGCGAATAGGGGAATCATGGAGGAATCGAAAAGACGCATGCCCGAAGTGGGGTCTTGGACGCGCTTGCCAGTAGTCAATAAAATCATAGCCGTGATAAGAGCCGAACCCGCCATGCGCGCCGAAAAGGGTTTTTTTCGCGCAGAAAAGCGGGAGCCAATCACAATATTAGCACCCGCGCACTGGGCAACTTCGACCATTTCGGCAATGTAAGCCGCTGAGTGCTGCCCATCAGCATCGAATTGAATCGCATAGTCGTAGCCATGGTTGTTGGCATATTTCATGCCCGTCTGAAAAGCACCCGCAAGTCCCAAGTTGACTGGAAGCGAAACCAAGCGGTAGCCCCGCTCCTTACAAATGGCCGCCGTCGCATCTTTTGATCCATCGTTCACTACCACGTAATCGACATCGGGAGCGTTAAGACGCAAGTCCTCGATAGTTGAGACGATATTGCATTCTTCATTGTATGCCGGCACAACGGCTAGTACTCTTTTATCCATAAACTCATTCTACCCCATCCAAACACACGGGACATCCAAGGGAGAGAAAACCACTCATAAACAGCCCGATCTCGCCCGAATCATAGGCAAGAAAGAATAGGGTCTAGCGTCAATCTCATCGTATAATAGGAAGCCCTCTCCAGCGAATAGGATAGACACCCTTGGAAACAGTACCTTGCATTTGCATTTTCTCCGCACTCTACCTACCGAGCATGGGAGGCGTAGAAACCTACACCTTCCACCTCGCCCGCGCACTTGTTGCACAGGGTAAACGAGTCATTGTCGTGACCTTGAACACTCAGGAGCAAAAGGAACATACGATAGAGGAAGGTGTCGAGATCATTAGGCTTCCCTGTTGGGGATTATTAAACAATCGTTATCCTCTTGCCAGAAGAAACAGAACCTACCGACAACTATGGAAATGGCTTAAACTCCAACCTATCGACTATGTCGCCGTAAATACGCGTTTCTACACTCATTCCTATCGAGGGCTTGCGTTTGCACGAAAAAAAGGGATCGCACCCCTACTCATCGAGCACGGATCAGCTCATTTAACCATGGGCAACCCTCTGATAGATGCGGGTATACAACTTATCGAGCACGCCATCACAAATGCTGAGAGGCGTTTTCACGCTTCTCACTATGCGGTATCCGCCAAGGCGAGCGCCTGGCTTTCTCACTTTAATCTTCCATCACACGGCGAACTCTCCAACTCCATCGACGCCGACGCCTATGCAGCTAGTGCGTCATCACGCGATTTTCGCGTCGAGCTTAATCTTCCTGCAAATACCTTCGTAGTGGCCTTTGTAGGACGTCTCGTTGGCGAGAAAGGTATACTCGAGCTTGCGCAGGCGGTTCGAACGTGGACAAGCGACAAACCTCTTGTAGTTCTCGCAGCGGGCGAGGGCCCTTTGTGTGAAGTACTCAAGACATACGAAAGCAAGCGTTTCCGTCTTTTAGGTAAGCTTAGTCGCGAAGAGGTGGCCGCACTTTTTTCACAAGCAAACATAATGTGTCTGCCCTCGCGATCAGAAGGCTTCGCCACCTCCCTCCTCGAAGCGGCGGCATGCTATACACCCGCTATTATCACCAACGTAGGTGGGGTAGATGAACTCATACCCAACGACAAGTACGGAACTGTCATCCCCGATCGGAAGCCCGAAACTATTCGTAAGGCGCTTGAAGAGGCCGCCCAAAACCCGCCACGCACTGCAGCACAAGGACAAGAAGTTGGCAGACTCATAAGGACGTATTATTCATGGGATAAAACAGCACAACATGTTCTTACGGCATGTCAGCAAATCAAAAGCTAGGAAACAATCCATGACGCTACCCAGTTATCCGGTATAAACGCATGTCATCTTTACTTAATACGACTTCAAACCCCGGTGTAGTGTCATCGATAGCTTCGATGCCTCGCCAGTTTTCACCATCCTCATACGTAAATAAATGTGGACTGTAAAACCTAGAATCTCCCTGATCAAGCATCAGCAAATACACACCGCCTACATTTGCTACCGCATCATGAACCATCTCATCTGATGCAATATCGACGAGATGGTTTCTAATAATTTTACTAGCCTCCGTCTCGTCCTCATCTCCATAGGTACGCAAATAGCGATAATAGGTACGCAACCCATCCGCAGCGTAAGCAAATGCACTTCCGTCATCGGGTACATTCAGTATCAAATCATCAGGCGATACCATTTGTTTTACTTCTTGCACAAACTCACGTTCTTTAGCGTCATAGACATGAGATTCGTTTATATCGTTTTCCCAACGAAGCGCAGAAAGAACCGCGTCAAGCGCATCTTTCTCGGGTCTTTCATCCACCTTGACAACCGATGGCCCAAAGGTGATAAGGAGGAATGCAGCCACAACAACACATCCACTAACCGTAGATATTTCACAAACCTTCATATCCGACCGCATCCTACCGACAAGGCGGCAGATCGCCCAGAACACTACCCACAAGCCTATACTAGCCAAAGGAATAGCAAACAAGGTGGAAGAAGCCGCTACGCGGAATGAATCCGTATACCAAAATCCTGTAAGTAAATGCTGTAAAAATCCATCCGAAGACGCTCCCACTACGTACATCGCGACCACGATCGCATACGAACAGGTAATCCACAGATGCTCCCGGTGACGCAAGGTATAGAGCCCTCCCGTCACTACCAATATCGCAAGCGCAATCTGGGTGCCACCCGCACGAAAGCCTAGCAACAGCGCATCAGTGAAAGCCTGAAGCTTTGAAAACTCTGCTGGCCAAGAATGAGAAACTACTGCCTGTAAAAAAGGAGCTTTAAATAAAGCATACCAAATCAGAGCAATACACAAGCACGCGGCAATTCCCATACTAAGCTGAGCAATTCGCTTCCGACCGCCCGACAAAGTAAAAAAATCAACCGCACGTACAGTCTGACGCACGCAAAAAGGAATAAGCAACGTTCCCGTCGTAAACACAGCGTTCGGCTGCGTGAACGCGCAACAAAGCACTCCAACACAAAACAGCGCAATGGATACCACCCGAGAAACCTTACCCACCCCTTGCGAAAATATACTCAAGAAACAAAAGAGGAGCAAAGGCACCAAGCAAAGCGAGATTACATTGGGATACAGTGGACCAAAAAAAAGGAGCATCCAAGGAAACGCCGAAAAGGCTAACACGCAGAGCGAACCAAAAGCCACAGTACCTGGAGATTTGGGAAAAAGAACTCGCATGAGGATAAACATACTTGCCGGTAGAACCACCGCAACAAAAAGAAAGTTTATCGCATTTGCCGCAAGCATAGACGACACACCGAGCGCACTGACCAACAAAGCCGCCATGCAATTCCAAGCGGTAGGATAAAATCCAGACCCCGGCAATGGATTAATAACCGCATCGGAGGTCGTAGCGTACAGCGTTGCGGAAAATGGCGACCAGTTGCCCGAGTCGACAAAGCCGCTTGTGACTCCCAAATGATGAATATTATCGTATGCCTGAACAAACGAGTCTGGTCCTTGCAGAGTACCCGCAAAACACACTCCGCTTACCACCAAACCAACCAACACATACAACCCCAACCCCGCCCAATCCGAGAGCCACCAGGGACCTCCACCTAAACGGGGCTGAGCATCAGGTGAAAACCGTGCCCCCACGCGAATCGTTTTACCACGGCCCACCCAAGAGCCGACAGCAAACACAATAGCGCTCATCAAAAGAAGCGGAAACGAGAGAGTCACCCACGAACTAAACACACCAGACTTTGCATAAAGCAAGCACATCGCAATGTAGGCCGGAATGGAAATCAGCGGAGCACACATGAGAGAAGTCAAACCGGGCAGACGAAACGCTCGTAAGAACAAGAATCCAGGAAGATACAAAAATAATGCCGCAAGCAAAACCGAACTAATGAACATCACCCACATAAAAGCGTTCTCCCTTGCCTCTTGTTATCATCGTCCGTATTTTACGCTATCATAGACGATATTCTGCAAGTTATTCGGAAGCCCTTTGCCGCAATAAACCAAGCGGGCAAATCGGCCGGAGGAACCAACCCTATGGAAACATCCCAGAACCTCGTATCGGTCATCATCCCGATCTGCAATGCTGCACCCTATCTCGACCAAGCGCTCGACAGCGTTCGGGGCCAAGCGTACCAAAACCTCGAGATCATCTGCCTCAACGATGGCAGTACCGACACCTCGCTTGACATCATGCGTGCCCATGCCGCCAAGGACAATCGTATTATCGTAATCAACAAACAAAACGAGGGATACGGCGCCACCTGCAACCGTGGCCTTCGGGAGGCAAGAGGTACTTGGGTATCCATTTTCGAGCCAGACGACTGGATTGAATCGAATATGTATTCCGACATGCTTGCATTTGCTGAAAAATTTGATGAGCCCATAGATATAATAAAGACTCCTTATTGGCGCATCTGGATGCCAGATACACGGCAACAACGGAAGATAAACTGTAGCTATCGAAGCCGCGTCAACCCACCGAAGCAGCCTTTCGCTATTGGCGATGCCGCACACTTACTTACCCACCACCCATCCATTTGGTCTGCCCTGTATCGCAAAGAATTCCTCGACACTCACGACATCCGCTTTCGCGAGTTTCCGGGTGCGGGATGGGCGGATAATCCCTTTCTTATTGAAACCCTCTGCCAAAGCAAAAATATCATTTATCTTGATCAGCCCCATTACTGCTATCGCGAAGAAACGCCTGAGAAATCGGAATCTTTCGCACGCAAAAATACACTCCTACCCCTTTCTCGTTGGAATGACATGATGGATGAGCTCGAACGTCTCGACGTGCACGACAAATCCATATTACGTGCCCACAATAGCCGAGGTTTTACTTACCTAAGTGGCATTATTGAAGTGGTCGACTTATCACACAATGAGGTTCGTGAAGCAGCAACATATATGTTCAAGCGAATGGACCCTAATCTCGTCATCAAGGATCCCGAAATCTCTCCTGGATGCAAACGTATGTTTGCAGAATTACTTGGACTGCCAGAACCAAAGATCAAGCGACTTCCCTATTTAAAAGGACTTTTCAAAGAGGGAGTATACAGTCTAAAAAATTCTGGGGTCACTTTCACGGTACTCTCTATAAAGAATTATGTATTAAAGAAAAGCAAGCGGGACGGGACCGTATAAAACAAATGCTTCTACAAAGAAAGTAAGCAGCCGACAAAGACGAGCATGCGGTATGTGATATTACCACAGTCTAATAACGCACTTTAGGTATGTCGTCTTTGAGCTTACGTAAGCGTCATAACTGTCGCGTCTTCAGGGGCTTAGCTACATAGTCGACGATCACCACAATCAAGTAGGAGGTTGCGGTGAACATAAACAAACGCAGGAGTATATGGGCTGACCGTATCGAGCGGGGCCTGTCGTACGATCCATCAATCGAGCAATGGTACCATCTGAACCATGTTTGCCGGTTGACGCTCTATAGGTGGATGGCCGAATTCCTCAAACCTGAACCAAGTCGTTTTCCACGACGCCCCAGTGTCGCCAGCAACTGGATCTCCGTTACACGTGATGGTATCGATGATATTCACGCGATCGTCCCGTCTGCTATTGCTGCTTCTTCGGTGCCGTCGCCCGCAAGTAAACCGGATGTACGGTTTCCCGTCCCTGAAACCGATGGCAAAACCATCTTCGCATCCCAGTCGCCAGTCTCACTTCCCATACGCGCGCTTGGTAAACGTCAAACCTAACGGGTAAAAGCGCGGCAGCGACCTCTTGAGATAATCGGTAAATCTATCGGAGATTTATGGGTCGGACCCGCTTAAGCGTCTAAACGACCGCGTCTTTTAGACGCTTACTGTTGGCGCTCTCGATCTCAATGATCTTAACCCCTATGAGCAAGGCAACGAATACCCTGTCGATATTCAACCAATCGTGACAACGACAATCTATGACACCGTCGTAACAACTGAGTGCTTCTAAGACTTATCTCTAGGGCTCGATCAGCAATGCGATTGAGCCCTAGGAATCAATATATTGTGGTCAGCTGCCGGTAACTCGTAATGCGTGTCGGTGACATGGAACGCTGTACCGATGGCGCGGAACGCCCGCCGGTTCCCTCGGAATAATCAGTTTTAACGCTTACAACTCTCGGAGGTTTCTACGCGAAAGCGCGAACCATCCGGGAGTTTTCTATTGCGCGGTAGTTTTAACGCTTACGCTGTTTTTCGATTATGAAATGATATGCGAAGAACCAACCTTTAGTGGTTACTGCCAATTTCTCCACTCGCATCAAAAGGGGCAACCAAAATTGATGTTAGGAAAAGGATTACCAACAAATAAACCGACTGACGACTCGCCAAATCCTTTTGAAGTTTATGAACAAGGATTCAGCATCGCTATTCTCCATCAACAATACCTACATTTTGAAACCACCATTCGGATGTGCCTCGCTTGCAATGACTAATAAAACGAGTCTCGCAAGCCCTCAACATAAATTGCCTGTCCATTTTTGTAATAAGTACGCTGTGCAGCTGCCGATCTTAAGCCAGTCCACCACGACCGTGGTTCTATGTAATCAAACCACTCTGGCTGAATACCATAAATATCTACCTGTAAAGTATTCCCAGGGGTATTGGTAACAATCTTTACAGGGAAATCGAAGTCGTTTCTTACCCGAAAATCTGATGATCCGAAATCAACCATCGCATCAAGGCCAATTGGAACGTACGTTGACGGAACACTATGATTTCGCCTTTCTACAATGGTTAAACCCGCCCTAATCGAAGCGCCATACAGCGTTGTTGACGACTGGCAGATTCCTCCACCATAACCGGAACCCCCAACCACCCCCGCAAGCAAATACCCCTGCGCAGCACCGCAAGGTCCGGCTACTCCGAAAAAGGACATGGTTTGACCCGGCCAAATTACATAGCCATTGAACGAATTCAGGGCACGCTG
Organism: Gordonibacter sp.; assembly: GCA_034932485.1. Lineage (GTDB taxonomy): Bacteria > Actinomycetota > Coriobacteriia > Coriobacteriales > Eggerthellaceae > Gordonibacter. The sequence goes on from JAYFOQ010000023.1 coordinate 87,337, forward strand.
CATGTTATACGTTCCCGCATAGCTGTTCGTAGAATATGTTGTAAACGAAGCTATTTTGTCCGAAAAATTCTCAGGAACGTAAGTGCTAGCATCCAGCCTAAACTGCTGAGAGGCGCTACCATCCGTTGTTCGAATGGTGACATTCTGTCCATTCGAAGACCCGTTCCCATCGACAGTAAGCGACAGATTTCCAAGCGCTGAAACCAACGAATATTTTCCACCCCCAATGTAGTCAACTCGCCAAAACTGATTAAGAGAATTCGCAGTTTCCCATTGCTGCACATTTGTTCCTGGCACAGCGCTTCGTTCAGCCACATCAAGAACCTTCTTTGATCGTGCATTTTCGACAACAAATAAGCCATTTTCAACTGAGCGAAGATTCCATTTTTGAGCACCAGAATCATTGTATTCGTAGACTTGAACATTTGCGCCATTTGCGCGAGACCCAGCCGCCACATCAAGGGCGCAACCACCACTTGATCGCAACACAAAGGTCCCATTACCGATAACGTTAACCTTTTCCACCATAAACGCTTGTGAAGCTGTCCCATTTTGTTTGTAGGCACCAATGTTGTTGCCATCCCAGTCTCCAGCACCACTCACGTCAAGAGCAAGACCGCTCTGATTGTTGACAAAAGAAACGCCGCCACTTCCTGAAGCAACTAAACGCCACTGCTGATCAGCAGCATTCGTTACCGCCTCAGCCGCCTGCACAACATTATTCCCTCTTTGCGTAAGCCGATGTCCTGAACACAAGACCTCTATGGTGTACACGCCCTTTTCGTCAGACTGCCGCAACTTGAAACGCTGCGCCGCAGAGCCATTCCATGACCAAAGTTGCAAGTTTGCACCCCCCGATGCAGATCCAGCTGAGATATCAAGTGACCTACCTGAGCCCACCTTACTTTTTATGCTGTAATAACCTTCATCCAATAAAGATTCGACCGAGACCAAATTCCAACGCTGAGCAGCCGATCCATTATCGGTATACGCCTGCAAAGGAGTGCCATTCGCTGCGTCTCCCCAGCGCACATCAAGTGCTTGAGCGTTTGACCTACAAATAAAAGATACGCTACCATCGTCGTTCTGTCGAACAATCCATCTCTGATTATTGTTATTCCCATTAGTATCCCACTGGTGAACCTTTGCACCTGGAATCAAATTTCCCTGATTTACATCGAGAGATTTTCCTGAATGAACAGCAGTAATATGATAAAAGCCCTCTTCGTCCATCTGCACGAGAAACCGCTGCGCTAAGGAATGATTAGAGTTATATATTTGCGCTATTGCACCATTATTAATACTTGCAGCGGAAATATCAAGGCTTTTCTCGGCTGCCAATACACTGTTAATTTCATATATGCCATCCGCTATCGTCCTACCACCTTCCGCTGGGGCCACAGCACCAACGAAGCTAAACTTTTGAGCCTTAGAATCGTTAGCTTCATATACCTGCAACTTGCTTCCATCGCAATCGCTAGCTCCGCTTATATCAAGAACCAATCCAGCTCTCAAGGCACTTTCAAGGGCATAAGTCCCATCATTATTGGCAACAACATGCCACTTTTGAGCTTTTGAGTCATTCGACGCATACTGCCAAACGGGGGTTCCAGACTCTTTTGAGGCACTCACAACATCTAAAACTTTACCTGATTGGATATTTGATATTACGGCGTAGCCGTCTGAACCAACGCTAACCTTAAATCTCTGCGCGCTAGACATATTGGAAGTCCATAACTGAATAAGGGCTCCATCGTAAAAAGACCCTCCCGCAACATCGAGCACTCGCGTCGCACTAACGGCTGACTTAATAAGATAAGCACCTTCTGCAATCGGACATGAAACTACGGAGCTGTTCTCACCAGAGCTATTCAGTGACGCGTCGGAAGCTGACTCAACGGCATCCTTGCCTTTCTTATCCTTCAACACTGCCACATCTCCACCATCGCCGTGGTCGAATTCTCTACCATTGTCGCCTTGTATTCCGGAATCTTCACCTGCCTCTGGCGCTGATTCGTCCATTTTTTCTTCATCTGAATCATCACTCAAAATCGGGTCTTTGTTACCCGGATCAGGAATTATTTGATCGGGTGCTGTCGTGCCTTTATCGGCAACAGAATCAACCGTAACAGCCAAGGCCACCGACGGAAGACAAAGGGATACCCCAAGCAGCATCGAAAGCCCTCCGTGCACTATTGCTCGAGAACACCTCATCAAAGCATCTCCTTCATTAGCCGAAGCCATCAAAATCACTAAAGCCTAATACCAACCACAAGCAACATTCCTAGAAGACTCCTGTACACCAGTTGCGATAAATGCTGCGACATTATCACAACGAGAATTGTATGTTGCCATATCATGAGGATTATCAATAAAAGCAATCTCACAGAGAATCGATGGAAGCCTACCTCCGCAAACTGCAAATTGCTCTTGCTTCTTCCCTCTATCAATAAGACCAGTACCCTCCACTAAGTATTTATGAAGTAAATTTTGGAACACAGAAGACCCGGCGGCCGCATTATAGCTATGAATGTAACTCTCAGTTCCCGTGCCAAATCCGTCGCTCGCATTAAAATGAACAGATAGGAAAGTTGAGCAGCCCATATTCACTGCATCTTGATGACGATCCCAGTAAGCTTTCCCAGAGCCTATGTGGTACTCAATACCACGTTTATCCAATTCCCTTGACACACGTGCAACCAAATCTTCAGTCAGGCGATACTCCTGATAAGAAAATGATACAGCACCCGAATCTATCCTTCCGTCTCCATTACTGTTGTATCCATGTCCAGCATCAAGATAGACTTTAAAGGCGCTTGTTGTTGCCAAGAAGAAGATCTGGCTATCGTCGCCTGCGTAATCACACAACATTGCCGACCCTTCTACATTGGTCAAATATTGATTAGTGTAAGGAGAGCGAATGAAAAAACTCGCCCTACCTTCACCGGCAGGATAAAACTCCCATTTCTGGTTCGTCGACTGAGCGCGCTCCCACTGCTGAAGCGTAGTTTTTGTACCAGTATCAACATCAAGATATTTCGATGAATGTACATTTACGAAATAGTACTGCCAATTCCCGGCTGAAACTATCTTAAATTTTTGAGCAAATGTGTTATTTGATGCATAAAGCTGCACGCGGGCACCATTGGCTGTATCAGCAGAAGCAATATCGAGGACGGTTCCGTCGACTTGACTTTTAACAACATAGGAGCCTTCCGTAACTCCAGTACTTTTGTCGACGCTCGTTAGGCGGAACCTCTGAGCAGCGCTTCCATTGCCCTCATAAACCCAAATATTAGTCCAATTTGCGGCAACAGCCCCTGCAACATCAAGATAGAGACCATTGGCTTTTGATTGAAAGCCAACATCGCCACCACCGTAATCTACGCACTTCCACAACTGTAAATCGGAACCAACATAGCTACCTTGTTGCACGTTGGTGTCATTTATTGCTGCCTGAGAAGAAACCTCTAAGACTTTCCCAGAATGCAACGCACGAATTAGATAGTATCCATTCGACTGCTGTTCTATCTGAAATTTTTGTGCCCAAGTGTTATTGAAGGTAAACAGCTGGACGTTTGTACCATCCACCATACCGGCCGAGTCTATATCAAGCGCAAAATCGACATCAAGCGCAGATGAAATTCTATATATTCCATCCTCTATAAATCCGGCATCTTTTGTAGGTTCATTGATAATCCAAGTTTGCGCCGCAGTATTGTTAACCGTGTAAACCTGAATGTTAGCACCATTTGCCGTACTTGCGCCGGCAATATCGAGAGCAAGCCCGTTGCAAGCTGAAACTATTGTATATCCCGAACCGTCAGCCCTCATCGTAACTGACCATTTTTGGGCCATTGATTCATTGGCGTCGTATTGCCAAACATTAGCACCTGACGTACCACTCGCCCCAGCAACATCCAATACTTTCTCCTGGGCGAACGTAGCGATTGTATAGTACCCAGTTAGATCATCGTATTTAAAGGTAAACGACTGAGCTGCGGTACGATTTGCGCTATACATTTGGATGTTGGCTCCGTTTGCGCTATCTGCGGCGCTAACGTCCAAAACCGTACTTGTAGCCGCCGACCCCAACACGTACAGTCCGTCATTAAAAATTCTTTGATAGCCGTTGAAATAGAATTTTTGAGCATCACTGCCGTTTGCTTCGTAAACTTGCAAGGGAGTGCCATTACTCGAAGCTCCCCATTGAACATCAAGCACCAAGTTAGGTTTTAGCTTCGATTCAATATAGCAGGAGCCGTCCTCATCTCCAGTGGGCGTAACGCTCCACAGCTGAGCATCTGTTCCGTTAGCCTCATATTGTTGAACTGGAGTGCCATTTGCAGCATTCGCAGACTGAACGTCGAGAGCCTTTCCGGAATTTACATTCACAATAACATAGTAACCAGCCCCAGCACTTTCGAACTGAAAACGCTGAGCGCCCGTTAAATTGGCATCACAGAGCTGAACCCTCGCAAAATCACTCTTAGATCCAGACACAATACCCAACACCTTGTTGCCCAGCGCCGTACGAAGTGTAGCTACTTGGGGTGCTGCCACACGTGCGTCAGCAAGCGCAAACATGCTCTCGTCTGGCATCTCTTCACATGAAGTTGTTGGCGGTATTGTTTCGTCTACAATTTCCGCATCAAAAACCTCACTAGGGTCTTGGAGGTTGTCTTTATCTTCATCCACCCCAACATTCGTTGCATTATCCCCATCAGACTGATCAACGTTTCCAGCCGAATTCGAAGAATCCGACACAATCGCTCCAACGTTGTCTGTGCTGTCCTGAGATGCATCTAGTGCGTTTAATGCCTCCGTCTGCTCAGCCCAAGCAATCGTCGGAAAACAGATTGAGAGCACCAGCGAGCACGACAAGAATATTGAGCTTATTTTTTTCACAAAACCACAACCTATCAATTCTAAAGATAGCTAGGAACAACATATAACAGCGAAGGACTTACTACACCACTCGAGACATAACAATTATTCATTAGTCGTGCGATTTTCTTTGCCCACTGTACATCGGTAGCATATTGATGCCAGCCTCTATCCTTCACCGCAACCGATTCCGCGATATCCCACCTCATGTCGTAAAGTGTATATTGAGGATAAGACGAACGGTATATATAGCCCGATGCAATCCATGCAGCAGAACCATCAATAGCGGCATCAATACTGTTCCACTTTTTCTTGATGGCAGTTTCAACACCACCCTTGTGCGGATCACTGTCAACAGCACCTATTCCGAATAAATTGTAGTATCTACCTGGCTCATACCCTGGCAGGCTCGCCCAATACTGATTTCCGTCAGTACCTCGATACCAAAATCCCTCACCATTATAGTCTGTGCCCGTGGCCAATAGCGACTTACCCCATCCGCTCTCCAAGCAAGTGTGGGCGACCAAGTATGCCTCGTTAAGACCGTAGCGTTGGGCCGCATTGGCAAAAACAGAACCCTTGCCAGCCAATACACCATTCGAACCATTGGTATTAATATATCCATCAAGCTGCACGCCCGTAAGACCCGAGTAATATCTTAAATCGGAGAATTGCATATAATCGGCCCCCAAGGACACGGACGGATCCAATGCGGCACGCAATTCCGAGTCTGACACACTACCAAGATAAGGATTATTTTTCTGGTAAGTGACCATTTGTGATAGCGTAACTGGATAAGAGATATATGTCACAGTCCCAGCATCCTTGAACTTGAGCCTCTGCGCTAACGAACCATTAGAACGATAAACCCCAACACGTGTTACATTGGTTGCCTGCGCTCCACTCACATCTAAGCACGAATTTCCATCGCCCAGACAGCTATACACACTAAAAAGACCTTCACCTGTATAGCTAAAGCGCCACAGCTGAGCTCTGTTACCTACCCCACTTTCCCACTGCTGAACAAAACCAGACCCGTCGGATGCTTGTATTTTCGAATCAACAACATCAAGAGACTTGCCTGATGCAAGATTCACTATTCTATACAAACCGTCGACAGCTTTTGATACTTTAAATTTTTGGGCAGCGGTAGAGTTAGATTCATACACTTGCAATGCAGCACCATTTTGAGTAGACCCATTCGCAATATCAAGCACCATGCCACCATTTAACGAGGTGGCAATAGTGTAGAGCCCCTCTGGAATTACATCAGTTACAGATACCAGCCACTGCTGAGCGACAGATCCGTTAGCGCCATGCACTTGCACATTAGCACCACTTGCAGAGCTTGCACCGACCACATCGAGTGCCGAGCCAGAAGCCTTATTAAGAAACGAAAGGTATCCATTACCCCTTACCGCAGGCTTCCAAAGTTGAGTGTCCGTCCCAGTCGATTTTTCCAGAACAACGTTTGAGCCTGCCCCACCTAAAGCGGATACATAAAGTCCCGATTTGATACACTCAATGCGATAATAACCTTCAGAAACGTACGTTAGTTTATACTTTTGAGCAAGCGATCCGTTCGCTGCATAAACTTGAATATTTGTCCCTTCCGACTCGCCACCTGCGGCAGCATCGAGAGTTGTGCCAAGTGCACTACGAAGCTCAAAAACCCCATCCTCCAAGATTCTTGATTCAGTAAGACGCCATTGTTGAGCAGCGGTGTCGTTCGCTGTCCACACCTGCACGTTGGCACCATTAATCGCTTGTGCACCCGAGACATCGAGAGCAAGTCCGCTGCAAGCGCTTCTTAGAATTATTGAGTCGCCGCTCTTTTCAACATTCCACTTTTGGGCATAAGTCCCATTACTATCATACTGCTGCACATTTGCCCCGCTAGTTGCACTAGCAGACTCGACATCAAGCACACGGTCGGAATTTACATTACGAATCGTGTAATAGCCGCTCACCTCATCAAACAAAAACTCGAATTTTTGAGCTAAGGATTTATTAGATGTATAGATTTGAACGTTTCCACCATTAACAACAGAGCCTCCATTAATATCTAAACTGTATGATTCCGACAATGCAGAACCCACCAGATAGACTCCATCCAACACCTCACGAGAGCTCGCGTTTTTAATATCCCACCTCTGGGCCGCACTATTATTATCTGAATACAACCAAACATTTGCAGAATCTGTGGCGCTACCCCATTGCACATCCAAAACCTTTCCTGAACAGCCCGAGCGTATCACATAGCCGGAATCGGACATCGATTCAATACTCCACTTCTGAGCCACAGACCCGTTAGCCTCATATTGCTGCACATTAGCGCCATCCGCGGTAGAAGCTCCAGCCACATCTAAAACCTTGCCAGAGGACAGATTTTTGATTTCGTAGTATCCAGTTTTGGAGTCATAGGTGCAAAAGAATCTCTGAGCGGCGCTTTTATTCAAACTATATATTTGAACATTCGCGCTATTTAGCCCTGAAGCTCCTGCTATGTCTAAACCTTTTCTCTTATCGAAAGACGTGGCAATAGTAACTAGCCCCTCATTGACCGTCTGTGTAATTGCACGAACATGAAAACCCTGCTTCGCCGAAGGATCGTAAGTTTTTACACAAATATTAGCACCGTCTAAAACAGGTTCGGTTTCAGATGATAAAACCAATGATCCATCAAGCACGCTATCCCCCTTGGGCGATAGCGCAGAGACAAGTAAATAAGAATCTGTATCTTGTGGGTCTTTTACAAGCGCCCATTTTTGGGCAGCTGAACCATTAGCGCCATACTGCCAAACATTTACCCCAGACCGAGCAATACCGTTTGCAACATCAAGAACTTTTCCTGATGCGACGTTTACTAGTACATAGTAGCCGTCGCTTGTGGGATCCAACCGAAAGCGCTGTGCGGGAGAATTATTGTCAGAATACAACTGGACATTGGCGGCATCCTGAGTTGAACCACCGACGATATCCACAACTTTACTCGACCCTGAGTTTTGTAGAATAACCAAGCCAGACAATCCTAGTTCATTGACCGCAGATACAGAGACACTCTCATTATCAGGGTCGGCTTGCGTTGATTCTTTTGCTTCAGTGTTAGAATCGAGAGACAAAGTATCAGACGACACGCTATCCCTATTGTCATCTTCTTTACCATCACCCAAAAAAGGCCGGTCTTGAGTGTGATCAAGATCATCTTCTGCGCCGTCTTGCTTTGGCTCCAGTGTATTGGTTGTTGCACTACCCCCAACACCCACCTCTCCCCAAGCGTAGGTAGGAGTAAGCAAAATACAAACTAATATGCAAGCAAGGATCTTGTGGCGTTTAATCATCGGAATGATCCTCCTTCTCAAATAATATGAGTCAGAGTAACACCATAATGTTTACCGCACGCACAGATACTACGAGTTACGCTAAAAAGGTAAAAATAGCATCGCCAAAGCATCCACGATGATTTATTTATTTGTAGATCCTTCTCTGAATAGCTCGTGGTATCCTGCATATCGCCTGACCAACACGCTGCTCAATCGCCCTCAATACAGCATCATGCTCTTGTTGAAGAGCGTCTAACTCAATACACAAATCTGCAACTTGTTGATTCTTTTTTTTACTCTCCTCATGAAATTCCGCACCTATTTTGTCAATAATTCCTCTTTGTCGATCTACCTGACGGGCAAGTCCGCTACATCTATCCAGTAAGTACTGCTCTGGGCGAATTGACATTATGGAATAATAGTTTCTATACCACTCATCAACGACTACATAGTCTTCATCGGCGCATTCTACGATGTCTAAATTTTTAAATCCTGAATCACGAAGCGTTCGGTACACCTCAAAATAAGCATCATATGTTTTAAGGGTTTCTAAATTGTAGACGCAAGAACAGAGTGCCCAGTTCACAAAACTTCGTTTCACCTGCTCATATACACCCTTTTTCTCCAGTCGTTTTTTCAGTGCCCCAAAAGCAGTTAAAAAGTCCAGAGGGTGGTTGTCTTTCCAGCTCATCGCAGAATCAACTCGACCGACACGGTAATAGGAAAGACGCTCGTTAATTAAGCTAATTCTTCGCGCACTAACCAGGGCCATGCAAGTGAAGAGCAAATCTTCAGTTCGACTTATTTCTTGAAACTCAATATGGTTTTCGGCAACAAATGATCGCCTAAACATTTTATTCCAGGGCCAATTTTGAAACGATAAAAAAATCTGATCCGGGTTTCTTTCAAAAGAAAATACACCATCCGCCGTGTCGAAATTTTGAAAATTCAATGTCCCCATCTCGGGGTACTGATTACGTTGGTATGTTTCGCTGTAAATCCACAAATCCCAAATTACCACATCGGATTGAGTCCGATCTGCTTGTTTTACAGCTTTTTCAATCAAAGTATTATCATAAAAATCATCTGCATCAAGAAACATAAGGTACTCGCCAGCAGCAATACCCAAAGCAATATTACGGGCAATTCCAGGCCCTTTGTGTTCGCAGTAAATAACCTTCATATTTTGCGCATGCTCAGCTTGGTATCGACGAAGGATGTCGCAAGAACCATCGGTAGAGCCATCGTCAACACAAATTAACTCAAAATCTTGACATGTCTGAGTAAAAACACTGTCCAGCGATGTCGTCAGATATTTTACGCAGTTAAACACCGGCATTACGATAGATACTTTTGCCATTCATGGTCTCCAATCATCCACATTATTTATCTATCGAATAGCAGCTACTAAGCCCTACCTCTAAGTTTTTGATAAAGTACGTAGACTTTTTCACGTCTATTAGATTCCCTCGGAAAAAGCTTATCGTAAAGAGGATAGAGAATATGCCAAACACGCTCTTTTAACGTGAGCGCCGGCGCTGGAATCCTCGAAGTAATTTCACGATCCACGATAATAGGCATAAACACCGTGCGAGACGCGTAGTCCCAGAAATAATCGGCCATATCGGAGTCAAACACGCTCCACGGCTTATCCGGTCCGGCAAAATGAACCACCGCGGGATGCTTACGCGCTTCCATATACTCAAGATACAGTGGCCGAGGAGCTCTACCAATAATCTCCTTGATGCGTATATCCCGCCAATCCATTACAACATTCCAGCTCATGTCGAGAAATTTTGTGCGCCCTTGCGCGAAATAATTCAAAACATCCTGATCCAATAATTCCCACTCATACGAAACAGCAAAATCAAACATTTCTTTTACGGTATAGGTACGTCGAAACTCAGCAAGGTTAAAAAGAATTGTTCCAGCTTGAAAATACTCGTAAGGTTTCTTTATTTTCAGCACGGTATCCATGTAAGCCTTTTTTTGAGGCTCGAATCCGTTATACAAACCCGCAGTATCGGCATCCTTAACGGCCGCTAAAAGATACCCATCAATATTCTCATCATACAAGTCAGCTATATCCCTCGTAACCACCATATCTGCATCGAGGTAAAGTGCTTTGTCGTAATCAGGCAGGATGTCTTGCATCAACAACCTAAAATATGTCTCTATACGGAAGTGTCCACGAAGAAACAAATCATCTTCATACCGCACCATAAATCTAGTGGTATCAAAAAAACGTAGGCTTATATTGGCTTGCGCAATACTTCGCAGGAGTACTTTCTGGCTCCGATCGGTAATATCTCGATGCAGCACAACGATGTCATAATTTCGACCAGTTGAAGAGGTTTCCTTTATTGACTGTAGTAAAACTCCCAAATAAGGAACGTAGTAGTCATTGGCAGACAACACCAGAACAATGGGCTCCAAACCATGTTCTGATTGAAATACCGGAGAAGGCAAGTTCGGCTTTGAAGTGTTAGCAAAAAAGGGGCGCTGTAGTTCGCAGTACCTGTACACTCCCTGGTCCTTTAACCAAGTAAAATAGATTCCGCACAATCGCTCTGCCAGATAACCACTCACTCGAAAAGATGCGGGATCATACATTGAAAAATCACGACGCTGTTCATGCTCCGCTAAAATCGCGAACAACCACTCACAATACGAGTAAAACAGATCTTTTTTCATAATAAACATATTGCAGAAATAACCACTCGTGCTATCTAGATAATGGTTTGCTGCATCAAGCATGTGAGGATAACGCTCAGAGATAATATCCAGAACACAATCTAAATCTTCGCTACGATGCTGTATGGCAATATCGTACTGTTCTCTCATGGTAAGATCATTGCTAAAACGCCCTCGCTCTGGGAGAACGAAGTCATACTGCTCAATAATTTCACGCATTCGCGATTCTTCTAAGCCAATACTTGCAAGCGTTTCTTTATCGTTCGCATCAAACGATGCATCAGCAAATAAATTTGTAGAGAACTTTTTTTCACTAAATGACAGGTAGCGTCGATAGTGAAAAAACCCATAATAATCTGCCTCTATATTTTTCCAAGCCCAATATTGAGCCGTTAGCTCACAATAATAAGGGTTTTTTTCAGATATTGATTCGCCTTCATCGTCATGAAACATACCCTCAAATCGCACATCACTACATGCGGAGCCAACTTGGATCGGGAAGAATAGCTCATTATCAGGAATGTCAATATCATCCTTGTGGCACGCTATAAATATTTTGATATCACTCAATTCCAGCCCCTTCGCCTAAGCCCAAGTAACTTTGCAGCAATAAAGCATACCGCCAACACTATCCTATTATTACCATTTAACTATACATGGAGCGAATCCCTTTCGCACTCCACCAAGAAAATGAACCTTATTCCTGAATTTTCTTAAATGCTTTTCCCTGAATCGGGTTTAGTGAAATCATCCATATTATGACTATCACCATCAGTATATGAATGGTGCCAACCACGATAATCGAAAACTCCCCGACAGAAGGAAACACGATCGAGGGCCAATTAATAAACGCGGCTTCAATTTGATGAACACAAAGAAAAAGCAACGAATTCACACCGGCGTAAGAAAGAGCATTGGAAAAAAAAGGCATTCGCAAGTTGTCTATTTTAATACAGATAAACAGAACTACTACGGAAGCAGCAATAGTCATCATTAGCCCGCAAGCAAATGAACCGAGATAAAACATATTACCAATAGAGAAAAATACTCCAAAGGTAGATAACACCATCCATGCAAGTAGTGAAAGTGAAGCAACCCACCATTTCCCCACCCAGGTAATAAATTGATACTTTTTTAATATAAAGCCAAGATACAGAAACAGCATTGCTACAAAAGCTTGATTTCCTGCGAGCGGAAGAGAAATATAACTACTCAAAATATATGCACCACATGCAAGCAATAGAAAGGTCGCAGCACGTACTAGTTCGGGGACCTTAAACCGCACAAAGAATGTCGTTATTACATTAAAAAGCACACGAGAAGTAAATAACGCCATAAGAAACCAAGCTAGACCAACACCGGGGAAGCCAAAAGGTTGCGCGGGATCACTTCCTGCAAAAACATACCCCAGCAACACATAACCCAGATCAGAGAAGGATACTGCAGGGTTGATAACATTCAATAATAGATTAAATAGGCAAAGGGCAGCATAGGGAAGAAGCAGCCTCTTTACAGATGGCACAAGAATTTGTTTTTGTGATTTTAACTTTGTTGTATACCCAGCAAGAATGAAAAAAAGTGGGATATGAAACGAGTATACAAGTGCGTGAATAGGATTTCCAAATTCGTAAGAGTGGCCCAAAATTACTGAGATAATGGCGAGCCCCTTAGCAATATCTACCCAGCCCAACCTTGAATTCGTCACATAAACTCCTTACGTCACAGTGCTTTCGGCCAGAAATCCTAGCACAGTGCATATAAACTAATCTTAAAACAAAATACCAATTTTCTCATGGCACACATAGAACCAAGCGAGGTAGCACACCAATTCAGTGTTGGCATATTAAAGTATATAATAGACGCCACGGTCAAATATACGAGACTATCACGAAGTTGATTTGACCTTTATGTATGAAAGGCGTAATAGTGAAGCGATGTGTTTTCAAAAAAACGATGACTAGAAAAATTCTTTTAACACTTCTGTCGATTGTTCTTATCGAAGCGTTTGTTTTTAATTTTCCTTTTTGGGAATCCCTCGTCTTCAATAACACATCAACATTAAACGCCGAAGATCATAGGGGCCTGTCAATCCGTGATGATATATACACCACCACGGAAGACAGTAACGCCTATCTTGAGTTCACCATACCTCACGAAACTGTCAATAATTTATATTTAGATTTTATAGATACAGCCACTGATAGAAGTCCATTTTCCGCGGGAGAAGCTATTAATGTTTCTATATATGTAATTGACCAAGGAAATACTGAGAGTTTCGTCAAACTCGGAAGCACGCAAATTAGCACCAAACTCGAAGCCACAAAGTTTGTCCGAATGCATGCTTCTGGTAAAGTTTCGAACATCAGAATAGAATTTAATTCGCCGAAAGGTTCGGTTTTTCAGCTAAAAACTGTAGAAATCAATACCATTCGCCCCCTTCTCGTATCCCCTATGCGCGTATTACTATTAGCAGCAGCCGCATGCCTTCTACTGCTTTTCTTGCCAAGCTCAACCATATGGCGGGAGCGTCTTAATTTGAAAATTAGTCGCCAGCGCCATTTGCTGATCAGTGTAGTTTTATTACAAATTGTAGCGGTGGTTTTCGTTAGCCAACTCATCGTTCCATCACGAGTGTTTTCAGACACCTATCTTACAGAAAATGGCTCATTTGTTAATGACGACAACCAATACAACCATCTGGCAGATGCGTTTATTGCAGGAAATGTATACCTTGATTTAGAAGTTCCTTCTTGGTTACGCAATATGGACAATCCTTACGACGCAGCAGCACGAGGCGGCTTATCTCGTGAAACAAATGAACCAACTTATTGGGACTACGCCTACTACAACGGTCATTATTATTCCTACTTCGGTGCTTTACCAGCTATTTCCACATTCGTTCCCTATAAATTATTGACTGGCCAAGATTTAAGAACAGATTACGCTGTAATTATTTTCTCGATCGGACTCATACTTGCAGCCACATATTTCTTGAATGCTTTTATGAAGCGATACCTCAGAAAATCTAGTTTTGGATTCTTCCTCATTTGTTTACTTTTTATGGTTTCCAGCAGCGGTATACTTACCCAAGCTTTTCTACCAAAAGTCTATTCTCCACCAATACTCTCAGCCCTGATGTTTAGCTTTCTTGGACTTGGACTTTGGGTCAGTGCAAAAAATAAATCCAGCCTATCCAAGGTGCATCTATTTTTCGGCGCTTTTTTTATCGCGCTAACACTGGGTTGCAGACCGCAATTCATCCTTACGGCTTTATTTGCCTTTCCAATATTCTGGGATGATATTGTAAAAAATCGTTCTTTTTTTTCCAGATCGGGCATAGGGAACACCGCCTGCGTCATCTTGCCATTTATTGCAATTGCGTTCTTTGCAATGTGGTACAACTTTATTCGCTTTGACTCGTTATTCGATTTTGGCGCAACGTACAACCTAACCGGTTTCGATATGGAACACAAATCATTCTCTCTATCCCTAATACCTTGGGGAGTATATCTGTATCTCTTTCAACCACTCATCATCGAACCAAATTTTCCGTTCCTGTTCCAAGTACAGCAACCAAACAACTACATGGGGCAATTTATTATGGAGCCTTTTTTTGGTGGATTCCTAGCCTTTTCACCTGCGTCAATATTCATTTTCGCTAGCTTCAAAAAACAAAAAATACTAGGCGAATGCGGGTTAAGGGGAATATGCATATGCGCCTTGATACTTGCCGGCTTCATTATGATTGTTGATATGCAAGTTGCCAGTATCTCCATGCGATACTTTAGTGACTTTGGCTGGTTACTTGCCATTGTTGGAATCTGCGTTGCGTATTTTTACACTGACGGCGCGAACGCTTCCAACAAAGATCTCATTTTGAAAGTGTTCGTATGCTTGGTTCTTCTGGGTGTTTTCTTGAATTGTTGGAATCTATTATCTGACGGGCGCTATGGAGAACTCGTGTCGAGCAATAGCACTCTCTACCGTACACTAGAGTCTTGGTTTCTCCCGCTGATGTAGAGAACACAGGCTAAAGCTCAAGATTTTTAGTGATAATCAGCTCTTAGACATCAACTTGAAAGACAGTACAATAAAATGAACTGTTCAACAATCTGTCTTCTCCTATTGGGCTAAGAAACAGAAAACTTGGAAGGTAATATGAAAAGCAATTCTCGAACAAAAATACTCTTTAGGCGTAATCTTTTTATCATTACGTCGTTGGTATCAAAAGATTTCAAACTAAAATATCGACGAAGTGCGCTTGGGGTTCTTTGGTCGGTATTAAACCCACTTCTCATGATGTGTGTGCTCACCGCAGTATTTAGCAACATCCTCAAATTTGGTGGCAGTATCGAAAATTTTCCGCTGTATTTAATTCTCGGAAATATACTTTTTGCACTCATGGCAGATTCAACTGGAGGAGCCATGAGCTCCATTCTTGAATCTGCTCCTCTTATCAAAAAAATTAGAGTCTCAAAAATGGTATTTCCAATTGAAAAAGTTCTCTTTCAGCTGGTTAACTTCGCTATCTCATTAATCGCAGTAGCAATTGTAATGATATTTTTTCAAATAACACCCACAATTAATTTACTAGCCTTACCACTGCTTCTTTTGTTTATGATGCTATTCTGTGCGGGACTCGGAATGCTGCTTTCAGCACTCGCCGTATTCTTCCGGGACGTTTGCCACCTATGGGGCGTAATAATAACCGCGTGGACCTACGCAACACCGCTATTTTATCCAATTGATATCCTACCTGACTGGATGAAAGCAGCTGAAGTATTCAACCCCATGTACCATTATGTGACTTACTTTAGAGATATTGCGATGAATAACGTTATGCCCGGACTGAAGGAACAACTAATTTGTTTTTTCATGGCGCTAATAACTTTCATAATCGGATTCGCTGTATTCAAGGCAACTGAAAAGAAATTTATCCTATACGTATAGGAGGCATCATGCTTAACAACATCAACACCTCAAAACTCACAACAGAGAACCTCCTTCAAGAAAATACGAACCCTGTTATGGTTGACGTTTCACATGTTTCAATGGTCTTCAACATGGCAAGCGAGCAACTAAACAGCCTAAAAGAATACGTTATCGCCATCGCCCGTCGTGAACTTATGTTTAAAGAGTTTCGGGCGCTTAATGACATTTCATTTCAGGTTCACAAAGGTGATGTTTTTGGCATCATGGGAACCAATGGGTCCGGTAAATCAACCATGCTAAAAATTGTTGCAGGAGTGCTTGAGCCAACTGAGGGAAAGTGTTCAATTAGCGGAAACATCGCACCATTGATTGAGCTTGGTGCCGGCTTTGACATGGAGCTTACCGCACGTGAAAATATTTATCTCAATGGATCGCTTTTGGGTTATTCGCATAAATTTATCAAGCAGAACTTTGATGAAATTGTCGCTTTTGCAGAAATTGATGAGTTTCTCGATATGCCTATGAAGAACTACTCTTCCGGCATGATTGCTCGCATCGCCTTCGCAATTGCTACTGTTATCGTTCCGGACATTCTGATCGTAGACGAAGTGCTTTCAGTTGGCGATTTTATGTTTCAACAAAAGTGCGAGCGTCGCATAACGCAGCTCATAAAAGAGCATGATGTAACGGTGCTTATCGTTTCTCACAATAATGACCAAATAGAAAGACTCTGCAACAAGGTCATATGGATAGAAAAAGGCCACGCCCGTATGATTGGAACTGCTGAGGAGGTCTGTAGGGCTTATCGAGTGTTAGGTGGACACGTTGGGACGAAAGAGTCAGAGGAGCTCGTTTTCTCAATGATGAATAATGTTGTGGATTGTCCTGATACCATCTCTGACATCATCTCCGCTGAGAGCCGATACGGCACCGCAGCAAAACTTGCCGCCCGATGCGAATTTCAAACAGGAGGAACTGTTATCTTGGCACCGGGAGAAAACGCGGAACACTGCATTGCAGCAACGGGTCTTTCGGGCATAATCGATGCGCCTGTTTTACTGTGTAAGCAAGCAATCATACCCGATGTTACAGCGCAAGAGTTAAAGCGCCTCGACCCAAAGAATATTTTTGTTATTGATCAAAGTGAAGCTTCATTTACGCAGATCGCTACTCTCATTCAAGAGGTCACTGACAGGTGTGAGTCAGTAATTAGTCTTTGTAGCGATTCTGCAGCAGGCATTGCAAAGGAGATATATCGAGTAGGAACCAAACATGGGAACTGGAGCCGTACCGCTATCATCTCCTACCCCGGATGCACAGGTGACCTTATTTCCTTCTTTCCCTATTTGTTCTCACAAAAAGTTCCTGTTTTTTTTAACCTCGGAGATGGAACCATCGACAACGACACTGCCGCTATCATCATGTCAGGGGCTTTTGATCGCCTACTTGTTTTAGGTGGTTATATAGAAATTCCTGATTCCTTTTTAGAGTCATGCAACAAAAACGGAGTTGCTACTGAACGCATTTGCGGAACCAGCCCATACCACGCCAATGAGCTTATCAACGACCATATGACATCGACAGATCATACTGATGTCATATCGATTGAAAGGCTTATCGTTCTGTCTGCCATTAATCCATCCGATGCTTTCGCTGCAGGAGCTTATGCGGGAAAAACCCATTCTGCTTTCTTGCTAGAAGACCCACAAAATCTAGACAGTGTCGCTCATGCGCTGACGTACATTCAGAAAGAGCAAGGGCAAATAGATCACCTCACCTTTCTCGGTGATGCAATACGCTTCAATGAAATGGACCGAAATATTCTTTGCAAAGCCGTTTTGCTCGCGAAAAATGGTGCAGATTGCTCAGAAGAGAAATAAGTTCCGATATTACATCTTACGGGAGTAGATAAACATGAACACCGAGAATAGCACAAGGGAAAGATCTGTTGCGGTCCTTATCCCTTGCTACAACGAGGCATTAACCATTGGGAAGGTGATTGACGATTTTAAGCGCGCTTTACCGAATGCAACCATTTATGTATACGACAACAATTCATCTGACAACACTTCAGAGATAGCGCGCGCTCATGGAGCTGTAGTTCGGCATGAAGCTCGTCAGGGAAAAGGCAACGTAGTCCGTCAGATGATAAGAGATATATCATCTGATTACTATATTATGGTCGATGGTGATGACACCTATCCAGCCGAAGCCGCACTAGATCTTCTCGCTCCACTCATTAAGGATGAGGCAGATATGTCAGTAGGTGATCGCCTTTCAAATGGCACCTATGGCCAAGAGAATAAACGCGCGCTCCACGGGTTCGGCAATGATCTCGTACGTGTTCTAATAAAATGGATCTACGGATTCGAATTCAAGGATGTCATGACGGGTTATCGCGCGTTTAATGCTGTTTTTGCAAAAACCATGCCTGTGCTCTCTCCTGGCTTTGAAATCGAGACAGAGCTTTCAATCCACGCGGTTGATAAACGATGGCGTATTTCGGAGGTAGCCATCGATTACCGCGATCGGCCTGAAGGCAGCGAGTCAAAGCTTAATACGATCTCCGACGGCATGAAGGTGCTGCTTATGATAATGTCCCTGTTTAAGGATTATCGTCCATTAGTGTTGTTTTCGTTAATCGCCTTGATATCTTGTCTGCTTGGATTGATTGTAGGACTCCCTGTAATAGCTGAGTTTTTTGCTACCGGATTTGTTTCACGCCTTCCATCCGCACTACTAGCAGTAGGACTCGTATTCATTGGAACCCTGTCACTTGCCTGCGGTCTTATACTCGACACCGTTGTGAAGGGTGCACGTAAGCAGTACGAAATAGATGTTACCGATACATATTGGCGCTATATCAAATAAAAACTCGCCGAGATTATACAATCTCGGCGAATCAGTTTATTGGAAAATGTTAGCATTCAAATCTGGCTTACAGGAAATATTCTAAGCAAATAGGTCTAGTTTCCATCGCTGAGCATTTGATCCATTAGGTGCCCAAATTTGTACGTTTACTTCGTTTTCAGTACTAGACCCGCTACGTCCAAGCAACAACCTTCACCCGTAGCAGAGTACGTAACTAAAGTATCATCCGAATCTTTTTTATACTTCAATTCTGAGCAAGGCTGCTATTAGATTGACATTGCCCGCAAAAGTCAAACAGAATTTCCTCATTGGGGCAAGGACTTTTCCCTTGATCACGTGCCGAATGTTGGTGTAAGGAGAAGTTTTGATTTGAAAGCCAGATAGGCCTGAACATGAAAATACGGTCATCGTCTAGAATCAATTACGACCAAGTAAACCGATTCGAAAAGGACGACAACCGCAATGACTACTTTACCCGATACAATGCCGAAATTCGATGATGGAATACTGGATTTACGAGAACTTGCCAGAACACTTGCCGAAACGCTTATCAACGAGATAATGGCAGCACAAGCCGACATGCTTTGTGAAGACGGCAACTCGCGCAACGGCTACCGCAAACGCAAGCTAATCACCAGCGTCGGCGAAATCACGATGAAGATTCCCAAGCTGCGTATGGGAAGCTATTTCCCTGACGATGCTATCGAGCGTTACTCACGCACGGACCGCGCCGTAGTTGCCGCTGTAGCTGAAATGTATGCCACCGGCGTATCAACCAGGAAAATCGAGAAGGTTGCAGTGAAGTTGGGTGTGAGCAAGATGAGTGTCAGTCAGGTCAGCCGCATATGCGAGGCCCTCGTCGATGAGGTGGCCGACCTTCAACATCAGACGTTCGATGATATCGAATTCCCTTATCTCTGGATTGACGCCACCTACATCAAGACGCGTGAGAATGGACATGTCTTTTCGATGGCAACCGTTACCGCCATCGGTTGCGGCGAAGACGGCTGATTATTCGCACGCAATAGCACCGGTGCTCGCAGGGTAGCTTGCACCGGTGTTTTCATTTGGAGCACCGCTCGATTTCAAGCGGAGCACCGTTTTAGCTACCGGGGCTTTGTTGTCGTAAGTTCACGCATGTTGACATCGCCCATCTTCATTACGGTTACGTTGTGAACAATGCGATCCATTACCGCGTCTGCATGAACGCCTCCTCCGAGACGACGGTGCCAGTCTTCGCGAGGGTATTGCGAGCAAAATATCGTCGATGTGCAGTCAAAGCGGCGCTCTACCAATTCCAGTATGAAGCGCATCTGCTCGTCGCTTAGCGGGTCTATCAGCTATTCGTCCATGATCAGGACCTTATATCTGGCATATTTTGACACCAGCTTCGATTCTGCCTTGCCTGCCGCCATGCTTACCACGCGCTCTTCGAATAGATTCGGCATGCGAACGTAAGCCGTAGACAGCCCATGTTTGCATGCTTGCTTGCCAAGAGCGCAGGCTAGATGAGACTTACCCGTGCCCGTTACCCCCTCTAACACGATGTCGGTTGCATTGTCTACGAAGCGGGCCGTGGCCAGGTTGGAGATGAGCTGTCGATCAAGCGGGCGATCTTCGTAGATGATGTTTGCGATATCAGCTTGAGGAAGCCTGAAGTGCGCCCGCGTTATAAGGCGCCGGACCTTGGCGTTCTCCTGCTCCTGATGTGCGATGTCGATAGCCGTTTTCAGGCGGTCATCGAACGAAAGGGTGTCGTAGGCACTGTCTTTTTCCATATCGTCGAGCGCTACAACCATTTCAGGCACGCCCATCTCACGCAGCTTTCTCCTTGTTTCCGAATCAAGCATCTAGCACTCCTCCTTGCCAGCGTAGTATTCTGCTCCGCGAACGTAGCCACCGGTCTCAACGGCAGGCTTGGCTGGTTTGAGGCTAAGATCGGCTTGGCTGGCAAGAACCGTGCGCAGGAAGCGATAGCGAGGGGAAGCGGTCTTCTCCAGAGCATAAGCGCAAGCTGACTCGAGGCGCTCGGCGCCATAGCGCTTCGACAGGTTAAGGATAGACAGTGCCGGGTTGTATGCCTGCTCTTTGATCTGGATGCCATCGAACACCTTGGAGACGACAGTTTCGCAAGCTGCCCCGATCTCACGCGCCCAGCGGAGCATGCGCTTATCGTCCCATTCGGGCCGTGCGAACTCTGGAGGCATGTGCTGGGGTTCTGTGTGGCAGCGGTAGCGAACGTAGTTGGGAAAGCGCGGATGCGTGGCGACGCGCGAGCCATGGTCGAAGGCCTCGACAACACCCTGAGTCACCTTCAGGTCGACCTTCTTGCCTACCAAAGAATAAGGCACTGAGTAGCGGTTCGTCTCATATACCACATGGAAGTCCAAGTTCACACTGCGTCCATAAACCCATTTGCATATCTCATAAGGAGCAGCTGGTAGGGGAGCCAGGCTGCAAAGTTCCACCTCTTTGAATACCTCCGCGCGGCTGCCGTCACGCTTCTGGAAGGGAGCTGCATTGAATTCGTTGACCTTTATAGCAATGGCTGCATTGAGCTCGTCAAGTGTGGCGAATTCAGTGCCACGAAGTTTGGCGATGACGGCGGTGGCGATTTTGCCGACCATGCCCTCGACGCTCGGCTTCTGCTTCAGTTTGCGCACACCGGTGGGCATGATGGCCGTCACGTAATGACGGGCAAGCGATTCGTAAGCTTCGTTGAGGACGATCTCTCCCTCTTTGGGGTGTTTGATCACGCCCGTCTTCAAGTTGTCGCAAACGGTACGAACAGGTACACCACCTATGAATTCATAAGCGTGCACATGGCACGAAAGCCAGGTGTCTTGTTTCATGTCAAGCGTAGCCTCTACGTAACCGTACTGGGAGTATGGTAAGGTAGCCACGAACAGGTAGACCTTGGATATTTCTCCGGTAGCGGGGTTTACCAGGCGCATCGTGGACCCTGACCAGTCCACTTCCATAACTTGACCTGGCTTGTGCTCCAAATGGTTGGTGACGTTTTTGGTGAGGACGTATTCGGCGTATCCGCGATTGAACGTCGAGTAGCTTGTGCAAGCGGCGCTCTCCTCAGCGCAACGATCCCGATGTTCCTCCCACAGCAGCTTGAGCGTGACCCCGGTCTTCTTCAACTCTGAATGTACGTAGTCGTAATCCGGTGCGACAACCACCATCTCGGCCGCTGCACGTTTAGGGAATACTTTTGCGTAGACTTCGGCATCATCGAGATCCTTGACGTCGTCCCAGCGAATGCCAAGCTCATCTGCAGCATCGAATACCGCCATCACGGAATGCATCGACATTCCCCTGCTCCGCACAATTGACTTGCGGGATTGACCCTTTGCGCGAAGCTCCAATATCAACTTCGCCCTGATCTTGTTCGCCATAAGCATCATTCCTTTCTATAGAATCGGCGACTAATCCAATTCTATAAAGGCGGTGCTCACGGTGATTCCGACAGTCCATGTCAAACGGTGCTTGGTATGATTTTCGATGGTGCTCCAAATGCGAACGGTGGTGCTACGGCGTGCGAATAATCAGACGGCATCAGGCGCTTTGCCGGCTTTGACCGCGTCGACACCGAATCCTATGCGTCATGGCGTGGCTTCCTCGAGGATCTGCGTGCTCGTGGGTGTTAGCGGCGTTCATTGCGTTACTTCCGATGCTCATGAGGACCTGAAGAAGGCAATATCGGAATGCTTTCCTGGTGCCGCATGGCAACGCTGTATAGTGCATCTCGAACGCAATGCATTCTCTCTACTTAAAGTTCAAGAGCGTGCCAATCGCGAGATCAAGCGCCGAAGCCGCGTAGTGCAGGTGTTTCCATCGGTGAAGTCGCTCATCCGGCTTATCGGTACCGCATGTTGCGAGATCGACGAGGATTGGTCGTCGCGATACTACATTGCATCCGATTCATTAGCGATTCTGAACGAAGGAGAAAGAGCGAAAAATACCGCTGAGGCAACAGATAGAGATAGGCAGCGTGCCATCAGGCTGATAGCAGTAGCCATGGAGTCGGCCGGAACGGAAAGAAGGGCGGCATAGTAATGCTATGATGCTAAAGTAAAGATTCTGGGACGATGACCTCTTACACCAACATTCGCGACACTACCGGTCATCCGCGGAACGGGGGACCGAAAGGTACGCAATGCGTATCTCAACTTCTAATCCACAAACGCACCCTTGTATTCAATTCTTTCACGGAGATGTTTCCTGCAAAAGTATTAAATATTACGAGTTGTTCTTTACTTCACAATAAAACGGCTTGTGACGACCGTTTTATTGTGAAGATATAATTTAAGAAATTCTTTAGCGCTTTGACAAACTCCGCACTCAAACACAAGCTATCAAAGCAAAATCTATTATGCAGCTTTTAAAAACTTCCACTTCTGAGCGATCGATCCATTTGGAGTCCAAATTTGAACATTCGAACCATTTGCGACTTGAGCTCCCGCAACATCGAGACAACACCCACCCCCAGTTGCCGAATAGAGTACCAGTGAGCCATCCTGAGCCTTTTTTAGACTCCAATTTTGAGCCAAACTGCCATTAGCCTCATATTGCCAAACATTAGTCCCAGAATACGCACCACCCCATTGGGTGTCTAGTATTTTTTTCGAGCCGCTATTCGATAAAGAGTAATAGCCTGTCGTCGCATCGTATTTCACATCAAACCACTGTGCGCTAGTATCGTTGCTATCATATATCTGAACATTAGCTTCATTGTTCTGAGCAGCTCCGACAACATCAAGTACCTTATCATCCGAAAGCGCAGAGTGAACAGTATATGTACCTTCTTCAATAACGGGAATAATTTTATTCAAATAAAATTTTTGAGCCACGGAACCATTAGGAGAGTAGACCCAGATATTTGTACCGTTGTTAGTCTGAGCCCATTGTTGATCAAGGTATAACCCGTTACATTTTGAAACGATATTATATGACCCATCACCATCGTTCGTCGGAATAAACTTCCATTTCTGCGCATCCGTATTATTCGCACTCCACTGATGCACATTTGTACCTGGCTGCATTCCCGCCGCATCAACATCAAGCATTTTGCCTGACTTAGCATTTTGAATCGTGTAATAGCCATCGCCGACATCTATAATTCTAAATCGCTGCGCAAAACTTTCATTTGCATCATAAATTTGAACATTAGCTCCATCATTATTCGACGCTGCAAGTATATCGAGAGCCTTACTAGACGCAGCTTTGCTTCCGATCGTATAGACACCTGAGTCGATCTGCCCACTTCCCTGCTCAGTCGATCGAACAAATACGTATTTTCCATTCTCAAGCTTATAATATGAAATAGACGCGGTTGTAGCATTCCAAATTGCAATTGTGTAATCAAGCTCCGTAAGCTGAACATCCGAGTATTCGACGAGGAAATTCGCATCCCCATTTTTACAAAGTGCTCGAATCTCAGGATTCGTAGATTCCCCAACAGCACTCATCCACCAATCCATAACGGCATAAGATTCATTGTTTATTCCTTCAGCTTTTGTAATACGGAACATTCCCTTTGCCATATCGGGATTAGATATACTTGCATATGTGCTTGACGGATATCCTGAGAGGAAAATATCGGGATAGAAAAATAAAATGAGTTCCGCTGGGATCGAAGAATCCACATCTTTGATCCCTAGATTTTCAAGTTCGGCAATCTTACTTGGATAAAATTCAGTCGGAGAGCCCGGATGTCCTTTATAGTAGTACTTATACTCATCACCATAGTACGCCATAGTAAATCGCGCGTAATCATTAAATGATCCGTTCTCACTTCCTACTGTTGTTCCTAGAAGGAGCATAACTTTTTTGCCTTCAGCTTCAGCATCAGCAAAAAATGTATCACCAAAGTTATACAATGATTTAAACTCTTGAATTGTAGCGTCGCCTTGAGCTTGAAGATTTTTCAATTTCTGATCAATATAAACACGGACAACCTGCGCGTCGGCTTGGGCAACATTCTTTCCAAATATATTCCCATCATCATAGGATTCCAGTAAAGCAGGCCTTGCAAGCCACCATTGTGCATTAGGTTCACTATCAACTGCAGCATAAAGCGATCCGTTTGGTTCCCAGAGCGAATATCCGCTACTTACCTTCCCAGTAGCATAGGCTTCACTTTTTGCTCGATTCCATGAAGCAATAAGATTCTGATGGGTGATACTCGGCGCAGATCCTTTATAGACATCACCAAACCGCTGATAAGAGAAGGCACCATCAGACAGTACTGTAATCGTATAATTATCCTGAGGGATTCCATTAGAATAAAGTACAGACTGGATAAGCCCTATATAATAATCAACAACGTAGAGATTAAAGGTCGCTTCGGGATTCATTTCATACAGGTCGCCCACATAATCAACCATAGCTTTTGTATGCGCACGAAATAAATTTGATGCCTCCGTGAAACTACCTGGCTGATAGGCAACCTCTTCCTTACTTAAATAAGGAAGAGGATACACCCCCTGTGGTAGCGCATTCCAATCCCAGGAGTTTGGACGCTCCATTAACATAATTGTGGGGACTATGTCACCTTTAGAATCATATCGAATATTTTCATCACCCCACAATGATAATGAAAAAAATGTTACAGGCAATGTTGCACTTACTGGTGCAATATTATAGCTATTCGCCACTATACCCATCGTCTGTCTATCGCCAACCTTAACAAGAGTATCCCCTTTATAAAAAGTTGCTTGCACTGAAAACTTGCCATATGTCTCAAAATCTAGAATTAAAGAGTTTTCCATCGAAGCAAGCTCAGCAAATAATTTATCCGCCTTAACAGTTCGAGTGATAACCCCTTGGTAATCCATAACACCTTCAACAACAACTCGATCAACCTTCCCCGATGAAACCATCGCGCCTACATTAGGAAAAGAGATCGCAACGTTTGTACTGTTCGTCTGTTGTCTAAGGATCACATCATAAAGATACGCCGAATCAGGAACCGACAAGGGAGTCACTTCACTCCGCGCTGCATCGAGAGTAAGCGCGATAGGCTCTTCATTTTTCGCCGCATCATCGGATGCGGTAACATCAACGTCTATTTCTCCTATAGCACTATCAGCGTTCTCGTCTTTTGCGGCATCTGAAACGGGTGGAATATTGGATGAAATGGAATTTTCATCATTATCTTGCGCAAAGGCGCAAGGAACGCATATAAACAATAATGATCCCGATAAAATAATTGCCAGCATTTTATTAAAAAGTTTACCCATATTAGCTCCTCACTAAGATCGCTTACACGCGTGTCCAATCCCATAATCTCTTATATATGTAAAAAGATTATACTACATAGAAACGACCAGGCCCTCTTTCAGAAAGACAATGGGTCATCAAATATTCTAGTCAATCTGAGATCTTCATTCACGTCTTCAGCGTACTTAAATACCCCGTGCGGAAGATGATACACGAGATACGCATCAGGTGCGACATCCAATGTGCGACCGTTTACCATAGGCGCAACTCGTATAAAGGTAAAGTCTGGAAGACCTTCAAAAATGTCATTGAATGTAACTTCGAGGCCGACGGACTACACCAGAAGCTAGCCCCTCATCTACCATCCCACCCCTCATCCTCCCCAACCCACCCCCACACAAAACAAGGCCCCCTACCAGCAACCTGCGTTGCGGTAAGGGGCCTTCTAAAACAAAACAAGCATCCTTTGTGAGCGCGACGCCCTATCCTCCCACGGACTACTCCGCAGTACTTTCGGCGATGGTGGGCTTAACTTCCGAGTTCGGAATGGGATCGGGTGATCCCCACCTCCATGGTCGCGCTCGCAAAAGATGCTAGTCTTTTTGCGGGCAGTAGTGCTTATGCCCCGCCCTAAAGTAAACGTTTTCACGCTACCCTGGCGGTTGCACAGCGCATATCGAAGATGATCGCGATAGATATAAATCACGATAGTGAAGAAGAGCTCGGGCTATTAGTAGCGCTCGCCTGAATGCATTGCTGCACTTACAGCTGCGCCCTATCAACCAGGTAGTCTACCTGGGCCCTTACCAAAAAGAGAACTCATCTTGGAGCCGGCTTCCCACTTAGATGCTTTCAGCGGTTATCCGTTCCGAACGTAGCTAGGCGGCGATGCCATTGGTTGACAACCGCGTCACCAGAGGTTCGTCCACCCCGGTCCTCTCGTACTAGGGGCAGATCTCCTCAATTCTCTTACGCCTGCGGAGGATAGGGACCGAACTGTCTCACGACGTTCTGAACCCAGCTCGCGTACCGCTTTAAATGGCGAACAGCCATACCCTTGGGACCGACTTCAGCCCCAGGATGCGATGAGCCGACATCGAGGTGCCAAACCTTGCCGTCGATGTGGACTCTTGGGCAAGATCAGCCTGTTATCCCCGGAGTACCTTTTATCCGTTGAGCGACGGCCATTCCACTCTGGGCCGCCGGATCACTAGAACCTACTTTCGTACCTGCTCGACTTGTAAGTCTCGCAGTCAAGCCCGCTTGCACTCTTGCGCTCTCGGGATGATTGCCAACCATCCTGAGCGGACCTTTGCGCGCCTCCGTTACATTTTAGGAGGCGACCGCCCCAGTCAAACTACCCGCCTGACACGGTCCCCCTGCCGGATCACGGCCAGGGGTTAGGTTGCCAACACGACGAGGGTGGTATTCCAAGGTTGGCTCCACGGCAACTGGCGTCACCGCTTCAAAGCCTCCCACCTATCCTCTACGCGCCGAGCCAACAACCAATGTCAAGCTGCAGTGAAGGTTCACGGGGTCTTTCCGTCCTTCCGCAGGTAATTCGCATCTTCACGAATAATACAATTTCACCGGGTCCATGGTTGAGACAGCGCCCAAATCGTTACGCCATTCGTGCAGGTCGGAACTTACCCGACAAGGAATTTCGCTACCTTAGGACCGTTATAGTTACGGCCGCCGTTTACTGGGGCTTAGTTTCAGAGCTTCGCGTTACCGCTAACCCATCCACGTAACCTTCCAGCACCGGGCAGGCGTCAGACCCTATACTTCGTCTTACGACTTTGCAGAGTCCTGTGTTTTTGATAAACAGTCGCTTGGGCCGTTTCGCTGCGGCCCCCTCCAGCTATGAGACGCGAGGTCTCTCACCAGAAAGGGCGCTCCTTCTCCCGAAGTTACGGAGCCAATATGCCGAGTTCCTTAACCATGGTTTTCCCGATCGCCTCGGTATGTTCTACCCGCCTACCTGTGTCGGTTTTGGTACGGGCGGCACGCGCGCTCCCTAGAGGTTTTTCTCGGAAGCATGGGCTCACTGACTTCGGCTAATGCCTTCGTCTCGCGTCTCAGAGTATATGATGTGCTGATTTTCATGCACATCCTCCTACACGCTTTCACGGGGACGTCCAGAACCCCGATCAGCTACCCTTCTCCGTCACCCCGTTGGTGAATAGCGCACACATGCCGGTACGGGAATATCAACCCGTTGTGCATCGGCTACGCCTTGCGGCCTCGCCTTAGCTCCCGACTGACCCTGGGAGGATTAGCCTTGCCCAGGAACCCTTAGGCTTACGGCGGCAGGGTTTCTCGCCCTGCTCTCGTTACTCATGCCAGCATTCTCACTTCCATGCGGTCCACCAAAGGTTACCCTTCAGCTTCGCCCCCCATGGAAAGCTCCCCTACCACTAAATTAATTTAGTCCGCCGCTTCGGTACCGTGCTTAGCCCCGTGAATTGTCGGCGCATGTCCACTTGACCAGTGAGCTGTTACGCACTCTTTAAATGCATGGCTGCTTCTAAGCCAACATCCTGGTTGTCTAGGCAAACGCACATCCTTTGCCACTTAGCACGAATTTGGGGACCTTAGCGGGCGGTCTGGGCTGTTTCCCTCTCGAGTACACAGCTTAGCCCACATACTCTGACTCCCGGACTCTGAAATGACGGCATTCGGAGTTTGGTTCCTGTCGGTAGGCGGTGAAGCCCCCTCGAGGATCCAGTGCTCTACCACCATCATTGAACGTCCGAGGCTAGCCCTAAAGCTATTTCGGGGAGAACGAGATATCTCCAGGTTTGATTGGCCTTTCACCCCTATCCACGGGTCATCCCCTCCGTTTTCAACCGAAGTGGGTTCGGCCCTCCACGGGGTCTTACCCCCGCTTCAGCCTGCCCATGGATAGCTCACCTGGCTTCGCGTCTGCGGCAAGCGACTAACTACGCCATCTTAAAGGCTCGCTTTCACTACGGCTCGGTTCTAACCTTAACCTCGCCGCTTACCGCAACTCGCTGGCTCATTCTACAAAAGGCACGCCGTCACACTGTAAAAGTGCTCCGACTGCTTGTAGGCGCACGGTTTCAGGTACTATTTCACTCCCCTCTCGGGGTGCTTTTCACCTTTCCCTCACGGTACTGGTTCACTATCGGTCACAGGAGAGTATTCAGCCTTGGAGGGTGGTCCCCCCAGATTCATACCGGATTTCACGTGTCCGGCATTACTCGGGTGTCATCTTCGGAGGCTACGAGGTTTCGCATACGGGGCTCTTACCCGCTGTGGCCGGCCTTTCCATGCCGTTTTGCTACCGCGTAACTTTGTAACTCCGTCACTGAATTGAGGTTCAGTAAAGAGATGATCCCACAACACCCATTGCAACAACGCCCTCAAGCTTACATATACATGGGTTTGGGCTGGTGCGCTTTCGCTCGCCGCTACTCGCGCAATCTCGGTTGATTTCTATTCCTCCGGGTACTTAGATGTTTCAGTTCCCCGGGTTGTCTCCACCTACCCTATTTTATTCAGGTAGGGGTACCTGAGCATGACCTCAGGTGGGTTCCCCCATTCGGACATCTTCGGATCAAAAGGCTGTTTGCGCCTCCCCGAAGCTTATCGCAGCTTGCCGCGTCCTTCATCGACTTCCTGTGCCAAGGCATCCGCCGTGCGCCCTTGACATCTTCTTCTAACTATTTTTCCAACTGTTAAGTTGGCAGGTATCCATATCTGTATTTCGCGATCGTAGATGCGAATCACTTATTAAAATTCAAAGAATTTCATAGTTGATTCGTACATAAATCTTCGATGCTACGCTATGCAACTGTCAAGGTGCGCGAAAACCCTCAAAACTTCAGGGTTTTCAACAAGGGCGAGACGCCCTTGGAAACCGGATACTGTGAGCGATATGAATGGAAACACCCCATAAGTGTTTATTTATCTCTTCTGGGTCAAGGGAGCGAAAGCTCAACCTTGCTCAGACACATGTGTGTCTCCCTAGAAAGGAGGTGATCCAGCCGCACCTTCCGGTACGGCTACCTTGTTACGACTTCACCCCCCTTACCCTCCACACCTTCGACGCCTCCATCCCAATAAGGGTTTGGCCGGCGGCTTCGGGTGCAGACAACTCGGGTGGTGTGACGGGCGGTGTGTACAAGGCCCGGGAACGTATTCACCGCGGCATGCTGATCCGCGATTACTAGCAACTCCGACTTCACGGAGGCGGGTTGCAGCCTCCGATCCGAACTGGGGCCGGCTTTAAGGGATTCGCTTCCTATCGCTAGGTCGCAGCCCGTTGTACCGGCCATTGTAGCACGTGTGCAGCCCAGGACATAAAGGGCATGATGACTTGACGTCGTCCCCACCTTCCTCCGGCTTGACGCCGGCAGTCTCCTGTGAGTCCCCAACTTAATGCTGGCAACACAGGACAGGGGTTGCGCTCGTTGCGGGACTTAACCCAACATCTCACGACACGAGCTGACGACAGCCATGCACCACCTGCGCTAGCTCCTCTCGGCCACCGAGTTTCCCCGGCTTCACTAGCATGTCAAGTCCTGGTAAGGTTCTTCGCGTTGCTTCGAATTAAGCCACATGCTCCGCTGCTTGTGCGGGCCCCCGTCAATTCCTTTGAGTTTTAGCCTTGCGGCCGTACTCCCCAGGCGGGGCACTTAATGCGTTAGCTGCGGCACGGAGGGAGAATCCCCCCACACCTAGTGCCCATCGTTTACGGCTAGGACTACCAGGGTATCTAATCCTGTTTGCTCCCCTAGCTTTCGCGCCTCAGCGTCAGTTATGGCCCAGAAGACTGCCTTCGCCATCGGTGTTCTTCCCGATATCTGCGCATTCCACCGCTACACCGGGAATTCCATCTTCCTCTACCAAACTCGAGAC
Source organism: Gordonibacter sp. (assembly GCA_034932485.1). Lineage (GTDB taxonomy): Bacteria > Actinomycetota > Coriobacteriia > Coriobacteriales > Eggerthellaceae > Gordonibacter. Next base: position 118,158 of record JAYFOQ010000023.1, read on the forward strand.
ATCCAGTTCAGAATCCGGCTGGGGGTTGAGCCCTCAGATTAGAGATTCTGCTTAAACGTCCGCCTACGCGCTCTTTACGCCCAATGAATCCGGATAACGCTTGCCCCCTACGTATTACCGCGGCTGCTGGCACGTAGTTAGCCGGGGCTTCTTCTGCAGGTACCGTCATAATCTTCCCTGCTGAAAGCGGTTTACAACCCGAAGGCCGTCATCCCGCACGCGGCGTTGCTGCGTCAGGGTTTCC
>JAYFOQ010000024.1:0-83154 GCA_034932485.1 Gordonibacter sp.
GTTCCCAGTTATTAAGGCGAAGGGCTTTTAGAGGTGCAAGGTTTTTGATCTGATACACCCAAAAACCTTGCATTCATTATAGCAAAAACTAGCATGAAATGCCACTTGAACTGGGATTATGACTTATGGAGCAGACCCTAAGTACATGATTAACTACGCTGGTAACTGCCTAACGAACCAGCACTCCGACATCAACCAAGCACACGATGTGCTGGCTGATGAGAGCAAGTGTGAATTCATTTTGGGTATCGATACCGTCATGTGCGATTCTATGAAATACGCCGATATTATATTGCCCGACTTGTTCCGCTTTGAGCAGTCTTCGCAGATTTCCACCGGCTCTGACTGGGGCTACATGATTACGGGTACTGCTTGCACCACTCCTAAATTCGAGCGCAAGACGGCGTACGAAATGGCATCGATGTTTGCCGAGAAGTTTGGCGTGCAAGACCAGTTTACCGAAGGTAAAACAGAGGACGAATGGATCAAGAGTATCTACGAGACCTCTCGCGAAAAGGATGATCAGCTTCCTACGTGGGATGAAGCAGTCGAGATGGGCGTGTACACTCGTGCGTACAAGCCGGTTGTGTCTATGAAGAAATTCCGCGACGATCCTGTTGCTAATCCTTTGGAGACCCCGTCTGGAAAAATCGAGATATTCTCTGCGAAGATTCTTGAGTTCACCGACGGATGGGAACTCAAAGAGGGCGATACCTTGAAGGGCATGAATACGCTGCCTGCAATTCCAGCCTATATTCCTGAGTGGTACGGTGTTGAGAACACTACGAGCGAGTATCCGCTTGCTTTGACCGGTTTCCATTATCGTGGTCGCATTCACTCTTCTTGGGGCAATATTGAAGAGCTGAAAGAAGTAAACCCGCAGGAAGCTTGGATTAATCCAGCAGACGCAACAAGCCGTAGTATCAAACAAGGCGATAAGGTGCGTGTGAAAAACGAGTTCGGAGAGATCGAGCTTCTGGCTAAAGTTACACCACGTGTGGTTCCTGGCGTGGTAGCGGTATCTCAAGGTGCGTGGCATGACGCCGATATGACAGGCGACCGTGTAGACAAGGGAGGAAGCATTAACACGCTTACTACCCAGCGTCCTTCACCCCTGTCGAAGGGAAATCCCCAGCATACCAACATCTGCCAAGTATCCAAGGCATAAGCGGCGGCGTAACGAGAGAGGTGAACCAAAATGTCTCAACAAGCATTCTATTTTGATGGCACTCGCTGCACCGGCTGCAAAACCTGCGAGATGTCTTGTAAAGATTTCAAGGATTTAAGCATGGGGTATGCGTTCCGCAAGGTGTCTGAAGTGACGCTGGGCGAAACAAAAAAAGACGCAGCGGGCAGCGTTACCACATCCTGCGTAAGCTATCCGGTATCCATGTCGTGCAATCACTGCGACAATCCGGCCTGCTTTGCAAAATGCCCCCAGGGTGCTATTTCAAAAGATGAAGAAACGGGCCTCGTGTCTACCGACAAGAAGAAGTGCATCGGTTGTGGAACGTGCGCCACGGTGTGTCCTTATAACGCACCGAAGGTAGATACGACGGAGAAGAAGAGCATCAAGTGCGATGGTTGTGCCGAACGTGTGGCTGCTGGTGAGAAGCCAGTGTGTGTAGAGGCATGTCCGGCTCGTGCGCTCGATTTCGGCTCGGCAGACGAGATGTCAAAACTGGGCGAGCGCGCCAACATTGCGCCGCTGCCCGATCCGGCCGACACGATGCCGAACTTCTTTGTGAAGCCCTCTGCAGATGCACAGCCTGCTGGCTCAAAGGACATCATGGTTGCAAATCCGCTTGAGGTTGCCTAAGCGGTAGTTCAAGGCAGGATTTGTGTCACGCATTGCGTCTGTTGTTCAGCTTATGGGGCGCGATTCGTGTAAAGAAGTCTCCTTGCGGGGTACGGTACAATGGTCCCGTACCCCGTTTTTAGGTTTTTGGGTAATAGTAGGTGGCGTTGCCTGCTTGTCACAAGCACACCCGAGAAGGGATTGATGACGGGGCGTATTGAGGCAAGATAAGCGATGGTGAAGGTGGTTGCATGCCGCAACAGGCATTTTTCTTTGATGGATCACGGTGCACCGGGTGTAAGACCTGTATGTTCGCCTGTAAAGATTTTAACGATTTAAGCAGTGGGGAATCCTATCGTAAGGTCTATGAATGCGTTGGTGGAGCTACGCAGAACGACGGCGATGGCTTCGTTACCACCTGCTTTTGCTACAGCGTATCGCTTGCTTGTAATCACTGTGTTAAGCCGATATGTGTGGAGGTGTGCCCCACTGAGGCTATGCACAAAGATCCCGAGACTGGTTTAGTAAGCGTGGATGTGAGGAAATGTGTTGGATGCGGTTACTGCCACCTGTCTTGCCCCTACGATGCTCCGCAGGTTAATAGGAGCAAAGGCCATTCGGTAAAGTGTGATGGTTGCTTAGCGCGAGTTTTGCTGGGGGATAAGCCGGTATGTGTGGAGTCTTGTCCTGCTCGAGCGCTTGATTTTGGCTTGGTTGAAGACATGGCGAAGCTGGGCGATCGTGCCAGTGTGGCACCACTGCCCGATCCGGAACGAACGATGCCGTGCCTGTTTATTAAGGCAAATAGCGATACGAGATCTTTTTCGGCTGAAGATGTTGAGATTGCAAATGTTTCAGAAGTGCGCAAACTCGGATCTTCTGTGGGTGGTGCGTAATTGAGACTGAAGCAAGATGCGCGGTCGTGATGATCGCGTGAGAAGGAGGTTGAACGTGGAGGAGACGGTTCGAGCTTTTGATGCAGAGAGCGCTGAGGCAATTGCTTTTGTCGGTGAGACGCTGGGGCCTTTGTTTCTGCAGGATCCGAAGACCGGAAATGCAGGTGCAGCGCTTCAAGCGTTCGTGAACCTAGAAGTGTCGGCTGCTGCGGCGGAGTGGCCGTTTGTGGAGGAACCTGAGGCGCTTCGAGACCTTAGTCTTATGAAAGAAGGCCTTGTTCAGGGGATTGATAACGAGGATCTGGTATGGGAATACCGGCGCTTGTTTATTGGGCCAGGACCAAAGCCTATGCCTCCGTGGGGGTCGGTATATACCGACCGTGAGTGTGTCGTGTTTGGCGCGTCTACCCTCGCCCTGCGTGCTTGGATGCGCGAGCAGGGAATCGAACGTTTGACCGATGATAAAACGCCCGAAGACCATATTGGTCTTATGCTGGTATTGATGGCGTGGATTGCGCGCAATTGTCCCGAAAAGCTTGATGAGTATCTTAGTCTGCATGTGCTTACCTGGTCGGCTCATTTTCTTGAGGGCTTGGCAGAAGCCGCCCAGCACCCTTTCTACGAGGGGCTTGCCCGCCTAACGAATGCCAGCCTTGAGGGTATTCGGATTGACCGCACGCTCGAAGTGGTCTATCCGAGGTTTTATCGTTAGTGAATGGCCATGACGACGGGTTTTGATACGGCATGGGGTGAGATAACGCTCGTTTTATTTACGACGCTTGCCCCGTCGGGTGTTGTTGCGTTTATCGTCATGGGTCTGTCCCTCATGCGCACTGATCTTTCTGACGAGGCTCGTCGACGCATTAATCAATTTCTTTGTATTCCGCTTGTTACCACGATGGTGGGACTTGTTTTTTCCGCAACCCATTTGGGTAATCCAGCGAATGCGTTGTACGTGTTTTTGGGCGTAGGGCGAAGCCCTCTTTCTACTGAAGTTTTTTGCGCCGTAGTATTTTTGTCACTCGCGGGCCTGTACTGGTTGTATTCGTTTTCCGTACAGCCCAACGAGCGTTTGCGTCGCTGGTGGATGGTGTTTGCCATGATGGCAGGCGTGGTGTTTGTTTGGTCGATATCTCTTGCGTATGACGCGAACACTATTGTCTCGTGGAGCACTTCTCTTGTGCCGCTTTCTTTGTGGCTTAATGCATTGGTGGGAGGCCCGCTGTTAGCACTTGTGGGGTTGGTTGCAGCTCGTAGCCATTTCGTTGAGGGACGTTTTGGTCGAGGCCTTATGCTGGTATCGCTTCTTGCTCTCATCATTAATCTTGCGGTTTACCTGCTGCAGGCTTCTCAGTTGCCCGCTATAGAGAACTCGTTCCTAACGGCCGCCGATCTTGTTCCCCATTACGGAGGTATGGTGGTTTCGTTCGCCTTGTTGGCAGGTGTGGGTATTGGTCTCGATGTAGGTACGCTTTTTAATTGCGGTAAAAGAAAATTTCTTCGTCTGAGCATACCAAGCGTGGCTGCGGCAAGTTTACTTACCTTGTCTGGCATTTTTGTAATGCGTTTTGCCTTTTATATGATGCATATGACCGAGGGCTTGGGGGTGTAGGGTTCAAGCCCTCGCGGTCGATTACAATTGCGTTGATCCATCGTAAAATCGAAACATCGCCTTGCCTTCCGACTTTACCTTATAGAGTGCGGAATCGGCACGATCGTAGACCGTTTCGAACTTTATGCTGTTTTTGGGAACCAGCGCGATACCCGTCGAGAAAGTGAGTTTGATTTTAAGGTTTCGTCAAGCTTTTTTGGCAGCAGCAGTGAAGTGATATGGCGGTTTGTTAGTCCCGTGAGAGCATCGTGTTCAGCCCTATTCTCTCGTTCTAGTTCGTAGCGTTTTCTTTTGTCTATATCAGAGATAAATATACAAGCAAATAAATCACCATTATCTTCTAATCGTGTCAAGTCATAACTTAGCTCCATCCAGCGATCGTGTTCACCACAGTCGCCTGTTTGAAGATATTCAAGTGATTCGTAGCTACTGCCCTCATTAAATCGGCTGGTCATGGTCTTATAATTAAGAAAGTTTCGAATTGCTTCGGCATCTTTGGCTGAGTGCGCTACCCGCTCTATGCGCTCGGTAGGCGTGGCGTTCGACTGATTGTTGAGTAAAATATCTACCTGTTTCTCCCACGTTTTGCGGTCTTGTGCGCTCAAGAAACTTTCTGTGCTGAGATTGATGCACCAATGATTGTCGGCAGGGCCCCTGGATACCTCAAGTAAGCGGCTTCCTTTTACTAGGGCGCTCTGCTTTTCGGAAGAGGCGGAGTGGGGTTGCGTCTGTATCGTGGTTGTATGCGTCGATTGTATGTTGGTACCGCAGTCTTGCTCTTCGGTGGCATCAAAGACTGAGGCGAGGAATAAGGCATGATCTTGTTCGTGTTTTAAGAAAAATACCTTCATACGAAGCCACATGAGCTCGCCGGAAGGTCGGTAACGTCTAAACGTACCCTCGGCTCCGTTAACGGGATCTCGCTCTGCTTGGGTAAACAGCTCTAAGACAAAAGGAAGATCTTCCGCTTGCACTTGCTGATAAATGAATCGCTGTCGTTCGCGCAGGTCGACGGGGTTGCATCCCGTTATGCGGTAGTATGCGTTATTCACTTGCAATAGCTCAAAGCGATCGGAATAGGCGGCATATACTGCTAAGCCGCCTACGAGGTTCTCGATAACAACACGACTTGTTTCACCTGCTTTCATGAGGGTGTTTATGTCGATAGGATCCATGAGTGGTGAGAGGAGGCCGCGATGGTCGATGATATCTTCTTGAGCCAATAAATCATTAATCGTGTCGGTACTCATGGGGTGATAGAAGTAGTAACCCTGTGCGTAATCGCAACCGATATTTTGCAAAAATTCTACCTGTTCTTTTGTTTCGGCACCTTCCGCAATAATTCTTAAATCTATCAAGCGAGCCATAGAAACAATAGCCTCAAGAATGCCTTCACTGCGCCGCGAATCGTTAGTTAGATTTAGAAAGCGCATGTCAATCTTTAATACATCAACGGTGATGTCTTTCAGCATATTTAGCGATGAGTATCCACTGCCGAAATCATCCATGAGAATGGTAAAGCCTAACTTTCGAAGTTGGTTGACCGTTTCAGTCATTTTATTGTCGTCGGCATAGGCGCTTTCGGTAATTTCAAGCTCAAGAAGTTGGCGGTCAAGGTTGTATCGTTGAACGAGGTTCTCAAGAGACTCGACAACATCGATAGCATACAGATCTGCTCGAGAGATGTTCACGGATACTGGAACAGGTTTTTTGCCTTTATCTATCCAAGAACGCAAGTTCCGACACACCTCTTCCCAGACGTATAGATCGAGGCTTGCGATAAATCCGTTGCGTTCCAGTACCGATATAAATGTTCCTGGCATCATTAGAGTATGGTCAGGATGCTGCCAGCGAACGAGGGCTTCGAGACCCACGATGCGACCGGTGCGAGTGTTGCATTGCGGTTGCCAGTATAAAATAAACTCACGATTCTTAAGCGCTTCTTTTGCTTCAAGTAGCGTTTTTGTTTCGTTTTCGAGTTCTTCTGCCATAGATTTCTCGTACCAAGCAACGCGCTTGGCATAGATACCCTTGAGCGAAGACATGGCAATCATCGCATGGTCGCAAGCTACATTTATGGTGTTATCGCTTTGGTTAATATGGCATACCCCAATGGTCGGTTGAAAGCCAATGGTCTTCTCGGAGTTAAAGGGTGGGCGTTTGAGTTGCGCTTCAATATTCGCTTCGGTAATAAGGCCTTGAGGGAGCACGATAACAAAATCGTCTCCGCCCAGATAGCCCGCAGCTCCGTTGTGCTTTCGGGCGATTGAGGCAAGCCAATCGGCGATGTTGCGCAACATAACATCGCCGTCTTCGTGGCCATACCATTCGTTGTACAACTTGAAATGCTCAATGTCTAGATAAGCTATTTCATAGTTTGTTTCGGGGCGGCTATCGAGAAGCGCTTTTGCTTTTGCAAAAAAGGTTGTGGCGTTGTAGAGACTGGTAAGGTGATCGCGCTCTCGAAGATGTTGAAAGTGGGCTCCTTCGGCTAAAATTTTTTGCGCATCCTCTTCTATTTCAACATGAGAAATGAAACAGAAAACGACAGTTTTGTCTTGCTTCCCTCGTTTTGCAGAGACGACAGTTTGATTGGTCCATCCCCATGTTCCGTCATGCAATAATCTGCGAAATTTAGCACAGAGAGCACCGCCGGCTTTTTCGAGCCGATCAAAGAGTGTGTCAAGGTTCCAGAATTCCCTAAAAGAAGATCGATCGTCAGGGTGAATTTGCTGAGTGAGCGCTTCTACTGCAAGGGGCTCGATTTCTCCTGATGGTACGGTTGCGCCATGCTTGCTAGAATCGTGATACAACACTTTATAGGTACAGTCGGTTAGGTTGAGCTCGAACAGTGCATCGTAGGATGAGGGCTCTCCAAGTGAAGCGAACAAACTTCGACTTTGCTCATCGATTGGCTTTCCCGAAAACAACACACAAGAACCTCGGTCGAACCAGTCTAACTCCAAGTGGGTTATCTCATACCACTGATCGTGCGTGGGGCTGAAGATGAGGGATTGCGTGGAAAGATGAGGTTGATCTGGTTTTCAGGGACAGTCTATACATGGCCCCTTCCTTCCGCGGAATAATTCGTAGCATAACCCACCCTCTTCGGCGAGAGGGAATAGCTTCTTGGCGGCTTCGTCGAAGTATACGATACGGTAATCATGGTCGATCACATACGTGTGGCGTTGCATCTCTTTGCCTCTCGCGACCTCTGCGGTTGGGTATCTATCATGCTTTTTATCATTATAGGTTGCGTCGAAAGAGCTTGTCTTTACAGCTTTCCTTCCAAATGGCAGTAGTTTGCTACGTGTTATGATGAGCGAACCGGTGGAAGGGGAGGTTTGCGGTGGAAGAATCCAATACGAATTACAACGCTTACATTGCCATTTTGAACGAAGAACTCATAGCGGCAATGGGGTGTACTGAGCCCATCGCCATTGCGTTGGCTGCAGCTCGTGCTCGTGAGTTGTTAGGTGAGGTGCCCGACCGGGTATTTGTTGAAGCGAGCGGCAGTATTATTAAGAATGCTAAAAGCGTAGTGGTTCCGCACACTGGTGGATTGAAGGGTATTGAAGCGGCGGCTGCCGCGGGTATTGTTGCTGGTCATCCCGAGCGCAGACTTGAAGTTATAGCGGACGTGAACGCAAATGAAATACAGGATATCGCCGCTTATCTGGAACGTACTGCGATTGAGGTAGAACGAACTAACGATGCGGTTGATTTCGAGGTAGTCGTGCATGTGTTTGCGGCAAATGACATTCACGAAGTATTGGTGCGCATTGCAGATTATCATACGAACATCGTGCACGAGGAACGCGACGGACAGGTGATTCTTGATGCGCCTCTGGCCTCTGAGGCTGGCACGGCTGAAGGATTAACCGACCGCAGTGTGCTTACTATGGCAAGCATCTGGGACTTTGCTATGACCGTGCAGATAGATGACGTGCGCGATTTGTTAGATCGACAAATTTCCTGCAATACCGCCGTTGCCAATGAAGGATTGAGGGGTGATTGGGGCGCGAATATTGGCAGCGTTATGGTGCGTTCTTATGGCAGCGATGTTAAGGTGCGTGCTTGCGCGCGTGCTGCTGCTGCATCTGATGCTCGCATGAGTGGTTGCGAGCTGCCGGTAGTTATTAATTCAGGCAGTGGCAACCAGGGTATTACGGTGTCGGTTCCCGTTATAGAATATGCTCATGAACTGGGTAGCACCGATGAGCAGTTATATCGGGCGCTTGTGCTATCGAATCTGGTGGCAATACACCAAAAGACGGGCATCGGTCGACTATCGGCGTTTTGTGGCGCGGTTTGTGCTGGTGCTGCAGCAGGTGCGGGCATCGCGTACTTAGATGGTGGTGGCTACGAAGATGCCTGTCATGCGGTGGTTAATGCGCTTTCTATTGTTGCGGGAATGGTGTGTGATGGTGCTAAACCGTCGTGTGCTGCCAAGATATCGGTTTCGGTAAACGCCGGTATTCTAGGCTATGTTATGTATCGGGATGGTCAGCAGTTCTATGGAGGAGACGGTATCGTAAAAAAGGGTGTTGAGAACACCATCGACAATATTGCCCGTCTCGGTCGTGACGGTATGCGTGGCACCAACGACGAAATTATTCGAATAATGCTGGGGGATTAAGGGATGATAACGAGCTCCAGAGGTCTTTTGCTCTCGTCTGTAAATTTGATGCTAAGTGCTACGTTTGACCGGCATAGATGCGTGCATCTCATTCTTTATTGTAGGTGATACCATGAATGTGGGTTGGACCAAGGAGGGCATGTAATGCCGCATTGATCAGAGGGATTAGGGAAAGCCGAATATGAAGATCGCGTATCGCCTTTGGCGGAGCAGTGGCCTAATCTGAGATTTCTTGGTTTGGGAGCATGGTGGGCCTGGATTTGGTTGTGCTACAACTCTACGGAGATTATGCGCATGTTCCCAGCGGGTGATCAGACCTCAAACGTGCTGCAAATGTATTTGTTCTCAACGTTAGGTATTGCTGCATCGATGTTCGTGGCGGCTCTCGCATGGAAGCGCGTTACGAGGCTTGTTGATCGAAGGTCTGTCGTAATTGGCTTTGGTGCATTTGCGGGGCTGTCTACCATCCTTCTAGGATTTTCGGTGGTTATGGGCGCCGGTATCTTTTTCTTCTTGGCAGCTGTGTTTACCGGAGTGGGCACCTCGTTCTTATGTCTAAAGGTGGGCCGCCTTTATGGTGCCGTGTCACTGGGTGATTCGCTAACGGCGGGTTCTATCGCGCTGGTATTCGCGTCGTTGCTGTACTTTGTAGGAGTAGGTATTCCTTCCGAGTTGCGGCTGTTCTACTTAGCTGCGCTTCCGCTTATGTCGGCGTTACTGCTGGTAATGGGCGCGAACGATCCGTTTCAGACAGATACGTCTACCGCAGGTGAGGGCCTTGATCGTCGCTCGCCTGAGCGTCGTGTGTATCGGAAGTTGGTTGTTGCCTCGGCATTGGTGGCGCTGACGGCGGGTATTGGCAAGGGTGTCTCGAGCGCTCTCGTGCCTACTGAAGTATTTGCTCGCGAAGGCGGCATTATTGTGCTGTGCATCGGCGTGATAGGTGTTTTGATTGTCTATGTGGTAAACCGTGGTGATGCCGTTCGTGGCGCACGTCAGGTGTATTCGGCGCTTATGGTGTTGGGTGTAGCCATGATGCTTGCCACGTGCTTCGGTTTTGACATCGCCTTTCTTAGCGTGGGTAAAGAAAGCTTGTGGCTCGTATTCTCTTGCTTTATGGCATACCTTGCCTTTCGTTACGATTTCTCGCCGGTGCGCTTGTTTGCCATTGGTCAGGGTGTGTATTTTCTTGCATCCACTGTTGGCTGGGCCGGTGGGGCAGCTTTGGCACCTTACTATGGCGATGCGGTAGTGCGTATGGGTACGGGTATCGCTCTGGCGTTCATGGTTATCGTCGTGCTGGTGTATGTACTTCCCGAAATAGACCTCAAGCGTGTTATGGCGTGGTCGGTTGATTTTGCTGGCAGGAAGCAAGAGCAGGATATATTTCCTGCGACGGAGATGGGTGTTGTGGGATGTTCGTCTGAGAACGAAGGTGCAGTTGTGACGGGCATCGAACGTGCTGCGGATATGCATTACGGTTTGTCGGCGCGTGAGCTTGAGGTATTGGACTTGTTTGCGCAGGGTCGCAGCGCTAACTGGATTGCCGACGATCTCGTTATTTCAAAAAACACGGTGCGGTCTCACCTGCGTGCCATTTATACGAAACTCGATGTGCATACGCGTCAGGAACTACTCGACTTTTTGGCAAAGTGAGAACTAGTCTTTAGGTGCGTTTTAGCTAGAGCGCGATTCTTGCTTGTCTTTCTTTGTTGATATATTCGACAGCGGAGATGCGCTCTTTGTCGACTTTATCGTAATGCGGACAGAGCCGGTGGGGCAGTGTTTAACGCATTCGCCGCAGCGGGTGCATTCGCCTAGTTGTAGGGCGGTGTCTTTTGCATGTAGGTCAATGTGCTCGGTACAGACTGCTGTACAGACGTTGCAAGGTTTACCCTTTGATGCGCGCATGCAGGTGGAGGTGTCGACTCGAGGGCGAAACAGAAGAGCAAATTGACCGAATATGTTAAGTAGCCCAGCAATAGGACACAGGTTCATACACCACTTGCGGTATACCACCAGTTCGATGAGTAGCGCAGCGGGAAATACGACCACCGATAAGGTTATCTGTTTGTCCACGATGAGGTGCCAAAGCGAACCAACGGTGCCAAAGGTTAACCCGATAGGACATACCAGACAGAACAGGGGAATGCCCGCAATAAGGGTAGCTACCAGAACAACTCCAAGTATCCAGGTGCGCTTATCGCGCCCCAGGTAGCGTAGACTGGCAACAAATCTTTTTGCTTCGCCTGCGGGCGAACAGGCTTGTTGCTTGTTGGGTAGCGTACAGGGGGGCTGCTCGTTAGCGCTGATGCTTGTTGCGCTAACGGTGTCGACCGTAGTTGTAAGGTTGCGCTTGAAAAATTTTCGTATGGTAGGTGCCGGGCAACCCCAAGCACACCAGGCGCGCCCGAACAACAGGGCGAACGCTGCCACGACGGCAAGCGAAATAAGGGTGACCGGCACGAATGCTTTGCTGGCGAGGAGTGCTTCGATTCCGCCCAGAGGACACAACAAGAAGAATTGTCCGATGCCAAATGCCGAGGGAGTACCCAGTCCGGTATCGAAGGCGAGGGAGATAATAACTGCTGCGAACACCAAGCTCAGTGTTATGATGCGTGCTTTCGTTATGAGGTCTCCCTGTCGCGTTGCCTTTTTCGCTTGCTTCTCCTGACTCATGACACGTGCTCCCTTGTTTGGAGGGTCTTGTTGGTTACCACTTCGATGCCGCGCGCCTTGCCGCCACCGAAAGAGGTGAATACATTGGCAGGGCAAATCTTGACGCACTCGCCACAGCCGTTGCAGGTGGTCGTATCCACGACGGGGTGACGCCCCGCATCAAAGGAAAGGGCTTCGTAGGTGCATGCTTCAACGCAGATGCCGCAGCTGTTGGTTTCTAGAAAGGCCAAGCAATGGTCTTCGTGGAGGATAGCGGCGCCAATACGACCCTGATCGGGTGCGTAAGGGTCAACAGCTCCAATGGCGGCAGTGGGGCATACCTCGCGACACTTGTCGCAAAATGTGCAACTGTCGTTGGTTAAATTAAGTACGGGGGTGCGAGCTTGCAGTATCCCCCCTTCGATGCCTTGGGGCTCCAGTACGCCGGTGGGGCAAACGCTGATGCATCGCTCACATTTAATACAGCGAGCCATGAATTCGCTTTCAGGAGCCGATCCAGGGGGACGCAGTACATTGGCTTGGGCAGTGAGAGGACGTATTCCTGCTGCCATTGCCACGCTTGCAATCAGCGCAGCTCCTCCGATAACAAAGGTTCTGCGGGTTGGGTTGTTTGCTGACATGGCAGAATCTCCGGTTACGCTGCAGCGCTGGCGCCATCGAGTTGATCTACGATGTCGCGTAGTATGTCTTTTCCCTGTTCAAGCGCACCTTGGGTCACAAAAAGCATACCGGTGTAGAACGTAAGTTTGGCATATTCCTGTGCGGTATCGCGCAGCGGGGGAATCCAGTTCAGCAAGTGCTGTTCGATGAATTCCAGTTGACGCACCACGTTACGACGCAGTTCAGTCTTATTTTTTGCTTGAGCCCACTCCGTTGCGCGCTCGTTCATGTTAATGAGATATTCTAGCTCGAAGGCCAGGTGATCCTCGGGTTCGTGAAGGTTAGGATTTACCAGGAAGCCGTCTTCCAGAAAGCGTGCTACCACGTCGTCGCGAGCATCGCCCATCATGATGTGGTCCTCGCCAGCAAACACCGACTCGTACGGTACTGCCGTCTGACGATCTTTCGTGAACACGCCCGCTGCTAGAAAGATGCGTGCGTATTCACAGGCAAGTTGTCCGCGTCGGTCGGTTGCGGAGAACGCGAAATAGCGGCGAATCATACGGTAGCCTTGATCGAGACAATCGTTGCCAGTATCAGTGGGGTACTTGGCTGCTGCTAATTCCGTGATAGCTTGTTCGTTCAGCTCTCTGAAGAACACTTGCGACAAAAACCGATAGGTACGGGCGCTCTCGTCAAAAAAATCAAGAAGTTCCTGGTGAGTCATCATGATACGATCCCCTTTCATTTTGTGTGCTTACAAGGTTGGGCTGCCGCTTTCGCGGCAGCCCAGAGTAGTTAGTCGAGCGTCATGAGGAAGAAGTCCATGAAGGGGGTGCCGATAAGCCACATGACTATGCGGAGCGCCGTTGCGGCAATGAGACCCGCCACGAGGGCCATTACACCCAGCATGAGCGCGTTTTCAGGACGCTTGAGCGCCATCATGCCGCAAACAATTACTACCACGATAGCCACGAACAGAGCAATTACCCCTATCATGGTCCCGTTTTGAGATTCGGCGAGGTAAGACCCTGCCGAGATGCAGAACGCAGCGGCCAGTACGACTCCCAGTGCGCCGCCTACAATTGCCAGCAGCCCGGCAAAGGAAACGGCCTGGTTGTCACTTTTTTGTACGGCCTTCAAAAGCAAGTTCAGACCGCCACCTGCCGAGGCAGCCGTACCGAAGTAGGCTAGCGGTAGAGCCACGGTCTGCCATGCAGGACGGGCCTCCATCATGTAGGACGATCCGCAGGCGTAGGTAAACACTATGCCCACAATTAACCCTAAGATTCCCACGACGGTACGTGCTTTCTCAGATGTGCCGCGCACCAGCATGATAAGGTACACTGCCAAAATTACGCAGAGCACACCAATCATGGCAGCTTCAATAAAGATGCCAGATGTGGGGTGGTTTAGTGCTTCAAGAATGCGATCGACGTGACTCAGATGCATAACTGACATGCAGCCGCCCAACACCATCAACACAAGAGAAATGATGGTTTCCATCTTGCTGGGGGTCTCGTTTTTCTTTAACAAATATCCCAGCATAGAGAAGGCGAAAAGCCACGCGCCCGCTCCACTAATAACGGTGAACAGGACCAATGCCCATTGGATTTCCATTAGTCCACGCTCCCCTCGGTTGTTACGTATAGGTTAGTAGTCTGGGTTAAATCATCCGCGCGCCACTCACCAAACCTTGGTGAAAGAATGTAGGCGGAAAGCGGTTCGTTGCCGGCATTTGGCAAGTAGTGGACTGCATCCGAGCTCGCCTTTGCGAGTTCTTTTGATACGTCGGAAGAGGGGTCATCCACGTCGCCACAAAAACGTGCTTTACCGCAGCAGTTCTTCACGCACGCCGGGTGTTCGCCAGCTGCGGTTAAGTGGTTGCATAGGGTGCATTTCTCTACCACGTGTTGTGCTTTGTTCCAGCTTCGTACGCCGTAGGGGCAGGCCATCATGCAATATTTGCAGCCGATGCACTTTTCCTTGTTTACCAATACCATGCCGGTTTTTTCGTCGCGATACGAGGCTCCCGTAGGGCATACGTGGGTGCAGGGTGATTCTTTGCACTGCTGGCACATAACCGGTAGCCAGTAGGTTGACACATGGGGGAACTCTCCAAATGGTTCCACCTGCACCACTTTGTTCCAGCGCTCGCCCAAGGCGATGTCGTTTTCCATCTTGCACGCCACTTCGCAGGCGTAGCAACCGATGCAACGATCAAGGTTGATTACCAAGCAATTACGCGTCATAGACGGCATTACCTCCTCCGGTATTCTCAGACAGTTCGGGTAGCCACGGGGTGAAGTCCTCGGGCTTAATCCACACACTCTCGGGTGCTCCGTCTGCCTTGGTTATCTTGATGGTGATGCCACGTAAGGTGTAGGTTCCGTACACGTCGTTAAAGGGACATTCGTCGTTGTTCTGGGTAAGTACATTGATGTTCATAACCTGCCAGGCACGGTTCGGATCTGCCGAATCAAGCAGCTCGGGGTTCCAGAATCGCTCCTGATAGATAACCTTTGGAGCCACGCTCTTGGTGATACGAGCGCGACCTTGGGTTTTGCCGCGACGCGATTCTAGCCACAGCCAGTCACCATTTTTTATGCCGATTTCGCGGGCGGTTTCCGGGTTGATCCATGTTTCTGGGTACGGATACATCTCGCGCGTATAGGGCGTGTTGCGCAGTGTGCCGTGATGGAAGAATGGGATGCGTCCTTGGGTGAGCACGTAGGGATACTCGGTGTCGGTCAACGGCGACTCGAAGGGCTCTAGGTAGTATGGCAGCGGGTTGTAGTTGTCGGACTTTGGGTATACGTTGGTAGCTGGCTGCATGGTTCCTTTGCCATCGATGGAGCCTGTGTTGCCTAAGTGAATATTGCCATCAAAGTATGGCTCGCAACGCTTTGACGTGGTGTGGAATCCGGTAGGCTTGCCTGGGTTTGTTTTATCGTCAAACAGGTGGCTGTTGTAGGACTTTGCCGCGTATTCCTCGATAGTTTGGTATTCGCTGGGAGCCTGCGCGTCGAACGTTTTCCAGTCCCAGTTCTCGTTGTCGTAGTAGAAGCTGCCTACGAAGTAACCCACGTAGTCTTTATACTCCTCGTAGGTACGCCAATAGGTGCCATAGAACTTACCGGCGATTTCTGGGTTGAAGGAGTCGATGGCGCGCTGGTGCCCACGTTCGGCTAGGGCTGCGGCCAGCCACGACCAGTGCATACATTCGTCCACGCATTCGTAAAGCTGCGTACAAGGCCGACGAATGGCGTAGGTGTTCAGGCGGTCTTGCGCGTAGGCTGTCTCAAGCCACTCCGCGGTAGGCAACACGTAGTCGGCTAAGCATACGCTGGTGGTGGTCCAGTGCATGTACATGTGCACGTTAAGCTCGGTGGTCATCATGGCGTTGTAGAAGCGTGTGGCGTTACCAATCATGGCTAACTTGTTGCCTGAGCGCTCAATCCAAATGCGCGGACGGTATGGCTCGCCTGTTTCGATAGCTTTAAGTACTGTGGGGATATGACTTGCCAGCCAGTGCCCCAAACCTTTGTGTTCGGTGTAACCCAGGCGTGCCTGCGCTTCAGAGTCGGGCATGCGAAGCGGATGGTCGGGATGGTGAAGGCCGAAGGGCTGTACCACATAGTTGCAAGGCTCCACATAGCAGGGGCGATCCTGCACAATAGAGCCAGGCTGGCGGATGCAGCCCATAAGGATGTCGAGAATAGCATCGCCCTGCGCAGCCTGTGCGGAGTTGCGTGTTTGGTCGGTTGCCACGCCAAGTGAAACGCCAGCGTTTGGACAGCCTTCGACGTAGATGTTTATAGCCTTCTCGATTTCCTTGGCGTTGAGCCAGCATACGTCGGCTGCTTTTTCCAGTGTCCACTCAGCCACATGGTCTTTCATGATCTGGAATGCGGTACGCGCTTTTTCGCCATTTGGTAGCGTGTAGGTGCCAAACATCTCGGGATTGAGGGTGGTGTCGAAGGGGTAGGGCATAGCCTTTGCGCTATTGGTGGTTTTGTCCCATACCACGTACTCATTTTCGCTTCCAAGACCCAACTCGCTTGCGCGATAGGTAATGCCGGTATTTTCGTGTACGAGGAAAGGTAGGTTGGTCCATTCGCGGCAGAAGTCTTTGTCCCACAGTTCGTTTTCAATAAGGTAGTTAATCCAGGCGAGCATAAGTGCTACGTCGGTGCCTGGACGGATGGCAAGCCACACATCGGCGCGCGCAGCGTCGGGGGTAAAGCGGGGGTCGATAACCACCGTCTTCATGCCATTGTTACGCAAGTCTGTTACCACGCGTCCTGTCGAGCCGATGCCATGATAGCTTGGCCCCACACCCCACATGACATAGGTTTTCGTAGGAGTGCACAGCTTGTCAGGCAGGATGCCGGGCAAGTACACTTCCGTTACAGGGCCATCGGCAAGCGAAGTGTCCGCCGTGCCATTTAGGCAGAATTCCATGTGATTGCGCGGTAGGTAGCACTGAGCGCAACCGGGTTCGAAAAAGTTGCCGCCACCCCATACGGAAAGGAAACGTGCAGGCGAGAAGAATTGCGGGTTGCCGCCACCGCCCGTGGAGGTAACAAGACTCTTCGGGCCTTCTTTTTGGTAGTACTCCCACATTACGTCGGCAATTTCGTTAATCGCCTGTTCCCACGAAATGCGCTCCCATTCGTTGGAGCCACGTTCGCCTCGTCGTTTCATGGGGTATTTAATGCGGTTGGGATTATAGAGCGCCTGTATGCCGGCGAGTCCCTTTGCGCAGGCGGCACCTTTGTTCATGGGGTCGTCTGGGTCGCCTTCGAGCTTAACAACTTTGCCATCGCGCACGTGTGCGATCATGCCGCAGTTATTGAGGCAGGCGCGACAGATGGTCCTAACCTTCTGTGTCTGGCTAGATTCGGCCGCAATGGCAGGTTCGACATGCATGAGGTTTGACCCTGCAACACCGCTCATTGCAGTGGCGGCCGCAGCAAAGGCGCCAAGCTTAACGAAGCTGCGTCTACTAATATCTGTAGTAGCCAAAATATTCCTTCCCTTCTCGTCTGTTGGTTCGGATGGTGCTATTCGGAGCCTGCGGGCGTCCCCTCTGGCTAGATCCGATACAAGTGGAGCGCGGGGTGCAGGAGAAATTAGACGGTAATAACCGTCTTGCCTGCATCGGTGGTGAACCAGGATTGTTTCCAGAAAATGCCGCCAGCTGATTCGAGGGCATCTATAAAGTATTGGGGATATACGGCCGTTTGCTGCGTCTCCGGATGAGGCTGAAGTTGAGGTATAGGAGCAAGGGTGCGCTCAAGGTCGGCGCAGGAGCAGCCGGTTTCGGTATTGCAAGCACGCAGAATAGTTTCAAAGACGCTGCGGTAGAGAGGCTTGCTGGCAATGAGGGTCTGTAAAGTGGCTAGAGGTGTGTAGGCCTTGATAAGTTCGCTGCCTTCGTCGGTAAGAAAAATTTGTACTTCAACCTCGACATCCTCGTCGATGTTCTCGTCGCACTGGAGGTCTTCCAGTGTGCCGTTGTAGGGTTCGCCGTTAACGCACAAGTGCTCGGATAGTGCTCCGCTGCGTGCGAGGATGTCTATGGAAACAGAAGGACTCTGCGCGTATTCGTTGCTCCAGGCTCCAAGTAGGCTAGCTTCAAGCTTAGATCGACTTGTCGGTGTGTGCGTATCGACTGCCGACAATACGGCAAGTAGTGGTTTTTTGAGCATGGGATTGTGCTCGATAATGTTGATAGCCATGATTCCCCCTATTTCGCGTGGCATCGAAATATGCCCGCAGCCCTGTTACCTTCTGCTTAAAATCTCAAGCAGCAACGCGAGTATAGGAAGGGGCTATGAGGTGCACATGCTCTAAAAAGGAGGTTTGCAGAGATGATGAGGATGGTTTTTAGGTATCACAAAGGGACTAGTCTTTTTATAATACCTGTTTAAAATTATTCTTAAAATAAATGAGTTTTACTTATGCACCCGTATTCTGATCTACGTTGCCCCACGGAGAGTTCGGTCCTTCAGAATCATACTCAAGCAAATAGAGGTTTCTATCACCTTTGGCCGCTTCCGTCAAACATATTGTTCTTATCGCAACGCCTCCTGCTAGTTTTCTTCTCACTTTTGCAGAATACCCAAAGAAAACGCATGTTTGAGACATCTATTCTGAAGCTTTTTCAAGGGGAATGTTAAAAAACGTATAACGTATGTGATACGCATATTCTTTGATAAAAATGGTTGCCGTGCTTGGGATAAGCAAGAGAAGCGTGTTTGAAATAGAAGAAGAATCACCTGTTCATCAGTTAATAATGAAGACGAGAGTTCAGCTCTCTCCGCGTATTCTTGCGCGGCTCGTTATCCTTGACAGGCGGAGCGGGCGACTGATTAGATGTGAACGTTCTTCGGAGAGCACGGAGGGGTTCGCAGGGAAAAGTATGCGAAATAGGGCGCTCGTCGATGGGATAAGAGGCTGGCAGTGAAAGTTGCTACGAGAGGGAGAGTACGCATATGGTAGCCAGAAGTTTTGTCTTTGCTGATCCGAATAGGTGTATAGGCTGCAAAACGTGCATGGCGGCATGCATCCGGTCGCATGCTGGAAGTGAGGTGACTGGTTCGCGCCTGCAGCTCGTCTCCACAATGAAGGTATCTGCTCCAATTGGTTGTCATCACTGCGTAGATGCTCCCTGTGTCAAATCCTGCCCGACGGGATGCCTGTATTCCGATGACTCTCGTGTGGGAATACGCGAGGGGAAGTGCATTGGCTGTCAGAATTGTGTTCTTGCCTGTCCATTTGGGGCTATCTCTATAAGATCCAAGCAGAAAATTGAAGTATTTAGGGGTCTCGACTTCATGGTAGGTAACGCTCCAGTGGTTGTTAAGTGCGATCTGTGCGCTGGGCGTGACCGGGGTCCTGCCTGCGTTGAGGCGTGTCCGACGGGGGGATTGTATCTCGCTGATGACGAATTTCTCGCATCAGAAACTTCGTTGAAGCAGGGTAAAGCTGCAAAAAATACTGAGTCGTTCATGGAATCGTTTTCGAACATAACGTTTTAGTGAGGGGTCGTCTTATGAAAAAGCACATGACCGTATGTCCGTATTGTGGCGCCGGATGCAAGATGAATCTAATCGTAGAGAACGACGTGATTGTGGATGCTGAGCCTCTGGACGGGATAACGAACGAAGGAAATCTGTGTCTGAAGGGCCTCAGTGGGTTCGATTTCGTGAACGATACAAAGATTTTAACTCCGCGAATTCTCTATCCCATGATCAGGAGAACCAAAGGTGCCGATCTTGAGCGTGTTACTTGGGACGAGGCTCTTGATTTTACGGCGCAAAGGCTCATGGATATAAAGGATCAATACGGACCGGATTCCATCATGCTCACGGGGTCGTCGCGCGGTCCGGGTAACGAAGCTAACTACGTTATGCAGAAATTCACGAGGGCATGCGTGGGTACCAATAATATTGACAACTGCGCAAGGACCTGTCATGCGCCATCAGTCATCGGCCTTATGGACACTATTGGGAGCGGTGCTATGAGCGTCAGTATCCCCGGACTCGAAGAGGCTTCCTGCATCATGTTGTTCGGATACAACCCCGCAGCCAGTCATCCGATTGTCGCCCGGAGGATTATAAAGGCGCGAGAGAAGGGTGCGCGTATCATCGTATGCGATCCGCGTGTCATTGAGACGGCACGCATCGCTGATATACACCTCCAGATGAAGAATGGTTCGAATCTTGCGCTTCTGAACGCAATGGCCTTCACGATTGTTGAGGAGGGCTTGGTTGACAAGGCCTTCGTTGAGAATCATACGAGGGGCTACGATGCATGGCTTGATGTTGTTATGCAATATCCTCCTGAGGCCGTGGAGGACATTGTTGGAGTTAAAGCCGAAGATATACGCGCCGCGGCGAGGGTCTATGCTACGGCGGAAACATCAATTATCGGGTGGGGTATGGGTGTTACTCAGCAGCGACAGGGCGTGCAAACGGTCCATGCCATTGCCTCGCTTGCCTGCGTGGCGGGCAAAATTGGTAAACCTCATTGTGGCGTTGCCCCCGTGCGTGGGCAGAATAACGTGCAGGGTAGCTGCGATATGGGTATGCTCCCAAACCTGTACCCTGGATACCAAAAGGTAGAAGATGCTAAAGTGCGCGCTAAGTTCGCCAAGGCATGGAACGTTCCCATTGATAAGCTTTCCAGTAAAGAAGGTTTCAAACTTACTGATCTTCCTCATGGCGTAAAAGAGGGTACTATCAAAGCCTTCTACAACTTTGGTGAAGACCCCTTGCAGACTGAGCCGGACTCAGCGGATATGGAAAAAACTCTCAGAGATCTTGAATTCTTCATCAGTCAGGATATTTTTATGACACAAACGTCAGCCCTTGCTGATGTAGTGTTGCCCGCAACCTCGTGGGGTGAGCACGACGGCGTCTTTACTGCATCTGATCGCACGTTTCAGCGGTTTACTGCAGCGGTACCACCGAAGGGTGAATGTAAACACGATTGGGAGATATTCCAAGAGTTGTCCACGCGTATGGGGTATCCGATGCGTTATCGAAGTACCTTGGAGATATGGGACGAGATCCGTGAGGTTTGCCCTCAGTTTTACGGTGCCACCTACGAGAAGATGGAAGGTCTCGGCTATGCTCAGTGGCCGATACCTGATGTCGATGGTGAAGGGACTCCCGATCTGTACTTAGGAGGTTCTTTCAATACCTCCGACGGCCGGGCTTTCCTGTTTACGCATCGTTGGATTGCTCCGACCGAAAAACCCGACGATGGATACCCCCTTATTCTCTGCACTGTTCGCGAGGTGGGGCACTACTCGTGTCGTTCGATGACTGGCAACTGTAAGGTATTAGCGCAGCTTGCTGACGAGCCGGGTTACGTGCACATCAATCCGGTCGATGCGCAGAAGCGTGGCATTCGTGATGAGGAGCTGGTGTGGGTATATTCGCGGCGCGGGAAGGTAATCACGCGTGCAGCGATTGACGAGCGGATTAATCTCGGTGCTGTATACATGACCTACCAATGGTGGATCGGGAAATGCAACGATCTTACCATGCACGTTACTGACCCTCTCTCGGGAACACCGGAGGATAAGTACAGCTCCTGTGAGGTTGCATCGATAGAGGATCAAGTTTGGGCCGAGCAGCATATGGAAGTCTTGTACAACGGACTTAAAGCGCGTCTCGTCGCCGAAGCAGCGCACCAAGATGCGCCCTTGCTTGCCTACGACGAGCTTCAGTAGCCGTTCGTGCGTGTGAGCTTGGAGGCGAATGTGAATCGTTATCTAGTCATACACCCCGATCGATGCATCGGATGTAGAACGTGTGAAGCGGCTTGTGTCGGAGTTCATAGAGAGGCAGGACTTCAAAGTGTTCCGCGCCTTACGGTTGTCGAGACGAAGCGGGTCACCGCGGCTGTCATGTGTCGTCATTGCGAAAGTGCGCCCTGTCTTGCCGTATGTCCGACTGGAGTTATCAGCCGCGTGGAGGGTGTCGTTCGTGTAGATGAGCAACGTTGTATTGGATGCAAGATGTGCTCAATTGCCTGTCCGTATGGGGCGATGAGTCCTTCTGGAACCTCGATAGCGGGCGTCGAGGGTGTCTGTTATAAAACACCCGCGCATCCTGGCTCGTTAAGTCCGCTGCTCGCGTGGGAGATAGGTGTTGCCACATGTGCGGTGAAATGCGATCTATGCATTGGATTATCGAAGATTCCTCGCTGTGTTGATGTCTGTTTGACCGGAGCACTTACGTTGGTTGATCAGGGGGATATCGATGAGTGTGTGCGTGACAAGAAGTACCGTGCGGCGGAGGAGCTTGAGTCTGTGTCGGTCGAATGCTCGAAGGGTCGGGGATCGCAATGGGTCTGACATTGTTATGGGGGGCTGGTGCCTTTTCGGTCGTGGGTGCGTTTCTTTCGCTTGTGCTGTATTGTCGAGAAAGTGCCGTCAAGATCGTTTCGTGTTTTTGCGGTATTGCGTCATCGGTCCTAGCTCTCGGTTTCGGACTGTTGTCGATATTTGGTCCGACGTGCATATTTAGGATGGCAAGCCCATTCGGTTTCGCTGATTTTTCGGTTTCAGTCAATCCCTTGTCAGGACTGCTGGTAGCGGTGATTTCTGTTTTGGCGGTTGCGGCGTGGATATACGGGCTTTCGTACTTCGACGAGTACCGGGGCCGCGCCATCGGGAAGATCGGATTCTATCTGAATCTGTTCGTGATATCCATGATTTTTGTGGTGGTGGTCGATAACGCATTTTGGTTCCTTGTATTTTTCGAACTTATGTCGTTGACCTCGTACTTTCTCGTGGTGCTTGACCGTTCAAAGCAGTCGCAACGAGGTGGATTTGTATATTTTGTCATGGCTCATGTCGGGTTTTTTATGATCATGGTGGCCTTTCTCATTATGGCGAGCGCCACGCAGGGGAGCTTTGAATTCTCTGATTTCCGGACAGTTTCCTTAGGGCCTGTGGCGGCATCCGTCGTGTTCTTGCTTGCATTTCTCGGGTTTGGCATTAAGGCAGGAATGGTTCCGTTCCATTCATGGCTTCCCCTTGCTCATCCCGAAGCACCCTCGAACGTTTCCGCCCTTATGTCGGGCGGTATGGTTAAGATCGGTATTTTCGGTATCGTGAAGGTTTGCTTTGATTTGCTCGGGGTGTCGGGAAGTCAGGTGTGGTGGGGTTTTGTTGTCATGGTGTTCGGTGCTGTGTCGGCGGTGTTCGGTATCGCTTACGCGGTTGCAGAGCGGGATATTAAGAAAACTCTCGCCTACTGCTCGGTGGAGAACGTCGGCATCATTCTTGTCGGTGTCGGAACGGCGATCGTCGGTACAGCTCTTAATGAGCCGGCAGTTGCTGCGCTGGGACTTTTGGCAGGATTATATCATTTGGTTAATCATGCAATGTTTAAAGGTGCGTTGTTCTTGGGTGCTGGTTCTGTCATCTTTCGCACTCACACTCGCTCCCTTGATGCGATGGGGGGCCTTGCTCGCAGAATGCCTTGGACAGCCGCGGCGTTTCTCGTAGCATCAGTTGCTATCTGTGCAATACCTCCTTTGAACGGGTTCGCTTCGGAGTGGATTACCTACCAGTCGCTGCTCAGTATTTCGCTTGAAGCAGCACCTTTTGTGAAGACGGTCGCTGTTTTGGCGGCAGCATCGCTCGCGATCTCAGGTGCCTTGGCTATCGTATGTTTCGTCAAAGCGTACGGTGTCGCTTTTTCTGGTGCCCCTCGATCAGAGAAGGCGCGGGCCGCGCGCGAAGTGCCCCCTGCCATGGTCGTAGCAAGCGTATCGCTTGCCATGTTATGCATCGGCCTCGGAATCGGGGCAGCTTGGGTTGCTCCTGTGATCTATGACATCGCAGTTTCTGTCATAGGTATTGCGGGCGGGAGTGGCGCGGTGGCAGTCGGATCGGAACTCGTGAATCCCTTAACGGGGACAGGAGTATCCTTGATTCTCATTGCTGTGCTGCTCGTGCTGATCGCTCTTTTGCTCGCAGGTCTGCGATCGCTGTTCCGACGCAAGGCGGGTATCGGTCTGAGGGAAGAACCTTGGGACTGTGGCTACCTTCCCGAATCGGAGATGCCCGCGGCAACGACGTCCTTCTCATCTGCGGTGCGGATGTTCTTCGAGGCGCTATACCGGGCGCGAGAGGTTGTCTCCGCCCAAAAGATCAAGGTTCAATGTTTGTACGGGAACCTTGTCAAAGGGATCGCGCGAGTTGAGCCGCTGTCCGACCGCTATTTAGTCGACGGCGTAATCAAGGCAGTTGATAGGTTGAGCGCTCTGACTCAGAGAGTTGAAGGCGGCGACTACCGCGTCTACATATCCTACGTCGTCGCTGCGCTTGTCTTCTTTCTCATACTGACCGTCGTGATCGGATAAGAGGGGGAAACCATGAATGAGATAGTGCTAGCAATCATACAACCCGTACTCTTGGTGACCGCCGCCCCGCTTTTCTCGGGAGTGAGCAGAGTCCTGCGTGCAAAAATGCACACGAGGAAGGGTCCGAGTGTTTTTCAAGACTACTACGATATTATCAAACTGTTCAAGCGGGAGGATGTGCGTACGCGGGATTCGGGGGTACCCTTTCGGATCATGCCGGTGCTTTTCTTGGCAACCGTCCTACTCCTTGCTATGGGGATGCCGATGATCACGCGGTTCTGCCCTATACCAGCGCTCGGCGACTTCATCGTAGTCGTGTACCTGCTTGCCTTGCCACGTTTTTTCTTTGCCCTATCGTCTATTGATAGCTCAGGGTCGTATCCGGGCGTCGGCGGCATCAGAGAGCTACTTGCCAGCACCCTAATCGAGCCCTCGATGATTATCGCGCTGTTCTCCGTGGCGATTGCCACGGGATGCTCCAACATTGGAGCTATGGGTGACGCCCTTTCATCTCTTTCTTTTACTTCTCCTATTGCGATGGTCGTCGCAGCGTTTGCGTTCTGTATAGCTTGCTACATGGAGCTTGGCAAGCTGCCTTATGACGTTGCGGAAGCTGAGCAGGAACTACAGGAAGGTCCTTTGGCTGAGTATTCGGGCCCTTCGCTTGCCATGATCAAGTTGGCGATGTCGCTCAAACAGATCATTGTGATTAGCATGCTCCTCGCCATCTTTTTTCCTCTCGGCAGCGCTGTTGATATGGCGCCAGCTTCACTGGCGGTGGGTTTGCTCGTCTTTTGCGTGAAAGTGTCAGTCGTATTCACCCTATGCGCTTTGATAGAAAACACGGTTGCACGCGTGCGGTTCAGGCTGCTTTCGCAGCATACGTGGATGGTGGTAGGCTGCTCTGTCCTGTCGCTTGCGTTCCTCGTCATGGGTATCTAGGTGGAAGGGGGGATTGGGATGTATTCAGAGATTGAAGTGGCGGTTTTTCCTCTTCTGGCGATTCTGGTGCCTTTTGTTGGCACGTTGCTGATTCTGGCGCTGCCACGCAAGGTTGCGCGATGGGTCTGTGCGGTTGCTGCTGGCATTTCATTGCTCGCGTGTTTGTCTGCTGCTGCGCTCTATGCGCAGGGGGGCATGCAGGCGTTGTCGGTGTCGTGTGTGTCGCTGGGTTCTGTGGTTGCGTTTGGTTTTACCATCGACGGGATGAGCACACTTTTGTCTTCAGCGTTCGTTGGTATTGGTTTTTTGGTGACGGTGTACTCGTTCGCCTATCTCAACAAGGGAAATCGTGAGCATCCTGACGAACATAGAAAGCGCTTCTATGCAGTCTTCATTGCCTTTATTGGCGCGATGGCTGGTCTTGTTTTTAGCTCGACAATTCTTGGGCAGCTCGTGTTCTTCGAAATAACCGGCGCTTGTTCGTGGTCGCTTATTGGCTATTACAACAACGACACTTCGAGGAAGTCGGCGATGAAGGCGCTCATTATCACACATATTGCTTCGCTGGGTCTCTATTGCGCCGCTGCCGTGCTGTTTCTTCAGACCGGATCCTTCGAGCTTCAGGCGATCGCACAGCTCGGCGAAGGGTGGAAAGCCTTTGTCCTCATTGCGATCCTTGTGGCCGCATGGGGCAAATCGGCTCAGCTTCCGTTCTACATGTGGCTTCCTTCGGCCATGGAGGCTCCGACTCCTGTTTCGGCGTATCTGCATGGAGCGTCAATGGTGAAGGTGGGCGTGTACATCTTCGCACGCGCCCTTCTGTGCGCGGGGCCCGTGCCCGTCGAGGTCGGCTGGGTCGTGGTTGTGGGTGCTATTGTAACCATGGTATTTAGTTTCCTTATGTACTTGCCACAAAAAGATATCAAGCGTCTCTTAGCCTATTCGACTATCGCGCAGCTCTCCTATATGTTTCTTGGTTTTGGTTTCGCTATCTTCGGCTCGCAGCTTGCTTTACAGGGCGGCGTGGCCCATATTTTCAACCATGCGTTCGCTAAGACCCTGTTCTTCCTTGTAGCGGGTGCTTTGAGCTACACCATGGGCACGCGGCTACTCACGAAATTCAGGGGACTCTCGTCGAAAATGCCGCTGTTGGCAATGGCATTCGCTTTCGGTGCCCTCGCGATTGGTGGGCTTCCTCCCTTTGGACCGTTCTTCAGTAAATTCATGATACTCGCAGGCGGGTTCGAGGTTTCATCGCAAAGCGTATTGCTTTTGGTGATCGTGATTGTTGCCATTATTGAGTCGCTCTGCTCGTTCGCGTGGTTCTTGAAATGGATGGGTTCGGTTGTTTCAGGGACGCCATCCGAGACGGTCGCGGATGCACGGCCGCTTCCGAAGCCTATGGCGGTGGTGTTCATCGTGCTTATGGTTATGACGGTCTGCTCTGGGTTCATTGCAGTAGCTTGGTTGAGTTAGGGGGATGAGTCATGTCTGCATTTGCTTGGGTCAATGCTTTAGGAGGCTTACTCATTGTCACCTCGACGATGGTGGTTCTCGCTCGGTCGGTAAAAAGGTCAGCGATTCTTTATGCAGTGCAATCTTTTGTTCTTGTATTACTTCTCGTGTCGCTCGCGTTTGCGACCGATTCTGAGGTGCTATTTATGTGGTCCGCCTCGGCCTTTGTGACCAAGGTTGTTCTCGTTCCTGGGATGCTATTGTTTTTGCAGCGGAAGCTCGGCGCCGATTCGCAGGATCTCGGCGAGCGTCTTTCCCCCTTTAAGAGTATCACGCTCATAGCTATAGAAGTGCTGATTTGTTTTGCGGCGGTACAGGGTATCGATTTGTACACTGCTGTCGAAGTAAAGCCGGCGCTTGCCATCTCGCTTGCTCACTTCTTCATCGGATTAACGTGCATTGTCTCACAGCGTAACATCGTAAAGCAGATATTCGGTTATTGCCTGATGGAGAACGGCTCGCATGTGACGCTGGCGCTCCTTGCGCCTCAGGCGCCCGAGCTCGTGGAGATTGGCATCGCGACCGACGCTATCTTTGCGGTTCTGATCATGGTTCTCATGGTGCTGCGAATATATAAGACCACGAAAACGCTTGATACACGCGACCTCATGGAACTGAAGGGGTAGAACATGGATATTTCTAGCTTGCTGTTGACTACGATGGCGACGCCGCTTGTCGCCTGCCTACTGATAGCGGTGTTACCCTTGAAGCTGCCCCGCGTGGTGTTCGAATCGATACATGTTGTATCGATTGCGCTGACGTTTCTGATGAGTCTATTTATTGTTGTTTCCGTGTTCCAGAGCGGTAACTCAGTGGAAGCTATGGAGGCATGGTTCCAGGTCGATGCGCTCGGTGCGATCTTTTTAGGACTTGTGGGTACGGTTGCTCTCCTGACGGGCATCTGCTCGGTTTCCTACCTTCGCTTCGACAGTAAAGAGGGAAGACTCGACGTTTCTCAAGTGAAGCGCTTCTATGCGTTTTTTAGCTTGTTTGTTTTTACGATGCTTTTGGTGGTGACGTCGAATAACGTAATCATGATGTGGGTGGCTATTGAGGCGACAACCCTTTCGACCGTGTTCTTGGTGGGTTCATATAACACCAAGGTTTCACTTGAGGCGGCATGGAAGTACCTTATCGTCTGTACGGCGGGCGTTGCTTTTGGGTTGTATGGTACGCTGCTCGTCTATGCTAACGCAGCCGATATTATGGCCGATCCGCATCAAGCGGTATTTTGGACATCGCTCGTACCGTATGCCACTCAGTTTGACGCCACTCTCCTTAGGATAGCCTTTGTGTTCGCAGCGATCGGGTTTGGCACTAAGGCTGGCTTGTTCCCCATGCATACCTGGATGCCCGATGCCTATTCTCAGGCGCCAAGTCCCCTGTCGGGTCTGATGTCGGGTGCGCTCGCCAAGTGTGCGATGCTTGTTCTGATCAGGTTCTATGTTCTTGCTGTCCAGGCGGTCGGATCCGAGTTCCCCCAGACGGTTATGCTTATATTAGGTGCTGCTTCGATTATTTTTGGTGCATTCGCACTTTTCTCGCAATCTGATTTCAAGCGCAAGCTTGCGTACAGTTCGTGCGAGAACATAGGTATTGTTGCGTTGTGTCTTGGGTTTGGGGGCCCGCTTGGCATTGCTGCGGCACTGTTCCATTGTATATTCCACGGTCTGGCAAAGGCGCTCCTGTTCTGTCTGTCGGGTAACGTGATCATGAAGTTCAAGACGAGCAACCTCCAAAAAGTTGTCGGCATAGTACAGGTGGCACCTCTCACGGCAGTCTTGCTTGGTGCTGGTTTGTTTGCCCTCTCAGGATTCCCCCCGTTTGCGTTGTTCTTGAGCGAGGTGTTGACGGTGATAGCGGGAATATACGCAGGATATCTTTGGCTCGTCATTCCGATATGCCTAGCTCTGACGGTCGTAATAGCCGCGTTTAGTCTTGTATTTCTGCGCTCGGTGTTGGGAGGAGCACCTGATTTTGTTAAGAAAGGGGACGTCGGTGCAGCAATGCTTATTCCTGAAATCGCGCTTATTGCTTTGCTGCTGTGGTTCGGTGTCGCTTTGCCGGCGCCGGTGATAAGCGGAGTCGGGGCGGCCACGGCGATAGTTATGCAGGAGGACTCATCTCATCTGTACGAGGTGCCGCTCTTAGGCAAGGCTCTTCATGCGGCTGATACGGCTGCACAACCGATCGAATAAGGAGGCGCTTGTGAGCAAGCGAAGCGAAAGCAAAGAAAAGCGATGTGGTTCGACCCATGTCCAGGCGGTGCGCACGCAGTTTCATGGTGCCCTTATGGACGAGGCGTGGCAGTCCGACGAGCAGGTGACAATGACGATTCGGGCTGATTCCGTACCGGATGTTGTTCAGTTCCTCTACTATCGGAGGGGAGGGTGGTTGTCGGTCGTCGTCGGCAACGACGAGCGGCCGATCAATGGCAACTTTGCCCTTTACTACGTGCTTTCCATGGAAGAATCTGACCCCTGCATATGCGTGGTCCGCAGTGAGATACCTCCTGAGACAGGGTCGTTTCCGTCGGTAGCTGCGCGCGTTCCGGCCTGCGTATGGGGTGAGCGCGAGGTCCGTGACATGTTTGGACTTACTCCCGTCGGCATACCCGACGAACGCAGGCTCGTGCTTCCTGACGATTGGCCCGAAGGTCTTCACCCTCTCCGTAAGGACTCGATGGACTACCGCCACCGTCCCGAACTTGCTGCTGATCTTGAGAACTACCAGTTCTTAAATAGGGCAGAGCCGGGAACGACTACGATAATTCCCATGGGACCCTTGCACATCACTTCCGATGAGCCCGGGCACTTTCGGCTGTTCGTGGAAGGCGAACATATTGTCGATGCCGACTACCGGATGTTCTACGTCCACCGGGGTATGGAGAAGGTCGCCGAAACGCGCATGACCTACGATTCGGTTCCTTTTTTGGCTGATCGCATCTGTGGCATCTGCGGATGTGCCCATTCGGTTGCCTACGCCGAGTCGGTGGAGAACTCGCAGGGGATTGCGGTACCCGAGCGTGCTCAGGTGATCCGCTCGATCCTGCTTGAGGCAGAACGGTTACATTCTCATCTTCTCAACTTGGGACTTGTGTGCCACTTTTGCGGATTTGACACCGGGTTTATGCATTTCTTTCGGGTAAGAGAGAAGGCGATGGATCTTGCGGAGATGTTGACTGGCGCCCGAAAGACATACGGCCTGAACCTGATTGGTGGAGTGAGAAGGGATATCCTGTCCGACCAGAGCATGAAAACGATTGCGTTGCTTAACGAGTTACGGCTGGAGGCTGAACACCTGGTTGAGGCCTTATTGTCCACCGCCAACTTTGAGAGTCGCACTGCGGGTGTCGGCATTTTGGATCCTGCCGTTGCACGCGATTACAGTCCAGTTGGACCGACAGTGCGCGGCAGCGGCTTCGCCCGTGACACGCGCTTCGACCACCCGTTTGACGGCTACAAGCGAACGGGAAAAGTCGCTCGGGTGCACGAAGGGTGTGACGTGAAGAGCCGCACGCTCGTAAGGGTGGAGGAGTTCTTCGATAGTCTTGATATGATGCAGGGATGGCTTGAAGATACGCCGTCGGGTCCTATTTTGAACGAGTCGTGGGAATATAAGCCGCATAGGTTTGCAGTTGGCTTCACTGAAGCGCCCCGTGGCGAGGATCTTCACTGGTCTATGACCGGCGACAATCAGAAATGCTATCGCTGGAGGGCGAAAGCTTCCACCTACAGCAATTGGCCTGTACTCCGATCGATGTTGCAAGGAAATACGATAGCCGATGCGGCGGTTATCGTGGGGAGTATTGATCCGTGCTATTCGTGCACCGATCGGGTGACGGTGGTTGACATTAGCAAGAAGTCTCAGGTGGTTGTTTCGAAGCAGGAACTTGAGGATTATTGCCGTACGAGAAGCCGATCCCCCTTGCTGGGTCGATGATAAGGAGTCGGCAATGCTTAAAACTCTGATTGGAATTTTGAAGACAGGCGATGCAACGGTCAAATATCCTTTTGCACCTCTTGAGCAGGTAGCTGACGTTCGTGGTAAGCCTGAGCACGATGCCTTAGGTTGTATTGCGTGTGCTGCCTGTGCGGTGGCGTGTCCTCCGAACGCCATCCAGATGGAGGTCGATCAAGACGCGGGTACCATTGCCTGGACAATTAACTACGGTAGATGCATTTTTTGCGGCCGCTGTGAGGAGGTTTGCCCGGTCGATGCCATAAGGCTTGGCTCCGAATTCGAGTTGGCGGTTATGAGCAAAGGCGACTTGCAGGATTCGTGTACTTACCGCCTGCAGCAATGCTCGTGTTGCGGTGAGTACTTTGCCCCACGCAAGGAGGTTGAGTACGTAGCAAAGGTTTTGGATCGGATGGGTGGTACGGGTGCTTCGGGCACTTCGGTCAGTCTGTGCCTGTCGTGTAAGCAGAGAAACGATGCTCTCGCCTGCGAAGACCGTGCCCAGGGAGGGAGGTAAACATGTTCGAACAAAATATACCAACCCAATTACAAGCGCACCTTGAGCCGAAGAAACTCAGTGAAGATGTCGAACGTGCTAAAGCTGCGTTGTTAAAAAACATCAAGCGATCCGTGTACGTGTACCGTGTCGACTGCGGCGGCTGCAACGCATGTGAAATTGAGATATTTTCCTCGATCACGCCGGTATTCGATGTAGAGCGTTTTGGGATTAAAGTGGTCCCTACGCCACGTCACGCAGACATTCTCGTATACACCGGTGCTGTCACGAGATCGATGAGACTCCCCGCTATTCGTGCCTATGATGCTGCTCCCGATCCGAAGATTATTGTTTCCTACGGTGCTTGCGGATGTACAGGTGGCATCTTCCATGATAACTATTGCGTTTGGGGAGGAACTGACAAGCTATTCCCGGTTGACGTGTATATTCCCGGTTGTCCGCCGACCCCGGCTCAGACGGTATACGGCTTCGCTATGGCGCTTGGTATGTTGGATCAAAGGCAACATGCGGCTAACGAGGTGGAATCCGAGGGTGATCAGGTTCCTCTGAAGTTCGAGGGTATTCCTTACGGCCTTAGGGTTGAGCTCGAGCGGGAGGCGCGTCGTCTGTCGGGGTACCGGCAGGGTGGTGATATATGCGACGAGTTCCTTGCGGTGCTCTCCAACAGTGGGGCTGATGTGAGGGAGGAGATAACCTCATTGATTGCGGCACAGGGTGACCCGCGCAAGAAGGAGGTTCTTGCCGAACTCAAAAATCTGTTCGAGTCGAGGATCGTAGGGGGATAACATGAATAGCCGGGTTGTCATATACCAGCTGACAACAAAGTTGGTTGACAGCGAGATAGATATCCCACAGGATGCTCGGGAAATTATGTACTACACGTTGTCGGTGGGGCACCATACAGGCGTCATGGACTGCTTCTCAGAAAAGCTCACTTGCTCGATTGAGACATTTCGTTCAATCCTGGACAATATCTCCGATGGAAAAGCCCGTTCGAAACTTGAGGGTATCCTACGCTTCGGCGAAATCCAGATAGATAAGAGCCATCTGTCGGTACTCAGGCCTGCGATCAAACATACTTTGCGCGAACTCTACACGAGGAAGGATACGAACCCCTATTCTGCTGAGATATCTTGGATGAGCGGTTTTCTGGAACTGCTCGACGTGACGGAACAGGAGACGGCGATGTATCTCATGGGGAGGAGAATTGATGTCTGATAAGGTTCTTCTGACGGTTGGGAGCGTCTTGCGCGGCGATGATGCCGCAGGCCCTCTTCTTGCCAAGCTGATGTTAGATAGTCCTGAGACGGGGTGGGCGATCGTCGATGGCGGTCAGACGCCTGAAGATGAATTAAGGACTATCAAGAGAATGACTCCTAAGGTGGTTGTGGTGGTCGATGCCGCCGATATGGGCCTTGAGGCGGGAGCCGTTCGTCGCCTCAAGGCTTCTGATGTTGCTGAGAGCTTTCTTATCACGACGCATGCGCTTCCTATGACATTCCTTCTCGACCAGCTAAACAATGCTGCTGAACAAGTGGTTTTTCTCGGCATTCAGCCTGCTGATACAACATTTTTTAATCCGTTGACGCCTGCCGTCAAAAAAGCGGTAGAGGAGCTTTATCGGATTTTCTCTGACGGGGGCGATTTCGAGACGTATCCGGCATACCGGAAGCCTCACGAGAACTGACCCTCAGATGAAAGGAACGGCTATGATAATTGATGCCCAGATGCCGACGAGAATCGTATTCGGAGCGGGCCGATTGGACGAGTTGGCATCGCTTGACCTTCCCGGATTCCACGCACTCGTTTGCACAACCAAAAGTGCGAGGCCGGAGCAGAAGGTCCTGGTTGATAGGGTGGTTCTCTTGCTTGGTAGTGCTTGCGTCGAGACAACTGTCTACGAGGAGATAACGCCTAATCCTACCAAGGAGCAGGTCGAGCAAGCGTGTGCTGTGGCAAAGAGGAGCGGTTGCGACTTCGTTGTCGGCTTGGGAGGGGGAAGCAGTATCGATGCCGCCAAGGCGGTTGCATGCATGATGCGGCAGTCGGGCGACCTATGGGATTATGCCTACACGGGGAGTGGGGGAAGAAAAAAGATAATTGATGCTGCGCCCGTGGTGGCTATTACTACGACGGCGGGAACGGGGACCGAGACCGATCCCTATAGTGTTATTACCAAGATCGAGACCGGTGAAAAGCTCGATTTCGCAGCCGATGTCCTCTATCCTACTTTGTCCATCATTGATCCTGAGCTGATGCTTACATTGCCGAAAGATCAAACCATCTACCAGGGCATCGACGCGCTGTTCCATGCCGCGGAATGTGCTATTACCAACGGGGGAGAGAACAGACTTGTCGACGTGTTCGCGCAGGAATCCATTTCCCAGGTGCTTACGTGGCTGCCGGTGGTTGTGGAGGAGCCGGATAACCTCGAGGGCAGGACGATGCTTGCTTATGCCGCCGACATCTGCAGCGGGTATACGCAATCCCTTATCAACACCACCTCTCACCACATCATAGCGCAGACGATCGGAGGGATGTTCCCGTCGGTCGCCCATGGGGCGAGCCTGATCATGATTGCGGAAGAGTACTACAAGCGCATTGCCGCATTCGTTCCCGACGAGCTCGACCGGGTAGGCTCATCTCTTGGTATCGACCCCTCTGCGTATCAGCCCGGCCACTCTTTTGCGGCCGGACTGGTACAGTTTTTCGCCCGCCTCGGCATAGGTGAACTTTCAATGGCCGCGCAGGGTATCACGTGGGATGATCTGCCCTTAATTGCCGATGCGGCGGTTAATCGTACTGGAATCGCCGATGTTGACCGATATGCGCTGACCGAAGATGAAGTGCTCGGTATTTTGCAGAGATCGTACCGGTAGTGTGGCATTATGGGAGGCGACGGATATAGGGTGATGTGCGAGGCTTGGTATGTTGAGGGGGACAAATGGTCGTTAGTTACCGAAGCCGTGGCGCGCGAAGAGTCGGTAGGTATATTCCTCGATGGCATCCTTGTTGAGGAGATATCATGCACTCCTGAAGATTTAGGGGACCTGGCAGTCGGATATTTGTTTACCTCGGGGGTTATCGGCGGACCCGATGTTGTCTTGCCCGTCGAAGCCGTCGGCGGATCGGGGGGTTGGGAGGTGCAGGTGGTGTCGTCGCAGCTTTTAATGCCGCGCGAACCATGGCTGAGACGAGTAGAGACCCCCCTAGGATCGACTGGCATGTTCAAGGTTTCACCAGATGCGGTGCACCGAGCGAGTGCCGCGTTGCTTGATGCGCAGCTTATGCATCGCGGCACGGGGGCAACTCATGCTGCAGCATTCGCTGATTTTGCTGGTTGTTACCGTTATATCCGTGAAGATATTGGTAGACATAATGCCGTTGACAAGCTTATAGGATCGTTGCTGCGGGACCAGATTGATCCTCTAAGTGGGTTTGTTCATCTTTCAAGTCGTTGCGCTCTTGATCTGGTGAGGAAATGCGCGGCCTATGGTATTCGACTCGTGTCTACCGTGTCGGCACCTACTTCGGCGGTTCTTGAGTATGCTGATGAACAGGGCATCACGCTTTGTGCCTTTGCTCGTAGCGGACACTTCACTGTCTACACTCATCCTGAAAACCTGTCTTCGTAGCGCTTTGGGTTTCGTTCCAAGGGCGCAGACGGCAACGTAAGTCTGGCCGGCTTTGTGTGCTCTTGTGTTACCCGCGGTGCCTCGTTGCTAGATTGAACTTGGGTAGAGCTGTTTGCGTTCGCCATGACGAGAGGGTTTCTCATCATGGCGAACTTTCTGCTAACGGTTAAGCAATGTGTATGGTGGCATGTTCGGTCACATAATCGTTCGCTTTTAAGCGCAGCGCTGAGAGACGGGCTTCTTGCATTCTGCCATTTCGCTCGAAATCCAGTCGAATCATAGCTTCGAGACCCGGTGAGGCAGCGGCTCTGAAGTACTCGTCGAGGTCGTTGTCGTCGACTTCGAGTTCGAAGTGTGCGGCTATAGCATCGAGTGCGAATTGCCTCACGAGTTGTTCGCGCACCTGTTCCGAGAAGTGGGCCATCAACTGTTGTTCGGTGATGCCTTGCTGGCGCAGAAAATCTTCTTTAGTGGTTTCCTGTTGGGCGAGCTGCTCTTCAAATGAGCGCACGATATCGACGGTAACGGCATCAAATACGGCTGGCGAGATCTCACCATTAAACCTTTTAACCAACTCGTTAGCACTTTGTAAGTTCTTGTAGTGGCGATACTCGATCGACTTACGTGAGCGAATCGCCTCGTAAGCACTCTTTGTAAGTCCTTCGATGCCATCGGTATCGGGCATGTTTTCGCGAATCCAGGTATCGTTCAACTCGGGGACGATCATTTTCTGCACCTTTTTCGCAGTGACTGTGGAAGTGTAGTGTTCAACCTCTGGTTTACCATTCTTGTCGAGCGTGAAACCGGGATACTCGTAGGCAATTGTCCTAGTTTCACCCACCTTCATTTCCATGACACCCTCATCGAACTCGGAGGGCATCATGTCGGCTCCGGTGGTGTAGGTGCGACTTTCGGAACACAGCTGTTCGCAACGAACGCCGTCCTTGAATGTCTCTATCTCTAGCTCCACAAGATCGCCGCGCTTAATCCTTGTATGGCTCGTATCTTCTTCGAGGTAAGCATGGCTTTGGGCGAGAGAATTAAGATACCTCTCAACGTCTTCGTCGGTCACTTCCAGAGGTGGCACTGTGATGCTTACGGGGTTGTATGAAGTGAGCGAAAAGGAAGGTTTAAGTGTGCACAGTGCCCTGAATGAGAAGTCGAGGTTGCGGGCCAAGGGGCTGTGTGTGGTGAACGAAGGCTTTCCTACGATCTCGACTTTGCTTTCTTCGGCAGCGAAAGGAAACGAGTAGTTCATGATTGATGAAGTGAGGTACGTTTCTACCGCTTCTGTGCCAAGCTTTGCCGCCGCAGCTTCTTCGAGGGCCTGCCCCTCTTTGGGCGTAATGTTGTTCTGATAGGCCAAGGCTATTGTGAATTGGTCAATGAGTCCGTTTGTATCCTCTGCTTTGATGGTGATGTCAAATGCACTGTGATCATCGTCGATACATTTGTAAACAGATTGCAACTCCATGCTAATACTCCTTTGCATATGACCCAGCTTTTTGAACAGGGCCTCAAAGACGGGGGTCGCATAACGCGCCCCTGCCCGTACGGAACATGTAGTCATCGGATGCTGCGCGTACCAGAAAGATACCATTCGAGTATAGCACAGCAATGCATACAGCGGGTAGTTTTTTGTGCACTTGGTCAGGCTATATCATATTTTTCATCAGCGGTTTATCGAAACTGATGATCTCGTGGTTGTACAAATGGTTTCTGGCAACGAGAAGACAGTCAATGTAGTCGAGCATGCTTGCTCCGAACAGG
Source organism: Gordonibacter sp. (assembly GCA_034932485.1). Taxonomy (GTDB): domain Bacteria; phylum Actinomycetota; class Coriobacteriia; order Coriobacteriales; family Eggerthellaceae; genus Gordonibacter. The sequence goes on from JAYFOQ010000024.1 coordinate 36,456, forward strand.
CGGGTGGCATAGCGGACGATATCCTCCTCACTAACCCGAATATCGTCGAGAAGGTTGAGAAGTGCTTCGCTCACGAGCGATCGGGGTACTCCATACACATCTCTCAACGCGACCGCTACACGGGCAAATATTTCGGGATATGAATACGCATGTCCATCGGAGATAATTCGAGCTGCCTGTTTTGCTTTTCGTTTATCATCATCAAGTAAGTATCGTAGGATGACGCTTTCGTCGATGATGGTAATCATTTTTTAGCCAAAGACGAGATCCATGCCTCGCGCTCGGTTTCTCGCGCGATGGGCTTTGAATACAGGTTGAGGAAGCCATACGCAACATCCCCACCCTTTTTTTCAAAACTTTTTATTTGAAAAGGAAACTTTTGATCTAGGTTGCACTGTTTTAGAAAGATTCTTACGGCTTCGGACAGGCTTGTGCCCATCGAAGTGAATAAAACTTCCGATTCAGCTTTCAGATCGGCATCAATTCTCACATGCAAGATCGTTTCTTTCATAAAACCCCCTGTGGCCTACAAAAAATGTAACACAATTGTACTACAATACGAGCCTTGAATCATTTGTGAATCTGCAATTTTTGATGTCGGATTCCATAGGTAAAATATGGTGAAAAAACAGTTTTCAACAGGAAAAATGTAACTTCTTATACTGCATCCTCGCTGCGCACCACCTTTCTTGACAAACTTTCTGGTACCGAGGTAATAATGGACGGGCATCGGATGCGCTGTCGTTATCAGAATCTAAAATAACTTGAGGGGGTGTAATCCGAATGACCTTAGGACTTGGTTTGCTCTATGTCGGTTGTGTTCTGTTCATGAACGGGGTGGGAACGCTTCAGAAGTGGGACCCAAAGGCTATGGCAGTAATGAACTTCTTCACCGGCGGCTTACTCGTGGTTATCAACTCGATCAATATCGCTTATACGGCCGTTACGGTTGGGACGAGTGGTATTGGAGCCGACTTCTACGGAATTGCTACTAACATGCTTTTTGGTTTTACCTATCTGTTTGTGGGGTTCACGAATCTATTCAAGCTCGATGGAAGGCCCCTTGCGTGGTACTGTCTGTTCGTAGCAGTCAATACGCTTCCCTGCGCTTACCTGTCATTCACGGCTGCCGATCCCATCTTTGGGGTCATATGGCTTATCTGGGGAACCTTATGGTTGGCTTACTGGTTCGCTGGTGCGGAGATGAAGGTAACTCTTGGACCGAAGTTTATCGGTTGGTACACCACAGTTGTGGGAATTGTTACCTGCTGGATCCCTGGATACATGCTTTTGGCGGATTGGTGGAAGTTCCTGTACTGAAATGTACTGTACGTGGGGTTCTAGGGCGAGATGGGGTTCGTCTTTCCCTTTGAGTCTAATGGCAAGTGAAAAAGCATTTGCCAAAACGGACGGCAGGGCATAACAGCCCGGCCGAGATAGGAGGATGGGATTATGGGCAGTATCGGAAGTATGAATAAACCTGAGAATGGCTTCCTGGCAGCACTGATTCAGTTCCCCGTGCCGATCGTCAATTCTCGCGCGGATATTGACAAGCAGGTCGAAAGCATCATCCGTACTCTTCACGCAACCAAGGCTGGCTATCCCGGTATGGAGTTGATGGTATTCCCCGAATACAGCACACAGGGCCTCAATACGGCCAAGTGGCTCACCGAGGAGTTCCTCTGCGACGTTCCCGGACCCGAGACCGAAGCGTTCGGCCAGGCCTGTAAGGAAGAGGGTATCTACGGCGTCTTCTCCATCATGGAACGCAACCCCGATCCGAGCAAGAACCCCTACAACACTGCTATCATTATCGATCCGAACGGCGAGATATGCCTGAAATACCGCAAGCTGTTCCCGTGGAACCCAATCGAGCCTTGGTATCCGGGCGATCTTGGTATGCCGGTTTGCGACGGACCTGCTGGCTCCAAGCTTGCCGTATGTATCTGCCACGACGGCATGATCCCCGAGCTTGCACGCGAGGCTGCCTACAAGGGCTGCAACGTATACATTCGTATCTCTGGCTACAGCACGCAAGTGTGTGAGCAGTGGATTCTCACCAACCGCTCCAACGCGTGGCATAACCTCATGTACACGCTGGCCGTAAATCTTGCGGGCTACGACAACGTGTTCTACTACTTCGGCGAAGGCCAGATTACGAACTACGACGGCACTGTGCTCGTGCAGGGTCATCGCAATCCGTGGGAGATCGTTACTGGCGAAATCTTCCCGTGTCAGGCCGACCAGGCACGTCGCTCGTGGGGCCTCGAGAACAACATCTACAACCTTGGCCATCGTGGTTACGTCGCCCTTCCCGGCGGCGAGAGCGATGCGGGCCTTACGTGGGTTAAAGACCTTGCAGCTGGCAAGTACAAGCTTCCTTGGGAAGACGAGATGGAGATCAAGGACGGCAGCATCTACGGCTATCCGACGACCGGTGGTCGCTTCGGTAAGTAGCACTCTCTCTTCTTTAGCGTGATTCTCTTGGTGTGCTAGGCACCAGTAGAATTCGCAAACGAAGGCGTTCCCTGTATCGGACCACCGGTGCAGGGAGCGTTTCTTTATGCGTGAAGGACTGAGGCTTTTTTGATAAATAAGGCAGTTACTTTATTTATCGGGTGCTTGGGATATTTTGTTTTTAATCGTGTCGTGTCAGTTCGCGCGAGTCGCCTTTTCGGGATCTATGCTCATGCTCTGGAATCGGTGCTGCATAAATTCGTTATCGTAATGCTGCTCGCAAAATTGAGCTATGGCGCTATCGGGCGCTCTGCCGGCCATTCGGCCGTACCAGCAATCGAGGGCGATAAGGGTCATGGCTCCGTTTGCAATCATCAATACGGCGCAGACGGCGGTAATGGCGTAACGTAAGTTCCACGGAATGAGATTTACCAGCTTGAGCATTTGGGGCAGCAGCAGCTTGATCCAGACAAGACCCAGGAAACCCCACATAATCATAAACATGCCGTTTGTACGTCCGTCGATGGAAAGCCAGGTGCCACTATAATCCCACGCTACGATACCGAAAGCGTACTGCATAAACCAGCTGGTCAAATATTCAAACAAACCGCCGATAACGGCGCTTACCAAGAAAATGATTGCGAAATTCTTTTTATGGAAGCGATTCAGTGCTAAGGTCATGAGTACCGCACCAAAGCCATAAATAGGTGAGAAGGGGCCATACAGCATGCCTGCACGATCTTCATAGTGACCAGGATTCACTACAATGAAGTGGTAGACGGTTTCGATAATCAGCCCAAGCACACAACATACGACAAATATCCAGAACAAGTTGAAGAAGTTCAGAGCGATAAATCCTTTGCCCGTTTCGTCACGTCCGAGCGTTCCTTCTTCGGCTTCTTCACGCGTCTCCATGTCGCGTAATTTGCGCTGCAACTCGCGCTCTTCTGCAAGCGATGGATCGAGATAACTGGTAAGAGCAACAAGAAATACCATGAACACCGCGTAGAAGATAAGTGTTCCGTCTAGGCCGAACAGCATAATATCTACGAGGAGAGCGCCTATCAATAGAACTACAAGCACCTCAGACATCCGTGCGGCATTGCGGCGCTTATCACGCAACAAACGAATGCCAAAAACAACGAACGCTACCGCAAGTATGGTAAGCAGCGCAAATTCCACGAAAAGCAGCACAACCGTGGCGGTTGAATCGCCTGCAAAAGTGCCATCTTGTAAAGCAAATACCATAACTACCATGACGAAAGCCATCATAGGAAGCACGGCTACGCCACCGATGATGCACAGGATGGCAAATATCTTCAATAACAGGGGTATTTTTTTCTTTAGCACCGTTTGCGCTTGCTCTTCCTTGTTTTTGAGAGCTTCGATCTCATTTTTTAGATTATTGTCGGCTAGTATATCGTGTTGTGCCTTGTGGTGGTTCGGCATAGCAAGCCCTTTCGTTCCCCTGTGGCGATAGGTTGTTCAACTCGTTCGGAATATAGCCGTACACAATACCATAGTGCCCGGTTCGCTCAGGTAAAAGGCTGGTAAATGATGAAGGTAGAGCTGTTCTGTCTCAGTTTCATGCACGTAAATAAGGGCTATTCTTTCCTGAAAACATTGATCGATGTCACTTGTTTCGAGAAGTGATGCCCTATACGTACCCATTTTCCTGCGCCCACTGGGTGCCACGGCTGCAACGCAGGTTGGTAAGGGGGCAAGCTTTGGGGCAGAGTGTACACACGATAGATGTAGTACCCTGACCGGTTGTGGCAGAGCTTTGGTCCGAGGGAGAAACCGTGGCTCCATCGCTTGAGGGCGATGCGCTTTCGTCTGTCGATTCGTTACCGATAGACTCGTCATTGCGCTCTTGTTTGCGAGCACTTTCCGCTGTGACATCACTGAGGTCTTGCGCCTGACTAACAAGCGACGTTGCTTCGGTTGTGGTCGCTTGGGCTGTTAGCGTCGATTCCGTCATGCCACCAAGGAGATCCGTCCAGACAAGTATGCTGGTAACGAATACCGCAGCGGTTGCGCTTGCGATGCGTTGAGGTATGTCCGAACGTGCGATCTTCTTGATGATGCCAACGAGGTAGCGTGCGTGGAGTGCTGTATGTAGCACAAGAATGGTGAGGCATATATAAGATGCGATGTTGTGTATTGTTACCACTTCTAAGCTACCAGGGCCGATGAACAGATCGCGGGCTATCAGTATTCCCGATGCAATGATCGCAATCATGCCGAGTGGCAATAAGCAGTCTGCTATGACAAGTACGGTTTTTAGGGGGCTCAGCTTACCCTGGGGTAGTTTCCGAAGAAGGCCGATAATAGATTTGGCGTTCAGGGCCACATGCGCGATAAATAGCGCTCCGATGGCAATGCCCATTACCTCGTGGTAAAGAGTGTTTAGGTCGTAACAAAACATTAGCTGTAAATAAATAACCAGCATGGCAAGATCAATTAAGATCTTGATGACAGTCTTTCGTTTCATAAGGGGGGTTCCTCTCTTGCCATGCCCTTTGTTGGTGTGCGGGCTATGATTGCAAGCCTTATGAAACCATCCGAACCTGAAGGTAGCCTGAAGCAGCATTTTCGTACCTACGAAAGCTTCATACTGTTTGAGATACTAGGCGCTCGCATACGAGGGGGGGGTCTTGCAACGGAGATCGAAGGGTGCCCACCTTCGCGTGAGGGAGGACTCGCGAAGGTGGGGCTTTAAGAGGGGCGATCTTGCTGTGCCATCAAAAGGGAGGGAGGGGCACGGTGCGAGATCGATGGAAGCGGGATTGAGCAGAGCGGGGGGGGGGGGGATCCCGCTTCCATCGAAGTGCACTGGCATGGTGAGGGCGGTAGTGTCTTTCCTTGGCATCCTTTGTTTTGGATGCCAAGGAAAGCTCGAGCGATCAAGACCCCGTCGTCTCGCGCCCACTCGCCGTTGCAGCAGACGGGTAAGTGTGAGGGGGGGATGGGTCCTGATTGCCGCCTGCTGTGTTCAGCTTTAGCAGGCGGCAGAAGCATCTAGTACAGTAAGCAGATGGAGTAGCCCATCTGGTAGAACAGGACCCTAAACATTAGGGAGGCAGCAACAGCGGTGATCACGGCGATAATCATGAACGACTTTGACGCGCCGATCTTATTCTTCGCTGCGATAGAGCAGGCCAGAGTCACAATGACGCAAATGAGAGAGCACCAGAACATTAGTGCACCTTCGCCCATAAGCATGACATTCAGCAGGCTGTCCACGTGGGTGGGGGCTGTCGTCATGGATGTGGGGTCTGCGTAGTACCCAAAGCTGGCGATGGTAGACATCGCACAGGCTGCCGCGTACACTACATCGGCAACGATCTGGGCAATGGCACCGATGAACGTAAACTGGATGGCAGAACCCTCCGCTGCTTCATCCTTCTTTAGGATGGCGATGACCCACGTGTACACCGCGCCCAATAAGGCTGCATTGGCGATGTAGAACACAACTAGTGCTAAGCCCCAAGCCGGACGGGCCGGCATAAGGTAGGAGTGAGCGGTAGCGGCCAGCATGAGCACGGCCACCACGATCGTCACCCAGGCAAGCACCTTAGAGATGGGCTTGCCACCGCGAAGCATGACGAACCACACCACCATGATGATGGCCAGCGCCACGCACCCGATGAGCTCTTGGGTGATGCCGGACGTAAGGTGCCCGAACCCGTTGAAGATGCGCTCCCAGTGCTCAAGGTGCAGAAACGCCCCGATGCCGCCAACAATAAGTGAGACTCCTGCAACGATAAGCGAAGTGAAAGCGGTCTTCTCGCCTTTGCCTTGCAGGGCCAAGACGGACATGCCGCCAAGAATTCCACAGGTCAGACAAACAAACAGCGTGAAGATAACTAAAGGCCACTGAGTTTCCATTATGCGTTACCTCCTTCCCAGTGATGATCGCGCAGAATGTAGGAGTACGCGGGCTTGTTGCCCACGTCGGGCAGGTGGTGAATGTCAGACTCTTTGAAAGGCTCAATGAAGTCCACCATTTTGCGTTGTTTGCTGGCCGAGTCAAACGAGCCCACGTAGGAGTCCAAGCCCTTTTCGGTGTCTCCGATCCAGCGGGCATTGCCACCACACTGGCTGACACACTGAGGGAGTTCTCCTTGTTTCAGCTTTTGCTCGCACAGTGTGCACTTCTCGACAACCCTTTCTTCCTCATTGAGGTAGCGAACGCCGTAGGGGCAGGCCATAACACAGAACTGGCAGCCGATGCACTTTTCCTTATCAATCTGGACGGAGCCGTCTTCGGCGATATGGGAGGCTTCAGTCGGACACACCTTCGTGCACTCGGGATTCTCGCAGTGTTGGCACGATATGGGTAGGAAGTACATGTATACGTCGGGATACTGGCCAGAGCCGCCGGGGATGGGGTTGGGCCCCACGCGTACGACCTTGTTCCAGTAGCTGCCGATGGGCACGTTATTGACGGCCTTGCAAGCAACCGAGCAGGCCAAGCAGCCTACACAGCGGTTTACGTCGGTGATGATGGCGATAGACATGAGTTATTTCCTCCCTTCGTAAGTCGGCAGCCATTCCTTCAGACGGGGGTCGTCGGAGGTATGGATGATCGGGGTTCCGGTGCTGTCGCATGGCACGGGGTTGTTGAATGGCGAATTTTCGGGTGTAGCTTTGTATATCTTCACCTGGTAAGCGCGCAGGTTGGAGCTGCCGGAGTGCGGGTCTTGCGCGTGGTGGTCGATTAGCTGGTTGACTGCCGAGTATTGGAAACCGTGGCCGGCATCCTTAACCTCGGGGTACCACCAGGTGTGTTCAAGATTGACAACCGTGTCGTCTACGCCGTAGTACAGGTCGGCCACCTGGCGGATTTTGCCCCACTCGGTTTCGATCCACACCCAGTCGCCCTGTTGAATGCCGTATTCGGCAGCTGTCTTGGGATTGATTTCGACGCGTGGCACCGGCCAAAGTTCACGGCACCAAGGAAGCTGACGGTGCTCTGAGTGGAAGTAGACCGGGATGCGTCGACCGGTGGTTGCAGTGAGCGGGTATTCTTTGGCGCGCTCGGGGTCGGCAACGGGGCCGTGCGGCGGCTCTTTCCAGGAGGGTAGCCACCACATCTTTTCCTCGGGGTGGTGTGATTCCATGACGGTCGACCAAATTTCTTGCTTCATGGTTGGCGTGAACCAACCTGGCTTCCAGTCGCCGATGCCTTTGCCTGCCGTGTAGTCAAGACGCGCCCATACACGGTCGCGTGCACGCATAGCGCCGGTTTGATAACGGCGATAGGTGCCCCAGTTGCGGGGTTCGACATCTTTGGCTTGCCACCAACCGTGTTTCTGGAAGTCTGCTACGTAGTCGTTCCATGTCTTATACTTGGGCTTAACCTCTGCCATCGGTACGCCATGGCGCTCGAGTGAGGGCTTGCCGCTCTCAACCTTCCACGTGGTGTAGGTGAGTTCGTCGTCGGTAAGCAGCTTGATAGAATCGTCCAGCTGCCAGTCGATGGAAGGCCATTCATTGCCTTTTTCGTTGGTCCACTGCCAGTTCATACGTTTTGCGAACGCCATAACAATTTCAGGGTCGTACATCGCCTCTGCAGGTGGCTCGACGCACTTGACGGTTGCGCCCATGGCGCCAGCGGAGCCCTGGCTCGCGCGCGGCGAGTTGAGTTCGATCCAGTGTGCGACGGGAAGGATGACGTCGGCGGTATCGTTTTGCGGTGTGTGCCATAAGTTCAAGTCAACGAAGAAGTCGAGCGAGCAGAGCGCATCCCAGGCCACCGTGGTGTTCGTGTGGCTCATGAAGTTGCCGGACTCGTTCCAGAGCGCACGCACGGGGTACGGCTCGCCGGAGAGCATGGTGTCCCAGGCTGAAGCGGCATCACACCAGTACTGCCACCAGCTGATAAGCGGGAACTTCTGGATGCCTAGCTGCTTTTGATTCACTTCCGCTGGCGGAGTGGAGGCGCCCGGTGCCCATGCGGAGAAACCCTGAAGGTCACCGTCGATGGGTACGATGGTAGGCCCTCGGTTGCCGCCCGGAGTATCCATGTTGCCGGTGATGCCTACGAGATTATCGAGTGCGCGGCTATTCTGGATGGCATTGCAGGCATGTTCCTGCGCCAGCATATATTGGATGCCACCGTTGCCGTAGCCCGTCGAGGGGTCGATGCGTGTACCATAAGCGGTGGCAGCGGCCTCAATCTCGGAAGCGGGGATGCCGGTGATCTTTTCGGCGTTTTCGAGGTTATATTCGGCGGCGCGAGCTTTGTAGTGCTCCCATACCGGTTTGACCTTTACCTTCTTGCCATCTTTTAGCGTGATCTCGAACTCACCCTCAAGTGCGGGGTCGATGCCTGGATCGAATGGCTGAAGATCGGGAACCCAGCCCTGTGTCTGGCCCGGCAGCAGATGATCCTGTTCGGCTTCGCGGCCGGCTCGCGCCTTCTCGGAGTCGTAGTTCTCGCCCTCCCAGAAACCGCCGGTCTCGTCGATGACTCCCTCTTGATCAGCATTAAACCAGGTAAACGCACCATACTCATGGGTAATACCCGCGGCGGCCAGCTTTTCCCAGTTATTGTCGTACACAAGGAACTTATAGGGGCTGCCTCCGTCTTTGATATCGCTTTCCTTTAGAAGGTGCGTTTTCACGTCCCAGTACGAACCGTCGGTACGTACGGTGGGAAAGCCCGTGGCCTCCATGTCTTCGCACACGAGGAAGGGGGCATTCGTCCATTTTTTCGTGTAGAGTTCATCGTAGAGTTTTTTCTCTATGATGACATTTGTCCAGGCAAGAGCCAGCGCACCGTCGGTACCGGGGCGCAGATGTTGCCAGTAGTCGGCCTCCTTGCCCATGTTAGCCATACGTGGGTCGACGCTGATATGTATGTCGGCGCGTGAGGCGGTGTCAACAGTGACGCGGCAGGAGTCGTCGTAATTTGAAAGCTCGGATGCGCCCGCCCATTGTACGTACACCTTCGGACGACAGATGGTTTCCATCCATGACATGGCGAACTGCGAAACCATGGTAGTGGCGAAGTGGCGTGGGCCCTTGCAGATCTGCCAGGCCTCGATGTTGTTTGGGGTCTCCAGCATGTTTTTCAGGATGGACTCCGAGTGCATGCACCAGATGCGCGACGTGCCCACCTGGCAAGCGATGGCCTCGCCGCCGTATTTGCTCTTGATGTCTAGCAGGTTGGTGGCAACGGTGTCGAGTGCCTCTTCCCATGAGATGCGCACCCAACCGGGCTCTTCGCCCTTGGGGTTCGTGCGCTTCATGGGGTAGTGCAAACGGTCGGGATGATACGCAGCCTGGATGGATGACTGCGACTTTGTGCAGCAATTACCCATGGACTGGAACGCGCCCTCGTCACCCTCAACACGGATGGCGCGACCGTTTTGGACGATGACCTTGACGCCGCATTCCATCTTGCCGCAGCCGCGACAGCATGTTTTGACTGCTACGGTATCGTTGCCAGATGCTTCACTGTATGTCTGGTCGGCAAGCGCGGCGGGTGTGGAAACACCGAACGCGGCGACCGTTGCACCCGTGATGGCTGCCGTCTTGACGAATGTGCGCCTAGACAGGGTCAGTTTATCCATATTTCTCCTCCTTCTCGGTACTCGTCTCTTCTCGTCTCGCTCGAGTCTTAAGGCTTTGCGCCTTGGTGGCTCGGCTCGGGTATAACCTTACGGAGTGTGAAGGGTGTCGAGCATCGTGCAAAGCTTGAGAGAGGAAGTAGGCTCGCATCATAAATACTTATGATTTTGCCCTCATGAGAAATAGGGAACCTTCATTGAACTGGTAATACTTTCTGCTTGACACTATATTATTCTCAAACTAGGATTAATGTTCCACGTGGAAGACGCAGTTTGCTTCTCTATAATCTTCTCCAGCCCGATGGGGATCGGGTGGAAACGTGGTTAGCCACGGAGTGCTACGGGGTGGAGGGGTATGGGACAACTTCGCACAACATTGAACGGCACGTGGGATAAAAATGTTTCACTGAAACGTACGGCGGGTTTCGCGCTCGATTGGGTGTGGATACTTATGGTGTTCTATAGCATCGTGCCTTACGTGCGTTCCGCCGACATTCGCGGCTCTCTCTATACCAGTTTGCTCGTGTCGCTGTGCGCCACGGTGGTCACCATGCTGTTTGTCGCTATTATTGTGCGTCGTGACGAGCGTTTTGGTTCGAATCGCTATGTTGTCGTTGGCGCTGCGGTTATGATGACGCTTGGTAGTGTGCTAACTATGTTCTCAGACATGAGCACTACGACCGGTATGCTCATGCTGGGCATTAGCAGCATTATGACGGGTACGGGGTCGGCTGTGCTGTTTCTTGCATGGGCTGAGCTGTTTTCGAGTATTGGTGGTCGCTTGGCGCTTGTTGAGCTTTCGGCTGGGGTGTGCGCCGGGTTTGCAGCAGGCTTTGTGTTAATTACCGTACCATCATTTGTGGCCGATCTTGTTATTGTCTGTTTGCCGCTAGCTTCGGTGGCGGTATTTTGTCGCTTGGGCCAGCCTGATGCAGAGACGTCATCAGAGCCGAAGCAAATGCTGTCACGCCAGACAGTTGGTCTGTTTGTGAAGGCATTGTTTGGTGCTATTTTGCTGGGGGTGATTGAAGGTTTTTTCGACGTACTCTCAGGTTACCGAACCTACCAAGTGCAGGATATTTACGGTACATACTTATTTGTGGCTGGCTTCCTAGCAGCGTTGGGTGTGTGTATTGTTGCGGTATTTTTTCATCGTGATGGCATATTTCATACTTATCGTTTTGCGCTCTTGCTGTTGTGTCTGGGATGTTTGTTTACGCCGTTTATGAGGGATAATAATACCTATTCGACTGCGCTTGTATTTGCGGGATATAACTGTTTTGTTGTGGCGTTGGCTGTGGTGTGCATCGATGTGTCGCGTAGTTTTAAGGTGGGTCCTGCACGCACTATAGGATTAGGCTTCTTTGCTTTGTATGGAGGTGAGGCTGTTGGCTCGATGTGCGCACACGCGCTCGAATCCGTAGGCGTGTCGGGATATGACTTGGCGGCCATTACCCTTATTGCGGTAGCGCTACTCTTTGTGTCGCACCTGTTCCTGTTTACCGAGATGGACCTAGTGAAGCTGGGATTGGGCGAGATTAACCGCATGGTTCCCGCTTTGACTGATGTCGTGGTGACCGATGTGACGGCTGAGGTGGTTGATCCTTGTGCGGTAGTTGTTGAGCGCTACGGGCTCTCGCCGCGCGAAAGCGATGTGCTGCCACTGCTGTTGCAAGGGCGCACCATCTCACGTATCCAGGAGACACTGTTTATATCGGCAGGTACCGTGAGCACGCATATTAGACACATCTATCAGAAGACGGGCGTGGAGAACCGCCAAGGGCTTATCGATTTAGTCGAAGATCTTCTCGATGTGGTGGAGAAGGCTGACTGAGGCTACTATGGAAACGACGCATCTTCAAGAATACGTAAGCGTGGCTGATTGTGGAAGTTTCACTGCTGCGGCGCGCGACCTGCACTTGACGCAATCGGCATTGAGTAAGCACATTGCGGCGCTTGAGCGCGAGTTTGATGCAGAGCTGTTTGTGCGCGATCGCTCAGGCATTCGCCTAACGGAAGCGGGCAAGACGCTCTACGTGCAGGCCGTGCGGATTGTGAGGACGCTGGGTAAGACGCGCGCGCTTGTGCGTGCCGCGCAGGACGGCATGGCGCGGCAGTCGGACATGATGGTGTCGGGCGATGTGCTCATGCGTGATACTGCGTTGCGTTGCAAGTGCCGCTTGGTGGCGACGCGCTGCGGTCTTGACGAGCAGGAAGTGGGTGCGCTTGCCCTTTATCTGGAGGAACGCGGCTTCGAGGCCATCCAAGCCGAACTGGGCGTCACGCGCGACAATCTGGCTGAGACGCTTGGTCGGGTGTATCGCAAACTCGGAGTGGGTGATAAGCAGGCGGCACTTGACTTCGTCCATTCCGTTTCGGAATGATGGTAGACCCATGCGGGTAGGTTGGGCATACTAGTAATTCGTTGACAGCACTTTTTTATGGAGCCGGGGGGCTTCGGAGCAGAGGGCTTCATCCGAGTTAAAGGGATGGAGGCCGAACATGAGTGCTTGTTCTGTCGAAACAATCGAACAATTAACGCAAGCCCTGCTTGAGCGGGACGGTGACGTGCGGCTGTGTGTCGAGCGCGCTGTGCGCGACGATGTCGCGCCTGCGCTTTTGGCTAAGGCGAACCAACTGGCCGCAGCGGGAGAGCCCGTGGCGGTAGTCTGCGCGGACGTTGTGGCTCAGCAGCGTTTCTGCGCGCAGCTTCCCGCTTATCCCGCGCTCGATGTTGCGTGTGTGGTGACGATGCGGGACTTCGCCTTGGACTTCATGCGTGACGAGCGGGTGAGTGCGCTTCTTGAGCGTGATGCGCGCGTGCTCGACGAGAACGAACACGACGTGCTACTCGAAGACATGAAGGTGAGCGGCATTAAGCCGCGCCGTTTGCGCGAGATGCTCAAATTCTTCTACAAGAGCATGAGCGAGTACGCAAACGAAGAGCCGCGGTGGCTGGTGAACACCGAAGAGCAGACCGTCTGGGCCATTCTTACGGAGAATCTGGAAGCGCGTCGCGCGTGGCTGCCTCACGAGTTGTCTGCCGCTGCGTATCGCGGACTGGTGGACGCTAATATTGAACACGTGCCGCTCTCGATTGTTGTTGACGACTTCGGTACGCTGAGCCGAGCGAGCCAGCGGTTGCTCACGTACGCGGCGACCGGTACGTTGGTCGTAGCGGGTTCTGCTTGCGCGACGGCGAACACCGAAGAGCCGTATCCCTGCCCGGATGGGTTTGCGGCGTTGGTCGATTCGTTTGAGACGGTGACGCTGGCAAGCGGTCATGTAGCAGCGCAGGCGAGCTTCGAAGGCTACGCCGACCCGGGTGAGGAATTCGCTTTCACGGCTGACGCGGTGGCCCAGCGCCTCTCCGACGGCGTTGCTGCGAGCGATGTGCTGGTGGCCGTGCCTAACAAGACGTGGGCGGTGCAGCTTGCCTGCGCACTTGGGCAGCGCGGCGTGCGTACGCACGTGTGCGTTGGCGAAGCGAAGGTGAAGGGCGATCCACGCGACGGTGCGCGCAACGGCCAGCTGAAGCTGGCGGCGTTTTTGCGGCTGGTGATCGACCCGGAGGACTTCACGGCGCTGCGCTCGTGGGTGGGGCTGGGCGATTGGCTGCTGCGCTCGGACGCGTTTTTGGAGCTTATGGCGTTTGCTCGCGAGAATGATTTGAGCGCACGCGAGGCCATGCGCCAGTTGCGCACGATGGCCGATGCCGAGCGTCCCTCCAAGATATTCGGCAAGTTCGATGCTCCGCTCGACGAGCTGGACGAGCTACGCGCGGCCTGCGCGTGCATCGGGTGCGCCTCGGCGGTTGCACTGTTCGCGCAGCACGGCATGCCGCTTAATGAAGCGCAGGTGGCGTTGCTGGGCGACGACCCGGAGCACGCCGATCTCGCGCGCTTGGCGCGCGAGGCGTTTGTCCGCCCCGCCGCTGCGGTGCCGGCCGATGCGGTGACCATTGCCTCCTTTGAACAGTGCCACGGGCGTTTTGTGCGAACAGTGTTCGTGACGGGCCTGGTCAGCGGCTTTTTGCCCAAGATCGACGCCGTGGAAGACAAGTACACCATCGATCACCGCCGCACGGCGCTTGCCCGTGACCGAGTCCTGTTCGACGACGTGGTGTCTGCGGCCAGCGACGAGGTCGTCTGCTCGTACTTCACTCACGACCGCTTAGAAAACATCGGCCTGCTGGACATGCAAGCCGCCCGCGTCTACGTAAAAGGCGATACCCGCTATGCGGCCATTCAGCCCTCTGAGTTCATCCCCTCGGTTTAGTGAAAGGACCAACCATTATGAGCGATATCGACGTGTTCACCATTGAAGACGACTTCGACCCCTTGGCCGACCTAGACTTAGACGTGGAGGAGGAGACGCCGGATAGCGATTACCGGGTGCCTATTCCCGATGCGGAGTTGAGCCGCGTGCCTGATCAGATGCCGCTTTCTGCCGAAGAGCGTATTGCCAAGCTGATTGCGGGCATGCCTGGGCAGAAGTTCCGCCTGCTGTGCGCTGTTGAGGAGTGTGCCCAGCCCCGCACTATGGACGAGGTTGTTACGGCGCTCGACGCAGCGTACCCCGACACGCTCAGCGTGTACGGACCGGCCCAGATCGTGCAGCTGCTTGAACGTGCTGGGGCTCTTGAGCGCATCGAGGTGGAAGAACCCGAGTCGCCAGCTGCCGAGGTCGAACCTACGGAGACTTTCCTCTCTGTCGTGCCCGTTGCGCCTTGCCGCTATGCCGCGACGCAGGAGGGTCTTGCTGCCGTGGCGCTGCATCGGGGCGACGATGTGGTCGCGAACCTTATCGGTGAGGACGTGCGCTACCGGCCACTCTATCGCCGCATTCTGGAATTATGCGCCCGGGAGGACGGCTGTCCCACTAAGGAACTCGACGCCGAGATCGACCCCGACCCACTGTGTTTCGAGCCGCGCCGCTTCTGCAGCTACTTCGTCAACAGATTGGAGCAGATAGGCGCAGTGGAGTGGAAGGCAGTTTGGACGACGACGGATTTCGGACGCAAGGCGCTGGCCTCGCGTGAACTCATCGAAGGATAAGGAGCACCATCATGACCCAGACACCTGAAATCGATTTCGCCGACGTGCTGCGCGGCCGCCTGTCCACCTACCAGTTTCTCTCGCGCCTGTTCCGTGTTGAGGTCGACCAGGAACTCTACGACACGCTCGTGTCCATGCGCTTCCCGGCCAATACCGGCAACGAGCAGGTGGATGAAGGATACCGCATGATCTGCGGCTATCTAAGTCGCGCCGATGCTGCCGTGCTCACCGAGCTGGCTATAGACTACGTACGCGCCTTTATTGGTTCGGGCAACGATGGATTCTCGGCCGCCTACCCCTACGAGTCGGTGTACACGAGTCCTAAGCGCCTCATGATGCAAGATGCACGCGACGAGGTGCTGGTGCTCTATCATGCTGTTGGCTTGGACAAACAGGAAAGTTGGAAAGAAGGCGAGGATCACATCGCTCTCGAGCTCGAATTCGAGCAGATCCTCACCGAGCGCGCGTTGGCCGCTTATGAGATGGGAGATGAGGAAGGCTGTCTGCAATTGCTGCTGACGCAGCGCAACTTCCTTGAAGATCATCTGGTGTCATGGTATCCCATGATGGCCAAAGATCTGGAGAAGTTTCCCCAGACCGATTTCTACCGAGGACTTGGCAAGCTGACGAGCGGCTACTTGCAGAACGACTTGGAATTCCTGAACGAGGTGTTGGGCGACGATGATGCGGAGCTTGTCGAAAGTTCGGTCGAAAGGGCGATGGCGTAATGGTGCGGAGTATCGAGCAGGAAGGCGGGCAAGGCGTGGGGCGTGATGCGGCGAAGGCGGCTTCCGGCATGACGCGCCGCACGTTCGCATTCGGTGCCGTGGGTGCCGCGGCCGTTCTCGGGCTGGGCGGGGTGAAGTATCTGCCTAGTCAGTCACTCTGCCGTCCGCCGGGAGGTCAGGATGAAGCGTACCTGGTGGGCGCGTGCCTACACTGCGATAAATGTCGCGAGGTGTGTCCGAAAAACGCCATCGCGCCGGCCTATCTTGAGCAGGGTATCTTGAACGCACGCACGCCCCGTCTGAACTTCAAGCGTGGCTGGTGCGACTTCTGTGAAAACGAGCCGGGCGGCCCGCGCTGCATCGCCGTGTGTCCGACCCATGCGCTGGCTTCTGCCGATCCTGCTAAGGCCACCCTCGGCAAAGCCGAGCTCAATGTGAACTGGTGTCTGGCTGCGAAGGGCATGGGCTGCCACGAGTGCGTGGATGTATGCAATTATGAGGCGTTGGAGCTGGGTGCAGACACCGTGCCGGTGGTGGACTGGGACGCCTGCAACGGCTGCGGTGCCTGCGAATTTGCCTGCATCTCGTTGTCGGCAGGCTCCATCACCGCGGGTGCCACCGATCGCGCCATCGTCGTCAAGCCGTTTGAGGAAGCGAGGTACTAAGAGCCATGAATAAGACGAAAACGTATCGCGTCCGCTTCCTTATCATGCTGGCCGTGCTGGCGGTGGTGGCGGTAGGTTACTTCATCCTCGGCGGCATCGGCAACCTGTGCGGCATAGGCTTCGGCGAGATCACGCTGCTGTGCCCGCTGGGCGCGCTGCTGGCCATGATCGCCGAGCGTACCGCCATCCCGATGGCGGTGATCAGCGTGGTGGCCGTGCTGATCATTTGTATCGTGCTGGGCAAGATATTCTGTGCATGGGTGTGCCCCGTGCACTTCATGGCGCGTTTCTCACGCAAGGGAAAGAAGGCGCGTGGCAGGGCGAAGGGCGCCGCCCCGACACCCGCGCCCGAGGCGACGGACGGCGAAAGGGCGGCAGCGCTCGCTATTGAGGAACATGAAGCGGTGGCCACCCCCGATCAGGTTGTTGAGAAGAAGCATGGCGGCTGCGCCACCTGCAAGACGCCGTGCGGCAAGTCCAAGGGCATGAAGATTGACAGTCGTCACGGCATTCTGGCTGCGGCGTTAGGGTCGACACTTGTGTTCGGCTTCCCGGTGTTCTGCCTCGTGTGTCCGGTCGGCCTGACGTTTGCGACGGTGCTGCTGGTCATGCGCCTGTTCGCGTTCGGCGATACCACGTGGACCATCATCGCGTTTCCCGCCATCATCGCGCTGGAGATTCTGCTGCTGCCCAAGTGGTGCCAGCGCTTCTGCCCACTGGGTGCGCTGCTCTCGCTGTTCAGCGGCTTGAACCGCACGTTTCGCCCGCAGGTTGATTCTGCCAAGTGCCTACGCGAGTCCAGGGGTGCCGCGTGCAACCTCTGTGAGAAGGCGTGCCCGGAGGGCATCAATCTGCACGATATTGCCGCTGGTGAGACTACGCTCAACGACTGCAGTAAGTGTCGAGCCTGCGCCGATGCGTGCCCTGAGGGCGCTATCACGTTTCCGCTGTTACCGAAGAAGACGCGCGCGGGCAGTGTCATCGTGGGCGACCGAGATGCGTGTGCAGGTGCTGCCGTTGGGGCCATGGCGGCCGACGAGCTGGCCGACGTCGCGGAAAGAGGGTAAGGAACATGTCCCTGATCGACACCATCATCACCATGCTGGGTGCTATCGAGAGCGACACCATCGCCGTGCACGACGAGCGTTGCATCTCGGTGCGAAACCGCAATGCCGACTGCTTGCGTTGTGTTGAGTCCTGCACGTCGGGAGCGCTTGCGTACCGTGTGGGAGAAATTGCGGTCGAGCCCGATCGATGCATCGGTTGCGGCACCTGTGCGACAGCGTGCCCAACGTGCGCCATCGAACTGCGCAACCCGACGGACGACGAACTGACGAAGCAGGTCAAGCGGGCTATTGCTGCCTCGAAAGGTCATCCTGTGTTCGCTTGCGCCACCGCACTGCGCGGCGCTGAAGCGCAGGCGGAGCAGGTGCGGGGCGGCAAGCTGGGCAATCGGTCGCAACAGGCCACGTTGCCGTGCGACGAGGCGCATATTGTCGAAACCCCGTGCTTGGGACGCCTCGACGAATCGCTGCTCGTGGGGTTGGCTGCCTACCGCGCAACCGATGCGACGTTGGTATGCGGCGACTGTGCGTCCTGCGCGCATGCGCCAGGCGGCGCACTCGTGCGCACGGTGGTCGAGGGAGCTCGCAATCTGCTTGAGGCCTTCGGTAGCGATTTCTCCCTCGAATTTGCCGACAAGCTGCCGCAGCGCGAGGCGTCGGTGCAGGCATCCGTAC
Source organism: Gordonibacter sp. (assembly GCA_034932485.1). Classification (GTDB taxonomy): domain Bacteria; phylum Actinomycetota; class Coriobacteriia; order Coriobacteriales; family Eggerthellaceae; genus Gordonibacter. Next base: position 54,682 of record JAYFOQ010000024.1, read on the forward strand.
GCGCTCAGGGAGTTGCTCAGGCGATCGACGGCGCAGCACGGCGTGCTGCCTTCAAATCCGCGAAGGACGCTTCCGTCCATGCGGTGGCAACTGCGGTGTCGCACGAGGTGTCCGCCCTTGCGGGCAACGGCGCAGAACCGACACCCCCGGCCTACCGCAAAGTGGGCAAGGACGGCACGCTATCGCACTTTGTTCCCACTCGCCGCGTGCGTCTGTACAATTACCTCAAGCAGGTAGGTCAGCCCATAGTCGACGAGGTGGAAACGCGCGTGATCGGCTCGGTTGCCATCGATACCGAGAAGTGCCGCTCATGCCGCATGTGTGCGGTGTTCTGTCCGACCGGGGCTCTCGCAAAACTCGACGAAGACGGTGCCTGGGGCATCGTTCACCGTCCGAGCGCCTGCATGCAGTGTCGGCTTTGCGAGCGCCTTTGCCCCGAGGACGCTGTCACGGTGAGTGGGCTCGTTCCCATCGATCAGTTCATGGGCAAGCAGGCTGTGTGTTATGCGATGAAAAAGCCCACGTGGGAACCGAACAAGCCCGCATCGATGTACGGCAAGGTGCACACTGTGCTGGGTGACGATCTGGAGATGTGCATGTTCTGATTGCGGCCGTTTGCGGTCTATCTGGCAGGTATGTGCCGATTTGTTGCATGGGCTGGCTGCATCATGTTTCCGGCCGGACGCCCATCAGGCATTTTGCGTGAAGCATGCGTCATACAAAGCAGCGTGGCCGCTTTGAACCGCGCTTTTTGCAGCAAATTGGCAGATACTTGCCAAAAAACGGCGAACTCGTCGACAGGTCGCAATCGATCTGTCGACTCCGTCTCCAGGGCGGTACGAAAGGGAAGCAGGATGATTAACTACACGATGCCGGACTTCACGGCGAACCTTGGCCTCAACCTGTTTTTTATCAGGTTGCTCGACCAGCATCCCGAGCTGTTCCAGGACAAGGTACGCATTGACAGTGTGTATGGTTGCTTTCCTGGTTGTGTGCTTAATGGAGGCCGCGCTTATCTGCGTGAATGCTCCACGCCAGTGCAGATAGAGCAGACGTTCTCACTGCTTGAAGAGCACGGTGTGAAGGTGCGGCTTACGCTTACCAATATGCTGGCCACCGAGGAGCAGCTGCGCGACTCTTACGCTTGTGCCATTTTGGAAGCGGCCAGCCGCCATCATGCAGAGGCTATTGTTTATGCCGACGCGGTGGGTAACTATGTGCGCGATCGCTACGGCATGCGCTGCGTGCTATCCACCACGCGTCCCCTCGCTGACGTGGTCGAACTCAACTGTATGACGAAGCGCTACGACTATGTGGTACTGGACTACAACCGTCACAAAGACCCCGTCTTTCTCAATGCCATCGAGGACAAAGGCAAGGTCGAGGTTATGGTGAACGAGTTCTGTACGAAGGGCTGTCCGCACCGCCAAGAGCACTACCTGCACAACAGTCAGGACCAGCACGATGGCACCCTGCGCCCCTTCGCCTGCGTGTCCACACGCCCCGATTTCTTTGGGCACCAACAGGATCATCCTGTCATCTTCACCGATGACGAGGTGCACGCGCTGCACGACGAGCAGGGCATCGAGTATTTCAAAATCGTCGGGCGTGGGGTTCCGTTCGAGACCACGCTGGAGTCCCTTGCCTATTATTTGCTGAAGCCCGCCTATCGCGAAAACATCAAGCAGCAGGTTAGAAACCTTGTCCAGAAGCAGACAGTCGTTAATTAAGAGGGAGCATCAGCTGATTAAGAGGGAGCAGCGCATCGATTATGCGTCCATGGTATTTATTATTAGGTTGTGTGGTGCAGAGCAGGGATTAACTCATCTTAATAAATGCGTTTTGAAGGACAAATGCGTTTTGAAGGATTTCTAACTCTTCTCGCTTTCAATGCGGTTGATTAGCTCCTGCTGCGAATGTACGTCGACCTTGCGGTAGATGCTCTTAATGTGGCTCTTTGTTGTCTCGTCTCCAATGACCAGCTCCTCGCTGATGAATGCGCGGTTGCGACCTTTTGCCAGCAAGAAAAACACTTCGACTTCGCGAGGGGATAGGTGGCAGCGCCGTGCTAGGCGTGTGCCTGCCTTCTCGAAGTCTGAGGCGGTATCGGCTTCTTCCATGGGTTTAACGAAACCCCACGCGGTGTTCGCCGAGCCGTTCCCTAAGGCGAATAGAGCGATGATAAGAATGACGAAGATGAAGCCTGCAGATAGCATTGCCATCTGTAACTCTGTGGTAATGAGACCGATAGTTATAGAAGCTGCAACTGAGCCAACAAACTGTCCGAGCTGAATCGAAAAGAGACCCCAGCCTACCACCCAACCTGCAGGAACATTGCCGCGTGCAACAACGACAGGCCATAAAGCCCATAAAACAATATAGAAGTACTGGTATCCTGCTTGATGAACGCCGGTTCCAATGACGTTTCACGGTTCGGCAAGGGGTAGGAACAAAAAACCTGCTGCCATCAAGGGTAGTGCTATCTGGTAAGTTAAATGGTCGAAATCCATTTTGTATACACTCATGGTAACGAAGATGGCAAGGGAGCCACCTACAATAGCCACGATATTCAGTAGATCTCGGATTACAATCCATTCGTTTCCGGCGGGAGCCAAGAGCCCTTTCATAATGCCGAAAGACGATCCAAAGAATAATGCAATGGCGATAAGTTTTATGGGTGGCTTCTCCTTTACCCTTACATTGCGACTGCGGCGAGGCAAACGAGGAGCGCTGTGCTTGTAGTGGAGGAAAAGACCCATGCTCGCAAGGGGCAACATAGCTACGATTACTTGTGCCGCATCGGTGGGAATTAATCGTACGATGAAGTAAAGTCCTGCTGCAATAAGAAGCGCCATTACGCTGTAGTTTACTGTTCGTTTCGATCCGAGTGAAGCGAATAATTCGGCCCACATTGTTACGATGATGCCACTTCCGATGCCTGTCAGCACCGCACCCAAAACATATAAGAGCGAGGCTCCGCTTGCAACAAGAGCAAGAGCCGGATGCGATAAGGCTAACGTGCCTACAACAGTAATGATGCCTCCAGCTAAAGGAAGCCCTTTGATATCGCCGAGTGGGTTTCGCAAGTGAGAGAGCAAAAGAAGAAAGGCTATGGTTACCACATTGGCCGAAAGCGATACGACCCACAATGGCTCGAGCGGCACGAGGCCAACTCCTGTTCCGAGTGCATCTAAATGCGCGCTCTCTTCATAGAAAAGCGGACTCCAGAACACGCACCATATCCATATCCAATGCGCCGCAAAGCCTAGCAAATCGGGCGTGCGCCACAGTTCTCTGCGCAACGATGATGCCATGTGCCCCTCCCTTTGACTCGAATGAGCCATTCCCTTATCCGATTATACGCGAGGCAAGGGTCACGCGCCGCAGGCAGCTCAAGAAGGCCTCCCCCTGGCTGGGGGAAATTATGCGTGAACGGCCATTTCCCCCAGCACACGGGATGAAAGCATGGGGTGCTCGACGGTATGGTCATGCGGTGCGATGGAGGAATCGCATTTGGCTCCGCAAGGGATGAGCGCGGATGTCCAGAGAAGGATATAAGGGATGTGGAGGGAATTATCATGACTCAAAACGAGCAGAGTAAAAAGGGACTGTCGCGCCGCGCGTTTCTCGGGCTGGGCGGCACGGCTCTTGCTGGTGCTGCAGTGGCGGGTATGGCCGGGTGTGCGCCGCAGGCGAAAAGTGAATCTGCTGCTGGTGAGACTGTTGCGACGCAGAGCAAGAACGGTGCCACGGCTGGACCCGACGCTGCGGGCATTCATAGCTGGGAGATTGCTCCTGAGGCTATCCCGTCAGATAAGATTAAGGGTACGGAAGAGTGTGATGTGCTGGTTATTGGCGCGGGTCTCGGTGGGTGCTGCTCGTCCATCGCAGCACTTGAAGAGGGCGCCGGCAAAGTTATTGTTATCGATAAGAATCCTGAGACAGTAGTTGCGCGTGGTGTTCATATTGCTGGCTTCCATACGAAGGTACAGCAAGATCTGACAGGGAAGGGGTTGCTTGCGGAGCCCGACTACGGTCACGTAGTGCGCCGCTGGATCAACTGGGCGCAGGGTCGCGTGAAGGAGCCGCTACTGTGGGAGTTTGCGCACAAGAGTGGTGCATGCTTTGACTGGCTCTACGGTCTAGCAACCAAGAAGGGGCTCGAAGCGATGCTGTGGGATGGTTACTATAAGGGACCCGACTACACTGAGTATCCGTTTACGCATATCTTCTACAAGGCCGGTAAGCTTGAGGAAACGGTAAACTTCACCTTCTATCAGGGTTCTGGCGTGGGTGATGTGTACGGCAACGCCGTGTTGGTGCCAGCTCTTTATGACACCATTAAAGAAAACGGAGGAGAAATTCGTTGGAATACCAAAAGCGAACGTCTCATTCGTGAAGGTGACGGCCCCGTTACTGGCGCAATCGTGTCTACGGGTAAAAATGAGTACACGCAGATTAATGCCAAATCAGTCATTATCGCTTCGGGAGACTACGCTGCCGACGACGAGATGTTCCGCTACTACTCACCCATGACTGCTTATGCTATGGATGGTCGTTTCTATAATCCACCTGATTGTGATACCGGCGATATGCACAAGCAGGCCCTCTGGGCGGGTGCAGCTATGCAGAAGTCTGAGCCGCATTCAGCCGTAATGCACCTTGACTTCGGTGCCGCCAGCTACGGCTTCCTGCATGTGAACTGGGAGGGTAAGCGCTTTAAGAACGAAGATGTAAACACCCAATCCAAGAGCGTTACTAAAGCACTGCAGACAAATAAAGAAGCATGGAGCATTTATGACTCGCATGGTCTTGAGCAAGTAAAGCAGCAGATTGATGCTGGGTTGGGCGGCGGTTTGCAGTGGGGTCAGCTCACGCAGCCGGTAGGTGGCGAATATAACCTAGAAGCCCAGAAGTTGGTGTTGGAGGGCGAGGTTGAAAGTGGTCAGACGCTAAAAGCCAATTCACTTGAAGAGCTGGCTAAGATGATGGGTGTGCCGGCCGAAAATCTCACCGCGACGGTAAAACGCTACAACGAGCTGTGCGATTTAGGTAAAGACCTCGACTTCGGCAAACGCCCCGAGGTTATGGGAAAAGTGCAAGATCCACCGTTCTATGCAGGTAAACTGGTGGCCAGCTTGCTTACCATGTGTGGTGGCTTGCGTCAGGATCTCGACTGTCGCGTGCTCGACGCCGAAGACAAGCCGGTGGAGGGCCTGTACGTGTGTGGCTCGGCCGCAGGTGAATTCTTTGGGGCGGGCGACTATCCCACCTACGTGCCTGGTATTGGTCATGGACGCTGCGTGACCTTTGGCCGTATTGCAGGCATTAACGCCGCTGGCGGGAATGCTGCCAAGGCAATTCCAAATTTGGAAATCTGAGTGATTCTTTCATACGCGTAGAAATTATCTGACGCGAAGTCCACCATGGCCGCCATTCGTCCCTCCTTCCCGAATAGCGGCCTTGTGCTATCACGGATCGTTTCGCCAGTTCAAGAAGCATCACCCCTGAGGTTTGAGAGGTTTTTTGCTTGGGTTTTCCGGTTTCAAACCTCTACGGCGATGCGGTGTTTACTCCCTGAATCTAGCCTTAACTTTGCTGAATCGGGGATTCGTAATAGTGCGAATCGAACAACAGGGAGGGAATTATGTCGAACCTTTCACGCAGGAATTTTATCGCGGGTGGAGCCGTTGCGGCACTGGGCGGAACGCTTGCTCTTGCTGGCTGCGCACCAAGTGGCAAAGGCGACTCGAAGAATGCGGGAGTTAAAGGCGAAGGTGCAGCTCAGTCATGGACGGGCGTCTCTAACGGTAAAGGCGGCGCGCTGGAGGTAGAGGTTATTACTGAGGGTGATACCATCGCCCGTATCAACCTTATTAAATCGCGTGAAACTTACGGCGTAGGTACGACGGGTATCGATATCGTATCTAACCTTATCGTAGAAAATCAAACCCTGAACGTTGACACTGTTTCGGGCGCTACGGTATCCAGTATGGCTTTCCTGTCGGCTGTATCGAGCGCCATCGACGCATCGGGCATGAAATCGAGTGAATGGAAGAAGCGCGATAAGGCGGTTCCTGCTGCACCCGAAAACCTCGAGACAAACGTAGATGTCGTGGTTGTTGGTGCTGGTGGGGCAGGGTATGCCGCAGCCATTACGGCAGCAGATGCAGGCAAAAAAGTTGTGCTATTAGAAAAACTGGGCATTACCGGGGGCGATACTATTTTATCGGGCGGTGCTATGGCGGTGCCGAATAATTGGTTCCAGCATAAGGCGGGTATTGAAGACAGCGTTGCCAAAATGGCTGAGGATATGATTGTTGGCGGCGACCATGTGGGCGATCCGGCGCTGGTGAATGTTATTTGTGAAGGTGCACAAAATGCCTTTGACTGGCTGGTATTTGAAGGCGGTGTAGCATGGCAGCCGTATCAGCGTTTCTTCGGTGGCCATTCCGTTGCACGTTCGCTTATTCCTGAGGATAACGAAGGAAGCGGTATTATCTGCAAATTGGAAAAACGGGCTGAGGGTCTGAAGAATTTGGTTGTTTGCCGCAACACCAAAGCCGAAGAATTAGTACAGGATGCATCTGGCGCTGTTGTGGGGCTGAAGGCTACCAACACCGCTACGGGCGATTCGTATGATTTCAAATGCAAAGCGGTTGTGCTTACCGCAGGTGGCTTTGGTGCCAATGTAGACATGCGTAAGAAATATAATCCCGAAATGGACGAGAGCATTCTTTCCACTGATTCGGTGGGCGCCACGGGAGACTGCCATGTAATGGCTGAGAAAATTGGCGCGAACCTTATCGATATGCAGTACATTCAGACCTATCCTACGTGTGATGCCCAGACCGGAGCGTTGCTCTATGTTGCCAACATGCGTCTCGAAAACCGCGCCATCTGTGTGAATAAAGAGGGCAACCGTTTTGTTGAGGAAATGGAACGTCGCGACGTTATCTCAAACGCCGTCAAGGTACAAACCGACGGTATGGGCTACATGCTATTCAACCAGACAGGTCTCGACGCTACGGATATAGCTACGGTCAACGCAGCAGAATTCGATGGCCTTGTAGCGCGTAATCAGCTGGTGAAGGGCGACACCATTGCCGCAGTATGTGAACCCTTTGGCGTCGATGCGGCAGAACTTGAGAAAACCACCGAGAAGTGGAACAGCTACTGTAAAGCTGGTAAGGACACCGATTTCAACTATCGTGCGAAGTTGAATCCCATTGAGGGAGGCCCCTATTACCTTATGGCGTTTAAGCCTTCAGTGCACTACACCATGGGGGGCTTGCACATTAATCCTCAGGCGCAGGTGCTCAATGATGCGGGGGCGCCAATTCCTGGTTTGTTTGCAGCGGGAGAGCAGGCGGGTCATAAGATGGGTACAAACCGCTTAGGGTCCTGTTCTATCACTGATGTCATCGTGTTTGGGCGTATTGCTGGCGCGAATGCAGTAGCGTTGGTGTAGAAGCATTCTCCCTCCTTTCCGCCCCGTCTTTTCTTCTTGGCGGGGCGGGTTCGTATCGCCGTTAAGCGGAAAGCTTTCTGGAAATACCACGTGAAGAGATGTCGGTATCTTCTTTTTGAACGGCTCCGGTTTGCGTCCTGGAGCCGTTCGCTTTGCTTACAGACGCCTTGACAGGGATGCTCCTTCCTCTATGATGCGAGACATGAAAATTGCCGCACCCACAAAGGGCCACCTTCAAAAGTCTGCCACCAGATTAGAGAGATCGGCGGCACGCAGCTTCTTTGACCGGGGCATGCTGCTCGATAGCCTGGGGCTTGCTTGTTATATTGCCTGGAGCTTCGTATTCTGGAATGGATCGCTGTTGTTCGGCGAGTTGCGTCCCGCTGCGCCCATGGATGGTTCGCAGGTTATTCAAGGAGTTTCGACTGCGCTTACGGCTTTGTTCTTGGCACTTTCCGTGCGCAGAGGGGTCCCTTTGCGGCAGCGTAATTTGTTGCTGGGCGTTTTTGCAGTTATTTCGAGTCTTTCGGTTATGCTTGCGGCGCTTGTTGGCTTTGGTCAGGCTCCTTTGCCCTGGATGCTTTTTGGTTTCGCGCTCAGTGGTGTGGGCAGCACCTTACGACTGGGGTGGGAAGAACGTCTGAGTGTGCAGGGTGTCCACCGTACGACACTGTGCGCGGGAGCGGCGTATCTTTTCGGATTTGTGGCCTTCGTTATAGTGTCGCTGCTGCCCGCTGTTTTCGCACTTGCGGTAGCTGTCCTTTTGCCTTTTGGCGCATACGTCTTGTTGCGTATTGCGGTGCGGGGTGAGCGTGAGCGCAAGGTAGCCGAGACCCTTCCTCTTAAAACACAGCTAGCGGGCATACCTTGGAAGTTGATTGCGGCTATTGCGCTTGCGTACTTCAGTTATGGGGCCACGCGCATGTCGGGTGTCACGGGAGGCTTGGTTGCGGCGGAGTCTATCCACGGTGCTATAGCGGGCATCCCTGCGTTAGCCTCTCTCGTAGCTATCGTGCTGGCGTACTGGTTTTATCGCAAGAATGCTTTGCTGGCGTTTTATCTGGCATTTCCCCTCATGGCGCTAGCGGCGTTACTGCCAGTTGCCTTAGACCCCTTTGCGGGGGGTACAACGTTTTGGGTTGCTTTGGTAGGGGCCGAACTGGTGAAATATCTTGTGTGGTTTCTTCTTATTGACTCCATTATTAAAGATGGTATTTCAGCGTTGCTCTGTGTTGCTCTTATGCGCTTCGCACAGTGGGGTGGTAGCTGTTTGGGGCAAGTGGCCGCCGATGCGCTTCCGAGCCCTGAAGCTGTTACCATTTCAGTTTTGCTTTCACTGATGGTGGCGTTGCTTGTTATTATGGGTTTGCCGCTATCTGGAAAGATGCCTGTTATTTCCACGAATGCAAACGAGCTCGATCTCGATAAACGAGTGGGGTTGGCTGCGGAGCGTTTTAAGCTGTCGCCGCGCGAGCAAGAAGTGCTTGCCATATGGGCAACGGGTCACACGGGGGCTTATATTGAGAAGACACTTTTCATCTCCAAAAATACGGTAAAGACGCATCTTAATCACATTTATGCGAAGACAAATACGGCAAATCGCGAGCAGCTGCTCGAACTGCTTGACGCTATCGAGGAGTAGCGCTCTTTTCCCTTTCGTAAAGGGGGCGAAACGGTTCCCCAACGAGTGAGGAGGGTGCAGCGTGGACTTATGCAAACACGCGACAATGGTGAGGATACCGGAGTATTCCTGCGTTTGTAAAGGCGCAGCTATCGAAAGGAACCGCCATGGGTGCATCCATCCATCCCGAAATGAAGTTAAGCATCGTTCTTGATGAGGAAAGCGTGGGCGGCAATGCCGATGCTGAACTAGAGCGTCGATTTACGGCCGTCGCCCCTGCTGAGGTAATGCGTGCTCGAAAGGGATCGCAACGTTCGAATGTTCTTTCTTTCAGCGTGGCGCTTAGTGCTGCGGGCGAGAAGGACGATGCTTTATGGAATGACGCATTAACTACCTGGTTGGACGAAAAATTTACGGAGACATCGGCGCTTATCGCTCGTGAGAACGATGCGCGTGGTAACAATGGTGATCGCGTATTATCTTTCTCTTGGATTGAAGTGCAGTTTGGAGACGGTCCAATTATTGCCGTACGCATGGTGGATTCGGTCATACCGGCGGCAGCCGCCGGATACGTGGAGCGGGCCCGTCGCCTGTTGAAAGATGGTGCTTTTGGAGTCGATCCTATCGACGTTGTTCGTATTCCTGCTTGTGTTAGCATCGCAGCGCAGCGTAGCGATAGTGTGGCTGAGAATGCCTCGGTAGGTGAAGCTACGTTCCTCGATGCAGAACTGAACGAGGATGAGGCTGGCGAAGACTGGCCGGCAGCAGATCCCGACGAAAATAATGCTTGGGAAGCAGCTTCAGCCAAGCGAGACCAGCCGTCGCGCGCTGAGATCGACGATGCACTGGCAGAAGCTGAAGCCGCGTTGCGTCGTGTTGACGATCCTGCCGATGCGTCTGTCGAAGAGCGTGATGCCGATGCCAAAGCTCCCGTTGCAAGTGTTGTGATGGAGTCTTTACCCGTTTCTGTTCCCGTTGTCGATCTGTCGGGCGAGGGTTGTGCCTTGTCAGACGAAACGGTTCCCGAGAATCTGGACTATCGTATTTGGAATGTTGCCTATACTGACGGCACGTCCCTTCGTTTTGATTCCGTAATTGGGGAGGTAATTTTAGACTAGCGGCTAAAATACGATGCTCAATCGGATGCGGTTGTTTCAAACTTTTTCTATCATAGCTTGAGGAGAAGGGACATGGGCGAGGCCGATGTCGAAACGACTAAGTAAGGGAGAGACTTGTTATGGGACGCATCACGCTGCCGCTGTATACGCCGTTGTACCAGCCAACGGGCGAAGAGGTTGCCATTATTGAGACAACTAAGGGTACGGTGCATGTGAAGCTAGACGCAGCGGGCGCGCCGGTTACGGTAAGTAATTTCATTGAGCTTTCGGCTCGTGGATTTTATAACGAATTGAAGTTCCACGCCTGCAAGCCGGGCTCAGTGGTATTGGGAGGTTGTCCAACCACGCGTACGCTCGGCCCGGCACAGGTGGAGGCGGCCGCTCGTGGTGTCATCCGAGGAATACACCCAGGTACGGGCGATGCGCGCTATGCGATCATCGATGAATGGGAGACAAATCCCAATAATCGACATGTGTTAGGAAGTTTGTGTATGGCTCATAAGTCCGATACGAATAGCGGTAGCTGTCAGTTTTATTTCTCGCTGTCGGAACAGCCGGAATTTGACGACCGGTTTACGGTGTTCGGCATGACAGTTGAAGGATTAGAAGTAGTTCAACAGCTTGATGTGGGAGACGTTATCAAAAGTATCTCCATCGAAGGAGCCAATCAGGCGGCTTTGGCAGAAGCGGTATCGCGCGAAACTCCCAAACCTTGCAGTATGCAGGCTATTCTCGAAGAGCAGCAGGCTACTTCGTTTGATAAGCCATCTGAGGTGTAAGTCCTCTTCTTATGTGGAGGGGTTGCTAAATTTTGTGCGATTCGACGAGGTCGATAAGTTCTTGTTGCTTGTGTACGTCGAGTTTGCGGTAGATGTTCTCGATGTGAGTACGTGCGGTACCCTTCGCGATCTGTAGGTCGCGGGCGATAATAGAGAGCGTGCGTCCGTAGGCCAACAGTACGATAACCTCGCTTTCGCGCGGGGTAAGCCCATACTGTTCTGCTACGCCACTACAGTGCGCTTCAATGCTTAGCGAACGAAGCATCCCCTCGTCTTCTTCGGGCCTATTCTCGTTTGTCTTGTTTTCCGCAGGGTCATCTTTCTTGTCGGGTCTTACCGCTTGTGCCAGTTGGGCTACAACGCCTTCGGGTATAACCATGAAGGCAACAACGACTAGTGAAAGCGTCGACAGCATTGCCACGACGGTAATTTGCACTGCACCGCTTGCGATAAGCGTGTCCAGCACATTACCCACCAAGTTGCCCAGAGCCATGCCGGCAAACATAAAGGCCACGCCCAGGCCAAACACGCGTAAGGGGTTCTCGCCATTGCGACGCGATACCTCCGCAAACAAAATCCATGCCAAAATATCGAAGAACTCATAGCCTATGTTAATAAGTACAAGGGAGAGTGCTGCGTGACTGTCGAAGAACAGCGCGATAGCAACAAAGCCCGCTACCATAAGAGGCAGTGATAGGCGATAGGTGAGCGTAACATCAAACCGGTCGCGCAGTAGCGCAACAATAAGAAGAAAAACAGTGCCTACCAGAACCAATGCAAAGATTGCACTTCCGCCAAGAAACGCAAATAAGCTATCGGATGTGGGTATGGCGTCAAAGAGGCGGCACAAAAAAGAGAATGTCATGATAGAGAACATGAGCTTGCCTACACCGAGTGCCATACCGCGGTGTGTTCGTGCTTCTGTGGTATCTTCAGGCGCCTTGCTGAGCTCATCTTGGGCAGACGCTTCCCTTATGTTTTCTTGGGAGTCAGTCAGCTCTTCGGGTGCCTGATTCTCGAGGGGGTAAGAGCAAAACAATGTTTTGGCGGGCACCCCAGTACGGTCGGCTTCAAATATCAACAGACCAAGAGAAGCCAGAGGAATTACTGCAAACCCTATAATGCTGGTTCCATCGGTCAAAAGGGCGATAACCAATCCCGTCACAATGGCCGCAGCTGGCGAGGCAAGTGCGGTGAAACGCATGCGACGCTGAGCGAAACGATCTCCCCACAATACCTGCAAGATACCCGCGCCAACTCCACCGACGATAAATCCTGTAACTAACAGCAAGTCTACCCTTAATAGGTAAGAGGCGGGAATGAGGATGCCTGAAGCAATAATGGTTCCCAGTGCTGCACGATACAACGCGCAGCGCAGTTGTTCGATCGTAGTGCGCAGGTGCCTCACAACAAACGATATGGCAAGCGCAGAGAGTGCGCCGAACACAAGGTAGAGCCAGTTAGAGGTGGTGGCAGAGGGCGATATGATAGGTGCCGAAAGACAAAGAACAATCCACGCTCGACAGAGTCCGAAGCCAAGTACCGATATAAGATAGTCGAGAGTAAGTCCGTCGCGGTGAAGCGGCTCCTGTATTTCATCGGGAATATCTCCCAGAGTGTCGCAATGCTGGGCAGCGTAATGTGCCGCTTGTTGTGCGTGCTTTTCAGGGCGGCTGCTGTTGTCCGCCTGGTGTTTGCTCATGTGCATCTACTCCCCGTTTCAAGGCAACGGGCGCTTTCCCTGTGAAGCGCTCCCTCCCGTGCGCTGAGACCATCTTTGCATAATAGCAACCTTGGGGAAATACCGATATCGGATTGAGCATCCGATATTGATATCGGAGGGGAAATCCTATCGATCATCTGAGAAGAAAGGCAAAATCCGATTCCTCATCAGATGCGCGCGGAACGTGGCTCTCGTATTGTCGTTGGTGCGTTGAACGGATGCCTCGAAAAAAGAGGCGTCTCTGCCGGGAGAGAGGTAGAAGCCGAGGTGGTCGGTTCCATCGCGTCCAGGGAGGACGAGTTTGCGATTCCGATAGCTAACGGTCCGTTCACATTCGAAAAGGAGGAGAGTATATGAGCACAGGTATGAAAACCGGCGTCTCTCGCCGATCGTTTATCAAGGGTGCGGGGGTTGCTGCTGCCTCAGTGGCTGGTACCGCAGCGCTGGCTGGCTGCTCGACGGCACCAGCTGCGGGAGCGGGCGACTGGATGCCCAAGACGTGGGATTACGAGTGCGATGTTCTCGTTATTGGGTATGGCGGAGCGGGCATGTGGTCTTCGTTGATAGCTGCCGATGAAGGTGGTCAGAAGGTCATCGTGCTGGAGAAGGCCCCCGAGCGCGGCGGCGGAAACAGCTCTATCAACAATGGTGAGTGGACCATTATTGAAAAAGACAAAGCAGACACGTTCAAGAAGTACATCAAAGCTTTCACGCATGGTCAGACTCCCGAGCCTATGATTAATGCTTGGGTTGAGGAGTGTGTTCGTAATACCGAATATGCCGACAAGTACGGCATGACCTACGAAGTGGTGGAGAAGGCTTTGGCTGGCACCATTCCCGAGTACAGCTTCCTTGATAACAATGCCTACGAGGGTTCCTGTAAATTGTCGAGTGTTGACGGTTTCGGCATGCTGTCCTTCCATGAACTCGATGCGCAGCGTGAAAAACTGGGCGTTGAGGTTATCTTTGATTGCCACGACCAGCGCCTCATTCAGAATCCCGAGACTAAAGAGATTGTCGGCGCCTACACGATGGTCGGCAACGAGGAGAAGACGGTCAAGGCCAGCAAGGGTGTCATCATGTGCACCGGCGGCTTCGAGTTCAACGAAGACTTGAAGAACCAGTACCTGAAGTGTTATCCCTTCAAGTTTGAGGGCTGGCAGTACAACACAGGCGACGGCATCAAGATGGTCGAGGATGTGGGAGCGAAGCTCTGGCACATGGATATGGCTATCTCCATGTACTCCATGTGGACACGCGATCCGGAAAACGACTTCTCCATTCTCTACTTCATGCCGGGCTTCAGCTATTTCAATGTGAATCGTTTGGGCAAGCGCTTCGTTAACGAGAACTCCATGGGTTCACCGCATAACGGGTGGCATACGCTGTTGTCCTTCGACGATTCTATTGACGATTTCGATCGTATTCCCTCGTGGGGCATCTTCGACCAGACGTGCTTTGACGCGGGCAAGCTTTCTACGAGCCAGGGCGACTTCTTTGAATGCGGTAACTTTGCTTCCGATCTGCCAGACACCATTCGTGCATGGGATGGCTGGAGCCAAGACAACAAAGCCGAACTCGAGAAGGGGTGGATTCTTTCGGGCAAGACCATCGAGGAGCTGGGCCAGAAAATCAAGGACTTCGATCACTGGATGAATGTTGATACGCTGAAGGCGACGTTTGAGGAGTATCAGGCGTTCTGCGAGGCCAAGAAGGATGCTCGCTTTGATCGCGCCGATAAGACGTTAGAGAAGTTGGATGGCGGCCCCTACTACGCTGTCGCTATTTATCCAGGCTCTTGTTCTACGCTGGGAGGTCCCATGAAAAACGAGCACGGTCAGGTGCTCGATCCGGCGCAGAACCCCATTCCTCGTCTGTACGCCGCTGGTTGTTTTGGTAACTTCCAGGCGCACAGTTACGGTATTACGGGCGGCAACAATGCCGAAAATCAAGTCTGGGGCCGCATCTCTGCGCGGCATGCTGCCAGTCTTGAGGCCTGGGATGCCAAGAAGTAAATCAGTTCACTAACGCGTAGGGGCATCCGGGCGCGGCAGCTTCCCGTGTGCCCCTGGTGTTTCGTGCCTTCCGACGCGCCTTCCTGCTGCAGGTGCGTCGGAAGGCACAAGAAACCTACGTACTTGATGCAAGAGGAGAAAATCTATGACAACGCATACGCTTGCCCACGACCGGCGCTTCGTTGCGCTAGCTGTCATCATTATGACGGTGGCTTTGGCGGCAGTGCTCGCTTTAGCGGTGGGCTGTTCGCCCAAAGCTGCATCTGATGCACCAGAAAAAGAAAATTCATCACAGGGGTCAGCTTCCAGTATGGATGGCCAGCCAGTCGGTTGGACCATGCAGTCCGACTGCGCGACCTGCCACACGTCGGAAGCTGGCTCGTCTCAGGATGTTGCCTGCGTACAGGCGGTGGCTCATGAGACGAAGGGCGTTACGTGTATTCAGTGTCACACCGACGAATCAACGCTTTCCACCTCGCATGCCGATGTGAAATTCGGCGATAAACCGGCGACGAAACCAACGGTAGTTACGGTGGATGAAAAAACATGCATTTCTTGCCACGGGTCAATGCAAGAGATGGCAGCAAAAACTGCCACTTCGAAAGCGCTTACCGACAGCAACGGCGTAACCGTAAACCCGCACGAACGCCCTGCGGGTCAGGCTCATGAGCAGAATCCAGCCACGTGTACCGACTGCCATAACAACCATTCCAAAACTTTGGAAAAGGATGCTCTGAAGTACTGCGCACAGTGTCATCACCGCGGTACTTTCCAGTGTGGCACGTGTCATGAATTGCGTGAGCGCGCCACTACGTAGTGCTCTTCCTTCAAGCAAGGGCGACACCTCCCTCGTCGCCTTGCGCTTTCGGGCCCGACCACCCTCCCCGGTCGGGCCTTTTTGCATGAAAAGGTGAGTGCGCTATACTGGTGTGATCTACGAAAGGACAATGTCATGGCAGGGGAGCCGCAGTACTTTTCCTACGACGACGAAGCAGTTGCCTATCTGAAGGCACGCGATTCTCGGCTTGCTGAAGCTATTGATATCATTGGTCCCGTGCGACGCGAAGTGACGCCCGATCTGTTTTCATCGCTGGTTAATTGTATCGTAGGTCAGCAGATTGCTACCAAAGCACAAGAAACCATTTGGAAGCGTATAACCGACGCGTTTGACCAGGTTACGCCTCAGGTAATCGCAGCCTGCTCTGACGACAAATTGCAGCAGTTTGGATTATCGTTTCGTAAGGTGTCTTATATTAAAAGCGCGGCCGACTGCGTGATTTCCGGAGAGCTGAATCTGGAGGAGTTGACCGACTTACCCGATGAAGAGGTGTGTCGCCGGCTTTCTGCACTGCCGGGTATTGGCGTGTGGACAGCCGAGATGCTCATGACGTTTTCGATGCAGCGTCCTGATGTCATGAGCTTCGGCGATTTGGCTATTCTGCGCGGCCTACGTATGCTGCATCACCATCGTCACATTACGCCTCAGCTTTTCGCCAAATACAAACGGCGCTATTCTCCTTATGGAAGTCTTGCCAGTTTGTACCTTTGGGCCATTGCGGGTGGTGCTGTTCCTGGGATGCGCGACTATGCACCCAAGAATTCGAAGGGAAAGAAGTGAGCTATTCCGGCAAAGGGTCGGTTGTGATGTTGGCAACCTTATGAGATCCAGTGAGCGTTTTTCTGCAAAGAAAGCCCAAGAACAAACATAGTGCCATTATTGCTGCGCAAATAAAATAGGCAAGGGTGAAGGTGCCGGTAAGGTCTAGCACGATGTCTGCTATGACAGGTGCGAGTACGCCCGACAGCCCCCAACCTAAGAAGACGATGCCGTAATTGGTGCCGTAATTTTTTAGCCCAAAAAGGTCTGCGGTCATCGAAGGAAACACGCTGAGAAGGGTCCCATAAGAGAAGCCCACTAAAAGCGCGCCAAGGGTGAATAGGAGGAAGTTATCGAATACTGAAAACAGCAGCATGTTGACCGCTTGAATGGCGAATGCCGCCAAAAGCGTGTTGATGCGCCCGATTTTATCGGATAGCATGCCGCCAATAACGCGACCAACGGTGTTAAACACAGCCAGTAACGCTACGAGCAGCGCCGCATAGCCTACGGCATTGAGGGGGTCCTGGATGCCGGCAATCTTTGAAATGTTGCCAATAACCATGAGGCCCACCGACGAAGAAAGTGCAAACAGTACAAACATGAGGGCAAACTCTTTGGTTTTTACCATGTCCTTCCAAGAGACGTTCACTGTCTTGGGGTTGGCTGCTTGCTCGGGAAGGTTCTTGGGCACTGCGGGAACGTAGCCGGGTTTGGGGTTGTCGATGAACTGAGCCAACGCTACGGCGACAATGGCGGTAACCACTCCCAGCAGCATAAATGTCGAAGAAATGCCGAAAGCGCTTAGCAGTTGTTTTGCCGCTGGCGCCAAGTAAACAGCGGTCAAGCCGAAGCCACCTACAACCAAGCCAGTAACCATGCCCTTTTTAGAGGGGTGAAACCATTTGAGTGTGCAGGGGCTTACGCACCCGTATCCCAAACCGATGCCCGTTCCCGTGACAATGCCGTAAGCGATAGTAATACCGATAAAGCTATCTCCTGCTACTGAGGAAAGGACAAAACCGAGGCCAACAAGGAGACCTCCTGCAGAAATGACTTTTCGAGGACCGATTCGATCTTGGATGATGCCGCCAACGAGTACGCCTATAGCGAAAAACACGATAGCGACGGTGTAGGGGAGTCCTGCTTGGGCACTCGTCCAGCCGAAGCCACCTTCAGCGACTGGTGCCATGAGCTGGCTCTTTATAACACTCCATGAATATAAAACGCTGATTGACAGATTGAATAGGATCCCAGCGATAAGTACGAGATTTGCTCGGCTCTGGGGGTTTGGCGCTGGTGCGATACGCTCCATGTCTCCTCCTAGTCGATAAATGGGGATTCCGCATTATACGATACGAAAATTTGCTTTTAGGCGCCAAGTCTCTTCGTGAGAAAAGAGGCGGTTGAACGGTTGAGCGAAAGAAATATCTTCGTACGGGGGAGAGGGCCTGGATTCGTGGAGCGAGACGCAGTTTCGCTGGTGTGTTTTGTGCCGCTTATCTTGTTGTTGACGGGCTGTTGACGATGGTAACGGTTTCATTGCTCAGGTGCACAAAAGCACCCAAAAGGGTTCTTTTTACTGGGGAAATAACCTATAATCCGGCTTGTCCGACAGTATTAGTACGACTCGCAATGAAAAACGAAAAAAGACTATCTTCGCCAAGTTGTCAGTCTCGTAATGTGTTGCGATACCGCCCGGGCGGCGGGCTTGTGGGTTCAAGGATACGCCAAGCGCACTGTCGGTATTCCTTTCGACGAGGCCGGGGTTTGCTCCCCGGCCTCGTCGTTTCCTCAGAGTGATGCCGTAGTAGATAGAATACCGAAGGAAGGTATCGGCACCTCGTAGGAAAAGGTTTACACTGGGCGTTTCTGGTAAACCGTACACTTATCGCCTGTTCTAAGAGGTGACTGACATAGTTGAGGAAGGTTACGTATGCAAACTGCGCTTGTTTGGGCCGCTGCCGGAACTGGCTTTACATTCTTGATGACCACCCTGGGAGCAGCTTCGGTATTTTTGCTACGTAAGCGCAACAGCATGGCGCTTCAGCGGGCATTCTTGGGGTTTGCCGCGGGGGTTATGATTGCGGCAGCCGTATGGTCGCTTCTTATTCCAGCTATCGAGCGTGCTGAAGAAGCAGGTCAAGTTGGGTGGATACCCGCTGCCGGTGGTTTTGTTATTGGGGTGGTGTTCCTTCTGGTATTACACCAACTCTTACCCCATTTGCATCCGGGCGAGGCTAAGGCGGAAGGGTTGCCGAGCAAATGGAACCGCTCGACGTTGCTGTTTACCGCGGTAACGCTGCATAATATTCCTGAAGGTATGAGCGTTGGTTTGTTGTTTGCAATGGCTTCGCAGAACAATGGCGATCCCGCCTTGTTTGGTATGGCGATTGCCTTGGCTATAGGCATTGGCATTCAGAATATTCCCGAAGGCGCTGCGGTGGCATTGCCCTTAATGCAGGAGGGCATGAGTGCTCCGAAAGCATTTGCTATGGGTACCTTATCGGGGCTGGCAGAGCCAGTCTTTGGTATTCTGGTTGTACTGTTTGCTTCTGCCATTTCGCCCTATATGCCTTGGATGCTAGCCTTTTCGGCTGGAGCTATGATGTATGTGGTGGTGGAAGAACTTATTCCCGAGGCTCACTTGGGCGAACATTCGAATGTGGGTACGTTGGGAGTTATGGTTGGTTTCCTGGTTATGATGGTGTTAGACGTGGCGCTGGGGTAGGAAGGCACCGTTTGTACCTGCGAAAGCGTCTATACTAGGATTACTCAACGAATCAGAGGTTGAAAGGAATCGATCACATGGAGAATTTCGAATTCGTGTCACCGACTCATTTCGTATTCGGACGTGGGGCAGAAAATCAGGTGGGTACAAAGCTGGCAGAACGCGGCGCAACGAAGGTGCTCGTACACTTCGGTGGTCAGAGTGCGGTAAAGAGCGGCCTTATCGATCGCGTAAGGGCATCGCTTGATGCGGTAGGTATCGAGTGGGTAGAGCTGGGTGGGGTTCGTCCGAACCCCGAGATCGGCTTGGTTCGCGAAGGCATTGCGCTGTGCAAAGAGAGTGGTGTCGATTGGGTGTTGGCCGTGGGCGGTGGTTCAGTTATCGATTCAGCCAAGGCTATCGCCGTAGGTGCTCGCTACGACGGCGATGTGTGGGATTTTTTCGAGACCAAACAGCTTACCGACGACGTAGTGCCCATTGCGGTTGTGCTAACCATTCCCGCCGCAGGTAGCGAGGCATCGAAAAACACTGTCGTATCAAATGATGAGCTGGGGCTTAAGTCGGGGTATCCAAATAACGCGCAGCGCCCCAGGATAGCGTTCATGAATCCGGAGCTTACGTTCACGTTGCCGGAATACCAGACGGCTGCGGGTCTTACCGACATGTTTTGCCACCTGCTTGAGCGCTTTTTCGATGACGTGGGGGCGGTGCCTGTTACGGATAATTTGTGCTTGTCGCTTATGAAGACCGTGCGCGCCGAAGCTCCCCGCGTCATGGTGGAACCCGAGAATTACGACGCCCGCGCGAATGTCATGTGGGCGGGTATGTTGTGTCATCAGGGACTTGCCGGTGTTGGTCGCCACGAAGACTGGGCCACCCATGGTTTAGAGCACGAGCTTTCGGCGCGGTATCCTCAGATTACCCATGGTGCTGGCCTTGCTGTCATGTTCCCGGCGTGGATGGAATACGTGTATGCGCAAAATCCGGCACGTTTTGTCCATTACGGCCGTGAGGTGTTTGGCTTGATGCCCACGGGCGACGCAGATGCCGACGCGTTGTCGGCAATTGACGAGACCCGTGCCTTCTTCGCCTCTCTTGGCATGCCGGTAACGTTGGAGGAGCTGGATGTGCATGAAGGCGATATTGAACCTATGATTCCCACGTTGAGGGAGAATAAGGGCGAGTCGTTCGGTAGCTTTATGAAACTGACAATGGATGATGCCCGTGCGATTTACCGGATCGCTCTTTAGCGTTCTGGTAGAGTTTGTCTGTCATCGCACTTGCCTAATGCCTTGAGGCGTGTTGAGCTTATCGCAGCCACGTTACTAGCATGATGCTGGTAACGTGGCTGTTTTTATCAATGCCAGATGCAGGTTACTGCCACCACTATTGCGGTGGTGAGCAACCCCGATACGGCAATAGACACGCCGCTCATGGCCCCTTCAAGCTCGCCCATCTCGATGGCTTTTGTGGTGCCTACGGCATGACTGCAGGTACCGATAGCTACGCCGCGCGCTATCTGGTTGCGTACCCGGAACAGTTTGCTCATGAGTGGGGCGCAGATAGCACCCATGATGCCGGTGACAATGACGGCTGCCACGGTGATGGAGGCAATACCTCCCAGCTGCTCTGAAACCGCGATAGCAATGGGCGTGGTTACCGATTTAGGAACAAACGATAATGCTAAGGTATCGTCGAGGCCAAGTAGCTTACAGAGAGCGTAGGCGCTGGTCATAGATACGAGAGACCCTACGAGGCATCCAGAAAAAATAGGTATGAAATGCTCTTTCAACATTTGACGCTGGCGGTACACCGAGTAGGCGAGCGCTACGGTTGCTGGGCCAAGCAGAAAAGAGATGACCTGCACGCTCTGTTCATACGATTCAAGCGGAATGCGCAAGATGCATAAAACAGCGATAATGCACGCTACGGCGACGAGCAGCGGGTTAAGCAATGGCGACTTCACTTTTTGATAGAGAAGTACGGAGAGTTTAAATGCAGCGAATGACGCGAGTGTGCCAGCAAGCGCCACGAGAATAAGCGAAGGCGAGAATTCGGGCATAATGCTTACGCCTCCTTGTTTGCAAGGGTGCGCTTGTCGTTTTCCGTCGTATTTGGGGTGCTGCTACGTCGCGTCATGAGGCGCGATACAAGTATGACGGTGTACGATGTTGCTAAAAATACAAGCACAGTCGTAACAATGCAAACCAGCGCGAACTTCAGTACATTACCTTCGAGTAATGCCATGCTGCCCATAATGGCTACGCTGGCAGGAATGAAAAACAGCGACATGTTGTCGATGAGGCAGTCGCAGGCATCGCCCACATGGTGCGTCTTTAGCAATCCCGTCCCCAGTAGTATAAGCAGCAGTATCATTCCTAAAATGTTGCCAGGGAGGGTAATCGGTAGCACTGAGGCAAGCGCGCACCCAGCGGCGTATACTACTACGATCAGCGCAAGCTGTGTAAGCAGGCGTACGAAGCGCTTCCCAATAGTTTGAACTTTTTCTCGACGCGATCGTGCACTGTTTTCGTTTTTGGGAGCGCATTGTTCTGAGTCGTGGTCGACGCTTGCAGGTTGCTGCATAGTGCTTAATCCTCGCTTGTTAGTACGGATACGAGGCGGGTGCGCGCCTATGCGGCGCGCACCCGCCTCGTATCGAGACGTGTTGGTTGTTACTATTGTAGGACGTGCGCTCCGATGTGCGATGGAGGCTTTCTGTTATTACGTAAGCGGCCTCTCGCTTTTTCGACTCAAGTAATCGACGACAGCAAGAGGCGCTTACGTAACGGGCGTTTCGGCAGAGAATTCCGAGTTTTAATCCTTGCCTACGATAGAGTTCATGATGGCAGATACGATGCTGATAACAATGGATGCCACGAATGCGCTGCCGAAGGTAACGATATCAATGCCTACCTGGAAAATACCATTCGCCAACCATGCGGCAATATAGAGCATGAACGTGTTTACTACCAAGTAAAAAATGCCCAACGTAATGAAGCTAATAGGCAGGCTGAGTAGTTGCATAAGGGGTTTGATACTAATATTCACCAGTGACAAAATAAGGCCGAAGATGGCGATAGCTACCCACGCTTCGTTGCCGCCAACCAGATCGATGCCGGGTACAAGCCATACGGCTACTCCTGTGGCAATGGCGGTGACCAGCCATCGAAGGATAAAGTTCATACGTTCTCCTTTCAAGTAGAAGAACTATAGCATCGGCTGGAAAGGGGCTCTGTCTTCGGTTATGGAATTGTAACCTCGCGTTGCAGCGGCACCGCACGAAAAATGGTGTTAGGTTACAGCACTTGAATAGTCCCCGTTGCCATAAGCCCAATCGATATCATCATAAGTACCACAATGACAACAGCGATAATCTTATCTACCCGATTCGGTAGTATCGCTTCGCCGCGCTCTCGTTGTCCAACGACATACACAATAATGCCGGGGGCGAATAGAATGGTGGTAATCATGACGCCTACGACACCTGCGGCCCATACGAGAAATACTGTGTACACGAAGCCAGCGGTGCCGAGCAATCGCGCTTTACGCACTTGGTCGGGTGAAACATTCTTCTTCCAAGCAATTTTCATGTAGTACGCCGCCGAACACACGTAGGGAATAAGAATGGTGGATACGGCGCAAGCATAGAAAAACTGGTAGGTTGATTCCGAAAAGACCGACACAATGAGGAACAGCTGGGTAATTGCAGCCGAAATGAGCACGGTAACGATGGGTGCACCGTTTTTGTTGGTTCGCGCAAACGATTTGGGGAACACGCCTTGGCGCGCTGCCTCGAAGGGTGTCTCGGATGCAATGATTACGTAACCAAGCATGGCCCCCAGAAGCGAGAGAACTACGCCCAGATTTACAATGCTAGCCCCAATAGGCCCGATGGCGTGTTCGAGTATGCCGGCCATCGAGGGTGTTGCCAGTTCGGCCATCTGTGCGCGTGGCATGACACCCATGCTTTCAAGCGAAATAATTAAGTACAGCACGAATACCGAAACGAAGCCAATAACGGTGGCTCGGCCAACATCGCGGGCATACTTTGCGCGTCCTGAAATAACTACGGCTCCTTCGATACCGGTGAATACCCACACGAGAGCGATCATGGTTGAAATGATTTGCGTGCCTAGGTCGGGGCCTCCTGCTTCACCCCAGAAGTTTTCCATGAAAATGGCAGGGTCAAACTTGCCCAAAAGCACGATAGATAGCACAAACAATGCAAGTGGCACGAGTTTTGCGAGAGTTACGATAACGTTGATGCCTGCGGCCTCTTTTACGCCACGAGACACAAGCCACACGAGCAACCACAAAAACGCCGAAGCGCAGATGCAGGATAAGAGGTTGTTGCCACTTTCAAAGGGGTGGAAGAAGTATCCGAGGGCAGAAAACAGCAGGATAGCGAACGACACGTTGGATAGACACGCCGAAATCCAGTAACCCCAAGCGGAGTTAAATCCAACAAACTTGCCGAAGCCCGCCGCCGCGTAGGCGTAAATGCCTCCCGTGAGGTCGGGCCGGGCTTGCGACAGACCGTTGAAGCACATCATGAGCGAGAACACACCCGCAAAACAAATGACCCAGCTGATCAGCACCGCTCCGGTGCTGGCGCCGCCAGCGGCCATATCGCCGGCAAGTGCAAAAATGCCCCCACAGATGCTGGCGGTAATTACCATCATGGTTAGGCGGAATAAGTCAAGGCCATGGGGGTCGATGACCGATCCTTTGTTGGGGGTTTTCGAGGTAGCGTTCGACATAACCCCTCCTTTCAGGGGTTGTAGGGAAGGCTAACGCGGCGCAGCAATTTTTTGCATGCGTCGAAAATAAAGCGGCGCGCCGAGCCGAAGCCGCAGCGCGCCGTATGCGGCGAAGAGAGAAGTCTTGTCAGACTAGAAGCGCAAGCTCAGGCAGCTCAGCCCACCATCAAGCTTGCGATATTCAGAGGTATCCACGGTGAGGGTTTTATAGCCAGCACCCTGGACAGCCTCAAGCACGGTGGGGTAGCCCTCTGGTACGATAACGGTGCCGTTTACCCAAATGCAGTTTGCGGCATAAGCTTCATCTTCGGGAATTTCAATGCGGTTGTACTGTGCGAAGTCGGGCTTGGTTACAAACTCACCAGAAACCAGCATGTTGCCATCTTCCAGATAGTTTACGCCTGTTTTTAAGTGCAGTACGTATTCCAAGGGCACTTCGGAGCCCTCAAGACCCCAACCTTCAAGAATCTCAAAGAACTGGCGAATACCTTCTTCGTTTGTGCGTGCGGAGCGACCTACGTAGAAATGGTCGCCCACCATCATGACATCGCCGCCGTCAAGTGTACCGGGGCTTTTGATGTGCGCCACATGCTCATCGTCGAAGAATTGGTGTACAGCGGGCTCAATCTCGTCTTTTTCGCCATTGCGGCTGTCGGCACCGGGGTTCGTAATGATGGCACCTTTGCGGGTGATAACAGCAGGGTCTTCAACGAAGCAGGAATCGGGGAACTGTTCGAGCGCGGGTAGTACGGTTACGTCGACGCCGCATTCTTTGAGGGCTGCAATGTAGTCGTCGTGCTGAAAGAGTGCTTTTTCGTAGTCGGGCTGGCCGAGTTCGGGGGCAGAGGTAATGCCCTCAACCAGGGAATGGGCGGGACGGCGGACGATGACATGGGAAAACTTGGTCATAACGCGATCCTTTCAACAAAGGTGAGCCAGGTTGGCTCTGAATCTTACCGTAAAAATATTGTATACTGAATATTGTATACAATCAAGAGGGGAAAAGAAAAGTAGCATAGTAGGAAAGTGCGCAGGGTATTCTACCTATGTTGCTCGGCGCTTTCTGAGGGCAGACAGCACTGATGACATCGGTGTTTATGCCGGTTACGCTGAGTCTCGTAACGCTGCGCAATGCGGGTCGTTTAATGGTGAATCACCGAATTCAGCTTCTTGCTCGTAGTGTGCTCAGAGAAAGAATCATCCCGTATGGTATATTGGTATACAAGAAAGCATCATGATAGGTGGGTATTATGACGAACGAGTACCGGTCTCTTAAAGATCATGTGTACGACTACATCGCCGATCTTATTGACGGCGGATCGCTCGCCGACGACCATAAAATAAGCGAGCAGCAGATATGTGATGCGCTAGGCGTGAGTCGCACCCCGGTGCGCGAGGCGCTTATTCAGCTTGCTGCCGATGGTTATCTGGAAAACGTGCCGCGTAAAGGCTTCTATGTGAAGCGTGTGACGGAGGATAGTGCCCGCGAGATTGTGGAAATTATCGGTCCCTTAGATGGGCGCGCGGCGTTGCTCGCTGTTGACGGGATGACGGGGGACGATATTGCGCAGTTGCAATTTCTTCATGGCTCCATGCAGCTGGCGATCGATAAAGGCCTCTACAAGAAGTACGATGACCTTCAACATGATTTTCACGATTGTTATGTGAAAAAATGCGGCAATGCCCGCCTGATTGGGTTTGTTCACCAGCTCAACCGCTATTTCATGAAGCGTGAGTATGCCAATGTAGATGCTGCCGATCTTGATGCGCTCTTGCGCAAGGCCAACGATGAACATGCAGAAATCGTGCGTTTGTTTGAGCAGCGAGACGGGGCCGCACTGCAACGCTATATCCGTGACGTGCACTGGAGTATCGAAAATGCAAAATTCCTTGTCTGGTAATGGTGGATTACAAACTGCCGTTACCCCCCACTGTCCTGTTTCTCAAGAATGTGGTGCCTGTCAGCATATTGAAGAGCGCTACGAGCTGCAGCTTGCTCGCAAGAATGCGCGCATGAGCGATTTGTTCGCTTCATTTCGCCATGTGGAGTTGCGACCTATCTTAGGGATGGAAGACCCGTATCACTATCGCAACAAGGTGGTATCTCCCTATGCTCCCGGTAAGAAATTACCCGGTGTTGCCTCGGGTACTCAAGACGGAACGCGAGGAAGTTCTCGTGGCGACCGTGCTCGAGAGGCGCGCGCTCGTCGTGCGGCGGGAAGGCCGCGCCATGAGATATTGTGTGGTATGTATGCTGCCCATTCTCATCGTATTGTACCTACCGATGGCTGCTTGGTCGAGAATGCCCAGGCGAAGCGTATTGTTTTGGCCATTCGGAATCTTATGCCAAAATTTGGCATCGAGCCCTACCGCGAAGACGTAGGCAGTGGTTTTCTGCGCCATGTGGTAGTGCGCGTGGGGCACACCAGCGAAGAGATATTAGTTACGCTCGTGACGAACGGCCGTGAGTTCCCCGGTTCTCGAGCGTTCTGTCGTGAGCTTGTTAAACGTTGCCCCGCAATAACCACCATCGTGCAAAATGTGAATGAGCGCCAGACGAATGTTATCTTGGGCGAGCGCGAACAGGTGCTCTATGGCCCGGGCTTTATCCTTGATAAGCTGTGCGGCTTGAGTTTTCGTATCTCATCGCAATCGTTTTACCAGGTAAACGCTGTGCAGACCGAGGTATTGTATCGCAAGGCTATGGAGCTTGCCGCTTTTAAAGACGAAGAATGTGTCGTTGATGCGTACTGTGGTACGGGCACTATCGGTCTTGTGGCCGCCAAGAGCGGTGCGGCGCACGTTGTTGGTGTGGATACGGTGGCTGCAGCTATTCGGGACGCGCGCGAGAATGCCCGCCATAACGGCGTGGAGAATGCTCGGTTTGTTGCTGCTGACGCAGGTGTCTTCATGCGTGAGGCTGCTGCGAGTGGCGAACGGGTAGATGTTGTGTTGATGGATCCTCCGCGTGCTGGTGCAAGCGAAGAATTCCTTGAGGCGCTGGCGGTTCTGGCACCGCAACGCGTCGTGTACATTTCGTGCGATCCTGAGACGCAAGTACGTGATGTGCGGCTTTTAGAGAAGAAGGGCTACCGCCTGCGTGTGGTGCAGCCGGTTGATATGTTTCCCCATACCGATCACATCGAGACTATCGCGCTGCTCGAGCGCAGCGACATCCGGTAACACCGTTGTCTGTTTATGTCGGAAGGCTGAAAGGGACGAGTGATATCTGAGCATGAGAGGTACGCATCTCGCCTGCTCATAGAAGGGAACTCTTATCACCCATGTACGTTACGGATGGCTTGATGCTCCTTGGCGGGTATACAGAGGACTGTGTAGGTGAGGTGTGAGCGCAAGAATGCTGTAATAGGGGATTGTTGCAACGCGACAAAAAAGCGAAAAATATGTGTTGCAAGGTGTCCTTTGAAGGGAAAATACGTTACACTACATGAAAACCCAGTAAATCGCTAGGAGATTATCATGGCAGATCAAGTATCGCGTATTATAGGAGAGACACCACTCGTTAGGCTTGACGCGCTGTCCGAGGAAATCGGAGCCGAGGTGTATGTTAAGTACGAAGCGGCTAACCCGGGTGCTTCTATCAAAGACCGTGCAGCTCGCTCGATGATCGATCACGCCGAACAGCGCGGTGAAATTGCTCCTGGACGTACCGTGCTTGTAGAACCCACGAGCGGTAATACCGGTGTGGCTCTTGCCATGATCGGCGCAGCACGGGGCTATGAGGTTGTGATGGTTATGCCCGAATCTATGAGTCACGAACGTCGAGCGCTCATTGCCGCCTATGGTGCGAAGCTTGAGCTGACGCCAGCTGCCGAAGGTATGGCGGGTGCCGTGGCACGGGCTGAGGCAATTGAGCAGACACTGCCTGGGGCTTGGATTGTGGGTCAGTTTACGAATCCCGACAATCCACGTGCTCACGAGCAAACCACCGGACCTGAGATTGAAAGACAACTAGGTCGCTTCCCCGATTATGTGGTAGCGGGTGTGGGCACGGGTGGCACTATCTCCGGTGTGGCGCACTACCTGCGCGCGCAGGGAGCCCCCACACGCTTTTTTGCTGTTGAGCCATTGGAAAGCCCGCTGGTTTCCCAAGCTCTTGCAGGTGAAGAGCTTGCTCCTGCAAGCCATGGTATACAGGGCATTGGCGCGAATTTTATACCCGAAACACTTGACCTATCGGTGCTTGATGGTGCGTTGTCGATTCCTACTGCCGATGCGTTAGAAGCTGCTCGTCAGGTGACAACCCGTGAGGCTTTGCTTGTAGGAATCTCATCGGGAGCCAATGCTGCGGCTGTTCGTAAGCTAGTAGCCGAACACCCCGAGGCCAAGGGTGCTGTTATTGTGACGTTTGCGGTAGACACGGGAGAGCGTTATTTATCTACCCCGTTGTTTGCGTAGTGCCTAATCGATCGGGTAATAAGCTCAAGGGGTAGCCTATAAGATCAATGTTGTTTTTTGCATAGTCAAGAGGGCGGGGAAGGGCTTTTTCCATACCCTTAATTGAATTTGTAAGTTGAACACCTGTCCAGTTTAACCTTGCAATTGGATAAAGCGTAAGCTCTTGCCCTATGCGAAGGCCTTCTGGTCTGAGCGTGGGGCACTTTTCTTCTTTCGATTGTTTTCCTACTATGGAC
>JAYFOQ010000025.1:0-39457 GCA_034932485.1 Gordonibacter sp.
AGCCCCAAGAATTCGATCCTTCAATTGCAAAATTGAAAGTAACCTGGACGGCCCTGAGGCCACATCCACTCATAGAAGCGCTCCATAACTCTGAATGTCCAGGTTGCTATTGCAGTGTCCAGATTGCGAATGCAATCAACCAACCTCGACGCGCAGAGGCATTTTCACCTAAGTTAAAAAATTTTAAAAATAGGGTATTGCGTCCGTTTTGATTTCCCTATACAATATCCCTCGCTGCAAAGCACGGGGTGTTAGCTCAGTTGGTTAGAGCGCCGGCCTGTCACGTCGGAGGTCGCGGGTTCGAGTCCCGTACATCCCGCCATTGAACTTAGAATCGCCGGACAAATTGTCCGGCGATTTTGCTTTATCTGGATATGCTTTTGTTACAAATGCTGAACCGAGAGTTATAGGGCAAAAAAGATCCTATACCCCTATACCCCAAACGAGCGCAAACAATATAATTATCTACGCTCGTTTAAGCAAACATCAATTTTGTTTTTTATGAAGCCTGACGCAATTTCGCTACGGCGCAATCATATCAAGCTCCAAAGTATTATTTCATCGGTGCCTTGGGAGCGGCTGGTGCCTTAGGAGCGGCTGGCATCTTTGGAGCAACAGGAGCCGACGCTCCACCCGCAAATTCAGCAGCAGTAGCTCCACATCCAGAGCATGCGTCAGCAGTCGCAGGATTCTTCGTGCCGCATTTGGGGCACTCTATCTCACCGGATACTAAAGCAGATGAGGGTCTGAAACACATAGGCATACCTTTCATTCTTATCACCGTACGTTTTCGATACGAAAGCGCACCGAAGACTCAAGCTGAATTAAAATTACTCTTTCGAGGCGTAGACAATCCCTTCACGAGAGTTTTCCCATGCCGGCAGTGAGAAGATGCGGAAGCCCTTATCGCGTAGAACCTCAACTTCGGCATCTACCGCCTCGCCGGTAGTAAGTGCGCTATTGGGACAGCACTTCACACAGAAAGGCTCTTGTCCTTCAGCTAAACGTGGCGCGCATTTAATGCACTTTTTCGACCATATCGGCATCCAAGACATATGCAAATTAGGCCAGGTGCCACCAGGACGATCGATGCCTTCCCCACTACCCAACGTACGTACCGTGGTCCAGTACTCCTCATCGGGCAATTCGTTTACCACTTTACAAGCAAGAGCGCAGGTCCAGCAGCCGGTGCAGCGGTGCAGGTTCACAAGAATACGAGTGTCTTGAGCCATAGCGACCACTACTCCTTTCCGTCTTCATCAAGGTCTGCGGCATCCGCAATCTTGCGGATATTGCAGGCGCAATCCCAAATAGTATCCCAAGCGCCAGCGATACAGCCTTCCGATCCTGTGAAAAAACCGCACTTTATCTGACCTTTTCCAAGCATTTCGTTCCACCAGTGCTCAGAAACATCGTCGAGCGTCTCACGCGAACCCAATGGCACCAAAAGCTCGGAATACGTGCCCTCCTCAAAGTGGCGCTGACGCCAACCAAACCACACCTGAATGGTTCCCGGCGGTATCACCTCGTCTAGGCGACATACCGCAATAACGTGGCCACGCTGATTGAACACTTCAACCTTGTCGCCATCCTTAATACCTTCCTTGGCGGCATCGACAGGATTAATACGTGCGCTTGGTTTACCGCCAGACAGTTGCACCATAACGGGATCGTCGGTGTAGAGCGACTGCATGAAGAAGCGCTGGCGACCACTGAAGAACTGATACGGGAATTCTTCATTTTTCCCCTCAGCCTTACTTGCTTCGGTGGGAACTTCCATGGGCTCGGTATACGTAGCAATTTGATGGCCTACGGGCAACAGGCGCTCGCAGTAGAATTCGAGACGTGCTGAGGGAGTTGAGAAGTCCATGCCCAAGAACGGATCCCAATGCATGGGAGGCGTGGCAAGGCGTACCATCTTTTCTTTCTTCAAGCGCTCGACATTCACGCCACCTTCGATGCCGGCGATAAAGGGATAATCACTATCCAAACGAACGTCGCACCACTCTTCAGCTGTCTTGTCGAAGTACTCCCCTAAACCTAAGCGCTTTGCCAGGCCGCTGAACAGATCGGTCGGATCATGCACTTCGGCAGGAGGAGCGATTGCTGGCTCCTGCAGTACAATATGGTTATAGGCAGCCATGTTAATGATGTCGTAGCGCTCAAATGGCATACAGTCGGGCAGAATGTAATCGGAATACTCGCCTGTATCGGTAATCCAGATGTCGAAGTCCACGATAAGTTCAAGTTTCGGGAACACGCGCTCAATCCATCGAGAACGGTTGGGGCAGTTATGCACCGGATTGCCTGAGATAACCATAAGCGACTTGTAGGGGCACTCTTCGGCGCTTTCGGCATTTTCAATCGCCTCGAAAAAATCTGCCTGACGTGCAGGCATGCCTTTGAACCCCTCAAGCCCATTAGGAGCAACGATAGGCGCATCATTGAACAGAACTGGCCACGCACCACCAAGCAGCTCAGACGTAACGCCCGCACCAGGGCGGCCCAAATTGCCGGTAAGCGAGCCCAGCAGGTAAAATGACCGATAGATGTCGCCTTGATTCTGATAGCGAATACCCAAAGCACCCAAAATATAGGCATTTGGAGCTGCGGCGTATTCCTCAGCCAAGCGGACAACAGTTGCCGCAGAGACACCGGTAATAGTCTCCTGAAACTCAGGAGTATACATTGATAGATGCTCCTCAAGCATGCAAAATGCCGTCTTGCAAGGAACATCAAATACTTCAATCTGAGCCTTGAGCTCAAGTGCTGTAGCCCCAACGACCTCTTTCACGCCAGGCTGTACAGCAATCACACCGTAAGTTTTATCAACAACGAGACAGTTACCGTCACCATCCCGCATAAACTCACCCGTATCGACGCGCACCAAGAACGGAGCAACCGTATGCTCAAGAACAAAATCGGCCTTATAGAGATTATTCTCCATAATGTGACGAGCCATGGCAAGCGACAGCGCCGCATCAGAACCAGGCTTAACCGGTACAAATTCGTCAGCATAGCCGGCAGTACCGTCGAACAGCAGACCAATATCGACAATCTTGGCACCGTTATTCTTCGCCTCAACGACATGCTTCGCAAAACGATGCTGGTTCTCAATCGGGTTTGCGCCCCACACCATTACATAATCAGAACTGTCGATATTGCGAGGATCGGTATTGTAATAACGATAAGTGTTACCGAGATCATAATAGGCAGCAAACAAGGGGCCATTATCAAGACCATAGCCCTCCATCGGAAAGGTTGCTCCATACAAGCCACCGAAGCGCGTATGCAATACGCCTGCCAAACCCATAGAAGGAGGATAACTTGCAGTGAGGTACCACAAAGCCAGCGATTCAGGACCATATTTCTCGCGCTGATCGGCAAGCTTGTCAGCAATCTCGTCAAGCGCTTGCTCCCAGCCGATCTTCTCCCACTGCCCACTACCACGCTCACCTACACGTTTAAGTGGCGTAGTGAGACGCTCTTTATTGTAGGGTTGGCGACACGCCATAACACCCTTCTGGCATATGTGCGCTTCACCCTTCTCGGCCCCCGTGTACTCAGCTGGCTCCGTGCGGATGATCTTCCCGTCCTTAATGATTGTCTTCAACGCACAATACTCATGATCGCCCCAACCAGGACACGCGGTGTAAACAAAGCTCTCCTCGGACATAAGATCCCCCTTCCTCAATGAAATCGACTCGTCTTGTATGACGCTAAGATAATCATAAAAAGTGATTGACTCGCGGTCTGTAACCTGTGTTACCGGCAAAGACAGTTCGTAGCATTGGTTACCAAGACCACTTTTCGGTAGCCTATGTTACCGAAAACGTATTATCACGAACCTATACTCCCCTCAATACTGCGCACCAATGATGCAGTAACCCTATACAAGGAGGGAACTCTATGTCGAAAGAATCACCCATAGGGCGTCGTACGTTTCTTACTGGAGCACTTGCAACAACAGCAGCGGTCGCCTTACCGCTGGGTATCCTTTCAGGCTGCACCTCAGCTAAAGGAAACACACCCTCATCTCATGTCACCATCGGCCTATCAGATAAAGAGCGAGCAACTGTCACCGCCGACCCATCATATATGGGCTCTAATACCAATTTCTGTGGCCAAGAAGTAGTGCTTGGTACGGGAACAAACGGCGAGACCGCCAATCAAGCACTACTCGATCAACAGGCAAAATACCTTCCCGCTCATCTTGTTAAAGTCACCGATCGCGTCTATAGCGCCATTGGTAACGCACTTGCTAATTCCACCATGATTATCGGCAATACCGGCATCATCATCATTGACACCGGCGAGTGCAAAGAGACCGCCGCACTCGATCTTGAGCTTTTCCGCACCATCACCGACAAGCCAGTGGTTGCCGTCATTTACACTCATTGCCACTACACCGGAGGAACCACCGCCTACCTACCTGCCGGCAATCCCGACAAGGTACCCATCATCGCGCAGGAGCGCTTCATGGAGGCCCTTCTGTCCCCCTTTACAGAAACCGCCACCAGCTACGTCGATCGCGCCCATATCATGTTCGGCGACTACTTACCTCTTGAGGGCGAGGACGGCCGCACAAGCTGCGGAATTGGTCCCTTCTACAGCAATCCATACGTCGATTCCTTTACACCCGGTTTCATCCCTCCCAACAAACTTATCCCCGTCTCCGAAAAGGACGTGGTAGAAAAGATCGACGGGCTCACCTTCCACTTCTATCCAACTGCATCTGACAGCGCAGATAACATTAATATTTACGTCGAAGAAGAAAAAACCATTATCACTAATCAGGCATGGGGAACCATGTATAACATGTACACCCTGCGTGGCGAAAAGTACCGCGATCCTATAAAGATGATCAAAGCTCTCGATACCTTGCGAGGACTCAACGCCGACAATCTCGTTTCGGTACACGCCTTGCCTCTGCTGGGAAAAAGCAAGGTAGACTCCGAGCTCACCCTACAACGCGACGCCATGCAGTTTGTATACGATCAGACGGTACGTTACCTCAATAAGGGCTACACCCCCGATCAAATCGTCGCGGCAATTAAGATTCCCGCATTTATGGCAAGCGGGGACATAACCAAACCTCTTTATGGAGAATTCGAACATTACGTACGGGGCGTTTATGGCGGTATCATCGGCTGGTTCAACGGCAGCGCACTTGAACTCCATCCTGTTTCAAAAGCCCATGAATCTGCCTATCTAGTGAAACTTGCAGGCGGTACCGATGCAGTTATCGCCGATGCAAAGAGTGTGCTCGAGGATGCTCAATACGCCTGGGCCGCCACCCTAGCAACACATGTTCTCAATATAGACGAACAGAATGCCGAGGCAAAAAGCATTAAAGCTCAGGCATTCCGCAAAATGGGGCAGATCTCACAAGCCTCCAACACGCGCCACTGGTATCACACCGAGGCCTGGCAGCTTGAGGGTAAGCTCGACAAAACCAAGGTTGCACCCGTCATTACCAAAGACAAGCTTATGGCCGCACCTCGCACGCTCGTACTCGACATGCTTCGCGTCAGTATCGACCCCACCAAAGCTGAAGGCATGAACGAAGCACTCACTATTACCTATACCGATGAAGGAATCTCGACCTCAATGTCTATCCGTAACTGTATTGGTGCGGTAACCGAAGGAAAGGCGAATAATTCCAGCGCCGAACTGAAGATTCCCTACACTACCATGCTTGATATCGTGACTGGTGCTCGCACCTTTGATGACTGCCTTAACGCTGGCGAAGCAAGTATCGAAGGCGACCAGACGAAGTTTAAATCCATCATGGGAGTTTGTGAAATGCAGCTTTAGAAGCACGCGGAGTATCTTTCACTCCACAGATCAAGAATCACAAGCAAGCCAACGGCCAAAACACCCTTAGGCAAATCGCCGAATATGTTTTGGCCGTTGCAGCAAACCGGCTCAATCTCGCACATACCGTGAAGAAAGCACCGATTTCATCAGCCTAGTCACACTTACACGATTCATGCCGAGCAGTCGAGCAATGGTTTCATGAGTAACACCAACCGCATCTACCCCCACGCGATCAAACTCGTCCAATAGCCACGCTATGCGTTCTTCGCCCGATGCTTCACTCAATAAAGTCATGCTCGTAAGGGCATCTTTATAATGATCAGCAAGATGAGCAAACATTAACTCAGCAAACTGCTGATCGCGTCTGAACAAGGTGCGCATTACCTCAAGCGGCACAGCGCATCCGCGTAGATCAGTGAAAGCGTATCCATAATGTCCCGCATTGAAGTCGGCCTTATGACGGTTGGTAGTGCCGGAAATACGCATTATGTTAGACACGAATCCAGGCTCCGCCAAATAAATACCAAGGCTTTTACCCTCTTTTTCCGAAATGACTGTAGCAGCAACACCGGCCCTGAAAATAAATGCCTCATTTTCGATGTTTTGCACCGAAAAAGCTGCGCCTTTCTTTATCAACAAAGAGCGAGATGATGAACAGAGAACCTCCCTCACCCCATTAGAAAGGGAGGCGCAAAAAGAGTTCATATCACCTCGTGGACAGACCGAACAACTCTTGTCACGCGCTTCTCGCATATTGTCCCATTGATGCGCCACGTCCGTACCCCGTTCCGTTCTCACGAATCCCGCACACGCTCAGAACGCCTCGAATACAAGAACTTTCCCCATCAGGTCACACATTATCTATGACGTTGGTCTATGCGCGTTACAGACACCACACGCAATTCCTCCTGGGAATAACACGGTGACGCGTTGTTATCTGACGACAAACCAGAAGATGTCTCGATCAGCGTAACATCCGTACCGAAAGTATTACTCTTAGCAGCATTATAAGCCTCTATGCTCGCGTTTAACAGCACATCGGGACGCAGCGAACCCGTAGGCTTTGCTTCAAGAGAAAACGTAATAACCGAGCCAGTCAGCTCAACATCGCCAACGATAAAATCGGGAACCTGTAATACCTTCTCCTTTTTCTTGCGCACCACAACAATTTCGTTGGGTAAAGGCAATACAGAAGGCGCACACGAAAGCAGTGCACGATAGGTGCTTATGGGATACGCTACAGAAGCAGCGGGCGCACCTGCTTCGATATACTGGCAGCTCTTCACCATAAGATCGGGAGCACTTGCCGCCTGTAAGGCATCGAGTGCCTGCTCGGGCGACACATAGCGTGTTAGCTGCAAGTCAAACGACTCTCTCAAACCACCGACACCCACCGGCAGCGCTGCGCCAAAAGCAATTTTCATATGTGGCGAGAATCCTTGACTGATAGCAAAAGGCAAACCGGCACGTCTTACCGCGCGCTCAAGAGCACGTGCCACCTCCAGATGAGACAACAGTGCCAGGCGCCCTTGCTTACAAAACGTCACCCGCAGGCGAAAGTTGCGAGGATCAGGCATCGGGAGCCTCCTTCTCATCAGCATTAACAGCACTGCCGACTACGACATCTTTCGATACTTCCACCGTCTCGCTTGATTCAAGACGACCGGAAGCAGAGTTCGACACTCGCGCTGCCGCCAGCTCATTTTCGGCCTCAAGCGTGGGACAAGCTCCACAAGCCGTGCAATCACCGAACGTACAATCGGGCGTGGTCTCGCCGGCCTCAGCTAGTTTTCGCTCTCGAGCAAAAAAACGCGTTGAAACACCCGTAGATATATGGTCCCACGGCATAATCCGGTCAGATGAGTAACCCGCTTGAGCAATGGCTTGAGGGTCGATGCCCGTCTCAATTGCAGCTTCACGCCACGCTGTTTCGCTAAAGCACTCCGTCCAGGCATCAAAACGCGCCCCGCGACGCCAAGCAGCTTCCACCCAAGCCGCAGCCTCCCGGCCAGCGCGACTCATAACCGCCTCAATTGAACTGGTTTGAGGGTCGTGCCAATTCACATCCACCGCTCGATACCTCACGCTACGCCGCAAAATGCTCACACGACGCAGTGCCTCTTCGGCAGAAATCTGGCCATCCCATTGAAAGGGCGTCTGAGCCTTCGGTACAAATAACGCGCAGGAAATACTTACGCGAATGCTACCGCGCTGCTCGGGAGCAACGGCAGCCTTGGCGCGGTCATAAGCGCGCATTGCGAGACTAGCAATA
The DNA here is from genome assembly GCA_034932485.1 of Gordonibacter sp. Taxonomy (GTDB): domain Bacteria; phylum Actinomycetota; class Coriobacteriia; order Coriobacteriales; family Eggerthellaceae; genus Gordonibacter. The sequence continues at coordinate 8,093 of JAYFOQ010000025.1, forward strand.
CCCTTGATATCGTCGTCAGTTTCGGTAGGCAAGCCTATCATGAAATACAGCTTACAGCGTCTCCACCCCGCCGCAAAAGCGGCATCGAGAGCACCAAACAGATCATCTTCAGTAACGTTCTTATTGATAACATTGCGTAAGCGCTGTGTACCCGCCTCCGGAGCAAATGTCAGGCCACCTTTTTTCTGCCCAGCAACAAGTCCCGCCATATCGACACCAAACGAATCCAAACGTTGAGAGGGCACCGAGATACGTACACCCTTGCCGTCGCAGGCTCTGTTCAGACGAGTGAGAATATCGGCAATCTGAGAGTGATCGGTTGAGGAAAGCGAGGTCAGGCTAACCTCGTCATAGCCCGTTTCCGCAAGGCCCGCCAATACCGATTCAACCACATTATCGGCCGAGCGCTCACGCACGGGACGATACATCATGCCTGCCTGACAGAAGCGGCAACCGCGAGCACAGCCACGCAGTATCTCAACACTCAGACGATCATGCACCACCTCCGTGAAAGGGACAACACACGGCTCCCATCCAGGGCTATCCGCAAAGCCTCGAAAGATACATTTCTCAATGCGTACCGGCAAGCCTTTCTCAAGTGGTTCAATCCACGAACCTGCCTCCTGAGCCTCAGCCTCATCACGCCAGCGATACAGCGATGGCACGTACCAGCCAGGCTTGGTCGCCAATGCACGCAGGATATTGTCGCGCCCAACCCCCTGCTCACGCAGGCTACGAATAAGAGCTAGTCCTTCAGGAAGCGCATCTTCACCTTCCCCAATATTGAAGGCATCAAAGAATGGCGCATAGGGTTCGGGATTATATGAACACGGCCCACCACCCAATACGAAGGGATCATCTTCGACACGCTCGACCGTATGGAGTGCGATGCCAGCTAAATCAAGCGTTTCAAGCACATTTGTAGCCGCCAGTTCATGCGGCAACGTTATACCCACCACATCGAACTCGGCAACCGGAGCACAGCTCTCGATAGAGAACAGTGGCAGATTAGCTTCTCGCATAACGTCACAAAACTCTGGCGCCGGTAAGAATGCACGCTCGGCCGCCATGCCCTCCTGCGCATTCACCGCATTCACAAGAATACGTACCGCTTGATTTGCCTGCCCTAATTCATAGGTATCGGGATACACCATACAGAAACGAAACGTTGCATCAGGCTTATAAACGCAGCCCCATTCACGATTTATATAGCGCGCAGGACGTTCCGCATGTCCAAGCAGCGCATCGAGGCGCAGCCAGAGATCCGTCATCAAGTTCGACCTTCTTTCGTTAGGGACGCGCTTTTAACGCGTTGAGGAGCGAGGAGCTTTAAAGTGTCCACGTGCCGTATCCAGAACGGAGCGTGCTGCAGTCTTCGCTACCGCACCAGCATCAACACCAGCCGCCTGAGCACCCGCCTGTACTACCGAACTCGCAAAAGGAACGGCCACATCGGCAGCAGTACGAGCGGCCCCCTTAACCTTCGATGCGGCCGTGCGTGCCACCCCTGCAAGACGACTTTCTGTCGATGCTGCAACAGGCACCGGCGTCGAAGCACCCTGACCACCTGTTACACATTCGTGAGCCTCTTCTGCTAGTTCAACAGCCTTATCGCGAGCGCGAACCACGACGTTCGCCAAGCCAGTGATATTGCCGCCCCCTTCAAAGTACTCAATGGCAGCACGTCCCATGGCTTGCGTTCCAGAGTAGCCAATAGCGGCCTTAATGGCCCAGCCCAGTGCCGGAACAACCGCAACAACTTGGCGAGCCACTGCCCTAAGGGCAAACGCACCACCAACAATAGCGGCAAGCTCCTTTACCCGGTCTGCACTCATGGGTTCACCGTAGGCAGCCGCAATCTGCAACAACATTTTAGCCTGATTAAGCGTCATGATAGGAAGATCTGCCCCAGGAATAAACATGACAAGACCGACGCCCGCGTTCTGCACCGACGTAGCATTCACTGCATCTACCGACAAGGGGCGACGCACAAACGGAAACGCCAAGGCAAAAGCAAGCCTCTTCGCACGACAAGCTTCAACAACCCACTCCCCCATACGGAGCTCAAGCGATGCCGCCGCGCGCTCATCCAAGAGATAAGGCTCTTCGGGTGAAGCAGCCTTAGTACCCGCGCAAGCCGGCAGCGCGCGAGTTTTACGCGCAACGTTTTCGGGAGCAACGATATCGGCTTCGGGAATAGAATGACCTTGGGCTTCAGCAATGCGCCCAACCAGTTCTGGCATAGTTGTAGCCACCATAGCTGGCACACCTGCTGCGTGCAACTGTGCCACATAAGCGCCAATATCCGCAGAAAGACCAGCAACAACAACCGCCATATCGTCACCCGCAAAGGGTGCGAAAGGACGTCCATCCAGATACATCATGGAAACACGCGCGGTAGAACTAGCACTTGCAAACGAACTACGCACGCAGGCGACAGAATCGCCCGGCGCGCTCTCATCGATATATACACTCACAGAGAGCGGCGTGTTTCGTGCATCGTCAATATTGGTGGCCTCATCAATAACGGCCTTCACGTCAACGGGTAGTTGCATAGCTGCCCTTCTTCCCACTCGCACCATTATGGGCCCACACCGAGCCAATAAGTCCCAACGTCGCAAAGTTCACAACCGTGCCCGACGTTCCATAAGTCATAAACGGCAGGGGTATGCCCGTGATTGGCATGAGCCCGCAGGTCATACCAATGTTCTCAAGTATCTGAAACAGCCACATGCCAACAGCGCACATCACAATAAGTATGCCAAAAAAATCACCAGCCGTAGCAGCTATGCGGAAGCTTACCAAAACAAGCGAAACATACAGCGCCAGTAGCACTGCTACACCGAAAAAACCGAGTTCTTCAGCCAGAACACAGAAGATAAAATCGGTGGGAGCCTCGGGTAAAATACCCAGCGCGTGCTGCGAGCCCTGCATATACCCCTGACCGAACAGTCCACCCGAGCCGATGGCTATCTGAGCCTGCTTCAGGTTATAGCCATCGCCTGTGGGGTCTGCATCAGGGTTTAAAAACACGAGTAAGCGGCTGCGTTGATAATCCTTCAACAGCTTATACTCACCCGACGAGCCCTTGATAATTTCATCAATCGCAAATACACAAGCAATGGCAATAACACCCGCCAACAAGGTAAGTAGCAAGAACTTTGGGCGCGCTCCGCCAGCAACAAGCGCTACCGCAGCAATAAATAAATAAACAAGACCAGTACCCAAGTCGGGCTGCGTCATAATACACACGAACGGAATCAGCATAATGCCAAGAGCCTTCAGGTATTCGCGCGGGTCGTTTAGCTTACCCCCGTAGCGCGCCACAACACTGGCATCCAGCAATATCACCGTAACTTTAGCGAGTTCGCCTGGCTGAAATTGCATACCTATTTTAATCCACGACTGGGCACCTTTGGCCTCCACACCAATGAGAGGCAAATGAGGCGATAGAATAAGCACCACGTTTACAATAAGAAACAAGGTAGTAAATTCAGAAAGCCTGCGATAATCGAAGCGCCAGAGAACGATCATGACAACAGCACCCACCGCAACGCCAGCAAGCTGACGAGAAAACGAGTAGTTCTCGTTATTACTTACGGCCGAGTACACCACCATAAGCCCATAACAAACCAGCAACACAACAACTATGATCAGCGGAAAGTTTAAGGCAGGAAACCTGCGCGATCGCGTAGCATCAATAACAGCTTTATCTGGTGTTTTTACTGAGTTAATCTGCAGCGGCTGTGCCATATGTTCCCCCTTTCTAGTCGGTGCGTCCCGAGCTGCCCGAAGTGGCGAGCGCTTGTGACTTGCCTGTAGACCCCGCAACAGCAGCCACCTCGGCAAGTTCGCCCGAGTCGGCCGCCAGCGCAGCAGCCAGTATCTCAGCACCTAGCGGTGCAGCGACCGCTGAGCCACCACCGCCCTGCTCAACCACGCACGCTACAACGTACTTTGGGTTATCCAACGGCGCATAGCAGGCAAACCAAGCATAGTCTTCCTTACCCGCAACCTCACCCGTACCCGTCTTGCAAGCGACCGTGGTGGGGTTCAGCCCAAACCGGGAAAGCACCGAAGAGACATCAGCATTATCAGTCGCTACACCTTTCAATGCGTCGCGCATAATGGCTAGATTCTCCGGCTTTACATCGGGTGTACCAATAACTTTCGGCTCAAACGTGGCCGCCGTGTCTCCTTCGGCGTTACGAACCTCTTTCAGCAAATGAGGCTTCATAAGATTGCCCGTAGCGATACCCCCGTAAGCAACAGCTATCTGCAAAGGGGTAACCAGCACGTCGCCCTGGCCGATAACCATGTTGGTCATGTAACCGCCCTTCCAGGCGCCCTCCATGGGGTAATCTTTAAAATGCTCAGCACGCCATGCAGGTGTCGGAACACGACCGGCTTCTTCAGCCTCAAGATCGATACCACACGTTTTACCGAAGCCGTACTTCTCAATTTCCTCCTGCATGGCTGTGTCACTCAGGTTGCCACCCTGCGTCTTGCCGGCATCGTAGAACGCCTTGCCAATTTCATAAAATACGACGTCACACGACTGAACAACACCGCCACGAAAATCGATAGTACCGTGCCCACTACGCTTCCAGCAATCTTGCCAGTCACCCGAACCAAAACCATCCCACGACCCACTGCAATTCCAGGTTTTCTTGGTATCAGCAAACCCATAGGCCAGCGCCGCAAGCCCCGTGAATGCCTTGTAGGTTGAGGCCGCAGGATACGTACCAGATATAGCGCGGTTAAGCAAAGGATGATACGACTCATCAGTACCGAAAAGATCCCATGTTTCTTGAGAGATGCCACCAATGAATGCTTCAGGCGAGAACGTAGGGTAGCTAGAAAGTGCCACCACACCTCCATCGCGCACATCTAAGACCACCGCAGCACCAGCACAGCCTTTACCGGTACCAATGATTCCATCCTTGGGAGCAATAAGTTCAGCAAGCGCCTTGTCGGCTACATACTGCACCGGAGCCTTAAGGGTAAGATACACATCTGAACCTCGCGTAGGCTGCGTTTCGCTCGCTATCTCTATAACATTGCCATTTGCATCCGCAACGACCGTCTGCAGTCCATGATCGCCAGCCAGGAGATCGTCATACCACTTCTCGACACCACCCTGGCCCACATCGTCGCCCGAAGTTATCTTCCGTCCGTCAACAACATTCTTCATCTGGCTGTCAGTGACAGGCCCCGTATACCCCACCGCGTGCGCCGCCAATGCACCGTAAGGATAAGACCGTACCGTGCGCGTTTGAATATAGACATGAGGGAACGCTTCAGTATGCTCGGAAATAAACGCAACATCACGCAAACGCACATCACTAGCCACAACGCGCTGACTCTGTGCGCCAGCAGTAGCATCTTGAATTCGTTGACGAACCACATTGTAGGGCACACCCAATACGGTAGAAAGGCGTTGCACTACGTCGCGGTCGTCTGCCACGGAGGCATCGGCTACAACCGTAAGTGATGGACGGTTTTTTACGATAGCAACACCATTGGCATCATAGATATAACCACGAGGTGCAGGCGTATACAGGGTGGTGTACTTATTCTTCTGAGCCGCGCTTTTGTACGAATCACTCGCCATTACCTGCATGCTCCACAGTTTCGCACCCAGTGAGCCAAAGATAGCAGCCGCCAGCACACCCATGGCAGCAAATCGTGACGTCAGACCTTCCGAAGGCGTTTTTGAAGCAGGCTGAGACGAGCTAACACGCGGGGTCGTCCCACCACTGCCTCCGGCCCGCTTCCCCGCTCCGAGTGTGGAATGCACGCCGACATTAGCCACCGAGCGCACATCCTTCTTTTGACCAGCATAAGGCGTTTTTGTGCGACTACGAAAAATAAATAAAGCAGCAATGGCGGCAATGGCCACCACAAGCGCAATAACTGCTGCAATAAGGGCTGCAATCATGGCATACCCCCTAGCGCAAACGCGTCGTGCCGGGCTGGGCGGGCGCAGCAACCGACAGAATGCGCGCTGCAAGCGGATATAAAATAAGGCCTACAACACAATCGTAGAGCGCACAAGGCAGTCCGCGATAGAGGAACGCATCAAGCGCACCGGCGTTATAGCCAAGAGCAAGCAGGAATCCGCCGTACAGCATTTCAATCACTAATGCCGACAATACAAAAATAACCAAGGGCATAAACAGCGTATCGTTATCCAGCACGACAAACGCGCGAGACGCCAAGAACGTCACCAGTACCAGCAGAAACGCCATAGCCCCCACAGGACCACCGGAAAACAGATCGAACGACAGCCCCAACAAAAAAGGCAGTAATGGCCCCGCAATACCCGGCCGCACTATGGCTACCAGCAACGCGTATACCATAATGAAGTTCGGCATAGCCGAAAATAGGGCAATATTGGGCGCAATAACAATCTGCATAAGCACTGCCACAACGGCGCCCACCACTACGACAACGCTATCACGCGTCATGCTCATGCCCCATCGCCACCTTGCGCAGTGTCGGCTTTTCCGGTGGAAGCGCCCGACGTCTGCGATCCCGTCGACCCGGAGTCAGAAGCAGTGTTTAAGCCTTTGACCACAATAACTTCCTCAAGCGCACCAGTAGCATCATTCGGCGATACCACAATACGACCAGTAGCATTTCCCTTACCCTGATCAACCCGCACCACCGTACCAATAATCAAGCCCCGTACATAGCTGCCACCAAGGCCTGACGTTAAGATAACATCGCCTGGTTGCGGAGTATTCGCCTCGTCAACGTTTTCTAAATACAACAAACCCTCAAGCGAGCCGCGCACAATGCCTTCGCCGCGATTACTCTGAATCATGGCAGCTGCGCCAGACTGCGAGTCGGTAAGCAAACGCACATCAGCCGTATGAGCGGTCGTACGTACAACCTGCCCAACCACACCCGACGATCCCATAACCGTCATGCCACTCTCGATGCCATCATCCTTACCTACATCAATCGTTACCGTCTGATTCCAAGCCTCAATGCTTCGACCTATAACACGTGCGGTTACCCCATCGATATTGGATGAATCCTTCAGATTGAGTAGTTTTTGTAAACGTTCGGCTTCCAGCTTATACTCGTCGGCCTGGGCCAAACGACGACGTAATTCCTCATTACTCTCGCGTAGACCAGAAAGTGTCGACTCGTCGGCCGTAAGATTCTCAAGGCTCTCACCTGCATCCGATGCACCCGCATTGGCGGCAGCACCAACGAACTCGAACGGTGTCGCAAAGCTACCCACAACGCCCTGCACCGTATGCAGCGGACCATTCTCGCCTTCGCGTGCATACAGCGTAACCAGAGCGAGCGAGCCCGCAAGTAATACGACGAGAAGCACCCGCCTCAGCGTCGCCGATCCGCTTTGTTGAAAGTTGAGGGCCATACAGAAAAGAAACGGTCCTTACTTCGATCGCATAAGGGTCTGCTTGAGCGCCGTAGGTGTCTCAAGTACCTTGAGGCAACCTGTAACCACATTGGTCAGCGCTGTTTCGCTTACCCAAACCGGAATTTCCAGCTTATCGGTAAGATAACGGTCGAGTCCCGCAAGCAGACCGCCACCACCGGTAAGAAGAATACCGTTCTGAATGATGTCGCTGGCAAGATCAGGGTTCGTTTTCTTGAACGTTTCCTTGATATGCACAACCATTTCTTCACAAGGAGCCACAAGTGCTGCACGCACGTCCTCGGACTGAATCGTAACCTCTTTGGGCTGTTCGGTAATAACGTCCTGACCAGAAATAATCATATCGCGTTCGCGCCCATCCTCAAAAGGCAGGATAGAGCCAATCTTAATCTTGATAATCTCGGCCGTTCGTTCGCCAATCTTGATACCCAAAAGATCACGTAGATGCGTAGAGATAGCTTCGTCCATACGATTGCCCGCCAAGCGCAACGAAGAAGACGTTACGATGCCACCCAGCGAAATAACAGCCACCTCGGTGGTTCCACCACCGATATCAACAACCATCGAGCCCGTGGGCTCAGTAACAGGCAAATCGGCTCCCATAGCAGCTGCCATGGGTTCCTCGATGAGGTACGCCTGGCGGGCACCCGCCTGAATAGATGCCTCAAACACCGCGCGCTTCTCCACCGAGGTGGCTCCACACGGGATGCAAATAACAATGCGCGGCTTTGCCTGCCACGGATACTTACGCACCGCCGCTTTGTTGATAAACGCAGACAGCATTGCCTCGGTTACGTCATAGTCGGCAACAACGCCGTCTTTGAGCGGATGCTCAGCCGAGAACGCCTCTGGCGTATGGTTAATCATATTCTTCGCCTCGTGGCCCACCGCAAGCACGCGATGCGTAGCCTTTTCGATGGCAACAACCGAGGGCTCGTTAATAACGATACCCTCGCCCGTGATGGCGACCAGTGTATTGGCAGTTCCGAGGTCGATGGCCATATCCGTTGACATTTGGCCGGTCAGACCCGAAAACGCGTCTAAAAAGGACATAGAGGCAAACCCCTCGATTCGCGATTCCAAGTAAAGTCGCATTCTAGCACAGGCTTATACCTCCTATCGAAAATTCACGAGGGACACACCCCAGTGCGTGGAATGGGGCAAAGAACGCGACAGAAACTCTCACCTACCCCGAGGATCACAACGAAATACACTCCGAAGATCACCGTAAGATACGCCCCAAAGATCACGTTAACAATCACACCAGAAAACGCACCAAAGGTCGCACTAGAGGTTGCGTCGGAGGTCATCTAGAAGTTGCGCCAAGGGTCGTACAAACAATCGAACCGATCAACTCGCTCCACCTTTGATGGAAAGCTATGCGCACCCTTTAGTTGCTTGCAACGTTTGTGTAGGCAACGGGAAAGAAACTGTCATTTTTTCGTCGATTTGTTGCACGGAACGCAATATTCTTCAAAAGCAGGCTTGAAGAACATCGTCGTTTCACCTGATCAAATCAAACCTACCGTTTAGACGATAGGATCAAACCAGATAAGGACGTGCGAAGAGAGCTTTTGGTGATCGATTTTGCAACAAATCGCGCAAAACATGGCGTAAAGGCCGCCACTCACTGCTTGTTACTACCCGCTTCCACACTCGAAGGTACAAAGACGGGTTATAGCCCTGTAAGCCACAAAGACGAACTTTTTCTACCCAATTACCAAAAGAACCAAAACCCGCGAAAGGTTTTGGTTCTTTTTGCTTAAGAGGCTTCTTCTACAGCCTCTTGTTGTGATTTCCGTCTGATAAAACGTCCGCTTACTGAGAAGTGTCTTAATGCACGCTGCAACTCAAACAGGGATCATAAGCGCGCACCAGCTTCTCGATTTCTAGACGAATGGCATCTTCGGGGGCTCCCGCAGCCACGAGCTTCTCTGCCAGCAGACGCATGTCGTCTTCGAGGTTCGCCACGTTCTGAGCCGTGGGCGTCATGATGGACGCATGCACCACCTTGCCTTCTGCGTCCAGTTCCAACTCGTGGAACAGGGCACCGCGCGGAGCCTCGGTAAAGCCCACGCCGCGGCCAGCACGCACCTCGAAAGGTACTGGCTCACTCGAACCAACAATGTCATCCGAAGCTAAATGGCGGCAAATAGCAGCACAACGATCGAGCGCATCTACCAACTCGACTGCTTGGGCCACATTGTTCATGAAAGGATTGCGCTCCGGAGGACGCAAGCCAGCCTTCGCAGCAGCAACCTTCGCCGCCTGGCCTAAGTTCTCCCACGAGGCATTAATGCGAGCTAGTGCACCCGTAAAGAACGGCATCCCGGTATCGCGTACCCGTGCAAGCAAGGCTGCCGAATGGGGAACCGCGTATTCCTCAATATGATCGTTCACGTTATTTACGTCAAACTCAATGCCGGCATCTAAGAAGCGCGCCGTATGGGAGCACTCCACCGGATAATATCCCGGCTCTACCATAGCCAACATATCTCCAGCTGTTTGAATGTCAGGCACCTCAAAGCTGCGGAATAAATCAAGCGCCGCTTCGGCAAACGCGCGCGCGTCATCCATCTTGTCGGCCAGTTCACGATACTCTTCTGCTTCGAGCTCGTGAGTAAATCCACCAACCACTGCGGTAATGGGGTGCACGCTGCGGCCACCCACTCTCGTGCACAGCTCATTGCCTAGCGCCTTCAAACTCAACGCCTGTTCGAATAACTCCGGGTTCTGATCGGCCAAAGGAAAGACACTCTTCATGCCCACAAAATCGGGAGCAGCAAAAACAAATAGATGTGTTGCGTGGTTTTGCAAATACGACCCATACACCAACAGCTCACGCAAGGCGCGAGTGCGGTCGGTAACCTGCACGTCAAAGATACGCTCAATGGCACGCAAGTCGGTAACCACATGGCTTGCCGAGCAGATACCACAGATACGCGAAGCAATATAGGGTATCTCCTCGAAACGACGTCCACGCACCATGCTCTCAAACAAGCGCGCTGGTTCTACAACATTCATTTCAACGGTCTTCACCGCACCGTCCTCAATGACCACATGCACGTTGCCATGGCCTTCGATGCGGGCGATATGATCTACGTGTATGGCGGTTTTCGTCATGCTCGCATCCTTACTCGCGCCCTGCTAGGGCAGGGTTAACCTGATTGAACATTTCAAGTGCTTTGTCGAAATCTTCGGTCGGCACACCATAGCGCTTGCAGGCTTCACGGGCAGAAGACAGATTTGCATCGGGTGATAATCCACGACAACCGTTACACGGACGTCCCAAATTAACACAGCGTGCCCCGCAGCCGGCAATGGTAACCAACCCTAAACACAGCGTCTGCTTACCAAAGAAGCAACTAGTTTCATTACGCTTACAATCGCCACACATTGTCTTGGTACAGGTGGTCTTGTTTGAACCGTATAGAGCTTGCTGTAGCACATCCACGAAGTCGAGCGCGTCCATAGGACAGGTACGCACTTCATAGTCAACATCCACAACAGCACTCACCGGCCGCGGCGACACCATGTCTCCACAGGCGGCAGGAATGTGGTCATATACGTGTGCAGAACGTTCGAGGAAGTCGGATGCGGCCATACCCGGAATACCAGCCGTCGTAGCACAAGCTCCAATAGCGATAACCGTGGTTGCTCTCTCACGCAAGCTACGCACCGTCGCTTCTGCTTCTTCGGTGGTAACAGCTCCCTCAATAACCGCAACATCGAACTCATCAGGCATGTGGTCACTCGACGCCAACTGCCAGTAGCGCAGATCGATCTGACCCAATACGTCTAACAGGTGTTCTTCGGCGTTCGTAATTTGTAGCTGACAACCAAAGCAGCTCGCCAACCCTACGACAACAACGCGAGGCACCTTTGGTTTCTCTTGGCAGGCTATGCAGTTTCCGCTCATATTACATCGACCCCTGAATGTTCTTTGCTTCCCAGTAGTTGAACACGGGCCCGTCAATACATACGTACTGATGTCCGATCTGACAGTGGCCACACTTACCCATGCCGCACTTCATATGACGCTCGAAACTCACATAGATATGATCGTAACTAATGCCCTTCTTGCGCATTTCATCAATGGCAAAACGATACATAATCGGAGGCCCACACAGTGCCCCAAACGTATTTGCCGGATCGATTTCCAGATGCTCGAACGGCTTGGTAACCAGACCAACCTCGCCATCCCATGTATCATCAGGATGATCTACCGTCAGATGCAGATCGAAATCGCGACGGTGACGCCACATCTCAAACTGATCCCGGAACATAACCTCAGAAGGATTCTTAGAACCGTAAATAATAGTAACCTTACCAAACTCAGAACGTTCGTCATGAATGTTATTGATAAGTGAGCGCAAAGGAGCAATGCCTAAACCACCAGCCACTAGCAAGATATCGTGACCTTTCATGCTTTCGAAAGGGAATCCCCGTCCGAAAGGACCACGCAGGCCCACGATGTCGCCGCATTGCATCTGGTGAAGCACCTCGGTGAACGCTCCCGTACGCCGAACACACAGCTCGATAAAACCATGCTTCGTGGCCGAACTCGAGATAGATATAGGGGCCTCGCCCACACCAAAGATGGATACTTCTACAAATTGCCCCGGCTCATGACGAAATGCCTCGCGAATACGATCGTCAATCAGGCGGAATTCGAACAACTTCTCCGTCTCCGTCAAATCGATGATAGAGGTAATGCGAGCCGGCCAAGGACGATAAGGGTTGGCTGTCATCAAATCGATGCCACTCTTTGGTGCCGGACCGTCATGAAACGGTTTCACCTGTACGGTAGAAACTGCACAGCTACTCGGCATCTTGTGCCCCCTTCCTCTCGAAGAACTCCAGAACCTCGATAGGGTTAATGCGTGCCTTACAAGCGGTAACGCAACGGCCGCAGCCCACACAGAGCATACGGTCGTGATTTGCAAGGAAGCCGTTAAGCTTGTGATACATGCGATGCCGTACACGATTGCGGCCATCTTCACGGAAGTTATGTCCGCCAGCTACAAGCGCAAACTGCGGCGAAGTGCACGAATCCCATACACGTTCACGACGTCCCGTTTTCCCGTCGGGATCAAAGGTGTCCCGAATGTCAAAGCAGAAACACGTGGGGCACACCGCCGAGCAGGCAGTGCAGGATAAGCAGCGTCCACCTAATTCTTCCCAGTACGGATCTTTATGGAATGCATCCATAAGCATGGCTACATCTTGAATATCGGGAATATCCCCGTTGAATGCCTCTTGTCGCCTGCGCGTAGCATGGCGAAACTCGATACGATCCTCATCGGTGGCTACACGTGGATTACATGCCGCTTCAAGAATGTTCGCCGCCTCAACACTGGAGATGCTTACGAGGTATTTGTCTCCAATATCCTGCAGGAATAGATCATAACCAAAACGTGCCTCATCGCTGCCCCAGAGCTGACAAAAGCAGGTGTCACGTGGCGTACAACTCAACCCCACAATAAGCGTCGCATTACGTCTTGCAACGTAATACGGATCAGGGTAGCGTCCTTCCTTAAACACCAAATCAAGCCTGTTTAAGGCGTTGATATCACACGCATGAGCACCGAAGATAACACGCGGCGTAATCTCAGCCGAAAAATCGGCTACTTCGTTGCTGCGGGCATCGAACGGGAACAGCGTCTCGGTCGGAGGCAGGAAGTACTTTTTGGGCGATGAAACGGTCGTGTCGTACCCCAGCTCGATATCGTCGAACGATTCAATGGCCTCGAACACGTAGCTCCGGTCACGTTTGACCGGAGCTACGACTTCATAGGCTTCCATGAACGCCGACACGAGCGCGGGGAGTTCAGCTGCGTCGATCACACGATAGAGCATGCTGCGGGTCCCTTTCTCGTCTGGCTTAACTGAAACCGGGCGAACCTTGAGGGTGCTTGCGGCTTCGAAGCTTACGCGAAGAAAATACCAATCTCGCGTTCAGCCGACTCGGGAGAATCCGAGCCGTGAATGACATTCTCGTCCATAATAAGACCGAAATCGCCACGAATCGTGCCGGGGGCTGCTTCTGCCGGATTAGTGGCACCCATGAGCGAGCGACACTTCGCTACCGCACCCTCGCCAGATACAACCATCTTCACAACCGGGCCACTGGTAATGTAGGAAATAAGACCAGCATAAAACGGCTTACCCTCATGCTCGGCGTAGTTGGCTTGAGCCTGTTCGTCGGTAACCATGCCCAGTTCCATGCGCTCAATCGTGAGGCCTGCGCGCTCAAAACGGTTGACGATCTCGCCGATGTGACCATTCTTCACGCCATCGGGCTTAATCATGGTGTAGGTATTCTGCACTGCCATAGGTGGTTCCCTTTCCTTTGTTTCAGACATAAAGAAGGTGCGCGCTCATCGCCGCGCACCTTCGTTGAACCCTTAGTTAATTTTGACTGGGAAAATAAAGTTCGACATTCGAAACTTTCCAGCCTACCATGTCACGTACCAGTGACACCTTATACTGAACGTCACCGCCCTGAGATGTCTTAGCTGTCACATACACGGTCGAGTCGCTCATAGACTTATCCACCCCATCGATTGTGGGGTTGGAGTCAGACGACACCAGTCCGACCATGGTCTTTGCCTTATCGGTATCAACCTCTTTGGCAAATACGGAAGAAACGGCTGCCTGTGGGTCGTTAAACAGCTGCTTTACTACGGTATCCTGCGTCGGATAGCCCCAGCCCTGCGTATATAAGAATACCGCTGCGCCAAACGCCACCAGTACTAACAGTACAATAAACACAAGCACCTTCAAACCTACATTGCGACGCTTGCGATCCTGCTTAGCAAGGCCTTTCGACCATTGCTCAAGTTCCTCGTCGCTGGCGCTAAAGAAGCGATCCCCGTTGTCAACCCCAGGATAGGGCTGACCGTCGTAGGCATCGGCGTAATAGTAAGAATCTTCCTGTCCATAGGCGCCGTAACCGTCCGGATCGTCATACATAGGAGCGCCATCGGCCGCTACATCCAAACCAGACATGTCGGCAGCAGCCACAACAGGTATAACCTGCGTAATTTCAGCCGTTCCCTGGGAAACAGCCGCAACGGCGCGCTGATAATCGACACTAGCCGAATCTGATAAGAAGTACCTCTTGTCGGCAATTGATTGCTCGAAGGCGTTCACTGCCTTTTGCATCTGACCGCATGCTACATAGGCCTGACCTAGGTTCGCATAGAGTTTGTTCTTGGTATCTGACTGCATATCAAATTGCAGCGCGCTCTCATAAGAAGCCACCGCATCGGCTGGGCGATTCAGTGCCATAAAACACACACCCAAATTCAGCAGCGCTTTCGTAGGATCGGGGTTCCCCTCATCGAGCGCCGATTCGCGGAATGCCACTCCAGCCTCGGCCGACTTACCCAACTTCAACAGCGCATTACCCATACCGGTATAAGCCTTATAAGGCGTATCGTACTTAGCGTCAGACACTGCTATTTCGAAGTGCTTTACCGCATCTTCGTAATCATGCAGAGCCGCATACGCCATGCCGAGATTATAATTTACCGCGCCACACGCGTCGTAGGATGCATCAGCCGTCGCCTGAGTATAGGCATGGATAGCTTCGTTGCAATCCTTCAGCTTAACAAGGCAGTTGCCTATCTGATGATAGATCAGACCCATCTCGCCCGGTGCGAGCGGATGGCTTCCGTCCTGCAAGCACTGCGTAAACACCTGAAGGGCGCCTGCGTAGTCCTTTGCGGCATAAGCCGCGCGGGCGTGCTGGAATAGGTCGTTGTTCATCTGCTTCCTTACTTACTATGATTGTGAGACGGACGCCCCGCGCACGAGGTGCCGGAAAAGCGTTATTCAGCGGCGTTCTCGATCTCGATACGCTCGATAACATCACCCACGCGTAGTTCGCCGATAACGTCGAGACCCTCAATGGTATCACCAAACACCGTATAACCAGAGTCAAGCATGGGCTGAGCGCCTAGGCAGAAATAGAACTGCGAGCCAGCCGAGTTCGGATCCTGCGAGCGAGCCATAGCAAGGGTGCCATCGTTGTGCTCGTTGTTTGGGTTTGTCGTGTACTCTTCCTTAATGGAGTAGCCCGGACCACCCGTACCCAAACCTGCCATGGGGTTCTTTGCCTTGGCGATAACGTCTTCAGTAGAAAGACCACGAGTGTTCGGGCAACCACCCTGGATGACAAAGCCCGGCACAAAACGGTGGAACTTCAAGTCGTCATAGAAACCCTTGCGAGCAAGTTCAACAAAGTTGCCCACGTGAACAGGTGCATCTTTACCTGCGAGTTGCACGCGAATCGTACCCTTCGAGGTGGTGATAACGGCGACCTCATCGCCCGTGGGCTGGTACTCGGGGGTATACTGCGCCATAATGGCTCCTTTTCCTTAATTATATTTTGTCTGCCCCACGCACTAACACGTACAAACGCGTTGCGTGGCGAATTACCACATACGATTTGAGATTTTAGCAGGTAACCCGTCGCTTTAGGGAAAAATCGTATAACATTCACGGGGCAGTTGAGGTTTCGACAACAAGCCGACTAGTTAAAAGACTGGTGCCCTTGACAGGATTCGAACCTGCGGCTTTCTGCTCCGGAGGCAGACGCTCTATCCCCTGAGCTACAAGGGCACGTCGGCAGATTATACGCTATGATGGTAAAAAACGCCGAGCAAAGCGAAGGAATTCCAAATTCATGAAAGAAACCATTCGGTTGGAGCGCATGAGCAACGGCGCCGATGCCATCGGTCATCTCGAAAACGGGAAGACAGTATTCGTTGCTGGCGGAGCACCTGGCGACAAGGCAACGGTAGAAATCATCGAGGACAAGCCAACGTTCGCACGAGCTCGACTTGTTGTTATTGACGAGCCCTCTCCTTCCCGCGTGCAGTCATCCTGTACACATGGGGATACCTGCGGAGGATGTTCTTGGCAGCATCTATCCTACAATGTTCAGCTCGAGGCAAAGCGCTCCAACGTGGTAGCCGCTCTCGTGCACACTGCCCGCTTTGATGCGACACGTGCCGAAGAGCTCGTAGGAACCTGTCTAGCCAGCAAGCGACAGTGGGGATATCGCAACAAGCTAGAGCTAGGTGCAGCGCGCGCCCGTAACGGAGCCTTCCTGCTAGGCCTTTTTCGTGAAGGCACTCACGACATTGTTACACCCGAAGTTTGTCCTCTAGCCCACGACGCCATCGCCAAGGCACCCAAGGCTCTACGCGGCGCCCTCAAGTTCGCTCAAGGCAACCAGGATCTTGGCATCTTTCGCGTAGGTGTGCGTCACAGCCTGCACACCCGCGATCTTGAAATAGCACTCTGGACACGCCCCGGATCGTTTCCCCGAGCGCACGTGGCAAAGACCATAAAGAGTGCCCTTAAGACTACCAGTATCGTGCGAGTACTTGCCGACCCCGGCAAAGCACGCAAGATTAAAGGTGTCGAAACGCTGGAAGGTAAGGGTTGCTGGGCCGAGGAGTTAGCCAGCGCATCATTTCTTACCAGCGCGCCATCATTTTTCCAGGTAAATACCGCGCAAGCAGAAAAGCTTGTGGGGGAAGTGATGGTTGGGCTAGGTGGTCACCTTGGAGAAAATGGCTTTGAAGGCCTCGACGATTTACTCATAGCCGATCTCTATTCCGGCGGAGGTACATTTTCGGTGCCTTTGGCTCAAGCAGGTGCTGACGTTATTGCCATTGAAGCGGCCGGTTCTTCGGTACGAGACCTGCGTCGAAATGCTGAGATGAACGGTGTCGATATCGAGATTGTCGGCGGTGATGCAGCCCGCGAACTACCCGTACTTGGCAACTTAGACGCCCTGGTGGTAGACCCGCCACGTGCAGGCCTCGCCGATGGAGTTGTGCAGAGCATAGCCGCAGCATCCCCCGAACGCGTGGCCTATATAAGCTGCAATCCCGCCACCTGGGCACGCGATGTTACTCGGTTTGAAGAAAATGGATATCGCCTCACGCGCGTACGTCCCGTTGACCTATTCCCCCAAACACCCCATGTAGAGGTGGCGAGTATTTTCGAGCGGATCTGAAACCCCTAAAACAGCCACGTCAGAACTATTCGATATCGCTTAGAATCTCGCCTGTCTCATGAGAGGCATCGAGGAACAACTTACGCGTAACAAAGTTCCACACCATAACAATGAAGGTAACAACGATTTTTGAGATGCGATAGTCTATTCCCAAAAGGTCGGTGCCCGCCCATAAGCAGACGTTATTGATACCCAAACCAATTACCGACAGAACAACAAAGATAATAAACTCACGTCGACGGCTCATACCCTGCTTGTGCGCAAATACATAGCGCATAGAAGCTACGTAGTTGAACACGACCGACACCGTAAACGATATAGTAGCGCTCACCAGGTATTCGATGCCAAAAACTTCGGTTAAAAAAATGAGCAAGCCATAATCGATGACAAACGCGATAGCCCCCACAATGCCAAACTTCATGATCTGAGCGATAAGCCTCTTCATGCCGGACCTTCCCTATTCATATACCCACGTCATCATGAGCGGGCAACACCGCAAGCAGTAGAGACCTTTCTCCGAAACGAGACTTCACGTCATCTCGCTACGCACTGCGATATTTGTCCAAAAACCCGTTAATTGTGGCATAAACGTGACGAATATCAAGGGGTTTGCTCAGATGGCCATTCATTCCGCTTGCAAAACTGCGTCGTTCATCTTCCGTAAAAGCATTGGCCGTCATAGCTAGAATAGGAATGGTAGCTGCATCATCGCGTTCCATGGCGCGAATAGTACACGAAGCTTCATAACCATCCATATCGGGCATCTGCACGTCCATAAGAATAAGATCATAGTAACCAATCTCCGAGGCGGTAAAGAGCTCTACCGCCTCGAGACCGGTGGCTGCAGCTTCAATTTCGGCACCCACCATACCCATAAGCTCAGTAATGATCTCTAAGTTAAGAGCGTTATCCTCAGCAATGAGTATACGAGAACCCGAAAAGTCATACTCTGGCGCGTCTTGCTCCTGGCAAACCAAGTCTGCCTCCTGTTCGCGCGGCCGCTCAACCGAAAAAGTATCGGAAGGCGCCAAGGATACCGGCACGTCGACAATAAACGTCGATCCGTGATCCACCACACTCGACACCCGTATACAGCCACCCATAAGCTCAACGAGGCGGCGGGTAATAGCTAACCCGAGCCCCGTTCCACCATGCTTACTTGCCACCGACGCATCGCCCTGCTCAAATGACGCGAATATCTTGTCTAGGTGCTCAGGTTCGATACCACACCCGGCATCAACCACGGTGAAGCGCAACCACACCTCCCCTTTCAACTCTTCAGTGTCACACGCTTTAACACCGAGAGACTCCTTACGCAACGCTCGAGGAATAGAGGCATTGCACTGCTCGACACACAACGTAACACTACCACCCGTCGGCGTGAACTTGAACGCGTTTCCCAGAAGGTTGTAAATAACCTGATTCAAACGCAACGCATCGCCAACAACACTCCCAGGCACCACCCCTCGAACCTCGGTGTGGTAGGCAATACCTCGCTCCGTCGCCTGCGTTCGAAATACGGCAGCGAAGGAATCCATAAACGTACTCAACTCGAAAGGCTCACATCTGATCTCAATTTTGCCGCTCTCTATCTTGCTCATATCAAGCACATCGTCAATCAAGGATAAGAGATGCTCTGCCGAAAATGACACTCGCTCCAAACAAGTACGCACTTTACTATCGTCGCCAACGCTATGCAGGGCAATGGCTGTCATTCCCATAATGCCATTCATGGGGGTGCGTATCTCATGAGACATGCGCGACAGGAACTCAGATTTAGCCATATTTGCCTGTTGAGCCTGCACAAAAGCATGCTCGGCGCGATTCTTCTCTTCAGCCAAAAGGCGGGTATTACGTTTTGCTAAACGGTAGTACATAAAAAAGAACAGCAGGACAACCAGCAGAACTATACCCCCGACCACAAACGCATTTATGGAAACAGTTCTACCAAAAGCCTCTATATCTTCATCGATAACACGGTAAGGCATAACCGTACATAAATACCAATCAGTATCATCGAGAGGCATGAAGTATAAATATTCAGGGCGACCGCTATACACTACAGGCACATTGATGGTCCCTCTGCGAGCAAATGCCGAACGTATTTCTGCCTCACCATAGCCACTCTCGTAGACTGCCCGCTGTGAAAGTAGATCGAACAAACTTTCCCCTGGTTCCAAGCCACTGTCTCGGTCGCCAATAATGCAGTTTCCTTCATCATCAACCACGATGGTGCGTGAAAATCCATCGAATAATGTTAAATTCAAGCGTTCACTCAAGGCCATAGCATCAAAACCACAAGCCACCTTGGTTGCCGTCTTGTCTCCAAAATGCAGGGGAACAATATCGCGCACAAGCACAACCATATCGTCGTACAGCAACACCCGCCGCCCCTGATCGTTGCGATATAAAATCGTTTCGTGATCATGCGACACAAGATCGGCAGGTGCCGCACTGCCTGCAGTAAGGAACTGCCCGTCTTCGGTACCGAGGGCTAAAAATCGATAGTTGTCGCTGCTTTCTTGAGCACGCAAGTAAGCCTGTATATCGTTTTGAGTTTGAGGCTGCATCAACGCAAGCCCACTCGTTACGGTGGTCAACTGAGAAAACTTGTTTTCTATACCTTCATTAAAATGAAAGACGACTTGCTTACTCAGCTCGTCCAGATAAACCTCGCTCACACTAGCAACGACCTCGTCGGTGGCCTTTTTTGTCGACATAATCATACAAGACAGCAGAAGTACAACAACCACAGCAATAGTCGCGGCAATAAAAGCCACGCAGCGACGTTGCTGCGAACAGAAATAACCAACCATTATGCGGAACATCCCCCATTCACTTCACTAGAACTGCCGGCAGTTTAGCATCACCTCATACTGTCTTGTTACTGAGCACTTTACCGCTTGGCAACAGGTCAATTACGCTATCGAAGATCAAAAGGGGCATGATGCGTCTGGCGCGTTGACGGGCTTTCAGGTAGGATAGTTCCACCCGAAAACCGAGGAGAGAACGTGCGAGAAACTACGACGGAGACAACAAGCGCCACACACGCAGAGACAACGCCTATTCAAAGCACCGTAGCTGTGCTTATTCCCTGCTACAACGAAGCGGTAACCATTGGTAAGGTGGTCGACGACTTCCGCCGTGAGTTACCGAACGCGACCGTCTACGTCTACGACAACAATTCCTCCGATGACACCGCGAGCATCGCGCGAGCACACGGCGCCGTGGTACGCACTGAGCGACGTCAGGGTAAAGGCAATGTCGTGCGTCAGATGTTGCGCGACATTGATGCCGACTATTATATTATGGTAGATGGCGACGACACCTACCCCGCCGAAGCCGCTCGCGAGCTTTTAGCTCCCCTTATAGCTGACGAAGCCGATATGTCAGTAGGCGACCGTCTGTCCAACGGCACCTATGGACAGGAAAACGACCGCGCCTTCCATGGCTTCGGTAACGACCTTGTACGCATATTGATCAAGTGGATCTACGGGTTCGAGTTCAAAGATGTTATGACAGGCTATCGCGCTTTCAATGCCGTATTCGCTAAGACCATGCCAGTACTCAGCCCTGGCTTCGAAATTGAGACAGAACTTTCCATCCACGCAGTAGACAAACGCTGGCGCATTGCTGAGGTAGCCATCGATTACCGCGACCGTCCCGAGGGCAGCGAGAGCAAGCTGGACACATTTTCGGACGGATGCAAAGTACTGCTTATGATTATGTCGCTATTCAAAGACTACCGTCCACTAGCTTTATTCAGCTGGGTGGCACTACTATTTTGCGTGCTAGGCCTTATTGCCGGCATTCCAGTAATTTGGGAGTTCGCCGCCACGGGCCTTGTTCCGAAATTACCTAGTGCACTTCTTGCGGTAGCGCTTGTATTCATTGGGCTTTTAGCCTTCACCTGCGGCCTAATCCTCGATACGGTGGTGAAGGGCTCTCGTAAGCAATACGAGATACAAGTAACCGAAGCATACCGAGAATACAACCGGGCGTAGACTACCTAAGACGCGCAAAATAAGGGACGGACTACTCTGCCGCGGGCCTCGCGTTTCCTCATACTTGTCCGCCCCTTAGATGATGGTCATAGTAACAAACGAAATCGGCTATTTTTAGTCGTGAATTGTTGATTATTTTATTTCATAATTTAAGGTTTACCTTATTACTGCTATTTTCGAGTTCAGAATGTAGTTTTATGTAACTATTACATTACATAAACAAGATAAATAATAAGGATTACGCTCTCCCTAAAAACGAGATATTCGCCGAATCGTCGAGATACGCTGCCGCAACTCCTCGCAATCGGCAGCGACAAAACAATAGATCACCACCTGAGGTTCAAAGCCTCCTTGCTGCATCTGTTCGACACGCACAAAGCGTAATTCAACCTCATTGAAACCTTGCGACAGTAAGGCATACGCATAGCATTGAGCTTGTAGAAGATGCTTCGCATAAAGGTCGTCGAAGCGTTCCTCCTGAGTGCCGCCCGTTTTATAATCTATAACCAGCGCACGACCACTGTTCTCTGGGCCATCCGTGCACAGTAAGTCAATTTCTCCCTCCATACACTCACCAGCAAGCGAAACAGAGAACGGAACCTCAGCACGACGCAGCGACCAGGTAAGGGTATCGGCATAAATTGTGCTGGAAAACCAACGCTCGCAGGCCACGGTAAACCGTTGGCGCTGAGAATCCGAAAGACCCAGCGCGTCGGCCAGCGCCGAAATACGCGTGACATCAGGCACATGCCCCACCTCAATAGCATACTGAGCAGCACGATGAAAGGCACTTCCCAAACCAGTCGCCTTATCTGCACCGGTGCGTAGGTTAGCAACTCCACCCTTGCCTTCAGATATCACAAGCGGTAAGTCGTCCACAAAAACCGATGCGACATCAAGAGCCTCGCTTACGGTCGCATCAAAATCTGGTGCCGACTCCTCTCGTCCAGAAGAGGGAGCGATCGAGGTATACGAGAAAACTTTTTCTCGTAGAGAACTCCAAGGGTAACGAGACAAAGACGGGCAATCTGTCCCTTGGGGCACCATAAAACGAACTGAATCAGACAAGCTAGGGAGCGAGGGCTTTGCATCATCTTCATCCTGGGCGTATTCTTCTTGCACAAGAATACGCTCAAAGCGCGCAGGTTCACTCCCGCCGAATTCCAACAAAGCACGAGCTTCGGGGAAATCGGATAAACCGCACAGGGCACTTCTTATATCATCCACCAACGGTGAATAGGTAGGCGATTTGCCTGCTGAGGGGGCTTTGGCATCCATGGCAACAATCAATGCCTCGCTCGCTCGCGTTAATCCAACATACAGTTTGCGACGTGCTTCGGCCAACTCTTCGGCAGAGGCACGCTCACGTAACGCCATTCGATACGCATCTTGGCTACAACATGCCCTACCACGACGGTCACGAGCAAGACCGCCTTCTTCCAACAAACGTCGTGCAGCAGCCGTATCGGAGTCTTCCTCGTTACAGGGCGCACTAGCAAGACGCTTCGCAATATGAGGAAACGCGTCCAACGAACCGCCCGCCATAAGTGATGCCCGAGCGGTGGTTCCCACCGTTTCTGCAACCAATTTACCCGATGCCATGGCAGGAGAAGCAAAATCCGCCAAAGCAACAATAGGAAACTCCAGACCCTTTGACGCGTGGATCGTCATGATTTTTACCACATCGCCGCCCGCGCCCGAAAGCGCACCCGGTGCCTCTTTTAGCCCAGAGGCGAGCTCTTTTGAGAACGCACGCGCGGCGCTTGCCAGCCCAAGATGCTGCTCGCTTTCCAGCTGTTCGATAAGACGTATGGCTTTCAGTATGTTTGCTGCCACCGCAAGCCCCGCAGCACCTTCATTCTGCAAACGAGCCATCCACCCCGACCACACAACAACATACTGCACCACCTGGGAAAGACGGTGTGTACGTGCATAGCATTGAGAACGGGTCAATAGGCTTACGACATGTGCTAGACGCGGAGGAAGATCGTCTACCCTATCGACAAGTCGCGCAAAACCCCGATCAAGATCGCGCCGGCGCATCTCCCCCGTCTCCGCATCCACCTCGGTGGCAAGCTCCAACAGATCATCGGCAGAGACGCGCATAAGATCACTGGTAAGCACTTCAAAGAGTGCCGCCGTATTGGCAGGGTTTGCCAAAGCCTCAGCAAGACGAGCCACTACGCGCACCTCCGAGGCTGATGCAAAGAGAGACCCGCCTGTCACGGCACATTCAAATCCTTCATCTCTCAGTGCTTGAGCATACACTTCAGCACGCGACATCTTGCCCAACAACACCACCATATCGCGAGGCACGTGGCCCTGGGCGCGCAAAGCAGCGAACCGCTGAGCGATAGCGCGTGCGCAAGTACGTTTCGCATCGTCTACGCCTACGCCAGTATTGCGTCCGGAAGGAAGCGTGGATAGCACAAGATCGATACGAGGCCCTGTTCCGCGGTAAGTTGACATGCGGCTTTCGTGGGGAGTTAACGACATGAAATTAGCGCCAAACACAGAAGGTTGTTCGAACACGCGATCGACAAACGACAACACGTCTGCATGGCTACGGAAGTTCTTAGTAAGTTCGACGTACAGTGCAGGTGTCTCCTGCGTACGCATGGCAACCTTATGCGCCTCATAAACATTCACGTCGGCACCGCGAAAGCGATAAATTGACTGCTGTGCGTCACCCACCGTACACAAGCGTGCGCAGTTCTCTCCCGCCAAGTGCGCAATCAGATCTATCTGCAACTGGCTCGTATCTTGAAACTCATCAACCATAACCAATCTGAAGCGATCTTCGTAGCGGCGCGCCACATCTTCGTACTCCTCGAAAGCAGCAAGCGTCTTTACCAGCAAGTCGTCGTTATCCAGCTTGTACACGGCGCGCTTCTTCGCTTCATAAAGATGTGACACCGTGCGCGCCAACGATAACAGTTCGGCAGCACGCGGCCACGCCAAACATAGGGCTATCTCGCGACACACGTGTGCATGCACTTCTTGATAAGCTGCAACCTGGGTCTTTACATCGGCGCTTCCGAACGTCTTAGGCAAAAACACACAGCGATCAACCACCGCAGCAAGCCCACGAATATCCAAAGCCTCTTCGGCACCTACGCCCTCCTGCCCAGAGGTATTCAATCCTTCGAGATAATCGTTTAGCACCTCAACAGCATCGACAGTCTGCGCGCGAGCCCTCTCGGCGGCGGCGCTTTTCCCACCCTGCTCCAATGCGGGCAATACTTCTTCGTATGCCCTCAGTAAATCACGTGCAAGCGCACGAGGAGATGAAGGAGGTGGCCCGAAGTCGAGAGCATCTAACCCACCTCTCAGCCCAACCGCCTTATCTAACAGAGTCTGCAACATCGCAGCTACTGATGGCGCCGTAGGGAGCACAGAACGTGCAGGAAACTCGTCAAACAAAGCTGCATACGATCCACGCTCGATAATATCGTTATCGCGCCCTAGAGCCTCATTAATTGCAGCCGCCACTAAATCGGCTCGCTCGGCATCACCCACAATGCCAAAAGCCGGGTCTATTCCCAGCTCCAGCGCATGAGTACGCAGAATACGTGCGCACATTCCATGAATGGTTGATATCCAGGCACCGTCCACCTTCAGAGCCTCATCGTTTAGCCCTTCGGCACGTAGCGTGCGTTTGACGCGGGCTTTAATTTCAGCGGCCGCTTTTTCGGTAAACGTAATGGCCAGTATCTCATCAATGCCAGAAGCGGCAGGCCCACTCTCGGGCAGCAACGCATAAGCAATACGTTGAGTAAGCGTAAAAGTCTTACCTGAACCAGCACCTGCAGATACGAGCAGCGGACCATCCACACACTCAATGCTGGCACGTTGGCCTGGCGTGCAGGAATCGAGATTCATAGATTACCGCCTTCTTTCGCACGCCAGTACGGGGCAGTACCCACAGGGGTCGTCTCCACGCGGGTCAGGCGCTATAAAACCCCGAGCCATGCTCTCAATCGCGTCAGCAATACCCGCTTCGACAGTATCAACCAACTCCGAAAACGTAGTAACACCAAGTGCCTGCGCCGCCGGCCCTGGCGCGCCACAATCGTCCACGTCAATGCCAGGCAAAGCATCATCACCCAACACGGTACGATCAAATGCACCGGAGATTCGCCCATCTCGACCATAGGAAACATACAACGCACCTACAACCTCTAAACCCAATACGCGACGCACCACCTGGGCATACATTAGTGTCTGCACCTTATGAGGAAGCACTACCCCCTTAGCCTGAGCCGCGGGCGAGACTGAGGCCAACACATAATCGCCGGTAAGTGAACCTTTATAATCGATAACAACCGCCTGCCCCAGCTCGTTTACGTCGACGCGGTCGATACTGCCGCGCAAAGCGCACCCTGCATACTCAAACAAATTTACAGAACCAAAATCGTACTCGAAGTACGTCGGCACGAAACCAGGTAGCAAGATAGCTTCGCGATCGAGATAGCCCACAAGCTTGCGCTTCAAAGCGTGCACTTCCGTTTGCTCAAAAGCTGTCAGCGGAACCAAAGGGTTTCTTCGTTGTGGCAACTCGGGCTGAAAAGCTAAGTGGCGATCGAATATCTCATGCAACAACACGCGAGCTTGAACAAGATTTTCATCCGTAACTTTCGCTTGTCCCTGCTCAGCGAAATGCTCGTAGAAACTTTTCAATACCCCATGCGAAAAGCTTCCCATTTCCATTGGTCCAAAACCCGCATCAGGCTCAGACAGACGCAAACGACGAAGCGAAAACCATTTGCAGGGGCACTCTAAATAACTTTCAACAGCAGAAGGCGACAGCGCAAGCGGCGCATCACTACCATCCCGCGTAAAGCGCGGTAGCACAACGCGCTTGCGACCCTCCGCTGATACCTCCCCACTTGCAGGCAGGTCCCACGCAACAACATCGTTCAACCGATCATCCAATGTCAAGTTACTCTGAAGGTCGTCTTCGCCCGCCGTGTTCGCAAAAGGGACAAGCACCTTTGGAAGCCCTGTCGCACGATCCACGGCCTCGTTGTGTTGAGAATCGGAGCGGTAGCAGTCCAGCAATTCCTCATACATAACCGCCGGATAAGATTCGTCGGCATCGACCGTATTAAGTGGCCGTTCACACACCACCGCATTACGTGCGGTCGCAAGAACACGAAAGAACCGCCGACGTGCCGCAGTAAGGGCGTCGGTAGCACAGCCTAACCCCAACTTCTCCAGCAGCAAGGTAGCGCCATCTTCAGCCGGACGCACCGGATAGGCAGCAGATGACAAGTCGCAGAGAATCAGCGTCGAACACGAACAACTCGCCCGCTCGGCGGCTTCTGAGAGGGATAAAAACAAAACATCAGGTTGGCAATTGTTCACATCAATCCCGCACGTAAGAGCATCTCCTGAAATTGACAAAGACTGCTCGGCATTCCCGCGCGCACTTTTTGCAACCACAACCCGTTCCAACAGGGAAAGAACACGTGTTATTGGTAGGTCTAAGGCATCACAGGCCTGCACAAAACGACGCGCTACACCAATAGCTGTTAGTTGCTCAGCTCGATACGCCGTATCCAAATCGATCCTACGACGCAAGCGCGCTTCAAACACCGCCAATGCTTCATCGCTATCGCCTCGAGCAAACGCTGCAAGAACCTCGCACGCCATCTCGCTCGCCTCAGCCAAATCAGAAGCAATGCGCGACCGATTGACCGTTCGACTACTTCGCCAGGCAGCATCGAGAGCGTAAGCTTCCCGCTGAGATACTCCCGAAAACGAACTGAGAGCGAAGTCGGAAGCCTGGGAGACACCGTATTCGGGCGCATAGATAAAATTCACCAGCGCCAAGAAAGCACGCCCGAAATCGGTTTCCGCAAACGTAGTTCGATCCGAAACAGCTGAGGACACACCACGACAAGCCAAAAAATCCGCCATCTGGTCAAACGTTATCGCCGGGTTACAGCTCACCACGCACACAGGAAACGCTGTCACACCACGCGAAGCCGCATTCTCACGCTCAAGCAACGCCGCCTCAGCTGCCGCATGAGCCACCAATAGAGGGGCAGCATAGCGACCAGCTGGCAACAAGAATCGCACAGCACCCGTAGGCTCAAGAGCATTGCCTGTTGTTGCAGAAAAGAGGCTATTGAGCAGGGCATGTAACTCTAACGCACGATCATCATCGTCGGCCGCACGGCAACCGTCGTCAACGCGTACCACCTCTGTGCGCAGTGACAACTTATCGAGCAGGTGTTTAAACGCGCAATCTATATCATCAAAACCCAGCACCACCAAAGTGGGCACCGTAGCAAGCAAATCCGGAAGAAGATAAGCCGCCTCCGACAACTCACACTGTCCTCGCAAACGAAGCGCATCCGCATAGCGCATCAGCGTAGAAACGGTTGCTTGTTCTCCGACACTCAGCCCCTCTTTACGCGTCAAGCCTGCTTCGCCCACAAAAAAGGGTAAAGCATCACGCGCAAGCGACGCCACCAAATCGACCGCACCAGGCGTGGCTACAAGTTGCCCGCCATCACCTTTACCGGTCGGCGCACTACTATCACCCCCCAAGGCACGACGCACCAGCAGCGTACGCTCAACCGGCAATACCACACGCCGTCCATCACCAAACAATTCCCAACGATCCTCCACCCACGAGGAAAACGTTTCAA
Source organism: Gordonibacter sp. (assembly GCA_034932485.1). Taxonomy (GTDB): domain Bacteria; phylum Actinomycetota; class Coriobacteriia; order Coriobacteriales; family Eggerthellaceae; genus Gordonibacter. The sequence continues at coordinate 36,209 of JAYFOQ010000025.1, forward strand.
CTCGCACACCAAGCGCAAGGGAACCTTGGGTCAGCATACAACGAACACGGGCGGCTGCGCCGGGAGTCGGCGTCAAAATAACCGGGGTTTCGCCTACGCGCACACGCTCGGCAACCACACGGAAAGCAACTTCCAAGGCAGAAGTTGCGTTATCAGCTGTTTCTATTCTATAGGACATAAGGACATTGTACCCGCGAGTATCCCCTCTTATGCGCTAGAATGACGCCCATGCAAAAGAACACCTTGAAATACTCCGCTCTCGTGTTTGCCGGTGGTGCCAGCTACGGTATCATGGCCACCACCGTAAAGTTCGCCCTCAACGACGGTTTCTCCTGGACACAAATCGCAGCCAGTCAGCCTCTGTTTGGCACGCTATTTTTTGCGACCGCCCTCTTGGTGCTCATACTGCGCGGCAAGCGCCCCGTACCCCTCTCGCCAAAACGTATCGGCAGCTTACTAGCATTAGGTCTCACCACCTGCACCACCTGCGTGCTGTACAACTTCGCACTAACAAAACTTCCCGTCGCTGTGGCAATTACCCTGCTATTTCAGTTCACCTGGATAGGCGTTGTCATTCAAATTATTGTAACGCGCCGACGTCCACACCCCGCCGAGTTAGCCGCAGCTGCCATTATCCTTGGTGGTACACTGCTGGCAAGCGGGCTCTTTTCGGAAGCACTGGATACGGTTGACCCCTTAGGCATTATTTGTGGTCTGTTGTCAGCCATCAGCACCGCACTTTTCATGTTTCTCTCAGGCCGCATTGGCGTTACTTTACCCCCTATCCAACGCGGACTGTTCGTGTGTTTAGGTGCCTGCATCTTAGGATTTATCGTATGCCCAACCTATTTCGCAAGTGGAGCGCTACAAGCTGGCATTTGGAAGTATGGCTTAATACTGGGCGCATTTGGGCTGCTTATTCCCGTTATACTGTTCGGTATTGGCACACCTCATCTCACCGCAGGCCTCTCCACCATTATGGCATCTTCAGAATTGCCGTGCGGCATTCTTATTTCGGTATTCGTTCTTGGTGAGCCTATCGATACCTTGCAAGTCTTCGGCATTATTATCATTCTTGGTGGCGTGGTGGTATCGCAACTGCCAAACCTCTTGCCGAGCAAGAAGAAAGATTACGAGCAATAGACATCAAGGGGAATATGCCGAGCAACCCACGCCCGCAAAAGGGTCTATAAGATTGGTACATAGACGAATATAGCAAACTTAACGAGAACTCTATTTCCAAAGTTGTTAAGAGATTTCGATACTTTCAAAAATTTCTTCAAAGCATGCTGAATCTGCCTGATATTTTGAATAGGGAAATACGGCATAAACGAAACCAACGATTTGATCATGAGATTCGACATAGTAGAATACTTGACATACCGCCTCTTTTGTCGTCTGAGCAATTACCAACGCGCGATTTCCGTTAATATCAATAAATCGTGGCTCTTCGATAACCGTTTCTTCGGCCATTGCGCGCAACCCAGGAAACTGCTGCTCAAACTTCTTGTCGCTTCTCTCTTTCGAGTGAGCTGCCGTTAATTCACGCCAATAGTCTTCCACGATCGCAATACCAAAACTATTTGGGTCATCTACCATTGCTACCTCAATAACGATCGAGTAGTCATCATTAGCGATTAAGGTGGCATCAAAACACGATATCCCTTCGGGAAAATATGTCGATACAGCCGATGTTTCCTGAACATTCGGAAACCCGTCAGGATAGGAAATTGCCATAGAGCCAACTGAAACCGTATATGGAAGTGTAGCCTGCTTATTTTCATCCTTCGCACAACCTACAAGAGTGCAGGCGAAAAGCGTTACAATCAAAGATAAACCGACGCATTCAGCAATCAATAACCGCGCGACCTTGCGTCCCTTACTCCGCATAAACTCACCTTCCGCTTCCCGAGAGCTACGGAAAATCGGAGCTATCTTAATAATTGGGGTAAACACACTTTTTGAAACATAACCCTAATAATTGACAACTCGAATTCAAATCGTTTGGACTGGGACTGTTTTATGAACATTCGGAATCGAGCTAATGAGCGCACTGCCGCTCATATTCCACGGGCGATAGGTTGCCGAGGGATGAATGCGGCCGCCTGGTATTGTAATACAGCTCGATGAACTTGAAAATTTCCTGCCTGGCCTCTATCCGGGTGTCGTACTTGCGATCGAGGGGAAGCTCCCTTTTCAGGGTCTTGAAGAACGACTCCATGACGGCGTTGTCGTAAGGGCAGCCCTTGCGGGAAAACGATTGGACGAACCCGCGACCCTCGAGCTCCCTGCAAAACCTGCTCGAGGTGTATTGGCTGCCCCTATCCGTGTGCACCATGAGTCCTTCTTCCGGATTTTCCCTGTTCACAGCGTTGTCGAGGGCGTCGATCACCAGATTCTCGTTGATGCGGGGAGACACTTGCCATCCGACTATCTTGCGCGAGAACAGGTCGAGGTAGGTGGCCAGGTAGAGCCATCCTTCCCTCGTGGGGATGTAGGTGATGTCGCCGCACCATACGCTGTTCCTCTTTTGGACGGAGAATTCCCTGTTCAAGACATTGGCTCCTTTGTCCGAGGCCTTTCCGCCCCTTCTGTACTTCCTGGGCCCCCTGCAGGATACCAGCCCCTTCCTCGCCATCATGCGCTGCACGGTCTTGCTGTTCGCGACGATGCCGATCTTGCGAAGCTCGACGACAATCCGCCTCGACCCGTATCTGCGATTGTTGGCGTAGAAGATGTCCTCGACGAACGGCTCCAGCGCCTCGCGGGCTATCCGCCTCGATGATTTGGGGCGGTTCAGGAAGGCATAGTATCCGCCCCTGCTGACGCCCAGCGCCTCGCATGCCTTCTTGACGCTCATCCCATGCTCGCCGGTCCTCACGAACTCGAACCTCACACTTGGGCTTGCCTCAAGAAGGCCCGGAATTTTTTTAGCATCGCGACCTCCTTGCGGAGCTCCTCGTTCTCCTTCTTGAGCTTCAGTATCTCGTAATCCTTGTTCGCGACGGGGTTGCCGCTCCCGGGGAACGCGCCCTCGCCGTCGGCCTCATATTCCGCCGCCCACCTTCTGAGGGTGCAGCACGGCACGTTGAGCTGATCGGACAGCCCCTTGACCGGGATCTCTCCCTCGAGAACCAATCTCGCGGCGGAGAGCTTGAATTGCCTGTCGTAGCGTTTTCCTGGCATAGTTTGAACACCTTTCCAATCGAAACGCTCGATTCTCCGTGTCCATTATATTGTCCCAGTCCA
>JAYFOQ010000026.1:0-31353 GCA_034932485.1 Gordonibacter sp.
CCCAGTTATTAAGGCGAAGGGCTTTTAGAGGTGCAAGGTTTTTGATCTGATACACCCAAAAACCTTGCATTCATTATAGCAAAAACTAGCATGAAATGCCACTTGAACTGGGATTATGACTTATGGAGCAGACCCTATCTACGACGACCGACTTGAAATAACTTCCCCCGGCAGCAAAGTCGACGGCCCCTTGCCACGCGATATTGACGTAACCGCCATAACGAGCCAACGTCGCAATCCTATTATCGCCGATCTTTTTCAGCGACTAGGGTATATGGAACGCCGCGGCAGTGGCCTGCGCACGATCCGCGAGGAGACCGCCTTTTGCGCCAATTATCGGGACGAATTCTGCCCTGTCTTTTTAGATGACGGACATAATTTCACGGTAGTTCTCAAAAACATGAACTATGTCGACCCAGTCACCGATCAAGTCACCAATCAAGTCACCGATCAAGTCACCGATCAAGTCAGACGTGTTTTAGTAGCGCTGGAAGAAGAGACTTTAAGCGCTGTTGAACTAATGAAAAAACTCGGATTATCGCATCGCCCTACATTCAAGGCAAACTATATTGATCCCGCACTCGATCTGGGGCTCATTGAGCGCACCGTTCCAGACAAGCCAAACAGCAGACTACAGAAGTACCGCCGCAAACGACCATAACGGCCACACTCTCCTCACCAGCAAAAACATCTGCTGTCAAAGACTTTTGACAGCAGATGTTCGCCCCACCTCCTCCCGTGTCAAAGCCTTTTGATGGTAAGGTGGTTCCCATCATGGCAATCTCCTCACCGTCGATAAGGAACGCATGGACCTGAGCAATCAGATAAAGCAACGTCGCACACAGCGCGGGTTCTCCCAAGAAGACCTTGCCGAGAAGATATACGTCTCGCGCCAGATCATCTCGAACTGGGAGACCGACAAGACCTACCCCGACGTGCAGAGCCTGCTGCTTCTGAGCATCCTTTTCGACACCACTATTGACGAGTTGATAAAAGGAGACATGGAAGCCATGGAAGAAGCAGTTGCGAAAGACTATAAGATCATGCAGATCCTCAGTTGGGGCGGATTCGCCGTCGCCATTCTGGGCGTGGTTTTATTCTTCGGGGGTATTACCTACTGGGAATGGGACACAGTGCCCTCCGCGCTTATCGCCCTGCTGACCTATGGCATTGGTATGACCATGCTCATCAAGGTCGAACGGCTCAAGAAGCAACATGACATCGTCACCTATCAGGAACTCATCGCCTTCTCGAAAGGCGAACCCATCAATCGCGACAGCCCGCGAAGCCAACGTGCACGTCAGCATCGTATCCTCAAGGTGGTAATCACCACCTTGATAGCAGCCCTCGTCGGAGGGATTCTTGGCTACCTCGCCTATGCAACTGGTCTAATCGGAGAATGGTAGAAAACCACCGACTAAAGCCCGCAAAAACGCCCCGGTCGTTCAGAACCGGGGCGCAATATTTGATTCGGCTCGTTATTTCTTGTCGGCGCTGTCGACCGCAGAGCGGCCGCTATGGTCGAAGCCGGTGTTAATCGTGCCTTGCGTATTTTCGGTAACGAATTTTGCCTTACTTAGGGTATCTATCTCCTTCTTCATATCCTCAACCAGCTTCACGCACAGCTGCATCGAGAAATCTTGTCGCGCCACAACACGCTGAACAGTCGTGTCTTGCATGTCCTCGGGCATGGGATAGGCCGGCACCAACCATCCGCTCATGCGCAGGCGGTCAGACAAGTCATACAGTGTCCACGGCACGTCCACGCCCTCTTTGAGGCCCCAGCACACAATAGGAATATTACTGGCGTCTTCGTAAATTTCAAACAGACCCATTTCCTGCAACTCGGCAGCGAGATAATGCGCTACATCCATAGTACGCTCGTGAATTTCTTTGTATCCGTTAAAGCCGTTGCGCATCAACACATAATACTGACCCACGATTTGCGATGCAGACCGCGAGAAGTTAATGGCCATTGTTGCCTCATTACCGCCCAGATAGCTAACCCAGAAAATCAGATCCTCGGGCAGCGCTTCCTTGCTACGCCAGACCACCCAACCAACGCCTGGGTACACCAAGCCATACTTGTGACCAGATGTATTGATGGACCAAACGTTCTTCAGACGGAAATCCCACTCAAGATCGGGGCTAATAAACGGGGCAACCATAGCACCCGAAGCGCCGTCTACGTGAATACGAATAGGCAATTTCGGATGTTCTTGGTTGTATGCCTCAACCAACGCATCAAGCGCCTTTACGTCATCGAACTTTCCAGTATACGTAATGCCCAAAATGGCGGTAATACCGATAGTGTGGTCGTCTACATAGTTCATAACCGTGTCCATGTTCAACGACAGATGGTCCTTCTCAAGCGGAACCAAACGCATCTCGATATCCCAGTAACGGCAGAACTTCTCCCAGCATACTTGATAGCCAGAAGAAATTACCAGATTCGGACGCTGCTCTGTGTAAATGTTGATGCCAGCATCCTTGGCGAGCTTCTTCCAGCGAAACAGCATACCCAAGCCACCCAGCATACAGGCTTCGGAAGATCCTACCGTTGACGTGCCCATAGGCTCTTCTGTCGGGTCCGCGTGCCACAAATCGCCAATCATAGCCACGCAGCGATTCTCAAGATCGGCCGTCATGGGGTATTCATCCTTATCGATGGCATTCTTTTCCATCGTTTCGGCCATAATTCGCGTAGCCATAGGCTCCATGTAGGTTTGACAGAAGGTGGTGAGGTTTTGCGTAGCATTGCCCTCAATAGACAGATACTCTTTAATCATTTCGTAAGAGATGCGGGGCTCAACCGGCTCTGGGTTCATCTTCATAAGCGGCATCTGAGCATCGGACGATTCAGAACCAAAGATAGGCGTGAGGTACTTCGTCTTCTCATCCATGGCATCAAGTATTGCGCTAGCACTTTCCTTCTTCATTGAAACCTCCTCTATCGTAAATGTGTAATGCTGAAATTAAGAGCCTTCTGATTCGCTAAGATTTACCGCTCGGCTTTTCCTTTGTCTTTGGCGAGCCTCCCGAAGCGAGAGGTTCCGAAGACCCAGACTTTGTGGATGCTGCACTCGAAACGCCGGCACCTGAAGCAGCAACTGTTACTGTGTTTTTCGGTGCCCAACGGTGTCTCATCCCGTAGATAACAAACGGAATAACCATCGATATGGCAAACGCGACGGCTAGCGTAGCTTGATACACCAAGTTCGCTTGTGCGTCCAAACTTGAGGATGGAAAGAACGAAATCACGAGTGTAGCTACCGTCATAATCAGACCTACGCCTGCTACGATGGCCTTAAACGGAGTACCACCAGGAAGTTGGAACGAACGCGCCAAATTCTTCTTCTTGAAAATGAGCGTAAAATAGCCCAAGAAGAACAGTACGTAGCCCACCAGATAGATAACGACAGTAAGACCAATCGCAGTTAGATATCCAACCGACGAGCTAGAGCCACCAGACAGAGCAATGGATCCGCACAACACGGCGTCCCACACCGTCACGATGATCGCCTGTATAACAACGGTCTTCACTGACACGCCGTTCTTATTCGTCTTCTTGAACGACGGGGGTAGAATACCATCGTGCGCCGTATCAAGCAAAGCACGCGAAGGGCCCACAATCCAGGCAGAAATCTCAGCCAGAACACCCAATGCCAGCAGCAACGCCACAACAAATACAACCCAACCCAAATTCGGGCCAATGTGCTGCACAAAGATAGCACGGAACGCCTCGATAACACCAAACGACAGGTTGCCGTCAAGGGTTGATGCTGGCAAGGTGGTAGCAACCGCTAAACCACCCAGTGCATCAAGCACAATGGTAACAATAGCCAAGACAATCATGGCAAGAGGATAGTTGCGATTCGGGTTCTTCAGCTCATTTACGTGAGAGGCCGAAGCTTCAACACCCATATAGGCCAAGATAAACGATGCAAAGATTACGAGCGTATCGACTTTAGTAAAGTCCGGCACGAACGTAGTCACATCCATTTTAATCTGAGAGATACCGCCCGTAGCAAAGTAGATAATTAAGCCAATCAACAGCACCAACACCGGCAGAATAATGCCACCTACGAAACCAATCTTCGAGATGCGAGCTGTGTATTTAGTACCGCCCAACTGGGTTAACGTAAGCAGCCACACGATAATGGCAACACCGAAAAACATAACAAGCGGGTTGTTATACAGCGCATCCCACTGAAATACATAAGCCAGTGCAGCTAGAATAAAAAAGGCCATCGTTACAAAGCCAACGGTAATCTGAAACCACTGAAAGAACAGCGCCGCAAAACCCCAACGCCGCCCGAGCGTATTACCCACCCATGAGAAGATGCCGCCAGATTCCCACCCCTTTACGGTTGCCATCTCTGCCGCACACATGGCAACCGGCAAAAACCAGAGGATTCCTCCGACAATGAGAAAAAATACCAGTTGAAACCCAGACGAAGCGAAAGATGGATACTCGTACACCGTCATAACCATCGATGCCGTAATAGCAAAGAACCCAAAGAACGACAGGGTGCGTGCAAACGAAGGACGTCCTAATTTACCAACTGGACCAGCATCAACGCTTGATGAAACAGCCTGCTGGTTTAATTCACTCATACTCCACTCCTTTCCCATAACGTGCGACCCCGCACCTACCTAAGAAGCAGGTGCGTATAGATCTCGATTGACCTATCTGTTCTACCAAAGGGGAGAAAGGAAAACGACAGGAGGGCGAAAGATTCACCCTCCTGTCGTTCAAGCGTAAAAGCTAGGATATTTTTACGTGAGCGTTCGGTAACCTAGCAAGACGGCATATATGAAAATGCCGTATAAAAGTTACCTTCACCTGTATGCTTATTCTTGAACAACTTTCGTGTAGGCTTCGATAGCCTCAATGGCTTCACCAAGCAACTTATCAGCCATTTCGCGCACATTATAACCCTCCGAAATGGAAGCAACGGCCGCCCCATCAACAAGAGCAACCACAATACGCGGGGTCATAGGCACGCCAGCTCGATCGAGAATACGAGCGATAGCAGCATCCAGCAACACCCGGCCTTTACGGTAAGCTTCGGTAACTACTTCGGAATCGGCAGCACCAATAAGCTGGGCGTAATGAGCCGCAGGAATAACAGAATCGTCGGGTAGGCAGGCGCGCGTTAGCAGCTCGGTAATGCGAGCACGACACTCTTCGGGTTCCATCTTGTCACTGAGATCGGCTACTCTATCGGCACGCTGAGCCCACAGCTGAATATTATACATACCCGCCTCGTGCAACAGCTCAGTTACCGAGTCGAAGTAATAACCCACCGACGACGAAGCCGCGCCAGCCCATTTTGCCACCTTGCGGTACGTAACCGCCTTAGGACCTTCGTCGCGTAAAAGTGCTGCAGCAGCAAGCACGAGCGACGTACGTGTGATCTGCGCTTTCAACGATTTCGGTGTAGGCGATTCGCTCATAGTTCCCTCAACGTGCTTTCCGTCCGCCCAAAGCGGACAATCGTCCATACGTTGCAACGACGCCATCCGTCCTGCAATAGCAGGGCGGATGGCGCGAAACAAGGTATATCTTCTTTCGCAGCAACAGCGCGAATTAAAAGACTAGACCTCAGATAGATCCTTGCCCGTATGCTCATGCGATAGTATCATCGCCACGAGCGCAACACAAGACACGCCCACCATGTACCATGCTGGTGCCAAATTCGACCCCGTAGCCGCAATAAGAGCCGTGGAGATAAACGAAGCCGAACCACCGAACAATGCATTTGCCATATTAAATGACAGAGCGAAGCCGGTATAACGCACTGCAGTAGGAAATGTTTCGGTTAGGTAGCTAGACAGGGTGCCATCATTGATGGTAAGAGCTAAGCACAACACCAGCTCAACACCCAACACTGCAAAGAACATGCCGGTATTCAACAACATAAATGCAGGTACCGTCAGCACAATGAATGATACACAGGCGATGATAAGCATTTTTTTACGTCCGTACATATCGGACAGATGCCCGCTTCCGAAAATGAAAGCAACGTAGGCTACCAAAGAAATGGTCGTAATAAGCGACGATTCGCTTGCTGGCATCATAACTACTGTTTCCAAATACACTGGCAAGTAGGTAAGCACCACATAAAAACCTACCGCATTCAGCATAGCGGCACCGAAGGAGATAATAAGCTCCTTGGCATGATGACGGAAAAGATCGCGAATAGGATGGTTCGAATCGTCTTCCTTGATAAGATTCTTTTGCATCTCCTGGTACGTTGGCGAATCTTCCAGCTTAGTACGGATGTAATGCGCAACAAGACCCAGTGGGCCAGCCAACAAAAACGGAATACGCCATCCCCAATCATTCACCGCTGACTCGGGCAGAATGGAATACATAACCGTGGCAAACATCGATCCCACCAGCAATCCCACTGCCGTTGAAGCGGGAACAAGAGAGCAGTACAAACCGCGCTTGTTCGTAGGAGCATACTCTGCCAAAAATGTGGCAGCACCAGCATATTCGCCAGAAGCCGAAAAGCCCTGAACCATGCGCAGCAACAGCAAAAGGATCGGAGCGGCAAGACCAATAGCAAGATAGCCAGGCAAAAGGCCAATAAGAAACGTTGCGCCGGTCATAAGAAAGATGGATGTTGAAAGGGCCCATTTACGGCCTTTTTTATCACCCATACTACCCCAGAACATGGCACCAATGGGACGCAACAGGAACGAGAGCGCGAACACCGCAAACGTTTGCATGAGCGCCAATGACGGATCGCCGCCAGGAAAGAAAACCTGCGAAATAACTACTGCAAAATATGAGTACGTAGCGTAATCAAACCATTCGATAAAGTTGCCAAGAAATGAGGAGACGGCAACTTTCTTAAGCGTGCTGCTTTGAGCATTATTAGATTCCATGGTAATCCCCTAGATCGTTTGCGGCCTCATTGGACAGAGGAGGAAACCGCTTGAACAGCGTTTGATGCACTGGAACCTCCTCTCGGAAGAAATCCTCGTTAGCTGGCTATAATCATACCCTATAACTTCGAGGATGCCGCAGATCATTATTTGTTCGGAAACAATTCCTTGTGAACGAATATTCTCACAGAAAATGACAGAGACGCAGCTCGGTCGGGCGGAACAACAGCTTGTTGCCCCGCCCGGAGAACCTGTGTTTGCAGCAAGCAAGTTCTTAAACCGAGTGAATTCTCAAACGTCGTTTCCTGCCATATCTCAAGCGCCAACAACTCAGCACCAGCATACGTCCCAGCTAAAACTTAAGCACCCGTTTTAGCTGGGATTCACCTATCAATAGTCTTCAAGCATCTCAACCTGAGCCTTGCTAGCGCGCGTAATAAACGCACGCTTCGCCTTCGGGCCACCTTCCGCAAGCTTACGCAAGATAACCCGCTTCAAGCGCGGATACTCATTCATGCCGTACCAGGCAAAGGCGGTACCACCGCTGTACGCCTCTACGATGCTATGCACCGGAAGATTTGCATCACGCTTGGCATCGAGTTCCAAATACTCTTTTATCTCGTCAGTGCATACTTCGCGAATGACGTCGGCATCAATTTCAAGATCGTGAGCGAGCTGCCTCAGCTGATACTCTACCTCTCGGTGATCGGCATGAGGGAAATACGTGACATCGTAGGTAACAGCACTAAGACCCGTCGCCTTAGCAAACTGCAGTAACGACCTTAGTGACATCATCTGCACGTGATCTTCCGTACGCTCCATGATGTCTAGTTCTGCAGGAAATCCCTGGAAACCTTCCTCGGCAAAAACCGATTTCAGCTGGTCTTCGGTCATAGCAGCTTCGAAATCGACCTCAGTGGCAATGTGGGTAAGGTTCTTCGTTATTTTCATCTGACGCACCTTCCTCTCCTATTGCAGGCCTTCTTTGATCAAGCTCAAACCAAGCGCCCGAATCGCGGTGTACACTTACAGGAAAGCGACGAAAATGCTTGGCTCATCCTCGCAACTTGTCAGCTACGCCGCCGCACAAGGCCGCTCCCTTACGGGAGCGGCTCTCGGGCGAGTGGGTAAAACTAGCGAATATCTTCCTTCATTGCTTCCTCTTCGAGGCGTGCAGCAAGGTTCTCGCTGATTTCCGCCTCCTGCTGTTGCTTACGCCCAGCAACCATACCCTTAATGGAAGGAATAGCGCCACCACCGATGATAAGAATGCCGCCTATAATGGTATTGATGGTAAGAGCTTCGCCGAATACCACCAAGCCAATAAAGATGGCAACGGGTACTTCCCAGTAAGCAATAGTGCCGTAGTCAGCAGCAGGCAAGTTACGTCCGGCCACCAACAAGAAGCCCAAAGCGATGGGACCGCAGATAATCCACAGCAGCACCGCGCCAATCCAGTTGAACGTAGTGAACTCAATGTTGAGAGCCCAGTTCTCCATGCCTGGGTTTGCACCTAGAGCATTCAGAACAATGGTGATTGAACCAGCACCAATAACTGCGAAGATGAAGTTCCACACACCACGAGCGGTGGTGTCGGCATCTTTGCGATAGCCATTGAAGAACATCGAAGCACCATAGAAGAAGCCAGAAGCAATACCAAATGCGTCACCCAAGCCCTTCTGCGGGAACTCAGGGGTTGACGGAATCAAGTTGAAGTCAACGAAGAAGCCGTTGGGACCAAAACCCATAAGGTTGTTGCCGAATATCATACCAATAAATACTGCGCCCAGGCAAACCCACTGCAAGGTAGACATGGGTTCCTTACGGAAGATACGAGCAAGCAACACACAGATAACAGGGCCAATGTAGATAAACAGAACAGCATTGGAAATAGTCGTAAGCAGTGTTGAAGTCACGTAGCATGCAAGCGACATACCAATCATAAGGCCGCCCAATGCGATGGCGGGAGTAAGTTTAAGCTTCTTAAACACGTGCACTTTGTGAGTTGCAACTAATAGAACAACGAAGAACAGTACACCCATGCTCATGCGGCCTACCGCCATAAGAGCGCCGATGCTGTCACCAGCATTGAGGCCGAGCGCGCCATTGAACATGTCGGTACGCGTTGCCCAGCGGCTGAACAGGGGAACCATGCCCATGCCCGTCGCAGAGATAAGCATGGCAATAACACCCAGATTAACCTTCATCTGATAGCCGCCGGAACCGCCTGGGTCGTCCTTGCCTGTTTTAGTCTCTTTTTCGTTGAGGTCTGCCATTGGTCCTCCTTAAACCATTAGCAAAAATATATAAGCCACCTACCCCCCCCCCCCCCCTTGCGAGGGCAGTTGTTATGCGGATCAAATTCGAGACAGAGTAATTTGAAATAGAGCCTATCTCACCTTTGATCCTGCATGACAAGTTCTTATTGCTTGTCGTGGTCGGGGAACGAAAGCCAAAAGGGGACCCGGCATGCCTTGCAAACCGAATCCCCTTTCTTTCACGATGTTATATTGCCCTAACGTTGGCAGGTGGTCACGCAGAAACGCTTAGTCGTTCCACAGCTCCGGACGGATCAAGGTCGGATCCTTGACGCGGTTCGGGAAGTAATCGAGGCAGTCGCCCTCGCGGAATACGTCGGCCGTGGAGCAGTGCAGACCGCCGCCGAACGGATAGGCGTCGCGTAGGTCTACCGGGATAACGTTCATGCCCAGCTTGTCCATCTGCTCTTGCTGATGCACTTCGGAAGCCTCGACGATAACCGTCTTGGGGTCGAGTACCAGGCAGTTCATGGACAGCCATACCGAGCTGTAGCACAGCGCTGGCGGCTCGTCGTGTGCCGGCTGAGCCGACTCAACGATTTGCCAGTCGTTGGCCTCGAAGATGGCGCGCTGCTCTTCGGGAAGCGGACGATGCGGGTTGTTGATGATCAGACCCGGACGCAGCGGTACGAAGGTGGCGTCGATGTGGATCGGATAGGGGTCGCCCGGGAAGTTCACCGCGTGTACACGCAGCTCGGGGTAGTAGCGCTGGAACCACTCCATGGCGGTACGGTTGGTGGTCAGACCGTGCTGGATAAACAGGTCTTTACCCATGCGCATGACGTCTGCAGCATCCCACATCGGCTCAACTTCGGTCGTCACGAAGTCTTTGTTGGCCGTGCGAACCAAACGATCCTCAAGGGTGATCTTCTCGTCATAGTAGTTGTGCTTGTAGGAAGCATCCGTGAGGCGCGGACGGGGGGCCTGGGTCCACAGGAACTCAGGATCCTCATCAAAGTACTGCTTCATCAGCGGCCAGTAGGCCAAGTACTCAAAGTAGCGGCAGCGGAAGGAGTTGGCGCTTGCCATGATCTCGTTGCCGATGGTGAGCAGGATGTCGCGAGGCGGCATGCAGGTCATCATGGAGTCGTTGCGGAAGTCAGGCGTACCGATGGCCTGGTTCCACTGGATGGGCGTCGGGCGGTCAACAACCACGCCGCGAGACTCAAGGGCCTTGACGAGATTTTCGAGGCACTCATTGCCGCGCTCGACGGTGGCGGTAGGACGAGGGCCCCACATGCCGCGCATCTCAGAATCGACAGGCACCTTCTCGGAGGTTGCGGGCTCCTCGGGAGGAATCATCGAGTAGTCGCAGCGGCCAACGATGACGCGCTTCAACGGATCCCAGTCGTTCCAAGAGCTGACTATCTTCGCCATGACAGTCTCCTTTCTTTGGCAGCTTCCATGCTGCCATTGGTGGCGCACTACATACGAGCAGCGTGCTGGCCTGTTTGCCGCAACTGAAAGACCACTTCGGAGACTGAACATGTTTCGTGGTACCCCGAAGATCCAACCGTGACATGTTTACCAGATTTGCCGTTGATGAAGTTATATCACCTTTTTTGTTCACCTGCAAGATTTATTTACGAATGATTAGTGCAAAATTTTATTACATCTTGATCAACTGCACAAAAAAATATGCAATATCGCTGTTCTAATATTGCATATATCGACGAACATATTGGATATTCTCGCCGTTAGTTTCCATAGTTGTGCATAAAACAGAATGAAATCGTAGCCCCATGCAAAATGACAGGTTAGTAATTCCGTCGCACAAAGCTCCCCCCTTTGCACAAGCTACGCTATCCGTCATTTTAATTGATTCCGCAAGAACCAAAATTACGATGGATGTTGCCGGGTAAAAACAAGGTGCCGGATTACCGGCACCTTGTTTTTATGAGATATGTCCCAAAAAGTCTTTAGTTCGGTCGGACTTCGGGTGGTCGAACACCTCTTCAGGGCTTCCCTGCTCAACAATATGGCCGCCATCCATAAAGATGACATGATCTGCCACATCGCGAGCAAAACCCATCTCATGGGTTACCACAATCATCGTCATACCTCCGCGAGCTAACTCACGCATAACGGCCAACACATCACGTACCAACTCAGGATCTAACGCACTAGTGGCTTCATCAAACAACATAACATGGGGGTTCATGGCCAGTGCTCGGGCAATGGCCACACGCTGCTGCTGCCCACCAGAAAGCTCTGAGGGCCTATAGTCAACGCGGTCGCCAAGGCCAACCTTCCGCAACTGATCGATAGCAATACGTTCTGCCTCAGCCTTGCCGCGATGCAGCACCTTTTGCTGAGCCAACATTACATTACCCTTAGCGCTCAGATGAGGGAACAGGTTAAAGTTTTGAAACACCATGCCCAATTGAGCACGCACCTTATTGATGTCTGTCTTCTTGGCGGTAATCTCGGTGTCTTCAAAGAAAATACGCCCACTCGTGGGTTTCTCCAATAAGTTTACGCAGCGTAACAATGTCGACTTACCGGAACCGGAGGGCCCTAAGATAACAACAACCTCGCCGCGGCGCACATTTAAATCAATACCACGCAGCACTTCATTATCGCCGAAGGCTTTACGCAGATCTTCGATACGCACTACAACTTCATCGGAAACTTCGTGCACAGGGGAGGCCACGGGCACGGCCTGTGCTGCTGCGTCGGCCACAACACTGTCCTTACTGCCAATACTTTGATCAGTCATTCCGCACCTCCTTAATGGCTCATATGGTTGCTGTTACGGTTGATTTTAGAAGGTGCATCTTCGTCGTATTTCGTCTGCAATGCCGGGCCAGCAAAGGTTTCGGACATACGAATACTGCGCGCCACGGCAGCATCGGAACCAGGCTGTAGTTCCGCTTCGTGTGTGGTAGACGTATGCTTTCTACGCTTACGACGACCTCCCGCCATACGTGACTCCATGGTATTAATGAGCTTGGTTAGAGGGATGGTAACAATGAGGTAGTATCCCGCAGCAACAATATAAGGTGTCACGTTGCCCGTAGCGGCCGTAATAGTTTTCGCGTACATCATTAGTTCCATAACACCCACTGCCGCCATAAGCGATGTATCCTTGTACATAAGGATAAATTCGCTGGTCATAGTAGGTATCACGCGCTTTACCGTCTGCGGTATGATAACAAAGAACATAGTCTGAATACTATTCATACCCAATGATCGCGCAGCCTCGAACTGGCCTTTGCTGATGGACTGAATACCTGCTCGGAATATCTCAGCCAAATACGCACTTGAGTTAACCACCAAAACAATCGCAGCAAGCACGAAGTTGTCCATAGTGATACCCATGAGCGGCAGACCGAAAAACACGATATACAGCTGCAGGAATAGCGGTGTGCCACGCACGATATTAATGTAGGTGGCACCAATAGCCCGCAGTATTCGACTTTTTGCCATACGCAAAAACGCCCAAACTAAGCCGAGTGGGATAGCAAGCGGGAAACTAAGGATAACCAGACCAATGGAGATAAGCCACCCTGCAAACACCGTAGGTATAGACGTAACAATAATAGTGGGATCAAAGAACAGGTGCAGGAACTTGTTGGAGTTCCACGCCTTCACCCAATCTTGCTGCCCTAACCAGACCGAAAACTGTTCAGCGGGTGAGGTACTCACGACATCGAATGTCTGGTCGGTTGTAGCCATATCATGCGCTTTTCCATCAACGGTAGTATAGCTACCCGTCATGCCAAACGTACCACCCGCTGCAGGCAGCAACGTACGGTTGAACTCAATCATAATCAACGAGCCAGCTGGCGTCGGCTCGGGAAAAGACACCGTCACCTTAGATCCTTCGACGGCTGTTTGTGAGGCAATCTCGAGACGATCGAGTCCGCTCATTACCGTAGTCTTCACATTGTCGACTTCGATAACTGAGCCAGCAGGTAGATCGATAGCTACTTCCGTGAGCGACTCATTTTCGGCTGATTGGCCCTGCCATGTTACGCGGGTAGGCGTCTCACCCATAATCTTCGTCTCGCCACTTGTGTTCGACTTGGCGGTCCAACGCTCCACTTCCATGGCGTGCGCTTGGACCGGCAAGACGAACGATGCGGCCAGCATTGCGGCGACCATAAGTACTGCAATGCTGGCAAAGTGCTTCCGTGCGAATGCGGTTGCGATTTGCATCAGTTCGTCCTTACGTCCTTACAGACTTGAGAGAGTTACTGAAGCCACTTGGCTTCCAGCTCGGCGTACTTGCCGTTTTCCTTCACAGCCTTCAGTGCCGTGTTGAGAGCTTTAGTGAGCTCAGGGTTTTCCTTGCTTACCACAACGGCATACTGCTCGCCCGTGGGAATTTCCTTGATAACTTGACAATCGGTATAGGCCGTCTTCACATAGTAGTTTGCCACCGGCAAGTCTACGGCAACAGCATCGATCTGGCCAGACTGCAGCGCAGCAAACACAGCCGTCATTTCGTCAAAACCTACTACCTCAACACCCTTAATGTTTTCGGCAGCCCATTCATAGCCAGTCGTACCCGTCTGAGCACCCACCTTTTTGCCTTCAAGCTGTTTCACGTCGGTAATACCCGAAGTCTTCAGCACCGTAATGCTCTGATTCACGTCGCAGTAAGTGTCCGAGAAATCAATTTGGGCCAAACGTTCGTCGGTCACCGTAAATGACGATACACCAATGTCGGCCTTGCCGCCGGTTTGGATAAGGGGAACAATGGTGTCAAACTTCGTAGAGGGCAGGTAGTTAACTTCCAAGCCCATCTCTTCAGCGAGAAGACCCATGAGGTCAACAGCGAAGCCCTCGGGCTTATTTCCGTTCAGGTTCTCGAACGGTGGAAAATCCAGCGATGCCGCCACCGTCAACTTACCGTCGTTGATGAGCGTATAGCCCGCATCGGCGACATTACCACCATTTGCCTTGGAGTCCGTAGTTGCGCCTGACGAGCAACCAAACAGAGCAAAGGACGCTACGAGCGCCCCGGCCGCAACCAGTACGGCCCATTTCTTCATCTTCATTGGTATCTTCTCCCTTTCCCCTGCGCCGAGCTTGATGTAATCAAGGTGCCAAAATGAATGACGCAGTCGCACTACTATAAAGCGCAAAGACCCCTTTATCAATGAGGTATCGGGTAGATAACTCTCTTTTCGTTACCTCATAGTACCGCGAACGGCCATTTTTTAGCCCCGTACGGTTTATCACAGTAAAGCGCTATAGTGCGCCTCTGCGTCAATTAGAAAAGAGTTCTTATCGACAAAGGGCACCCTGAGCGAGCAATAATCCACCCCGCAAATGCGGGGCTTATTATCGCACAACGGAGGCCTCACTGAGGCCTCACCGTAGACAAGAAAACACCAGAAGTGTTACTAAAAAGGCGCACGTAATCTGAAATGAGAGACTGCTACCAAACGGGAATACGATAGCCCACGTAAGGAATACTACCAAAACGACCATGATAGTCGGAGCCAAACGTGCATATCAGATCATAGCGTTCTGCCAAATCGGCGCAGAGGGAGCGATCGGCGGGCGTATGATCGGGATGGTATTGCTCGATACCGCCAAGGCCACAGGCCACCAGAGAGGGAATCATGTCAAAACTATTAAGCTGACCCGGATGCGCCAACACCGCCAAGCCACCATCCTCCACAATAGCGGCCACAGCATCTCGAACATCAATATACGCAATATCGCGATCGCAGATACCGCCCTCTTTAAACAAGCTCGTGTATAACGTACGGTAGGCAGAGCTCGGATAAGGATCCTTAGTAAGTGCCGCCATGAGGTGTTGTTTGTATAGGCACGTAGAAGCACGACCAAGCGCCAAGGCATAATCGACATCAACTTCATAGTCCGATTCAACGAGTCTATCAAGCTGCCAAAGTGAATTTGCTCGCCGGCGATCGAGAAGGGGGTTGCACAGTGCCGCCAATGCGGGAGCCCCTTCATACACGCCTAAACCTAGCACGTGTACCTTGCGCTGACAACGAGCGTCCCAAGCGCTTACCTCAATACCCCCGACAACTTCTATATTATAGCGAGCACCGAGCGCGTAGGCCTCGTCCAATCCCACCGTCGTATCATGATTAGTAAACGCAATACGCTCAATACCGCGAGCGCGCGCTTGCTGAAGCACCTCCTCGAACGTATCCGAGCCATCCGACATGGTGGTATGCACATGGAAATCTGCGATCACGCCATCATCCCCTCCTGCATGTTGAACTCATGATCACAAAGACCCTCCATGAAGGCAAGGTCGTGAAAAATGCCCAGCATGGTGGTACCCTCACTTTTTAACTGCTCGATAAGTGCGCGCACCTTCAGCTTGGAAGCATCATCAAGCGAGGCCGTAGGTTCGTCAAGCAACAGCAAACGCGGACGCTTGATCATGGCAGATGCAATATTCAGCCGCAGCTTCTCACCACCCGAAAAGGTACGCGGATACAACTCCCACAACTCTTCATCTAAATCGAAATGGCGAAGCATGCGCCTTGTCTCACCTGCGGCCTGATCACGCGAGTCAACTCCATAGGCCTCCAAAGCGCTCGCAAACACAATGTCGTAAGCGGTCTGGCGCGGTAGCGCATTTAAGAACTGAGACACATAACCCAGCTCGTAAGAACGTAGGTATAGCATCTGACGTTGAGTGGCTTGCGCCAGATCAACCATACCAAAACGCTTAGAATTATAGAGAATGCGACCGCATTCGGGCAAATTCGTACGCCAGATGCACCTTAAAATAGTGGATTTTCCACTGCCGCTGCGTCCGGTAATACCCACAAACGCACCCGGCTCAAGCGAAAACGCGATATCATGACATCCTTGAATACGCCGACCTACCCGGTGAAGCATAAAAGATTTTGAAAGCCCTTTAATCTCTAGCAAAGCCATACCTATACCACCTTTGCAGCAACATGGTTTACCGAAGGACTCGAGGAAGTGCTCACTGAGATATCCGCAGAACAAACACCGATCGGAAAATTTTCCCGCAACAAAGTGGTTCTTGTTGTTGCGTCTCGTTCGCCCAGATCACGTCCGTATCCGCTGGGCTGATCGGGGTAGTGAGAACGGAATACGGAATGCCCACCCACAAATGCACGGGTAACCACCGGCATAGTGCGGGCAGAACCGTCACAAGTAATTTCACGCACCAACAAAACATCTCCGCGCTTTCCTACCGCCAACGATCCAACTTCATCGGCAATACCGGCAGCCTTTGCTGGATTGATGGTAACCAACGCGAAGGCACGTGCAATATCTAAATCGCATTCATCGCGCAGCGCAAAAACTGCATCGAGCAGAGCGGCGGGATAGTAATCACTGCACAGCACATCCACCGCACCGGCCTCGACCGCCTCACGCGCGCTTAAATTCCCCGAATGACTATGTCCCAGCATAACGTTCGGCGCACCGACTACAGTGTGCATTCCCCGAGCACGAGCTTCTCGCGCCACCTCCAACGAAAGGGGGAATTCGGAAATCGTAGCCTCTAGGCCGTCCATGAATGCCAACTTTTCGGCACTTTCGTCATCGTGGGAAGCAAGAGAAATGCCGCGTTCGCGCGCTACGGATGCCAAGGTAGATATCTGCGCATAGGTAAGTTTTTTGCTTTCTTGCTGCTGGCGAACAATATCACGAACCTCTTCGTCGGTTACGTCACGATAGCCCTTTAACGTTTCGCCAAATATCAGCAAATCACGATATTGCCCTTGCCCGGGTGTATGATCCATGAACGATACAAGATCAACTTTTCCAGACCGCAAAAAAGTACTGATATCATCATACAGATCGACGGAATCTAATTCGATGCGCATGTGTAAACGATGGCGAATAAGATGATCGCGCTCTTCGCCCTCACGCAAACTGGCCACCTGGTCGATAAGCGTACTCACATTGCCGAAATCGCGAATAGGTTTATGGTCGAAGATCTGAGCACCATAAACTGACAGAGAGTGATAAATTGTCGTGATGCCATGCGACACCAATTCGCGATCGGCTTTATACAGCGAAGTAGCCAGATCCATAACGACGCTGGGCCGCGGGGAGGCGACGTTTTCCACGTAATCTGAGTGAATGTCAATAAGACCTGGCACCACATAAGCTCCACGCGCATCCACGACGGGCAGCACACCAACGGTAGCATCGGGTTGCGCATCGAATTCACAGGTACCGGCAGGCTCGATAGCCGCAATACGGCCGTCGATAACCACCAAATCGCAATCGGGCCGCACGTGATCGGCGCACACCACCGTGCCGCCGCGAATGATGCAGGAGTTGTCGTTCATGGGGTGTTCCTCATCTAATCTTTCTGCCACTTCCTACGCTGTGGCCGCGTTTTACAGAAGCGAGTAGACCAACTGTTGGGTATAAGCGTGCTGTGGATCTTCCAATATTTGATCGGTTAGACCCGTCTCGATAACACGGCCATCTAGCATGACAAAGGTACGATCGGCCAGCATGCGAATAACGCCCAAGTCGTGACTCACCACGAGCATACTTACGTTACATTCACGTCTGATTTGCTGAATCAAGTCGAGCACGGCCGCTTGTACCGACAGATCAAGGCCAGTAGTAACCTCATCTAAAAGCAAGATGGGCGGATTGTTCGACAGTGCCTTAGCAATCTGAACACGCTGCTGCATGCCCCCACTAAATAAACGCGGCGAATCGACGGCGCGTGTTAATGGAATATTCACTCGCTCAAGCAGTTCCTCCCCACGAAAGCGCATAGCGCCCACATTACGACTGCCCGCAGCTATCATCTGCTCGGCAATGTTTGACAACGACGAGAAGTCCATACGCAAACCCAGATAGGGGTTCTGGTACACCATGCCAAACACCGTATTACGAATGGTGCGCTGCTGCTGAGACGAGAGACTGAGCAAATTGGCCGCACCGCCATCGAAAGGACGCGCTCGCACCTCCCCCTCAGTGGCTTTTTCATCAAAGAAGAGGCACTTCATTAAAGAAGATTTGCCGCTTCCCGACTCACCCACCACCCCCACGATTTCGGCAGGGAACACGTCTAAGCTCACGTCACGCACCGCATGCACTGTGCCGCAGCGAGGACACACGTTACGCTCAAGCTGCGCACCAGGAGCCAAGCAATGCAGACATCCCACACCGAAGCGCTTAGATAGGTGGCGCACAGACAAGCACGGCACCTCATCAGTACCATAGCGTCGATTATCTATCATTATTCACTCCTCACCCTCATTGCCGGCTGCAGCGATGCCTCTGCTTCTTGCCCAGAGTCGCACGACGCAAAAGCCGCAAAGCGAGAGGCGCAAAACGAGGTGTCATTACATTGGTAGTACACCGCACCCGAAACCTCGTCTACCAACTCATCGAGGTAGGTACCTTCTGCGCCACAAAGACGGCAACGCTTACCGTCAAAACATTCTGGCGAAAAGGGATAATCCTCAAAATCAAGCGATCGCACTTCGGTATAGGGAGGAACAGCATAGATTTTTTTCTCGCGACCGGCACCCAAAAGGGTAAGATGTTCTGCCTGATGCAACATGCAATTATCAAAGCGCGGAATAGGAGACGGAGCCATAACATAGCGTCCATTCACCAGCACGGGGTGATCGGCGCCCGTCGTGGCCGTGTCATAGCGCACAATTTGATCAAACAACTCCAACCAAGCACCGGTATAGTCAGCCTCGGCATGAAGACGCTTGGTAGCAGTCTCACTGGGCTCGAAGCTGCGCAACGGCTCAGGAGTAGGCACCTGCAACACGAGAATCTGATTGCCGCATAGCCGCTGCTCGGGAATACGGTGACGCGACTGAATAAGCGTGGCATCGCCCGTGATATTAGTCACCTCTACGTCGGTGGTGTCGGCGACAAGCTTCTTAATATTCACCGCATTCACACTGTCATCAGAACCCTGGTCAATAACTTTCAGCACATCGCTGCGCCCGATAATGGCAAGCGTAATTTGCAAACCACCCGTGCCCCAACCACGACCGATAGGCATTTCGCGTGAGGCAAAAGGAACCTGATAGCCAGGAATCGATACACCTTTGATAAGAGCGCGACGAATTTCACGCTTTGACGCCTCATCGAAGAATGCATAGTTATAGCGCTGCTGCATCGCAAACCTCCTTCGAGTTGGCAGAGGAATTTTCGCTGCGCGTACCGCGCACGCTGGAAAGCTTTGACTGAAACGTGACATAATGGGGCAGCTTGAGATGCGAAATGAATCCTGTAGCCTCAACGCCGTCCACGTGGTAAAGCACGAATTCCTCATCTTCAGTGGGGTAACGTACTTCATTCGAATCGAGACAACGGTCGAGCACACTCATAGCTATGGCCTTTGTCTCAGCACGGCCAAACACGAGGCCATAGCCCACCGCCAAGGAAAGCCCGTCAGTCTGACCCGATGTCGACGATGCACCTGAGGCGCCAGCATGAGTAGTGTCGTCCTCCTCGTCCATAAACACACTCTCAACCTCGCACAAGGGCAGCGATCCTAAATAGTACGCATCTTGAGCATCGCCAGGCTCCAACGGATGATCCACGGCAATCGCGGCACGTCCTTGTCGCAGCTCGCCCACGGTGGGATGCGCCGGACCAAACCCACGAATGGCCGCATAACCCAAGGCTTCAACAGCCTGCGTCATTCCGCGCGCAAGGGTTTGCAGTCGTACAGAACGTGGAGCTGGAAACGTAAGGGGGGCCATCGTAGCGTCCATGGGCTCGCAATCGTTTCTCGGAACAGGGGCAATTAAGCCCTCGGCTCGCAGATAATCCAATACGCGCGGCAGCTTACCGCTCAATGGCTGCGAACTATCGGTCGTTTGAGTATCGGCGACATTCTCAAAATGACGCGCCAATACAGCGCGCTTTTCAGCTAGCTCTTCTGCGCCCTCCGTTTCTAAATCAAAAGCAAGCAATCGATGGCTGTAGTCGCGCGTTGCACCAAGCACCTGGCCACCAGGAACGTCCTTAAATGCAGCCGAAATGCGGCGGTTTACCCGTAGTTCACCGGTGTCCACCGGACGCGAAACATAAGGACGCTCAAGCGTAGAACGGAAAGCGCGCAGCAAAAATACCGCCTCGTCTGGCGAGCCTTGTGCTTGTTTGAGAGCAAGTGCCGCCAAGCGCGGAGCATAGAGTGAAGCCTCCCCCATCACCTGATCAATCAATTCAGGAAACGTGTGCTCAATTTCGTCGGTACCCCACGCGGCCGACGAACATACGCGCTCAAATTCCAGCAGTTTGAGGCTCTCTTCGATAGCTTTGCCGCCCCCGCGTACTGCAACGTAGCCCATCTAGCACACCACCTTTTCGGCCACAAGCGTCACATGCGAACTGCGCGGTATAGCAACTATGCACCCTTCTGCATCTACCAACACAATCTCAATACCACAGGGGAACTCGTCACCACGTTCGGCACGAGCGCGCACCCAATCGCCACGGTCTACTGCAAAACGGTTCACATCCTTCACTCCCGGTCCGCGCACTTCGACAATCTGCAACGTTGACCCAGTCTCAGCCAAAGCCTCTTCCGTCGCTGCTAAACGCATACATCCTAAGATCACCGTCGCGCCCTTCTCGGGGGAAACGAGCGTACCGCGACACGCTTCGGAAATGCTGCCAGCAGCCATCTGAGCATCGGCACGTCTTGGCACGATAACAAAATCGGCCTCACGCGCAGAAAGCCGCAACGCGTGCGTCTCGCTGGTCACGTAGTTAGCGGTTACGTCGGACTCTGCATCGACCACACAGAACGTCACCGCCTGATCCACAAATAACTTCACCAAAGCCTCAAGGGCGCCGTCCAGTGCGAGGGGCCGAGCCGCATTTTCCTCGATTGGTTCAACCTGATGCACTGTTCCCGGATGTGCAAATGCATCGAGTACGCTACGAAAAGCCCTCTGCATATGGTGCAGCTGGGCGCTCTCTGCAATCATCATGCTGTCTCCACCTTCATCGTCGAAAAATCAACCTTCGTTGCTGCGACAAGAAGTGCTTCTTCTGCCTCACGTTTTTCAATGCGAAGCAATTCCTCCTTCAAACGAGCATCCCAGCGCGCCGAACGCACGACACCACCCACCCCCGAGAACGCCGCGTCAGCTACCGCAAGCTCGTAAGCACGACAGCGATCGCTACCTAGCACGAGCCCTAGGCCCACGGTATCTTCTATACGTACCCGACACGATGTCATAAGTGCTTCACCAAGGTAAAACAAGCTTCGCTGTGCCGTCTCGCGAACCTTCACCATAACCAGCTCCTCACGTGGCTCATCGAGCACTTCAATAGCACGGGAGCCCACTTCGCTTTCCACCTCGCATACCAGAGATCGGACCAACGAAGGATCACCTTCCACCAAAGCTCGTGTACGCTCATACCGTCTCATCTTGTTAGTAACGTTCCTTTCCCATAGATAGATAACTCCCTGCTTGTCATCCAAGCATCAGATGCTCCCGCCTCAACAGGTGACGGCATCCGGAACAGCGCATCAGTGCTGCACGATGTAGCGCTTCCGTAGACGCGTGGCTATCACCTCTAGCACTACTGCCACTGCCAAGCACAAGTACACAATGAGCCCGACCTCATGAATGTTGTAATAGAAACTACCCGCCAAAAACAGCTGGTAGCCAATACCACCTGCTCCTGCAACTGCCCCTACCGCGACGGCATTCACGAAGTTAATCTCGAAGCGAATAAACGTCCATGACAGCATCTCGTTTATCTTTTCGGGTACTACACCCTGAAACACCACGTGCCACCACGTTGCACCACTCGCTCGTAACGCCTCAACAACGCCGGGATCAACCTCCTCGAAGCTTTCTGAGTAGGCCTTCACCAAGTAAGCGACACCGTGAAACAAGAGTCCTATCACGGCCGCCTCAGGTCCTAGCCCGATAGCCACCGAGAACACCAAGACCCATAAGATGGTGGGTACCGCGCGAATCACCGACATAATTACCTTGATAACATTGCTTATACCCTTACTTGAAAGATTCGATGCCGCGAGTAGCCCCAGCACGAAAGCAATAACGGCTCCGATAAAGGTGGTTAACAGTGCCAGCGCCAGGGAGACAAATAACCCCTCTACCACATCGGGCAGGGTAAAATGGCCCGCCAAACCTGGCTGCAGCATCATGGTGACGAAGTCGCCTGCGGCAGCACTCAGTGCCTGCATAAAAGGAACCTTACCGTAATTCATCGTTACCAGCGCAAACACACTCACAAGCGTCAAGGTGCCTAGTGTCAGGCACAGCACCGTGTTCGGCTTGCTTGCTATACGCGTTTTAATCTTGCCCGACCGCGTTCGTTGTGCACCGGGAATACCGCACTTCGCTCGGTAACCAGTCATATGATTTGCCTCCTCACATAATTCGATACCAGTTCGCAGGCAATACATACGACAATAATGGACAGCACTACCAATCCCGCTACGTCATAACGGAAGCTTTTGTAGTACACGTCAAACACGAACCCAATGCCGGTACCCGTCAGAATGCCAATAAGAGTGGCATCGCGAATATTTGTCTCAATCATGTAAAGCACCCAGCTGACTACTGCCGTAATACTCAATGGCACGACCGCCTGCGTTACGATCTGCCCGTAGGTAGCCCCCGCCGAACGCAGAGCTTCAACCGGCCCTTCACTCATCTCATCAATACTTTCCAGAAAACAACGTGTCAGATATCCAAAACTGGTAAGGAATAAGGCGAAAAATCCGGTGAACTCACTTTGCTTAAACGAAAATAGCAGGATGAAAGCCCAGGCCACAACCGGTATATTACGAAAAAGTGACGCAATGCCGCGTACCGCAAAAGAAACCGGCCCGCCCACTCCAACAATGCGAGACCCAAGCACCGCGCAAATATAGGCCAAGACCGCCGCCGTGCAACTGGAAGCGATAGAGGCCAAAATAGTCGAACCCAAAGCGGGCAGGATGGTGCCAAGCTTTTCGAGGGAGGAGAAGGAGGGAACGAATTGCGTCACCATCCATACAAACCCGCCTGGGACTTCGAGAATTGCCTGAAAAAAATTGAAACCGACATAGCTGCTAGAAAGCGCACCCAATGCCACAAACATCAGCGCTGCAACCACAAGAGAAAACGTACGCCTGCGGAAGAACGACCCATCGTAGTTACCTCGAGTCGTATCGCCCCGAAATACACTCGGCAGCAGACGCACTAACTTCGCCACGCGCTCCGTCATGCCGCATCCTCCTTGTTGGCAGGTGGTGCGTCAAAACGATGCCCCGCTTCAATGAGGCTACTTTGCCAAGGGCTCCCAGCCGTCAAGGTAGCGTCCGCTTTAGCCTCGTCAGTACCGTAAATATCAGCAATCGCAGCCGCATCCAAATCATTCGGTGCTCCGTCGAATACCACTTGGCCACCTCTGAGTCCCACAATGCGATCAGAAAACTCAAGCGCAAAATCAACCTGATGCAAATTCACCAAACATGCGATACCTAACTCGTCTGCCGCCCAACGCAAGTGCTCCATAACAGTACGTGAAGATTTGGGGTCTAAGCTAGCAATGGGTTCGTCTGCCAAAATAAGCAGCGGATCCTGCACTAACGCGCGAGCAATACCTACGCGTTGCTTCTGTCCGCCAGACAACTGGTCGGTGCGCGTATAGGCGAAATCAGCCAAACCTACTTGGTCCAAAATATCAAACGCACGGCGCTTCTCATCTTCTCGATAGTGACCCACCATGCCAGCAAGGGTCGACCGATAGCCCAGTCGTCCATGCAGTACATTCTCAATAGCCGTGGCTCGATATACCAGGTTATAGTGCTGAAACACCATACTGATACGACGGCGCGTCTGGCGCAGAGCGCGACCACGCTCGCGGGTTATCTCTCGTCCGTCGAACACAATCGAGCCCTGCGAAGGATCGATAAGGCGATTCACGCAGCGCAGCAGCGTAGACTTGCCGGCTCCCGACGAACCAATAATGCTTACAAACTCACCGTGTTGCATACTTAAGCAAACGTCGTTCAGCGCCTTCGACCAGCCGTCGTAGGTTTTCGACACACCCTGCACCTTTAGCAGCAGATCTTCTTGTCGCAGCACATTCACCGGCGAACCGGGAACCACCTGCGAAACCGCTGGTTCACTGGCAAGGTTTCGGCCCGATCCCATTACGCTGCGCCACCCAACTTGCGAACGGGCTCATACCAATCGTCGTTCGTCTTCACAAAACAGGTTTTCTCGGAATCCTTTTCAAAAATGCCTTTGGCGCTCTCGTCATCGGGATCGACGAAAATCTTCGGATCGTTCGCTACCTTATCGGAGCAGAAGTAGTCAATAATCTTCGTGCGCTCGTCATCGCTGAGTGCTTCTTCGTTGAAGCAGATAGGGGCATTCAGAACAGGAGTGATGGAAATGATAGTAAACTGCTTACCACGCACGGTATCGAAAGGTGCCTCAGCATCAGCTTTGGCGCGATACACAGCGCCCACCGAGTTTGCCTCGCCAGATACCAGATCGAGATACATATCTACATCAACATCATCAAACGCAGCAACATCAGCATCACCCGACAACAGATTTACTGCCGAACCTTGGTGGGAGTTACCGAAAAGCACCTCGGAGAAGAATTTACCTGTCTCAAGTAACTCATCGGAACCGCTCAAGCCAAACTCTTTCACAATGCCACTCGACGGCACCTTAAAGCCCGAAGTTGAGGTGGCTGACACAAAAGAGAAAGATTTACCCTTAATGTTCTTTAGGGAATAGCTACCGCCACTTTTGTACTGATCGGCATTTTCCGTGGCAACACAGATACGACTGTAATAGCAAGCACCATCTAGCTTGCCATCCTCATCGCTATTGGTGAAAGCAGCTTGAACCTTAGGATTCTTTTTGTTGGCCTGTACATATCCTTCGGCACCCAGCAGTGCCATTTGTGCCTTGCCCGAGGCGATAGCTTCGATGGCTACGTTGTAGTCGGTCGTGGTTAGCAGATTGGCCTTCCGTCCGCATGCCGCTGTAATTGCGGCGCCGATTGCCTCGCGAGACGACGTTAAGTCGGCTGAGGAGTTGTCGGGCAGCCATACCATCGTCAAAGGATCGGAAGAGGCCGCAGCGTCGTTGGTACCTTTACTGGGTTCCGCACCGGCCGTTGCACCGGAGCCACCCGCCGCACACCCCGTCATCATACCCAACGCGCCCGCCATAACAGCAACCGCACTACCTGCCACGAACTGCCTTCTACTCAAAAAACCTTCCGCCATCGGTCTGTTCCTCTCTCATGTTCCCACCGTTGTGGAATCGCATACGATTTCAAGCAGCTCGCCGTCCAACCCGCTGCCCTTTCTGGCAACGGGCGGCTCGAACCGCGACCATATCAATCGTAGAAAAGAAACGTAAAACCGCGCTCAGGCGCACGTAAAGAAGACCCCAAGTTCAGGCAAAGAAACAGTTAGCCTTTGTGCAAAAGCACGTAAAATACAGGAAAGATCCTCTCTAGTCGCCAGCTATAAATGGATCGTCGCCGCAGGTAACCAGCACGTCACCGATCGTGCAGCGCATGCGTACCCTTGGCAATGCACTCTAATTCATCAAGCAAACAAGTAAGCTGGGAAGCAAACACGCTACCCTTCAGACTAAGAAACGTGAAATCGTGCTCAATAGTGCGGCCTCTTAGGGCGATACGGGCAAGTCGACCACACCGCAGCTCTTGTCGCACGGCAGCCTCGTACAAAAACGAGATGCCGTAACCTGCCTCGACCAGCACCTTGATAATATTAATGCTCTCAACTTCTGTAACACGCGCAAAGCTATCTACCGACAAATTCTGCTCAGCCAACGCGTTCACCAGCACAGCACGCGTTCCCGACCCCTGCTCGCGCACCAACACGTGTTGTTCGAGTAGGTCTTCGAAGCACCGAGGTTTCTCTTCTTTGGCAAGCGGATGCTCCGCAGCGCATACTGCCACCAACTCCTGAGTGTTGAACACACGCCAATCATAAGCGCTCTTATCAAATACTCCCTCAACAAGAGCGCAGTCTATTTCTCCCGCTTCCAACTGCCCTAAGAGGGAGCGGGTATCATCCGAGGAGATACGCGCTTGTATCTCATTGTGGGTAGTAAGATAAGCAGCCAAGCACGATGCAAGAACATACTCACCCGCTGTAAGAGTCATCCCTATGTGAAGGCTACGACGCAAACCCGCCGTTGCAGCAATAGACTCACGCAAGGTATCTTCATCATGAGCCATCGTCGCAGCAGCCTCACGCAACAACTCTCCCGCCGCAGTAAGGGAAAGTTTCTTACCCTGATAGGTCAGCAGCTTTGCCCCATAGGCCTTTTCCAAAAAAGCCATATGCTGAGATACTGCTGGCTGAGTAATATTCAGCTCAGCCGCCGAACGTGTGTAGTTCAAAGTGCGACATACACTAAGAAACGTAGTCATGCGGAAATCTTGCACAGAGACTCCTCAGTCTTTATTCATTAGTAATATTTATCGTAACATAAGAATATATATTTTTTAATTTTAGTGAAAGCATGTCAGAATGCATTCGCAAGAAAATGCAGGCAAAATCGAAAGGCAGCTTTCCATGCGCGCTATCATTAAAAAAGTTCCCATTCCTACCGCGGGTGTGGCTCTCGGTCTTGCGGCCCTCGGGAACTTACTTCAACCTCTAACTGAAATTCTACATATTGCTTGCGGCGCAATTGCGCTACTGCTTGTAGTTATGCTTATTGCAAAGATCGTCCTGTTTCCTCAATTAATTCGCGACGACCTTCATAACTCCATCCTCGCAAGCGTCAGCGGTACCGCATTTATGGTTCTCATGCAGTTGGCCACCTATCTCGCCCCGCTTTTCTACTATCCCGCCTTTGTATTGTGGGCTGCGGCGGTTATCGCACATCTCGTATTAATCGCCTGGTTTAGTAAACGATTCTTTGCGCAGTTTAAGCTACATGAAGTATTTCCCACTTACTTCATCTGTTATGTGGGCATCATCGTAGCTTCGGCCACCTCCCCAACCTTCGGCATGCAACCCATAGGCTTGATATTGTTCTGGTTCGGATTTAGCTGCTATCTTGTACTTTTGGGATTGGTTACCTATCGCTATGCCAAACATGAAATTCCCGAGGCAGCACGTCCTTTGTTTTGCATCTATACGGCACCTATGAGTCTATCCCTCGTAGGATATCTTTCAGTAACCCCGCAACCCAACGCTTTACTCGTAATGGCAATGGCCGTGCTGGCCCAAGCACTATTCGTAGTAGTACTGGCCACCTTGCCAAAGCTGCTGCGCCTCAAGTTTTATCCGAGCTACGCAGCCATGACTTTTCCTTTTGTTATTACTGCAACCGCACTCGGACAAGCAACCGCATTCTTCCGCTCAGGAGGAGTCACTCTGCCCCTAGCCTTCGATGTGGCCTTTTACCTGGAGACCGCAGTGGCTACCATCATGGTGCTGTATGTGCTGGGCCACTTCCTGCACTTCTTCTTCCGTCGCATCGAACAGCCAGACAACGCGAAAATGCTCCAGGAGAATGTTCAAAACGCCCACTTCGCAGAGAACTTTGAAAACTAACCACTCGTTGTGTTCTCCGAACTTTACCGTTCGGGTTCCAGCGCGCGAGCCAAAATTTGCATGCGCGCCTCCACATCCTCGATAATGCGACTGCAGTCTTTGAGCTCGTCGTTTGAATCGATACCCTGAACCTCGCTCACGGCCTTATACTTTAAGTCGTGTTCTAGGCTGGCCCAAAAATCCATGGCAATAGTACGTAACTGCACCTCTACCGGAATGAGTTCTTTATTATCCAAGAAGTACACCGGAATACGCACGATAACGTGCAAACTTCGGTACCCATTGGGCTTGGGGTTGGCAATATAGTCCTTCACGGTAACGATAGTCAAATCGTCTTGTTTGCGTAACAGTTCTAGCAGGTTGTACACATCGTGTATGTACGAGCAGATAACCCGTATACCCGCGATATCCATGATGTACTTTTCCATGTTCGCAAGCGTTGGTTCTTTACCGTAGCGCCCCAACTTCTCGAAAATACTCGCGGGATTTTTGATGCGCGATTCTACATGGTGGATGGGATTGCGATGCTTCTTGAGGCTGAGGTCTTGGTCTAAAATTTCAAAGCGCACTTCCATCTCGCGCATGGCAGCCTGATATTTTTGGATAATCTCGCGGGTTTTCGACTCCATTTCGCGAAGTCGGCCCAACTCATCAAGAGGTGCACGCAAATTATCGCTAACACTAAACAACTCACGACGCACGCCCTCATCGCTCTTTCCCTCGACAACCAACTGCTGATCAGGCACCTGCTGGGGTGCTTTCTTCATAGTAGGGACTCCTTGGCGACAGTTCCATCTTAGCTCTATCATACCCGACAGCCTTATGATCTGGCCTGCCTCTTGCCAATCTTGTTTAAATAATCAGATGCGGCGCGTAGCTAAACGGAGCTTTTGCCGTAAACGCAGATACGGTTCTTGCCGGAGCGCTTTGCCCGATAGAGGGCCTCATCAGCCTTAACAAATACATCGCGATACGTTCGATCGTCAGGCTGCGTTTCGTACACACCAATGCTTACCGATGGACACCAATCCGTACCTCCCTCTTTCGCCTCAGATACTTGCTGCCTTATCTGTTCAAGCTTAAACAAGGCCTTCTGCAAGTCGATATGTTTGAGCAGCAGCACAAACTCGTCTCCTCCAACTCGACCAAGAATATCACCCTCACGAAAGCCAGCGCGAAGCAAACCACCTATCTCATGCAACAGCATATCCCCTTGAATATGGCCACAGGTATCGTTCACCTGTTTAAAATCATCAATATCCATGGCCACACACACGCTTTGTTCCCGCACTTCTGGGTCAGCCAAAACAGCAGTTATCAGGTCCTGCGTAGTGGCATGGTTACTCAAACCCGTCGTGCCATCATATTCAGCACGGAAGCGGAGTTCACGTTCATTATCGATATTATCAACAAACCCGGCCAGGTACCACGCTCCATCATCATCATGCACTACGAACATATCGGTACGGTACCACGCATACCCCCGCCCATAATAATCTGCCTGATACTCGATATTCATCTCTTTTTTCCCCGCTCGAACCCGTTCAAGCATGTTGCGCACGGTAGTAATACTATCGGGGTGCACCACCGCACGGCGTGTTTCGGATAGCGTTTCCAAATAACGGGGGATCTCCTGAGCTTCGGTACCTTCGCCCGTACGGTCGAGATAAAGCAACATTGTGTCGGTCTCAGAATCGTAATCAAAGCTGATTTTTCGTGTCATTTCGATAAGGCGACGATAGCGTTCGCGCTGCCAAGCATTCTCGCGACGACTACGCTCTTCAGCCATAATGCGTTCGGTCACATCTTTATTACAACACAACATACTCGTATCCGATACGCGCAGAATCGTACTTTGACGCCAGGTGGCATGCCCCTCCACCATCAACCTATAGGTGAAATCGAAAGGCTTCTGACCGTCACTCTGACTGCTTTCCTCCAGCATTCTTTTTAAATAGGCGCGATCCTCTTCAGTTGAAATAAAGGGAGAAAGGTGTGCAAAGGCTTCATCAAAAGACATTGCAGTCCCACCAGTAGGGCGAGTGGCAGAATAAAGCATGCGAAACGTATTGTGCGTACAATCGAACTCGAATATCTCCTCATACACCTTACACAAAACCGCCGCGTAGCGACGCATCTCCACCTCATGACGCTGCTGTTGCCCATTCACGTACTCGCTGAAAATGCGTGCGAATTGTATGTCCTCACTCCATAGATCTGCTGGTCTATCCTGCGGCCCTTCAGAAAGGGGACGTGATACTCCTTCGAACAATTCGCTTTGAAACAGTTCTTCAAAAGCCTCGGTTGCAACAGGACGCGAGAATAGATAGCCTTGCATGTACGTACAACCAATACTAGCAAGATAAGCAGCCTGCTCGGGCGTCTCTACTCCCTCAGCAATAGTTGGCAGATCTAACCAACGCGCCATCCGCACAACCGAAGCAAGAATAAGTCCACCTCGCGTACTTTCACGCGCGTTCAGAAAACCCATGTCGAGTTTCAGCACATCAATAGGTACATCTTTAAGGGTATTGAGCGACGAAAACCCACTGCCAAAGTCGTCCATCTCCACCACGAAACCAGCTTGCTGCAAATCGGCCACAATAGCAATAAGTTGTGCTGGTGCTTCCGCGTAAGACCCTTCAGTAATTTCTATATGAAGCAAGTCCTTCGAAATGGCATACTTTTCGACCAGATCGCAAAGTTGCGAACAGAGATCTTTTTGATAAAGGTCGATCCGAGAGAAGTTTACCGATAAACGCGGAATACACTCAATCCCGTAGCGATCAATCCAGCCACGCAGGTACCGACAGAGCTGCTCCCACACATAAAGATCGAACGTGGCAATAAGTCCCGTGCGCTCGAATACCGGAATAAATTCAACAGGACCCAAAAGGCCTTTCGCTGGATGATCCCAACGGGCAAGCACCTCCGCACCTATCATCTTCTTCGTCGTGTAGTTGTATTGCGGTTGAAAGTACAGCAGAAACTGACCCTGCTCGAGCGACCCAGCCATCTCCCCCGCAAGCTCCTGCTCTTTCGCCGCGGAATCACGCAACGCTTTGTCGTAGAAGGCATATTTGCTGCTTACGACATCATTCTTCGTTGAGCGCAACGCAAGTAAAGCGCGGTCGCACATGAGATTCACCTCAAGTTCGGGGTCGTCGATAACGAAGATGCCCAACCGCACGAAGAAGGTGAACTCTTTACGATAACTGGCAAACCACTCGCCAAACAGGGAAAGGATACGATCGGGATCAAACGAACTGCGAGGGAGACAGCACACGAAATGATCTGCCCGCAAACGACCGGCAGTAGCCTGTTCGGGCATCACCTTACGAATAACGTCGCCTACAGCAGCAAGCAAGCGGTCGCCTGCCACGCTACCGAATTGATCGTTGTACACCTTGAATCGGTCGATATCGCCGTATACAAGCACGTAACGCTCATCTGGGTGATCAACAATAAGCGCCTTCGTCTTGGCACTGAATCCGCGCCTGTTTAGCAATCCCGAAAGCGCGTCAAGATCAGGCGAGGGACTTGGGGGGGGGGGGGGGGGGGGGGGGGGGGGGGGGGGGGGGGGGGGGGGGGGGGGGGGGGGGGGGGGGGGGGGGGGGGGGGGGG
>JAYFOQ010000027.1:0-25276 GCA_034932485.1 Gordonibacter sp.
CCCAGTTATTAAGGCGAAGGGCTTTTAGAGGTGCAAGGTTTTTGATCTGATACACCCAAAAACCTTGCATTCATTATAGCAAAAACTAGCATGAAATGCCACTTGAACTGGGATTATGACTTATGGAGCAGACCCTAATTAGATACGTCGCCGTGGTATACTTTCCATATGGAATATAAATCTAACAACAACATCATCTACTCGTGCAAATACCATGTGGTGTTTTGCCCCAAATACCGCAGGTCTGTACTGGTGGATGGTGTTGACGTGCGGTTAAAAGAACTCATAGAAGAAGTGGCAGACGAGCTGTACCTCGACGTAATCGAGCAAGAAATAATGCCCGACCATGTTCACCTTCTCCTTGAGGTTGACCCGCAGTTTGGCATCCATAAGGCCGTTAAGCGCATCAAGGGATACAGCTCAAATGTCTTGCGCAGTGAATTTCCTTGGCTGAAAAAGCGCATACCGACTCTGTGGACCAATTCTTACTTTGTCTCAACTGTCGGGGGTGCCCCACTTTCTGCAATCAAGCAGTATATCGAGAACCAAAAGACGGTCTGATATGGAAAAGACCTTCGAATATCGAATCTACCCCAACGCTTTTCAACGTCAAATAATTGCGCAGACGTTTGGTTGCTCGCGCTGGGTATACAACCATGCGCTCGGTATTCGTAAAGTTGCATACGAGAATCAAGAAAAAGTACCTTCGATAAACGATTGCATCAAAGCTATCCCAAAGTTAAAACAAGACCCCGAAACTAAGTGGCTTAAAGAAGCCGACAGTATGGCGCTTCAACAATCGTTGCGTGATCTTAATAAGGCTTACAAGAACTTCTATCGTACCCCCGGCAAGGTCGGCTTTCCGAAGTTCAAGTCCAAACGTACCAAGCAAAGTTACCGCACTAATAGCATCCGAATCATTGATGACAAGCATGTCAAGTTGCCGAAGCTCGGTATCGTGAAAGCACGTATCTCCCGCACAGTTGAAGGACGTATTCTTTCGGCAACAATCAAACAAGCAGCTTCGGGAAAATATTTCGTTACCGTTTGCTGCGCTGATTGCCAAGAAATGCCTCTACCCACAACAGACAAAGTCGTCGGCATCGACCTTGGAAGCCGCAAGCTCATAACAACCAGCACCGGTGAAATCGTAGACAATCCGAAATACTACCGTGCTACGCAAAAGAGGCTCGCGAAAGAACAACGTAAACTCTCGCGCAAGCAAGGAGCGAGAAAGGGAGAAAAGCAGTCTAACAACTACCGTAAACAAAAGCGCCGCGTGGCGAGAGTTCACGAGAAGGTGGCGAACCAGCGCAAGGACTTCACCCATAAGATGACAACCCAGCTGATCAACGAAAATCAAGTGATCGTAGCCGAGTCGCTGAAGGTGAAGAACATGGTTCGCAATCATAAATTAGCCAAGACAATAACAGACGCTGGATGGGGAGAAATCTGCCGCCAGCTCACCTACAAGGCAGACTGGTACGGGCGCATGTTTGTTCAGGTTGATACCTTCTTCCCGTCCTCTCAGATATGCAATGTTTGTGGCAGGCAAGAACCAGCCGTGAAAGACTTGCGTGAGCATTGGGAGTGTGGGCATTGCGGCACCGAACACGACCGCGACATCAATGCAGCAAAGAATATCTTGGCCGAAGGCTTGAAAACGATAGGGTGGGACACACCCGAATCTAACGCTTGTGGAGAGAATGTAAGCCCTGCCACTGCGAATGCAGCAGCAGGCTAATCTTGGCGAAGCAAGAATCCCCCTGCTTTAGCTGTGGGGAGCGTCAAACTGGGCACAAAACGGCGTAGTAGCAAGGACAAGGAGCGACGTATGACCGTCATCGGACTTATATCAGATACGCATGGCCGGCTTTCCGACGACGCGCTGGGAGCCATGGCTGATGTGGACCATATCATCCACGCAGGCGATATAGGTGGCCCGGACATTCTGCATGCGCTCGAGACCCTGGCACCGGTGACGGCGGTGCTGGGTAACAACGACTTCGATGAGTACGGCTTGCGGGTGGGGCGTTTCGCGCATCCTGTTATCGATGGCGTACGTTTCTTGGTGGCCCATTATCCGCGCGACGTTCAGATCGGCTTCAACGGATGCGCGGGCCTCGCGGCGGGTGACCCGATTCCGCAGGTGTGTGTGCACGGCCACACCCACGTGCCGGAGTTACTGACGGGCAAGGAGGCGCGTCCGGCAGATTATCTCGTTTGCCCTGGTGCTGCATTTCGCCCACGCGGAGGTTTTCCTCGTTGTACGGGTCGTATGGTTGTGGAGGAAGGTCGCGTGTTAGGCGTGCGCATCTCGTCGCTCGAAGGTGATACGGTGTTTGAGGCGGGGGAGGGGGCGTAGCCCCCTCTGCTACTCATGCGAGTGTAGACCTACAGTGCAAAAGTGAAGGAAGATTCCCTGATGGAAAAATACCAAGCGATATTGTATGCAATTATGCAGATTATTGAAGAAGACTACGCCGGCCAGCCTGAATGTAAATTGCGTAATGGGGGATTGAAATGGTTGGAAGCTTGTATCTCGGCTCAAGAAGAGGGTATGCTCGACGATGAACTGTTTGCGCGATATATGACTTGGTATATGGCAGAATTTGAAGATCCAAACTTGTCGTTTGAAGTTTCGTCTGAACCGTCTGAAAAGTCGGGGCAGAGATACACGTGCGGCTTCTCGGTACGCCGCTTTCGCGATGAGCTGCAGGTGGTCGAGGTGCGCGAAGACGAGCGTTTTGCGCTCGGCGATGCCCTTGTGTTGTTAGACGGACAAACGCCTGACGAGTATTTGAAGTCCCTGCCAGGAAATTCTGTAAACGGAAGCGACCCCGAACGGCAGCTGTGGGATGGTCTTGTGGCGTGTTGCTCACGCGTACTCGTGCGACATGCGGATGGCTCGGAAGAAGATAGGCTCCTGAGGCGCTTCCCTCGTGCAAGTTTTGTTGAAGCTTTGCGACCACCGACGGTGAGGGTCGTTGAGGAAGCGGGCGATGGTAGTGAAACTGCTGTGGTTATTGCTGCGCATCATTTTGTGGACGGGTCGGTGCTTATGGCTATGCAGCAGCATTTTGCCGATATTCAGCGCGCAGATCGGGTGATTATCGATGTGCGTGATGTGTCCGAGGGGATGATAGGAAATGCCTATCCACTTATGGCGTTGTTTTTCGACCGCGAGATAAATCTAAAGAACCTCATGGGACAGGAATTTGTGTACACGCGTTACGGTGAGCGCAATACCCACCTTCGTGTGAGGCAGCTGGAGCGCATATTGACAAGAAGCGACGAGTCGGGTAAGCCATGGGTGC
The DNA here is from genome assembly GCA_034932485.1 of Gordonibacter sp. Classification (GTDB taxonomy): domain Bacteria; phylum Actinomycetota; class Coriobacteriia; order Coriobacteriales; family Eggerthellaceae; genus Gordonibacter. The sequence goes on from JAYFOQ010000027.1 coordinate 3,318, forward strand.
AGGCGGAAATTGATCACGTTGTTGCTTGCGCAGGGTTGGGTTTCGTGAAAGAAGCCGAGTTCGAGGAAGAGATGTTGTTTCCTCCTTCGCCCAAAGCGCAAAAGACATACCTGCTTACCGACGTTCATACTGCTGGTCCGGCTGAGCGATTGGCGGCCATAGCCCAGCGTGCGAGCGAGGCGGGCTGTGGGAAAGTGTGTCGTGTTGGAAGGGCCACGCGCGGGGGTCTTGACTATTCAAACCTTGTTGCGGTAGCGCTTAGTGAGGAATTCTCATTGGTGTACCCTATCAGCAAGACGGAGACGGCGCATGAGGGCCACGGCATGCGCGGTTGGGGCATTGCACCCGATGTGTACGTGGCGTTTACTCCGAGTGAGTGTACGGAGGATATAGTGTTGCACGAAGCTTTGAGTCGATGATCTGCGCTTGCGTCGTGGCGCGGACTTTAGTGCGGCGTACTAGGAAGTGCGCATTCGACTGAAGCAAGTTCACCAGTTTCGGAATCCATAATGAAGCCCGCTACGCGCACATGAGATGGCATGACGGGATGGGAACGTACCATGTCAACGCTCTTACGTACCGCAGTTTCGGTATCTCCGAACCCGGCGAGCCAGCGATCAAAGTCGATCCCGCAATGGCGGGCGAAGGCAATGTTTTCGTCGGGTACGCCAAGTTTTCTCATCTGCTCAACCATGTTATGGCCGCTCATATGCTGCGCACCACAATTTGTGTGCGCTACGATCATAATGTCTTCCACGCCGAGTTCGCAGGTTGCAATGAGCAACGATCGCATGACGCTGCCAAAGGGATGGGATACTTCTGCTCCTGCTACTTTGATTATTTTTGCATCGCCGTTTTTTAGGCCGAGGGCTGCGGTGAGCAGTTCTGTTAGGCGCGTATCCATGCAAGATACAATGGCTAATTTTTTGTCAGGGAATTTATTGGTTCGATAGCGCTCGTATGCGTGGTTTTCTACGAAAGACCGGTTATGGGTGAGGATGCTTTGGACAGTAGGTGAAGCGGTGGGCTCACTGATTGCGCTCATGGGATACCCTGCTTTCTCAATAAGGTGTTGCTATGGTAGCGCAATTCTGCGAACCTGCTTGAAAAAAATGGATTTTAGATTATTTTGAGATTCAATCGAAGTCTCAATTCGTCTAGCGTGTGGCAACTAAATGAGGGTTTCTCGGTGTAGTAATTTAGTTCGAACGGCAATTTAGATGAAGCGTGTCAGATGAGAAAAACACGCCTGACACGCGAAAACGACCATCAAGAAGATGGCCGTTTTCGGGGAAAGCGCGTTCCGATGGGAGAGAACGCAGAGTTAGTTATCGGTGTAATCCGGGCGGTTGGCTTAGAATGCGGTGAACGTGCTCTTCGGGCAGAAGCAGATGGGGCACTTCTCAAAATCTTCGCCCTTGTGGATGTATCCGCAGATGGGGCACAGGTAGAACTTGTCGTCGTCTGCAGCGTCGATGTCGTTGTAGGCAGCTAGGTAGCGCTCGGCATGCACAGACTCGGCCAGCTTGGCACGCGTGAATACCTGGACGGCTTTGGTATCGCCCTCTTCCTGAGCTTGCTTGATGAACGAGGGGTACATGTCGGATGTCTCGTAGATCTCGCCACAAGCGCCCGAGATCAGGTTCAGGTCGGTCTGCTCGCCAGAGCAGTCGGGGGCAGCGGGCTTCTCGTAGCCAGGCTCCCGGTCGGCAACGAGGGCGTACTCGAGGCCAATGTGAATCTGCTCGGCAGCAGAGGTGGCTTCGAACAGACGGGCAATCTGGTCGTAACCCTGCTCCTTGGCGGCCTTGGCAAAAGCGGCATACTTGGCGGAAGCGCCCGTCTCGCCACCGATGGCAGACTTCAGGTTCTCGAGCGTGGATCCGACCTCGGTCGTGCTATCGGAAACGATGTCGAAGTTGGTGGTGTTTTCGGCGGTGGGAATCTGCTCGCGCACTTTCATGGGGCTCTCCTTTATATTCTTTAACTCAGCTATCTTATTGAGACAAAATCTCAATAAGGGTATCTTACGACTTTGTGGTATGTGATGCAAGAGGGTAATCTACTTCAAAGCTTCCTCCTTGGAACATCCATAGTTGTTGCTGAGGTGTTTCGTGCGCATGACGTGGGGCGGCTAGTATGTTGGCAACCTTTATGGATAATAGAAATTATTAGAGACTGACGGGGGTAAACGCCGTTTTGCCAGGAAAGGGATACCTATGGAACACGATGTTGCTTGGAAAAAGTACGACGAGGCCGATCTTGAATCACTTGAACAGCTGGCAGCAGAATATATTGATTTCATTTCCGACAATAAGACCGAACGTGCGTGCGCTGCAGCGGCTATTGCGCAGGCAGAAGAGCAAGGCTATACCAGCTTGGAAGAGGCTGTGCGCACAGCCAGTCCGCTAAAAGCGGGTGACAAAGTTTGGGCACAGGCCCATGGTAAAGCCCTTATCCTAGCTCATATTGGTACGACACCGCTTGTGCAAGGTTTCAATATTTTGGGTGCGCATATCGATTCGCCGCGCTTAGACTTGAAGCAAAACCCACTGTCTGAGACAAATGGTTTGGCCCATTTGGATACGCATTATTATGGTGGCATTAAAAACTATCAGTGGGTTACGCTACCGCTGGCTCTGCATGGGGTAATAGCGAAGACAGACGGATCGGTTGTGGAGGTGAATGTGGGCGAAGACCCAAATGACCCTGTGTTCTGTGTAACCGATTTATTGGTGCATTTGGCTGGTAAGCAAATGGCTAAAAAAGCGAACGAGGTGGTGGAAGCCGAGGATCTAGACATCCTTATGGGTAATCGTCCGCTGATTATTAAAAAAGGTGAAGAGAAAGCTGCAGATGCAGCCGATGGGGTGGATGACGATCGCCCTGCGTTCGAAAAACTGGCGGACAAAGAGCCAGTCAAGGCCTTTGCTCTGAAACTATTGGCCGATAAATACGGAATCGAAGAGGCCGATTTTCTCTCGGCAGAGATTGAGGCGGTACCGGCGGGACGTGCGCGCGACTTAGGGTTCGATCGAAGCATGGTTATTGGCTACGGCCAAGATGATCGTGTGTGCGCCTACACTTCGCTGGTGGCGCAGTTGGCTGTTACGCAGCCGGACAAAACGGCGCTTTGCGTATTGGTTGACAAAGAGGAGATTGGTAGCGTGGGCGCGACGGGTATGGCGTCGCAGTTTTTCGAGAACACCGTGGCCGAGATCATGGAGTTGGCGGGCGAGGGCGGACCGCTGGCACTGCGTCGTGCGCTGTCTGCATCCAGCATGCTATCTTCCGATGTATCTGCTGGGTTCGACCCAGCTTATGCGGCGGCCTTCGAGGCGAAGAATGCTGCTTACCTAGGGCGTGGCCTTGTATTTAATAAGTATACCGGCAGTCGTGGCAAGAGCGGATCAAACGACGCAAGCGCCGAATATGTTGCGCGTATCCGTCGAATTATGGGTGAGGCGGGCGTATCTTTCCAAACGGCCGAATTGGGCAAAGTTGATGTGGGCGGAGGCGGAACTATCGCCTATATACCGGCCAAGTATGGCATGGATGTTATCGACTCGGGTGTGGCGGTTTTGTCGATGCATTCGCCGTGGGAGGTTACGAGCAAAGCCGACATCTACGAGGCTTTTAAAGGTTACGAAGCGTTCTTGAAAAACGCTTAAATTTGATAGAGTCAAAACGGGGTAAATGGCGTTCGTTCGCGAGGTTTACCTTAGAGGGCAGATGCTCTTGCAACAGGTGGGTAGCCGTTGGGCAGCCCACCTGTGTTTTTTGGTTCGTATCGGGTATTATGCTTGCGTGTTTTACGATGTATTTAAAAGCAAGGAGATGCGCGTGGCAGCTCGGGAAAAATTTGGTTCGCGACTGGGTTTTATTCTGATTAGCGCAGGTTGTGCTATCGGATTGGGTAACGTGTGGCGTTTTCCCTATATAGCTGGTCAGTATGGTGGCGCCGCTTTTGTGCTTATGTACCTAGCGTTTTTGCTTCTATTCGCGCTGCCTATCTTGATCATGGAATTCTCGGTGGGTCGCGCGAGTCAACGAGGTGTTGCGCGCAGTTTCGATGAGTTGGAACCAGCTGGCACAAAATGGCATCGCTTCAAGTGGGTGGCGCTGAGTGGCAACTACCTATTGATGATGTTCTACACGGTGGTGACGGGCTGGATGTTGGCTTTTACCGTGTTTAGCGCTTTGGGCACCTTCAACAATATGGACCCGACGGCTGTAGGTAGCGTGTTCGATGGTATGCTGGCCGATCCGCTGTTAATGAGCGGCTGCATGCTGCTGGTGGTACTTATTGGCGTTCTTGTTACGCGTGCGGGTTTGAAGAACGGCGTTGAACGCGTTACGAAACTAATGATGGGTGCGCTTCTAGTGGTACTGGTGGTGCTCTGTGTTCGTGCGGTTACGCTTGAAGGTGCGGGGGAAGGTCTAGCCTTCTATCTCATGCCCGATTTTGGCAAACTGTTCGAAGGGGGTTGGGGTACCTTTACGGACGCAGTGTTTGCCGCAATGGGGCAGGCATTCTTTACGGTGTCGGTAGGCATTGGATCCATGTCTATCTTCGGCAGTTATATCGATAAGAAATACCGGTTGACTGGCGAGGCGTTACGTATTGCGGGGCTCGATACCCTTGTGGCGCTCATGGCGGGTCTTATTATCTTCCCGGCATGCTTTGCGTTTGGCGTGGAGCCCGGTAGCGGTCCTGGTCTTGTGTTTGTTACGTTGCCCAGTGTGTTCTCTCAAATGTGGGGCGGCCAGCTATGGGGTACGTTATTCTTCCTGTTCATGAGCTGTGCGGCCTTGTCCACTATTATTGCAGTATTCGAAAACATCATGAGTTTCAGCATGGATCAGTGGGGCATGTCGCGTAAGCGAGCCTGTTTGGTGAATGGTATTGCCCTTGCGGTGTTGTCGCTTCCGTGCGTATTGGGCTTTAACCTGTGGGCGGGTTTCGAGATTCCCGGTATCGGCAATATTCAAGCTATTGAAGACTTCCTTGTGTCGAATAATGTGTTGCCGCTGGGAGGCCTCGTATTTCTACTGTTCTGTACCTTGAAGTGTGGTTGGGGCTTCGATGCTTTCTCGAAAGAGGCTGATACGGGCACCGGAGCGCGTTTCCCACGGTGGATGCGCAGTTTTGTGCGTTTTGCTTTGCCGGTGCTGATTGTTACGGTATTCGTGGTGGGCTATGTGCCTATTGTGCAGGTGTGGTTGGGAATGAGATAAGCCGAAGGAGTCAGAGCTATTTCGGTAGGCGACTGTGCTGATTTGGCGAGTGCAAGGCTTCTCTCTCCTCTCCGTTAGCGATATAGAGTATCATTAACAGAAATAATATTCTATAGGCTACGTCCGTGGGGGAATGTAGCGCGTGAGGAGGAGTCATGGATAAGTGCGTATACGAGCTGCTTAATAACCAGATTAACAAGGAGCTGTATTCGGCCTACCTCTATATGTCGTTCGCAGACTACTATGAGGAAGAAGGCCTTTCGGGCTTTGCTAACTGGTATATGATTCAGGCTGCTGAAGAGCGCGATCACGCACTAATCTTCCGCAAGTATTTACTTGACAATAACTGCGCTATTAAGCTTGAGGCTATCGCTCAGCCCGATAAAACATTCGCGTCTCACCTGGAGCCGCTGGAGGCCTCCCTTGAGCACGAGAAGTATGTAACTGGATTGATTAACGATATCTACGGTGCTGCGCACGACGTGAAGGATTATCGCACCATGAAGTTCTTGGACTGGTTTATTGAGGAGCAGTTGGAAGAAGAGGCAAACGCCGAAGATATGATTACGAAGATGAAGTTATTCGGTGGCGATGCGAAAGCTCTCTACGATTTGGACAAGGATTTCGCCGCTCGAGTGTATTCGGTACCTACGCCGCTGGCGGGCAAGTAAGCTTTTTTGCGTATTACGATGAGGTTTTGAAGGGTTGCGGCCATGTGTCCGCAACCCTTTTTAGTTTGCTTTGCAGCTGGTGGTGCGGCCATTATTGTCAGGCATCCAGGAAATTTCTTTGACCGTAAAAGCGCACGTAAAGATTCTGTCGAAACCGCAAAATACCCGCCCTTTACTTCGGGTTCCCGTGCGGTAATTGTAACAGGGCAGCGGCGACCGTGTGGCATGGTTTGGCATGTCGAAGCTGTGTTCCGCTTTTCACGCACCCGCCTTTTCGGGCTATTGCTTCGAGCTCGTAATAAGAACAGGTCACCATGTAAAATACATGATGACCTGGTGAAATTCATGGTGGGCGATGAGGGATTTGAACCCCCGGCCTTGTCCTTGTAAGGGAGTGAAAGCCCAGATCAAGTGGCATTTTTAAGGGTGATTTACGTTTGTTTAGGCTATAGGTAGCTATACGTAGGATTAACTAGTTTCGTGAGCATAGGCACACGATAGGCACACGCTTTCGGTGGCGCTCCCGGCGGTCAGGTCGGGACGCTCTGCCACCCTTATTTGGGGTGAAAGTGTGCGCAAAATGCACCCTTTCCGCTGTGCCGTATCGGTCGCGCTTTGAGGCGCGTCCGCTAGGCTGTTGGAAGTCTCGCCGCGCATCACTGGTGCAGGGCATCCATGAGGTAAACAATTGTCAACAGCACACCCTTTAATGACAGGTTTTGATAGGTTTTTGCGCTCTCTCGGTTCGCTCACGGTTCAATACCACGCAAGCATCTGTAAAGCATCGTAGTATCTTGCGTAGCCTATGAACCATACTTGCAACGTGTGTCCGATCAATCCCAGATAGCATAGTGGCTTAGAGCGGCTTAGACTCGCAGTGTTGGGATGCTCCGCTCAAAGCTTTCGAAAAACTATAGTGTGGCCTTCAAAAGCTTGTTTGTTGTCGTGCTTCGCATAGAATTCGATAGCAGCTTGCCCCAGAGATGAACATAGGTAAGAAATGTCTATCGTCATGGTATTTCCCTTACGATGCTCACCGTTTGCGTAGACGTCTACGTCGGTGCCCATTGATACGGCGAACCCGAGTTCATCCATTCCAGCATTTGTTGCACATAGATCAAACTGGTCGATGAGTATATTCTTCTCGCAGTCTATGCTGACGTTGCTCTCATGTAGAACCTTGCATCTAAGCATATAGCATGCACGACCATCGAACACAGGATAGTCCACATCGTCTTTTTCCATCTTGTTGTAATCAGGAAAGTATCGCGGGATCACGTGCTCATTGCACCAGGCAGCATACCTTTCGCCAACTCTTTCGTCTTTGCCATATTGAACGATTGCGCAAATATCAGGAAGCGTAAGGGCTAGGCACAAAGCCGACTGGTACGCACCCGCTTCCATTGCGCGTCTAATGTCCTCGATCTTTTCTTTCATCGTGTCCCCTCTGAGGGGTCGATCACGAGCGCGCTTTCAGGTACGTCGATCTCGGGGATGGCTGCTAGCTTGTACCCGCACACGTCGAGCATTGCGGCTAAGGTGTCGGCTTGTGGGGTTGAGCCTCGCGAGGCAACGGCGGCAACGTAATTATCACGTTTGCCCATTGCCCTCCCGATGTGGGTTGTTGGCATGTCTGCTTGTGATGCTGCCTGTTTAACAGCTTCTATTGCTTTCATCTGTCCTCGCTTTATTCGGCATAAGTGCTTGCAGTATAGCCAACTGGCTAATGTTAGGCAATCGTTTATGTATGAATTATGTATTAGGCATTTGACTATTGTTGTATATTAGGCAATCGCATAATATACAACTCACAGGGCGGCAACCAAAAGGAATGGCACCCCTTCACGCTACCAACGACAAGGAGTGCCACACAAGATGGCCCGAGGGCCAGTAAGGAGAATTCTACCATGACCGAGACGAGGAAGGCGGCATTGATGGCTCGCATGAAGAGCGCGGCTGTGGATGTGCTGGCATGTGCCGCACGCATCGAAGCAGGCGGCGGCTCAGATGACGTTCAAATCATGTACGAGGCGGCGGGTGATATGCACACCTACGCGCTGGAACTGTCGTTTGCGGATACGGTGGAGGTAGCGGCATGAGTGGGAAAGTCGTTGAGGTGAATACGCCAGAAAGCCCGTATGTGGCAATGTATCGGACTGAGGTAGATTTGCTGGGTACGAAACATTGCCCGTATCAGTACGACTGTGAGGCTGTGCATGATCCGAGCCGTTTTCTAGACGAGTTTGCGGCCCGCATGGCAGACGAGGCCGTAATACTTGCTGAAATGCTGCTGCAAGCGAGAGGCGAGGAATGCACGCATGAAACACTCAACGCTACCATGCAGGAAGCGAATTTGAGGCGGGTTGCTAACTTGCGGGCGATGGACGATCCCGGCGAGAGGTTGCCTGTCTGCGTTTTAGATGTGATGGAGGATCGTCGCGAGGGAGGTTTATCGTGAATGCGGTCAAGGCGGGCCTGTATGATGCCGCGGACTTCATGGACGACGAAGTGGGCAGCGATGAAGCAATGAGGCATGCGCGTTCGTTGGTGGCTCAGGCGGCGGGGATCGCGCTTGTGTGTTCTCTGGCGATGGACTCCGTAGCAGAGGACGGGGGCGGTGACGCGCTTCAGGCCGATTGTGTGGATTGGCCTGTCTCGCGATTGATGTTTAAGTGCTGGGATGACTTGACAGTGGCCGAGAATCTGATTGGCTAGGATAGGTCACATAGGCGCGGCGTTAGGTATCGCGTCGCGCCTAAACTCCTCGGGTAGCAACTCATAAAGTTCCTGTATGCCTAGTCTCTCGTACCTGCGGAGCGTCGTGGTGCTAACTCCTGCTCTGCGGGCTACGGTTGCCCACGTTAGCCCTTCCACCCGGCGAAGCCATAGAATGTGGCGGTTTTCGTATATCGGGCGGCACAAGGCTTTTGCGCGCGCCAGCTCGTCGGCATGTTGGGCGTATTCGTCTAGCCACCGATCCCGAAGTTCCATAAGACGTGCAACCCCGTCTGGCATCTTGTTCACATCGAGCGCACCGCGTCCACCAACCCTACCGTAGCGAACAGCTCCATACTCTATGCGCGCCCGTTGGTTTTCAATATCTTCTTCCATGGCCAAGAGCGAAGCCTCAATGCTGCGAATGTAGTGCAGGTAGTCGTGAACACATATTCTCACGACTTCAAAGTCATGCTCCAATGGGGCTACCCCCTTTCTCATGTAAGGTTTTGTAAGGTTCTCAATGCCATTAAAGCTACGTGCTTATCGGGTTTCTTGCGTCGCTCAGATGTGAAAATTTCCTTTGTGTGTAAATCGGCCCTATGCCTAGGGGAGGGCTAGCGCACCCGGGGGAGGGGATGGGGGCGGGTGGTTTGCTACTGGGCTACGGCCCCTCGATTATTTATTAAGGGAACATTGTGTGTCTTGTCTAGCGGCGTTGGTCTGGGTCGAACCTGCGAGATGTCGCCTTCGATAGCGGGGGGATGCTTTGAGGCATCGCCCCCGTATCGAGGTGATAACTAAACCAGTCTTTCTAGCCGTTAGAAGGGTTGGCTTCCTTTGCTTGTCTCCTAGCCTCGCTTCTGTTGGCTGCACCCTGCTTGGAGAGCTTTCGGCGCTTGGTTCCTTCTCCGCGTCCCTTCTGGCCTTTCTTCTTGTAGTAGTCGCTTACCTTGCCCGTGCTGCTTCCTCTGCCCATGTCTGTTCTCCTATCAATCGTTTCATGCATTACTTGTTCTTGATTTCCCGTTACTGATTTGCATGCGTCGTTCCTGATCATTTCAGTAAATACTTCTCATTCGCGCTTGGGCTGATGCAAGTAAAAACCATCACGCTTTGCCTGCCTTATGTCCTCGAACCTTGTCTGCATCTCGCTTTCGTACCACACCACACACGCGCCGTGTGCGTCGAAGTCGCATGGTTTCCCATACGCCAGCACGACGGAAGGATGAAGCCGTCTCGTCGCTTCTGCGGCCCCCTGTTGGAATAGATCGACACCTTCCCTACAATCCATTAAGCCTACCGTAGAGAGCGCCACTGTGGAGCCTGTAGGGATGCCCTCGAAGGCAAACGCATAAGTATCAGGCTCACCCCACGTAAGCGTAGGCACCACACACAAGCCCGCATCCTGCCACACGCGGCCCACCACACGCCCCCGGTACACGTTCCACCTCTGCATCGGCTCAGGCATATCGAGGTAACACGAGAAGTCAGGCGTTAGCACACACGCAAAGCGTGCGAGCATGGGTGCGTAGCGCATTGGGTTGCTCCATGTGGCTTCAAAGCGGTAATCGTCTAAGAAGAAATGCACACCCGCCCGCTTATCGGTACACCGAGCGCATGAGGTAAAGGCTCTCAGGCGCTTGGGTGCTATCTCCACAACATCAAGCATCGGCATACCAGAATCGCCCACACAAAAGCCGTCCACTAGGTGGAGGTTGTAGGCGCGCCTCACGCGGTCTGTTCGGTCGCTCATAGTCTTTGGCCTTTAGGGTGTGGGTTGGTTTCTGTGAGTCTGTTCATTGCTGCTTTCTCCTTTCAAGTGGTTGCCTCTATGGTTCATCCGGTGATAAGAGCTTTCCTTAGAAGCTCTTTCACTTGTGAACCCCACCGATCTAGTGGTAGTGGGGAATATCCCTATATAGGAGCACCACTACCACTACCACTTGTTTTTTGTGCTGCTTTCTATCTAGTGGTAGTGGGGAATTCCTCACTACCACTAGTTGCAACAGGTATAACAAGTGTTGTTTTTCCGTCGATTTCCCTAGCTTCGTATCGCTTGCTGCTCGCGAGATGTCTCCTCACGGTTTTGCGGTCTTTGTACCCTGAACGCGCTACCAGTTCATGAAATGCTATTGGCTTGCCGCCGTTTTCCTCGCGCATTACGTCGATGACTGTTTCCAGCGCGTTTACTTTGCCTCGGTTCTCCATGTCAGTTTGCGCACGGCGAGCCTCGCCGCCTCTTGAAGCTTGCGAATCTTCGGGACACTCCGAGAGAGCGCCGGTATAGTCACGGATATGCTTTGGCCACTTGAAGTAAGCTTCGAACGGCTGCATTGACTTGAAGTCGCGCAAGGTGATTGCCACACGAAAGCAAGGCACGTCATCTATCCCCATTTCGTGTCGTTCGTCTTCGCCTACCTTTAGCTCTATCAAGTCGAATATTGCATCGCCGTGACGGGAGAACACGCCCGACCCGCTCACACGGTCTATGCTTCGCTTGTCGCCTTGTGCGCCTTTAGAGTGATGGGCGCAGTAGATTACAGCAATGTTTAGCTGGCTTGCGATCCTGTCAAGTTCGTTAGTGAAGCGGCGCACGTCTTTTGCTGCGTTTTCGTCACCATCCATTACCTTATAGGTGGGGTCGATGATTACCGCTTCATAGCCGCAGCTTTGCACGGTGTCGATTAACTGGTTGGTGAACGATTCCATGCCGGTTACGTGTCCGCGTAGATTCCATACGCCCACGTTGTCCATGCACTCGCTAGGGTTGAGTTGCCATTCCTCTATAATCGTCTTGCATCGATGGAGAAAGCTTGCGCTGTCAACCTCTAGATTTACGTACAATACTCGGCCCTTGCGGCAATTCATCCCGAGCCACTTCCCGCCAGTAGCGATAGCAAGGGCGAGTTCGATCAGAAGGAACGTCTTTCCGACCTTTGACGCGCCGCCTACCATCATGACGTGGCCGACGCGAAGCACTCCTTCTATCAACTCTGGGCGTAGCTCAGGCATGTTGTCTAGGTCGATTCTCGTTATTGAGGGTAGCATGCCCTCGCCGCCCTCGACCTCTGCCGCCTCCAACGCCTCAGCCCTCCATTGCTCCAGCCCGTCGCTCATACGCTCACCTGCTCGCGCCTCAGCACGTCGTTTGCGTCCTTTGCACCGTCAGGGTAAGGCGGTAGCGTGAAGAAGTCGCATCCGATGACGCGCAGCCCGTCGCCGATGGCCGCCGCCATCTTCGCCCCGGCCTCGTCCGCATCGAGCGCGAGAGCGATCCGCGGACGCTCAGAACGCGGCGTGTCGGCCACCACGTCGAGCAGGCGGGCGGTGTTCTGCCCGCACAGGGCGCACGTGTCATGCTTGCCCAAGAGAATACCAAGGGCCACTGCGTCGAAGATGCCTTCTGTGATATATACGGTATCTGAACCGCCGCGAAGAATATATTCTCTCCATAGCGGCGCTACGGTGTCCTTGCGCTTAAGCTCCTTTCGCTCCGCCTTGTTCTTGCAGATGCGGAACACCGCATAGCGCACGGCATCCCAGCCTGCATTCTCCGGAAACGGCAAGCAGATGTAGCCGCCAGCGTTGTTGGGTGCGCTCTCGAAGCCTGTAGGGAATATCTCTCGTGGATGACCCACCCATCCCCAGCCGCCACGTGTGATTTGCTCGTCGTTAAAGCCGCGTCGGTGTAGGTAGTCCAGTGCAACGCGGCCCGGGCTTTCGTACAGATTGATGTAGGCTTCCTGTACCAGAGATAGCACGTTTTCGCCGCCTATATCCTGAGGCTTGCGTCTTGTTGGTTTTGGCTTCCTGATTATCTTTTGCCGGTATGGTAAGGGGCTTTCCCCTAAAGGCATGCCAAGGCTACTAGCAGCGGCTCTCACCTTATCCGGGAATGTTTGTGCGCCCGTGTCCCATCCTGCAACCTCAAACACATCACCTGATGCCCCACATGAGAAACACTTCACCCTATGGGTGCGAGCATCATAGCTCATAGACGGGTGGCGGTCGGCGTGATCTGGCGACAAGCAAATGAACGGTTTGCGGGCGTTCTCGATGCTGTGGACATTTAGAAGGTATTCCGGAAGTGCCTCCCTCATAGTTTGTAATTGGCCCTCATTGAACTTGTCCACTACCGTACCTCTTCGAGGATCGAATGCTTTTGAGTGACGAACAGGCGCGCTTCCGGGTGTTCGTCGGTGAGCATGCGAGATAGGGGCGTGGCGAGCGTATTGCTGATTTTCGTGTGTCTGCCGCCAATGTCTGAGAAGTCTTTGCGTCGTGCTTGTTCTATAAGCCACTTAACGCCAAACTTGCGCTGTGCGTTAGTCTCTCGTAAGGCAAGGGCTACCATGAACGCCCATGCGTCAGGGTTTCTCTTGCGCCATGTGCGTGCGTTGCTCTCTAGCTTGCGAGCCTTGCGTTCCCGTTCCTCGTTTGAGGTGGTAGACTGATTTCCGGGCTTCGGCCCGCCTGATTGCGTCCGCTCCGCTGCTATAAGCTTCCTAGGGCTGGCGGCGGGTGCGGGCGCTTCTTCTCGAAACCCGAATCTATAGCTACTCATAAGTGATACCTCCATTCGCGTACTCGATGAATTTATACTTTGGGACGAAAAAGCGGCGGCCTATCTTGCAGCCTGGCAATCTGCCCTCGGCTATCTCCTTGCGGATTACCTGCTTACTTACGCCTGTAAGCTCGTGCATGCGCTGGACGGTAAGCAACTCTGGTTCAGCTGCGAGCATTTCTGGCGCGTCTGCGGGCGGCTTCTCGGAGAGGTAGACCATGCGGCAGGTTTGCGGCTCTGTCTTAGACTGCGGCCAGCTCATCGGTGGGCACCTCCTCGATTTGCTCAAGAAGAGATTGCGGGCTGCTTACCCCGAGACTCTTTGCGATTTTCTCGATCTGTGCAGGATATGGGTAGAACCTCCCTGTTTCGATCCAGGCGATCATGTTGGCTTGCATGCCTACACGGCGCGAAAGCTCCGCGCGCGTTATGCCCATGCCTTCCCTGACCCGCATCATTTTTACCGGTCGCATCTTTGCGATCATGGCACACCTCCGATCTTTCTTGACAAGTGCCAGTGCTGATACTAGACTGGTACTTGATAGTAGACAATACCTTTTTTAGTAAAAATTACTAGAATTGAGGATTTATGGAAAGCAATGAGCTTTTTGACTGGTCGCTTTACGGTGCGCTCATACGTCATGGACGAGTGAAAGCGGGATGCAGGAATACCGGTGAATTCTCCGAGTTGATCGAGCGAAGAACGCGTTTTAGGATCAGTAAAGATGTGCTTTACCGTATCGAGCAGAACCGGCAAGAACCGACCGCCATGCAATTCGTTTCAATAAACCTCGCTCTGTTCTTCGAGGTTTGGCCTGATTTCCATGGCAGCATCGCCCCCTGCCTATCCAAAGAATGGGCAGAGATTAACTCGGAATATAGGATGCCTAAATCGTGGCTTGAGGAAGATTTCAAGAAATACTGCGACGACTATGATGGCTACGTATTATTCACGAGCGACGATGGTAGAGAGTGCGTTGACGTAACTGACCTTCCCGGTGTGGATGAAGACTATTTTGGAAACCTTTTTGATTATGCGGAATCTGAGTTGGAGATAGAACGCACGTTTCGCTACGAAGATGGTTCGACGAAGAATGTTTTGCTCACAGGTTATGAAGAGGTTACGCGCACTGTTGATGGCGAGGTTATCGAATACACGGTCTATGGTACGTATGGCAATCTTCTTGTTTGCCAGCAATAGCCAATCCCGTCCGCTGACCCGGGCGCGTTGGATATAGCCAAGCAATCGCGAATCACAGGAAGGAGGTAGGAACATGGAGGGAACGCAAGAAGGTGCCAAGCAGGCACGCGGTAACAAGGGCGACGGCAGCATACAGGCCATGGCTCGCGGCAAGTGGCGCGTGGCGGTTGACTTCGGCGTGAACCCCGTCACCAGGAAGCGCGAGCGCGTCACCCGCGTTGTAAACGGCACCAAGGCCGATGCCCGCAAGGTGCGCGACCAGATCAAGCAGGAGCATGAGAACGGCTTGAGCTTCGAGGGGGCAAAGCTGACGTTCTCTGAGTTTGCGGCCACGTGGCATGCTGCACGAGTCGATGCTGGGAAGGTCGGCGAGATGACGCTGAGGCGCGAAAGGAACCAGATAGCACTGTTCAATAACTATATCGGGTCCACCCGTCTGAGGGACATTACGCCCCAAGCTGTCGAGTCTCTCTATGCTGCAATCAGAGGGGACAAGATCGAGGCGCGGGGCAAGTGCAGCGGAACGACGATGAACCAAATCCACAAGCTGCTCAAGCAGATCATGGGCAAGGCGGTAACTTACGACCTCGTGCTTAGGAACCCGTGCGAGCGCGTTGATGCGCCGAGGTGCGAAACGCCAAAAAGGGAATCCCTTACTCTGGAAGAAAGCTCACGGTTGCTGGTTTGCGTCGATGAAGTGGAAGCGGAAGAGTATGCCAAAACGCAAGAGAAGGAATCTCGCCAGACGGCAAGGGGAAACCTGTTCGGTCGCTCATGCTTGCGTGGTTTAAGTAACATGGGGAACACGCTCGCCGTCAGGATCGGGCTTGCTACGGGCATGAGGCGCGGCGAGGTGTTCGGCTTGTGCTGGGGCAGTGTTGACCTGCACCAGTCGTGCATTGGAGTCTGTCAAACGCTCACCGCGACGGGAAAGCTGAAACAGCCCAAAGGGAACGAGAAAGACAGCGTTCGCACCTTATCGATAGATGCTAACACGGTTGAGCATCTTCGACAATGGAAGCACCGCCAAGGCGTGGAATTGTTGAAGTTAGGGATAAAGCAGGGCGAGAACACTCCGGTGTGCTGTTCTGATACGGGCGGGTTCATGGGATTGGATCACTTCGAGCGGTGGTGGAGGGTTTTCCGCTCTCGGTTCGGCTATGACACGTTGAAGTTCCACGAGCTGCGCCACACCCAGGCTACCCAGCTTCTTGCTAACGGCGTGGACGTTAAGACGGTGCAGAAGCGGCTCGGCCATGCCTCGGCGATGATGACGCTCGATCAGTATTCCCATGCTATTCCCGAGAATGACAGGAAGGCCGCCGACCTTATCGGCGAGCTGTTTTCAGCGAGGCCGAAAGCCACGCCGATAATCGAGGTAAAAACAGCTTAGCGTGTCCATAGGCACACGATAGGCACATTTCGCATGATCGCAAGGTCGAAACGAGAACAGGCCACCGGCGAAAAACGACCGATGACCTGCTGAAATTCGTGGTGGGCGATGAGGGATTTGAACCCCCGGCCTTGTCCTTGTAAGGGACCTGCGCTCCCGCTGCGCCAATCGCCCATGTTTTCGTCACTTTACGCCGGACAGCTATTCTCCCATAGAATGAGCAATCGCGCAATGCATCATTTGGCGTTTTTTTGCAACATCCTTTGATAGGGCTGAATGATTTGCCGTTCCGGTTGTCTTTTTTCTTGGTTTATAAAGTGCAACGGCGAGTTGCGCCAACTGTCGCAAGCGTTCCTCTTGGACATCAACGCGAGTGTTCTCGGAGGTCCCCTTATGGGATCCGTTTCCCCTTTACTGTTTGATTTTTGCTGGAGCCGTGCTGGAAAGATGCTCAGTTTCGGGAGTGTTGCGGTGGTTAGTTTGCTCGATTTTTGTCTTGATTTCAACGGTCACATATGGGCTGGTCTGATGGTGGATCGGCAAGGTTGCGGCGGCATACTGGATACACGGATTCTTGGGATGCGGAGGCAACGATGAGGCGAAAAAAGACAACGGCAGTAGGCATTGCTTGTGGAATTTTATGTGCGGCGTGCGTGTTCGTCTACCTGCAAAGCGTGCGTGGCGAAGCGGAGGCGACGCGTACGGAGGCCCTTTCCCGCTACGGGGGTGAGCAGATAGAGGTATGCGTAGCTCGACGGGATATTTCAGCTGGTGAAAAGGTTGAAGCGGGGGCTGTCGAAACAAAACTCTGGGTAGCCGACCTTCTTCCGACAAATGCGGCGCGTTCGGCCGAAGAGGTGGTTGGGCGGACGGTAACATCGTCTGTTCTTTCGGGTGAGGTAGTGTCGCTTTCTCGGTTTGGCGAAGTGTCACATGCGATTGATGTTCCCGAAGGCTATGCGGCGTTGAGCGTTTCGGCAAAGACGGTGCAGGCGGTAGGTGGGGCGGTGGCACCGGGTACGAGAGTAGATGTGTACGCTTCAGGCGACACAACGACGGCTGCAATTGCGCGTGACGTATTGGTGCTAGCTACGAGTGCAAGTGGTTCCAGCGATAGGGCGTCTGCCGATATGGCCTGGGTGACAGTTGCGCTTGAGCCTGAATTGGTGCAAGAGGTTATTGCTGCTTCCCAAAAGACGGAACTGTACTTTGCTTTACCGTCATCGGAAACCACAGGGACTGGCATTACTCGTTCGTCTGGGGAAAGTGCTGGAAGGAGCGACTTATCATGATTCCTTCCGTTGCATTATGCGCCGATGTTGAAAGCATTCGCCACCCTGATCTCATGGGATTGGCGGGCGAGAATCTTGCTGCCCAAGGGTGGTTGCGCTTGTTCACGACAGCCGAAGAGGCCCGACTTTTTCTGCGTAACGATCATAGCTTTAAGGAGGCGTGGGTAGCAGGATGTGACGATATCGAACCCATCAATTTGGCAGCAACTTTAAAACACGATCGAGCCGATCTCCGGGTGTGCTTGCTCGCATTTCAGGGGACAGGGTCGTTGATGAGCAGAGCGAGCGCGGCAGGGCTGGATGCGTCGCTATCGCGCCAGGCGTTTATTGAACGCTATTCTGCAACAAAACATCGTTGTACGACTGCGGTGACCGACATTCCGATGGTATCGCGTGCGCAACGCGCCACCCAAGTATCGAAGAATGGCGGCGGCATTCCTGCGGGGTATCCACCAACAACGGCGGGTGAGAATATCTCGCAGCCAAGGGTTGGACAACCTGGACGCCTACAGTCAGATTCCTTGCAGCGGAGCTTTTCGGAGGCACGGACTGCACAGGCGAATTTCTCGCAGGATGCTTTTTTGCCTATGGCTGAGAAGGCGCCCCAGCCACAAGAATCTTCGGTTTTTCGAACGGATCGCTCGAGCACATCTGCGCATCGTCCAGCATTTATTTTGCCGGTAGTTAGTGGCAGTGGCGGAGCGGGGAAAAGTACAGTTGCCGCATTGTCGGCGCTGTTTGCGCAAGGATTAGGCTACAAGACGCTTTTGCTGGATTTTGATTTGCAATTTGGGGACATGCGTGAGATGACGGGATGTGAGGCGACGCTTTCTGTCGATGAAGCAATCGCAGCGCCTAATCGTCTTGCTCAGCTCATTCCTGAGGGCTTGCTGCCAGCAGTATTGGGCGCGCCGCAGCGTCTCGAAAACGCCGAGTCAATTGTGTTGGGTGGCGCGCGTTTACTCGACGACCTCCAAGGTCGATTTGATGTGATTGTTGCCAATACCGGTGCGGCGTGGGCAGACCATCATGCGTTGTTGCTGGAACGCTGTTCAAAAGCCCTCTTTTTGGTGGATCAAAGACCCTCGTCGTTACGTGCCTGTCGTCATGCCCTCGATTTATGCACGCGGTGCGGTATCGCGACAGGGCCGTTTTTATTTGTGGCAAACCGCTGTTCGAAAGGAACATTGCTTTCTTCGATTGATGTGTCGTGTGCCTTGAAGGGAGCTTCTGCCGTGGAATTGCGTGACGGAGGACGCGAAGTTGAAGAGCTCATGGGGGCTGGTCAACCCCTCGATCTAATATCTGCTAAGAACGATTTGTGCACGAGTTTAGAGCATGTGCTTGTTGATATCCTTCCCGGTTGTGAGGGTAGATCGTTGCGCTTAGCGGAACCACGTGCTGGAAAGTTGGAGCGTCGGTTTGGTCGCAGTCGCCGTCGGACGCGGAAGGACGAGCCATGTCTTTATTAGATCGCGTTCGCCAGGCGGGCAATGATGTTTCATCGGGTAATGTAATGGAAGCTGAACCGGGAATAGACCTGTTGAGAGCACAGGTGCAAATGCTGGTGTCTGCCGACGATGTTGCAGCTATGCAAGTTGATAATCCAGAGCGAGCGCGTAACGAGGTGCGTAGCGCTTGTCGTCGAGTGTTTAGCCATCCGCGGTGGTCGTGCTTGTCGGTTGAACGTCGCCAGTGTTTGGAATCCGATCTGATCGATACTATATTTGGATTTGGTCCGCTCGAAGGCCTTCTTGATGACGACACTGTTACGGAAATTATGGTGAACGGCCCGAAGAAGTTGTTCTTCGAACAGGAGGGTCGACTTTGCCAAAGCACCCAAGAATTCGTTGATGACGGGCAGCTTCGCGCATTAATTGATCGTGTGTTGGGGCCGTTAGGGAGACGTATTGATGAGTCGTCGCCCATGGTGAACGCCCGTCTTCCCCAAGGTCATCGTGTACATGCCATTATTCCACCCTTGGCGCTTGACGGACCGGTTTTAACGATTAGGAAATTCACGAAGCGGGTCATGACTCTTGAAGATATGGTTGCGAAGGGGTCGTTTGATGAAACGATGCGGGGATTTTTAACCTGGGCCGTACGCGCCCGCAAAAGTATTGCTGTTTCGGGAGGGACGGGATCGGGTAAAACAACGCTGCTGAATGCGCTTTCATGCGTTATATCGCCCGAGGAGCGCATTATTACTATTGAGGATTCAGCCGAATTGCGTTTTCTTGAGCATCCACACGTGGTGCGTTTGGAAGCGCGCCCCCGCAACGCGGAAGGTTGTGGCGAGGTGAGTATTCGCGACCTGGTAACGAATGCGTTGCGTATGCGCCCCGACCGCATTGTTGTTGGCGAGTGCCGAGGGCTTGAGGCGTTGGATATGTTGCAGGCCATGAATACGGGGCACGATGGGTCGCTTACCACGCTGCACGCCAACTCTCCCGAAGAGTCAATCGCACGTCTAACCACTATGGTGCGCTACGGTGCCGATTTGCCCGTAGATGTTATCGAGGCAAACATTGCGAGCGCTATCGATTTGGTGGTGCAGACCACTCGCTCGCTGGATGGCTCAAGACGTGTATCTGAAGTGGTTGCTTTTTCTTACGATCGCGAAAAACGATGTTGCGCGATAGAACCGCTGTTTAAACGTGGTGAAGGAGAAACTCAAGGACGATGGCTACGTGCACCTTTATGGCTTACTGACCTCCCTTCTCGTGGTAATGCGACCAACGAGGAGGTGGAAGCATGGATGCGAGCTTGCTGCTTGGCGGTCTGAGTATGATGCTTGCTTTTGCCACTCCGATGTTACTGGCGAGAAGTTTGCCTGCTTTTGATCGTGCGGCATGGGGCGTGAGATACGCCGGACAAAGCGATTCTTTTATTCGAGGGGGCTGGCTTGCATGGCGGCTTCGCAACGGGTTCGCATTGTTTGTTCCTATTGCGGAAATGCTTTTGAGAATTACCCGAATGCGGAAACTTATTGGGGAGGGTGTGCTGCTGTTAGCGGAGCGTCGCTATTTTGCCACTGAAAGATCGCTTGTCACGGTCATTCTGGCGGGTTCTCTGCTTCTGGCATTGGTGGCTGGTGTGATGACGCAGAGCGCAGTAGGTGCTGCAGCATCTGTTGTCTGTGCGCTGGCCGCAGTGGTTGTGCTGACGAATTCCGCGAGCGATCGCCGTCGTGATGCGATGCGAGAGGCGGTGCCTCAGGTATTGCAATCGCTCGCTACGTGTTTTGGAGCGGGGCTAACTCTATCCCAGACTTTCTTTCAGGTTGCCGCAGAGATACGCGGTCCCTTGAGTACCTCGTTTTCTCATGCAGCGTATGTACTCGATACGGGTGGTTCAGCACAGGAGGCATTGTCTCAGTTCAAAGTTGATGCAGGCGTTGCCGAGCTCGCTTTTGTGGCAGTTGCTCTGGATGTACAGCATCAGGCTGGAGGTAGTTTAAGACAGGTTTTAGATGCGGCACGCGATTCGGTGGAAGGCGAGCTTGCACTAAGGCGTTCGCTTAAAGTGCAGACTGCTCAAGCGCGGTTGTCTGCACGGGTGGTAAGCGTCATGCCAGTTGTATTGGTGGCTGTGTTCTCGCTGTTGAGTAGTGATTTCCTTGCGCCATTTTTTGCGAGCCCTGCAGGGTATGCGTTGCTTGCTGCGGCGTTGGGCATGCAGGTGGCGGGAGTGTGCCTTGTGCGACGGGCGCTGGAGGTAGGGGCAGGATCGTGAACGCTGATTTCGCTTCAACCGTTGCTCTGCTTTCGTGTTTTTTGGCAGGCGTCGTTGGATGGTGCGCTTCTGGTACGTGGTTTGCTCGAAAGGCGGCTTTTGAGCAGCGCCGCGCGCTGCGTCAAAGCGTAGGGGCCGATGGCGGGTCAAGCGCAGATGCGCACCTGCATGGTGCATCAGGCGCTATCGTGCGGTATGCGATGGACTTAAGCAGACGATTAACCCACAAGACTACTCGGTCGCTTGCGAAGTGTCTGCGTAGCGGCCTGTTACAGAGATTTGGGAGGAGGAGTGACGTCTGGTTTTCGGAGCATGCGAGGAAGGCTGGTCTTGCGATCGAAGTAAGTCATAGGGGGTTTCACGAAGCGGGAATGCGGTTATCGCTTATGGGCGTGTCTGTGGGTAGCTTGGTGGGTGTGGTTCTTTCCAATGAACTTGCAGTGCTCTTGGGTTTTCTGGGGCTTGTTGGGGGAGCTATTTCACCGCGATGGGCTGTGGGGGTTGCTGAGAGCAGACGCACGGCGGAAGTTGAGCGCCATCTATCTGAGATGTTGGAAGTGGTTGCTCTGGGTTTGCGAAGTGGCCTGTCGTTCGATCGCAGCTTTGAGTTGTACGCGCAGTACTTTTCATCACCATTTGCTGGTGCGTGTGGCTCGGTGCAGCGGCGTTGGTCGTTGGGTTTGTCGACTCGAGATGAGGCGTTGCGGAGTTTGGCGGCTTCGTACGGATCGGATCAGTTGACGCGCGTCATTGAAAATATCGTGCGATCGTTGCGTTTCGGGTCTTCGCTTGCCGAAGGACTAGAAGCTGCGGCAGTTGAGGCTCGTGCTGAGCACCGTGCGCGTATGGAGGAAAAGGTTGCGAGGGCTCCGGTGAAAATGATGATGCCGACAGGTGCGTTAATCCTACCTGCCATGCTGTTGCTCGTGTTGGGGCCAGTGCTGCTTGATCTAGGAGGCGGTTTTTGAAAGAAAGCTGTGCAGCTTTTTTCTCGGATGTCTTCAATAGAAAGACCAGCTATAAGAAGTCAAGTAGGTTTTGAGACTTTCTGACTAGAACTTTGACAATCAAATATGGGATAAAGGGCGTGTATTAAGGCATGCAAATCGAGCCCCATGGATTTTGGTGGCTTTGAAGGTTTGGCGCT
>JAYFOQ010000028.1:0-99531 GCA_034932485.1 Gordonibacter sp.
GGGGAGACTTGGATGATCCGGATAGCAGTGTGTCGCGTGCCATTAAGGGACGCCACACCGTCCGACTGTTGGAAGACAAGGGCACGGAGCCTTCCGTGTACTATCTCGCGTAAAGGAGGGCTTTTTCATGACCGAAACAACAATCGATGCAGGTAGCGCGTCGACCTCAAAGCAAAAAAGCAATCTTGTGGTTCCCTTCGTATTCGCGGTACTTGGTGCCGTAGGTGTCGCATGCTGGGTCATGCAGGTAACCGGAGGCTCCGCACTGGCATTGACGAACCGCACAATATGGGGCCTCTACATCGTCGGCTTCATGCTGTGCACCGGTATTGCCGCAGGATGTTTGCTGTTCGCTTCCTCAACCGTGCTATTTTCTGGCCTTGCCGTCTACAAGCCCTACGCCCGCCTCGGTGCAGCATGCGCGGTCTGCGTGGGAGCAGTGGGAGCTGGGCTGTTCATCATGGCAGACCTAGGCAGCCCCGCACGCTTCTGGGAAATGATCGCATTCGCACACGTTGGCTCACCCCTGTTCTGGGATACCATCATCTTGCTGGCCTACGTAGTCGTGGGCGTTCTCTTCACCTTGCAACTCACGAAATCGGCTACAGCGGGACGGGATACAAGTAGCCTCAAGCCGCTCGCCATTATTGCCTTCGTCGCGGGGGTATGCGTGGCCATCACCTCGTTCGTGTTCGTATTCCAAGTGGCGCGCCCTTCGTGGAACAACCCGGGTCAAACCCTATCGTTCGTCCTGTCCGCGCTCATCGCCGCAGGTAGCGTACTTATGGTGGTGTTCGCGCTCGCCAACCGCTCGGGATATCTAGCGATGGGCAACAAGCTTGCCAGCAACCTCACCCGCGTTCTGGCTTCCCTCTTGCTTGTCGAGTTCATCTTCGTGCTTACCGAGATTGCTGCGGGCGTATTCGCCGGGCAAGGTAGCGAAACACTCCCTGTTGTCTGGCTGATTTCAGGTGCCGGAGCACCGTTCTTCTGGGCGGAGATCGTCGCCTTTGCGGCAGCCTTCGTGCTCTTGTTTCAGAAAAACCGCACGCTTCAGGTCGTAGGAGCCGTTGGGTCCTTCTCTGCCGTGTTCCTAGTGAAATACAACCTGCTTCAGGCAGAGCTGTTTAATCCCTTACTCAACCTGACTGCCTACCCGGGTGGCACGGGTGTTGCGAGTGCTTTCTACCTTCCCTCGCCCATCGAGTGGGGTGTTGCAGTGGGTGTCATTGGTATTGTTGGCCTCCTGTTTACGCTCAGTATGCGAAAGCTTAAACTAGGCGTATAGAAAAGCACTTCCCGCACGTTTCCCCCCCCCCAGCCCCATAGGGAGCACTCCACCACAGGTGCTCCCTACCCCTCCAAAGTTCAACCGCAAAGGAAACCCCGTGAAAACATCTCAATTGCCCGACCAAGACTTACTAGCAAAAACGCTTTCAGAAGCTGATATGTATCGACTTCTGTCCATTTGCCTCTTGCCTCCCACCCTCGAACTAGCACAAGGAATCGAAGAAGGATCACTCGAGGCGGATGTACACGCCCTTTTTGACGACCTACGGAATATCGAAACTGCAGAATCATCCAATAATCTTCCGGCACTTTGCATGCCCAACAAAAACTCTGAGATTATTTTTTATGAACTCAGAAAAGACTATACGCATCTTTTCACCCATCCGACAAAACCCCAATTGTCGCTTTATGAAATGCAGTTTTGCGATGTTTTGAATGGAGCAGAAAACCCCTCTACACTGTTCCTCAATGAAGCTGCTCTTCATGCCGAACAATGCTACCGTAAGGCTGGAATGACTCTGAACGCAAGCGGCTCACGAGAACCCGCGGACCACATTGCAATTGAGCTGGAATTTATGTCATATCTGTTCGTACAAATAGCTTCCTCAATACAAAATAAAAACGAAGACTGTCGCCTAACGTATGAAACGGTACTTACCGAATTTTCATCCCACCTAAGCCGCTGGTCAAGCGCCTTTTTCACTGCGTGCGCGCAAAGCAACCGCGGCGTATTCTATCCCTGGCTCGGAAAAATAGGTGTGTCTTTTTTTGAACAAGTTCTTTAAAAGCAAAAGCCGTGGCGAAGCCTCACCAACATCTCAACTATAGAATTATCCCAGGTCCGGCCACCCTTGCTGTCGCAGTGCCTCATAGGCGGCAACTGCCACGGCATTTGAGAGATTCAAACTGCGCAGACCGTCGCGCATGGGAATACGCACACAGCGGTTCGCATATGCTTCAATGATTCCCAGCCCCAGCCCTCTACTCTCCCGACCGAACACCAAAAACGCGTCATCAGGATACTTCACCTCAGCAAAATTGCGGCGTGCTTGGCCGGTAAAAAGAAAGAGCTCGTCGGCGCCATGCTGCTCAAAAAACGCCTCCGAACAGGACCATTGTACAATATCGACTTCATCCCAATAGTCGCACCCCGCGCGCGCAAGATTCTTTTGCGTAAGACGAAAACCCATAGGTTCCACCAAATGTAGGCGTGCACCAATACACGCACACGTACGCGCAACATTGCCAGCATTCTGAGGAATCTCTGGTTCAACCAGCACTACATTCAGCACGCTGCATCCTTTCAAATATATAGGACACCACCAGCACGACGACGTTCCTTGAAAATATTACGATAATTCCTGCTGTTTCGCCATTTCCTCTTCAAGCTCTTCGGTGAGCAAGAACCACTCTTCCTCTGCCGAAGCTAAGCGCTGTTTAAGCTTAGCGTGTTCGGCAACGGCGTCGGAAGACGCGTCCTCATTCACGTAGAACGCGGGGTCGGCCATAAGTTCTAGTAACTCAGTCATACGTTGGCTGTCGGACGCCATCTGTCGATCCAATTCAGCAATGCGCTTGCGATGATTCTTGAGCGCAGCATAGGCACGGTTACGGGCCTCAGCTTCACGGCGCTTCTGATCTTTTGTCTTAGGTGCACTCTCACGCGGAGCCGTAAGTTCAGGGGCACTCCGCACTGCTGACGCGGCCCCACCCTTCCCCAACGAGCGCTCACGACGATTCACCTTTACAACCGTCTTAGAAGCGCCCGTTTTCCCTACTCCACGCTCTCCCTCTGACACTCCTGAAGGAGACCTCGTCGAACTCTTGCCAGCAGTAGAGGCTTCATCCATAACTTCATCTACAAGCGAGCGTTGCTCCGGCGCAGGACCCTCTAGCTGACCGCTTTTGAACAGGTAATAGTCATAGTCGCCGTCATAGTTGGTCACGCGGCCGGGTTCAACCTCAATAATACGGTTTGCCACACCGCGAATAAGGTGTCGATCATGCGTAATAAACAAAATAGTGCCCTCAAAGGTACGTAGAGCCTGTTCTAGAATATCAGCACTAGCAATATCCAGGTGATTCGTCGGTTCGTCGAGACATAACAAAGGACGCGGAGCCACCAGCATCTTCGCCAATGCAAGACGGCTCTTCTCCCCACCGGAAAGCACGCTTACGCGCTTATCCACCGCATCTCCCGTAAACAGAAACGCTCCCAAGAGCGTACGCACCTGAGAGATGGTCCAGCCGGGTGCAACACGGTCAAGCTCCTCAAATACGGAGTTACCGGGATGTAGCTCATCAAGCTGATGCTGAGCATAATAGGTTTTCGTCACGTGTATGCCATAGTCAATACTGCCCGCATCGGGAGCCATGGCACCAGCCACCATTTTCAGTAGCGTAGACTTACCCGCCCCATTAGGGCCCACAAGCGCAATCTTGTCGCCTCGATACATGGTGAAATCAAAGTTGTCATACACCTTCTTATCGCCAAACTGCTTCACAAGTCCACGAGCACGCACCACCTCGTCACCCGTGCGGGGAGGTTGCTTGAAGTTGAAGTGAACCTTCTTCTTCTCTTCGGGAATCTCTATACGCTTAATCTTTTCCAGTTTCTTTACGCGGTCTTGCACCTGTTTGGACTTCGTAGGCTTGTAGCGAAATTTTTCAATGAACGCCTCCATATGGGCAATTTCCTCGGCTTGTTTGGCTGCCTCGGCCCTCAGACGTTCCAAGCGCTCATCACGTGTTCGCAGGTAGGCCGAATAATTACCCTTATACAAGTTCACCTTACCATTATCTACCTCAGCCACACGATCAACCATGTTATCCATAAACGCACGGTCATGGCTAACCACAACAACAGTGCCACTGTAGCCACGCAAGAAACCTTCCAGCCACTTCACACTTTCCAAATCCAAATGGTTGGTAGGCTCGTCGAGCAACAATACTTCAGGGTTGCGAATAAGGAGTTTTGCCAGTGCAATGCGCATCTGCCACCCACCAGAAAACTCGGTAGTAGCGCGATTGAGGTCGGCCTCCTTAAACCCAAGACCAAACATAACCCCACGTACCTTAGCTTCTATGGTGTAGCCGCCCAACACTTCGTAGGCATCGCGAGCACGTCCCGCTGCCGCAAGCTGCTGTTCGGTAGGATTATCGCCAAGGGCAGCTTCCAGGCGATGTAGATGTTGCTCAGCCTCCAACACTTCAACCTGAGAGGAGAGCACTTCTTCAAAGATATCCCGATCGGGCATCTCTATAGCTTCCTGCTCCAAATAACCCACACGTGCACCCTTGGCAAATAGTACGCGCCCCTCGTCGGCATCCTCCAACCCCGCAACAATGTTGAGCAGAGTGGTCTTTCCAGCCCCATTCGGGCCAACGAGTGCCAGGCGCTCGTATTCCTCAAGTCGGAATGTTACGTCTTGAAAGAGCTGGCGCCCTCCAAACGATTTAGATATATGTTCGAGTTGCATAATCATGGTGCGTATGTGCTTTCTGCTTGATTTGACTTACGCTTAACGGGCACGGCACAAGCCAACAACGCCCTTACTCGCCCGTCTGGCGGCTCATGTCTATCCGGCCGCCTACAACTTGTCTATGATACCGGAAGAGGTCGGTCTTTGCGAAGCCGCTTCTTCGATCTATGACAAGCGACTACATCAGCACACATACTGCGATAGGAGCAACGGCCCCATGACGATGAATCCAAACACAAATATAAACGACCTACAATCGCAAAAAGGATCCTTAGCAGCCGAGCAGGGAGGGTCACGAACAGCCGGATCGATCGCAGCCGCTGCCTTCATCGCTATCGTCTCTTTTATTGTTCGGCGCTTCTACCGCTAAATCGCTTTTTTCACAAACCCCTTGACTTGGAGTGCGCTCCACATGTTTCAATGCATACCTGCCGAAAGGGGTGCTCTAATGAAGATTGCAGAAGTAAGTAAACAATATGGATTAAGTGCCGACACACTGCGCTACTACGAGCGCATTGGCCTGTTGCCTAGCGTGACACGCAATGCTAATGGCATTCGCAACTACAACGAACAAGATTGTGCGCGCGTTCAATTTGTAAAGTGCATGCGAAGCGCCGGTGTATCCATCGAAGCGCTTATTGAGTATATGCAGCTTTTTGAACAGGGAGAGCATACTGCCCCGGCTCGCAAGACACTCCTAGAAGAGCAACGTGATCTGCTGAACACCCGTATCATCGATATGCAAGATGGCCTAACGCGCCTCAATGCCAAAATAGAGAACTACGAAAACATGCTTGTTAAAGAACGCGCAATCCGCGGCGACAAGTAAACAGCTATCGCTGATTTACGGCGAATTGTCGACAACTTCATCGCAAGGTGATCACGCAGAGACACCATCAAACCCTGCACGTTTGCAACACCGCGTAGGAATTCAGATTGCCAGCCTTGCCATCAGCCGAAAACCGCGCTATCGTGCGTGCGCTATGCGCAACAGATGCCAACAGTGAAGAAATCTCATCGTCTGAGAAGCTATGGCAATACCGATAAGCACCTGGTACCTCCTGCCAGCCTAACAGGAAGTCGTTGTCGTCAAGCGGAGGTAATTCGAGTTCTTGTAACCCTCGCGCATGCGTAACCGATGCCTTTGCCGCTAACTTTTCATCGTTTAGAAATTGCCAAAAAGACACAACTACAAAGCCACCCAGACGAGTTTGGTCGATCAACGCCTGCAGAACCGCCTCACGACGCTGCTCACCCGGTATATGATGCATAAAGCCAAACGCCACCGCAAGATCGCACATCGGAGCTTCAAAATAGCTTGCCAGGCTACCTCCCTTGCGCAAAGCTGCCATAATATCTAAACTCTGGTAACACACATTCATCCGAAACGGCACCAAATCATCACAGTCGTCTACGGCGAAAAACTCAAAATTAACCTGAGAAAACTCTTTGCTTAAAAACTCTTCAAAACGCAGGTTGCCGCACGCAAGATCAAACACGCTAAGATAGCGTTTATCGCTAAAAAGACCCGCATTCTGCAGCACTTCCAAACATGCGCCCCATCCATGCCACGGAGAGCGCCGCGTGCCAGAAAACGACTGGCACTGGTTGCGATAGAAATCGTTATTGAGCAAACAAAGTGCATCAACCGTTTTGTCATCCATATATGACCGCTTTCTTCCCTCTCTTCACGACCACACGAAACAACTGTCGGCCTAAAAGACGCGTTACTTTACAAGGTATTTCTGAGGCTCGTACAACTCCACCCATCAGCAAGGTTCCATCCTATACAATACAACCATTGTGGAAACCATCATTCTCGAAATACTCAACGAACTCCGTCAAACGGAGCATATAGACAACAAGCGCCTAGCGGCCCTTATTCAAAAGCACAACAAAAATCAGGGCAGCGCCATACGGCGGTATGCAAAAAAATACCTCCTCCCCTACTATCTTAAAACCAAAGAAACCGAACCCGCTCGCTGGGTGAGCTGGAATATCGATAAGGAACTTGAAAAACGCCTGGTAAATGTCTTACGCATGAAGCCGAGACGTACTGCATCGGGTGTGGCTACTATCACCGTAATAACCAAACCTTGGCCTTGTTCGAGTGCTTGTTTATACTGCC
The DNA here is from genome assembly GCA_034932485.1 of Gordonibacter sp. Lineage (GTDB taxonomy): Bacteria > Actinomycetota > Coriobacteriia > Coriobacteriales > Eggerthellaceae > Gordonibacter. The sequence continues at coordinate 6,901 of JAYFOQ010000028.1, forward strand.
CCAACGATGTACGCATGCCAAAAAGCTACCTTTGCGACGAGCCGGCCTGCCAGCGTGCGGAGCGCAACTTTTTCGACCCCTACCTGCAAGCCGCCTCACGTTTGTATGCTCTCGAGCAGATGGGACACCCCACCGACAAGATTGAGCTCATTATTCTGGGGGGTACCTGGAGCGATTATCCCGAATCCTATCAAATATGGTTTATGAAAGAACTATTCCGGGCACTCAACGATGGTACCCGTGCGCAAGATTGCTGCAAAGAGAGACGCTTGCAGTACGATAGCCTCGGCATAAGTAGCGAACGCGACGAGCTTCAAAAATTTGCCGAAAAGCAGCAGTGTGCGATATACACCGAAGGTCTTTCTTACAACCAGGCAGTACGCACACTCTACGGCACAAACAAGGGATGGAAGGCGGCGTCAGCTTTTCAAAACGCAACCTTTGAACAGCTGTTCAACCAACATCGCATCAACGAATCTGCGGTTCATCGCGTTGTTGGTCTGGTAGTAGAAACGCGCCCTGATGCCGTCAACTTCCAAAGCCTTCACCTTTTAAGAAGCCTCGGCTGCACAAAAGTCCAGATGGGCATTCAAAGCCTCGATCAGAACATTCTGAACCTAAATAATCGAGGTATCGGTCCCGAGAAAATTCGCGAAGCATTTGAGCTCCTGCGACTGTTTGGCTTCAAAATTCACGCACACATGATGACGAATCTCTACGGAGCAACCGTCGAAAAGGACAAGCGTGATTATCGCCGATTCGTCAGTGAGGCTGCCTATCTTCCCGACGAAGTAAAACTGTATCCCTGCGCCCTCGTAAAGGGCACCGGACTTGGTAGTCTCTATGAAAGCGGCGCTTGGCGGCCCTACACTGAAGATGAGCTATTAGAAGTTTTGTCAGCCGATGTTCTAGCAACCCCACCTTTCATACGTATCTCTCGCATGATTCGCGATATTTCGGCTCACGATATTGTAGCTGGCAACAAGAAAACAAATTTACGGCAGATGGTTGAACAAACCGTCGTGCAGTCTGGTCAACGTGTACGCGAGATTCGCTATCGAGAAATTAGTACCAATACCACTCAGGCAGCAAGCCTCAATCTCGAGACGGTTGCTTACGAAACCACGGTAAGTAGTGAACGGTTTTTGCAATGGGTAACACCCGAAGGCCGTATTGCCGGCTTTTTGCGCCTGTCACTTCCAAATCAAGCATATGTGAAAACGCATCTAAACGACCTTCCTATTGGCACTGGTGAGGCAATGATTAGGGAGGTTCACGTATATGGTAAGGCTGCCGAGCTCCATGCAACTAGCGAAGGGGCTCAGCACTTAGGACTCGGTCGCCGTCTGGTAGACAGAGCTTGCAGCATCGCGCGCGAACAAGGGTTTGACACCATTAACGTTATCAGCGCCATAGGAACGCGTGAGTACTACCGAGCATTAGGGTTTTATGACAACGGCCTTTACCAGCAGTGTAGCTTGCAGCAAGAACAGTAACGCACGCGTTGAGGCTTATTGCCTACGCTCCATCCCCCCATCATTCTGAACAAACGACTGAGCCACACCAATTACTGCGCCGACTAAGGCAACCAATAGCCACCCCAAGCCGAATTCGGCTAAAGGAAACGCGTCAAGCGGTAGCCAGAGAGCGGGCGCGAACGTATCGCGCAAGGCAACCAGCATGCTATACACTCCCGTAAGAAGCACCGCCCATGGCCACACATGGGGTAACTTGTCGCACCATCTGTGCAGTAAGCCCATAAGAACTAACACGATAGCTGGCGGATAGAGTGCACCTAAAAGAGGTACGGAGAATCCTAGAATCGCATCAAGCCCAATAAAAGAGACAGCGCAGCTAAATATTGCAAACAGGGCAGCCCAGGCCACAAGCGGCACGCGCGGGAAAGCTTCATTGAAGTACTCCGCACAGCACGAAATGAGCCCCGTGCACACATTTAAGCACGCAATAAGAAAAATTGCCGCAACAATAACCGCTCCCACAGCACCAAAATGACTATTCGCACTTGCAGCAAGAATAGCCGCCCCGTTTGAAGCATTCGGCATAACGCTTCCCATAGAAACACCTACAAAGCAAAGGCCGCAGTACAAAGCCATCATGAGTGCTCCCGCAATAACTCCTGCACCCGATATAGCACCAGTAATTCCCCGAGAGCCTTGAGCACCAAGCTGTCGGACGTTTGTTGCCACCACAATGCCAAAGCAAAGTGCGGCCAACAAGTCCATCGTCTGGTATCCCGCCGCAAAACCCTGTGTAGCAGCATGGGCATCATAAGGAGGCTGAGGCGGTTGGGGCAAGCCCGACGGATCGAGCAACGATGCACCTACCACTAACAAGATAAGTGCAATGAGCGCCGGTGCCGAAAATATTCCCAACACGCGAGAAAGCAAACCGGGACGCAAGGCAAGCACAAAAGCAACGCCAAAAAATACCACCGAAAAGACTGCAGCGACCACACCTAAGTCTGTATTATTTGACAGTGAAACCAGTGGTCGCAGCATTTCAAACGCCGTTGACGACGTACGCGGAATAGCAAGGAATGGTCCGATAGTAAGATACACCAGTGCAACAAAGACTGATGCAAAAAGCGGGCTCACACGCCCCGCCAACTGCCGAACATCGCCACAAAGTGCCACCGCCACAATACCAAGCACCGGCAAACCTATCCCCGCAACAAGAAAGCCAACCATAGCTACCGGAGCGTCGATGCCCGCTTGCAGCCCCAATAAAGGAGGCAAAATAAGATTACCTGCACCAAAGAACATAGAAAACAGCATACCGCCCACCACAAGCAGCTGGCGGGGGCGCAACATACTGTTAGTTTGCTCCTTTTGGTTCTGCACGGTTATCCCACCAATCAAATCATTCAAGCAGACACATCCCTCCCAAAAAAGAATTCATGTAAGGAGGCTAAAAAATAAGCTGCAATCATAACATCGCTTTGTGGGTAATATCATGTCTGATTATGAGTGTTACCAAGACTACTCGATTGCGTTCAAATTGCGCGCTATGATAGCGCTCAACTAGCGGTTAAACCTTTTTGGTGCGAGATTTCGTCATACGCTATAATCAACAATATTTTTACCCTATTCGCTTGCAAAACCTTCTTGTGGGGTTTTTCAAATAGTAAACTCATACCTAGTAGAGAGCAGCTCATGGTAAAAGATTTCGGCAATCCAAAGAAACTCGGCTTCATGCGTGTCTTACAAGTGCTTTTTGCTATAAATATTTCGTTTACTATCTTTTTGCTGGCGTTTCTTGTTAAAGGTAGTTACGAAATAAGTTTTGCTTACCTTCTCGATTTCGTTAATCTGATATTCGACGGCATTAGTTTCTGGCTTATTTGGCAACGAAAGAAACTAGCGCGTGAATTCATCATGGGCTTCAGTTTGTTCAACATTGTAGTAGGAACAACCGCTAACGTCATTGCAGGTAATTTCGATATCGTAGCGCAAATTCAGTCGTGCTTATTCGATATCATCTTATTCGTTTATTTCGCCACCTCACGCCGGGCAAAAGCAGTACTAACAAAACCTTTCAACGCCGAGATTAAGCATGAACAACTCAAAAAAGACGTTGACTACTATCAGCCAAAAACGTGGGCCTTCTGGCGCAACCTTACCATATATTTCTGCGTATTCAGCGTGGTAGGCCATTGGATGGAAGCAGGCTATTGTACCCTCATTCGATTTGGCCTGATTCCTGGCACCTATGACCCCAATTCGCAGATATGGTCCGACTGGCTCTATCCCTTTCTAGTGTATGGTTTCGGCGTTGTCGCGTGCGTACTTTTGCTGTACCCCATAAAGAATTTTCTTGAAAAGAAAATTCGCAGTCGCATTATTCCGTTGATCATCAGTTTTATAATCAATGCGCTCACATGCACTCTCATCGAACTAGCTATGGGGCTTATACTCAACCAACCGGGTCCCGACGGAACGTTACCGCTTTGGGATTACAGCAACATGTTCTGCAATTTTATGGGTCAGGTGTGTCTACAAAATGCTATCGCGTTCGGAGTAGTTGCGACACTTATGACCTGGATTGTTTACCCAGCACTCGAAGGGGTACTGCATCGATTCTCAAAAGACGCTATGAATATTATATTCATAGCGGTGGTTATTGGATTTAGTATTCTCTTCTTTCTCTATTGCGTAAACATACTTATTCCCAATACAGATGCCCCTGGTTCTACAAACGTGACAATCTCCACAGAGTCACCCTCACCTGAACAAATTCAGACAATGCCATCTTCCGTTCAAAACGCCAATTAAACCAGCGTTAGCCTTTATGCCACTCCTTACTAAAGAAGACGAACTACACGGCTACGCACCCGATGCCTGGCCTTTTTGGCGTAATCTGGCCCTCTACTTTTGCGTATTCAGCGTATTAGGACACTGGCTAGAAATAGCCTACTGTTCATTCATGAATTTGTTCGGCATCGTTGATGCCGATTCCCTTGTGTGGGCCGATCCGTTCTATCCATTTTTGGTATACGGAATAGGAGCGACAATATGCTCAATAGTTCTAGTACCCCTCAAGATACGCCTCGTTGAACGCTGTTCATCGCTACTCAATGCAGGCGTACGGTTTTATATCATCACCGTGCTCGTTTGTATGCTTATGGAGCTTGTCATGGGCTTTATGCTCAACCAGCCCAATGCTGCTGGCGAATATCCCCTTTGGGACAATTCAAAACTCCCCTTTAATATACTTGATCAAGCTTGGCTCGTAAACGATCTTACCCTCGGTGCGGTAGCTACGGTGTACACTTGGGTGATATACCCCTTATGCCAAAAGGCAATTGCGAAGATACCCTTGCGTATTATAAATCCGCTTGCAGTAGTTATAATTGTGGGTTTTATATTGCTCTGCATTGTCAAATTTTCCTGAGAAAACACAATACCCCAAGCAGAAAACAGTAATCTATAAAACTTAGACCTTGAAAATTTCTCACTACGAAAAAGTAGGGCCTTGCGCAGCGAGCCAACTACCGGTAAAATATCCAAACGTTGCGCAACGCAGCAGATTATGGTCGCTTGGCTCAGCGGGAGAGCATCGCCTTCACACGGCGGGGGTCACAGGTTCAAATCCTGTAGCGACCACCAGAAAATAGCAGGTCAGAAGCTTTTACTGCTTCTGACCTTTTTCATTTTTAGCCAATTTGGCCTATACCCCTCCTCTGTTCCGTTACTACTTTAGAGTAAATCTCCATGCGCAGCTGCAAGTCTCATCGACAATATCGGGATGACAACTCAGACACTCGCAAACGAGGCGTTCGTCGATAGCATGCGCAAACGATGGATGCTCCACGATTCCCACCTCCTTACAGGGATGGAAGCTCATACCTTTCTGCTCCCGCGCCTCTTGAACACGACACACCTCTATGCGGTATATCACTGCATCGTGCTCACTTATAACGGAATATTTATTAGCAGTAGATTGAAAGCGTAGGTGTAATGCTGCAGCCAATCCTTCTAGCCCGGGATACTGCGCTAAACCCAACACCTTCTTTATACGGCGACCTTCCGTGATACCAAAGCGACGCCACGCTTCAATATCATAACGCATGGCAGCATCCATGCCTTCTTCCTGCTCAACCGCCTGAAACCATACACCATCAAGCGCCAAGGCGTTCTTAGCGTACACCTCAACCAACTCCATCAGCTTATCACGTGACAAGCTTTCAAGCACCTCGTTCATGAAGGCCCCTTCTCTCTAGTAAGTTAGTAGCCGTATCTACACACCTTCTACTATAGAAGATGACACCGTCGTCCTCTCTCCCCACATTCACCTTGCTGGGTAGCGTTTGGCATTTGCCAACACCATGCTTTTACAAACCGTTATACTAAAGCAACGACCGTTCCGATCCGCACAACCACGAAAGAGACGAACCATGAGCATCGACAGCTACGAAGCCAGCCTCAAGCGCTCCGACGAGATCCGCGCCGATTTACCCCTTCATCCTGAAAAGTACACCATGCTTACCGGTGATCGTCCAACCGGCCGTTTGCATTTGGGGCACTACTTCGGCACCATCCGTGAACGCGTAGCGTTGCAGAACCTGGGCGTTGCTACTCGCATTATCGTCGCAGATTATCAGGTAATTACTGATCGCGACTCCACCGACAACATCGCCGACAACGTGCATAACATGATCATCGACTACCTAGCTTGTGGCATTGATCCCGAGAAAACCATTATCTTCGCTCACTCAGCCACGCCTGCATCAAACCAACTCATGCTTCCATTTTTGTCGTTGGTAACCGAAGCTGAGTTGTTGCGTAACCCCACTGTGAAGACCGAGATGGATGCGTCGGGCCACGCGCTTACCGGCCTCTTACTTACCTATCCCGTGCATCAAGCATGCGACATTCTGTTCTGCAAAGGCAATATCGTACCCGTAGGCAAAGACCAAATGCCCCATATCGAACAAACACGTCAAATCGCCCGCCGCTTCAATGAGCGCTATGGCCACGTGTTCCCCGAACCCGATGGTCTCCTATCGGATGCGCCAGCCATTCCAGGCCTCGATGGTCGTAAGATGTCAAAGAGCTACGGGAATGCCATTAGCCTTTCAGCCACCGCCGACGAAACAGCCAAGCTTATCAAAAAGTCGCAAACCGATAGCGAGCGCACCATCACCTTTGATCCCGAAGGTCGTCCTGGCGTATCAGCACTGCTGACGACTGCTTCACTCTGCACAGGACGCACCGAAATAGATATCGCCGCTGAAATCGGCGACGGAGGCTCCGGAGCACTAAAGAAGTACGTCACCGAGAGCGTAAATACCTATCTAGAGCCCATCCGCACCCGCCGTACGGAACTAGCGCAGGATATGGGCTATATTAAGAGTGTATTAGCCGAGGGCAACCGTCGCGCCAACGAAATTGCAGAAGCTACTCTTGACGAAGTTTGCACCACGATGGGAATGGTGTACTAGCATACCTAACATTCTGCCCGCTTCATGCTTTTTGTCTTTTACACTGCCCTAGCTTTAATGCACTTAGGTTTAATGCGTTCACACATTTTTTACGACGTTAGCTAGAAGCCTTGGCATAACGCACTGTTTGGGATAAAATGGCTGAGCACTTTTGCACGGGCCTATAGCTCAATGGTGGAGCAGGGGACTCATAATCCCTTGGTTGCAGGTTCGAATCCTGCTGGGCCCACCAGCGTATACACAAGCCAGAATTTATTTCTGGCTTGTTTAATATGAGCAGAACATTGTCAAGAGGCAATGAAGGGCTAGACCAAGATTTCTCTCGGTCTAGCCCTAACTATCTTCACCAGAGGTTGCCTTCGGGATGGTTGTGTCTTGATTCGACGCTCGTTTTCGCAGTTTAATATTCGCGGGTTCACAGCGGCAGGCTGGCAGGATGCCATGTATGGCAACAGTGCGTTATAGCCTACTATGTTCGCTGCGCTGGCTTCGCATTTCGTTGCTACGGCTGGATGCGCACACCTTCGATGAGAAGAGTCTCTTGACGGACATGCCGGATAATTCCGGTGAACCAAAAAAGCATCTGGGATCGCATCCAACGACCAGTCGACGCAGAAGGGCTCTGGGAAAGACCGAAGAAGGTTTAGTGTCTACTAATCAAGCGTCCCTTCCATCATGCAACCGAGCGCCCATACCCAGCAGGATAACTCTCGTGCTGTTGCAACGTTTGCAACTACCGGGCGCATCCTTTGCCTAGTGAAGTGCGCGCGTCGCTCGACAAGCCGTTTCACTCCACGAGCTGCATGGTTTTCTACCGCAAGCGCAACGGTTTTGTCCCAGCCGTTGCGCTTGCGCTCTTTGGTGGCTCTCGTATAGTGCCAAGAGGATTCGACAAGCTGTTTTCTCACGTGAGTGTTACCAGCTTTGGTGATGCCGCCGCGTCTTACACGCTCTCCACTCGAGTCTTCCGATGGGGTGAGTCCAAGCCATGACGAGAAAGCTCGTGCACTTTTGAAGCGAGAGAAAACCCCTGGCTTCAACTACAAGGGAAAACGCAGTCATTGTCTCTATACCCTTCATACAGCGCAAAGCTTCTATGCGACCACTCCAGCGCTCGTTTTAGCATAAGTGGCGATTTCCTTTTCAATCGCCTTTTTCTGTGCTTCAAGATGGCGCACTTCGGATATGTAGTAGTCGAGGGCATCGCGGGCGGCAGGTTCCGTCAACTCGATAGAGCGAATCCATTCCCAGTGGGCCCTTGTCCATTTGTTCTTTCGTTTGCCGTCGTCGTTAAACTCGTCATATACGTAACCATGCCTGATGAGAAGGTGTGTGAGCCTATGCTTTGCCCGTGTCAGGTCTTCTCACACGCAACGCGGTTGTTCAAACCCGTCAATCCATGCAGCAAGTTCTTCAGGTGAATATCCGAACTTCCTCGAAATCACTTCCCCTGTGAGTGGATTGAATGCGACAGCAGTAATTGAACGAGCGTGTACATCGAGACCGATTGAGGTAACATAAGACATAGTGAGCCCCTCTCATGTCTGTGGCAACCTGGCTGATTGCCGGTCTTGTAGGTAAGAACCATTATCAGCCCCGACCCACGACAAATTCAATTATCGACATGAAGCAGGGGTTCACAATGTTCTGCTCATATCGTCTTTTTATAACCCCTAAGTTTTCTTTTTTGATAATTATGTGATGACGTTCGATCGGTATACGATACCTAAAAAACAAACTCGCCGAGACACGCTTTGCGCTCGACGAGTTTGAACAAAAATAAAATGGCTCCCCGGGTAGGATTCGAACCTACAACCCTTCGGTTAACAGCCGAATGCTCTGCCGTTGAGCTACCGAGGAATGTGCCCACGCTCTTATCTCCGAACGCGCAAGTGAAGATTATACCGGAATGCCGTCTTTGTGCAAGACTAAATTTTGACGACTTTTTTCAAGGCACCTTTTCGAAGATAAAGTTTTCTAGAACAACAGAACTTTACCCAAGATACAATGCTCTTCTCCGTAATATACATTCGAAGACTTTCGGATACAGAGCGTTCTTGAATTATAATAGGCAGTCCGCAAATCAAAGACGAGCTTACACTTTACTACCCTATCATTGCCAAAGGAACCTCCCGTGATCGTTATCTATGCTGAGAAACCCTCCCTCGGTCGCAAGATCGCCGAAGCTCTCGGCGCCAAGCGCAAAGGCACGGGATTCATGAGCGGCATAGGCAAATCGGGTGAGGAGATATTCGTCACCTGGGGGTTCGGACACATGGGCGGACTGGTGTACCCAGAGGCATATGACCCACGCTACAAAAGCTGGCAGGCACGCCCCTGCCCATTCATTCCCGACAAGTACCGCATCTCTCCCCAACCCGACCGCGGAGTGGAAGCGCAGCTGGCCGTGGTGGCCGACATGTTCAAGCCAGGTAACACCATCATCTGCGCCACCGACGACGACCGCGAGGGCGAACTCATCTTCGCCTATGTGTGCGAGCTCATCGGCTATGAGGGGCCCTATCAACGCGTGAAGATAGACTCGCTCACCACTGGCGGCATCCGACGTGCCTTTGGTACGCTTATCGACGGCGCCGCGCGCAAGGATATCGTGGCGGCCGGACGTGCCCGCGCCATCGCCGACTGGGTAGTGGGCATCAACCTGACCTGCGCGAGCACCCTGCACTTCATGCGCGGCAAGAGCAAGACCATGAGCGTCGGACGCGTGCAGACACCTACGCTGGCCATGATTGTCGAACGCGAGCTGGCCATCAAGAACTTCCAAGGCAAGTCGCTTTTCACCCCCACCGCCACGATAGCCATGCCCGATGGCGAAACCTACACAGCCAAAAGCGAATCGGGTTCCACCGAAGACGAAAGGGCGGCCAAAACGCTGATCGAACGCGTGAAGGGCTGCGACCTCAAAGTGCACAGCCTTGAAACCAAAGAGAAGCGCACGAACCCACCGCTGCTCTACTCCCAAACCACCCTGCAAATGGATGCAAACAAAAAACTTGGCTATACCGCCCAGCAAACGCTCGACTGCTCTCAAGAGCTCTATGAGCAGGGCTTCATCACCTACCCGCGTACTTCGAGTCAATACCTCACCAACGACATGGCCCCCACCGTCCACAAGGTGCTGGAAATCCTCGGCCGCTGCGAGCGCTACAAGCGCTTCGTGACAGGAGCTTCTCTTGAGAACTTCCCCTCAAGCACCTGCAACGACGACAAGGTGGAATCCCACTTCGCCATTGTCCCTACCGGCAAGATTCCCCAAGGGGCCTCCCCTGCTGCGGTCGACCTTTACGACCTTATTGCGAAGTCGCTCATTCGCCTGTACTACCCCGCTGCTCTGGTGGAGGAAACCACGGCCACGCATCATGCCGTAACCACGCCGGCATGCCCCGTGGTGCAAAGCGGACAGGTAGTACCCGGCTGCACAGTACTGGCCGCGGATGGCGAGCCGGAGCGCTTCGTAGCGCGCGGCACCATCATTCGCCGCAAGGGCTGGTGGGTGGTGGATGCCATGCCCAAGCGCGAAAAGGACACTCTTCCACCCATTGAGGAAGGCGGTACCTACCCTGCCACCTTCGAAGTGCGCAAGACCGAAACGAAGCCTCCCAAGCGCTACACTGACGAGACGCTCGTGTCAGCTATGAAGTCGGCCGGCAAGTCGCTTGAAGACGAGGACTACAAAGAAATACTCTCCGATCCGCGTCACATGGGCATCGGCACCGACGCCACCCGCGCGGGCATCATCGAGACGCTCGTAGGACGCGGCTTCATCGAGCGCAAGAAGAAGCAGATCCATGCTACGCCCTTCGGCATCCAGGTTATCAAGACACTGCCCATCGACGATCTCAAAAGCGCCACCCTCACCGCGCAGTGGGAGCAGCGTCTTAAGGCCGTCGAGAGTGGCACCGACAACATGGAATTGTTCGTGCGCGACATCGAAGAGCAGACACGTCGCTGGTGCGAAAGCGTCAACCAAGCCACGGGCGTAATCGTCACGCTCAAAGAACCCGACCCCGAACTCGTCGGGGCCACCTGTCCGCTTTGCGGCGCACCCCTACGCTTCACCACAGCAGGAGTGGGCTGCGCCGCCTTTCCGTTCACCCAATGCGGTTTCACTATCTGGAGCAAGGTCGCCCAAAAACAACTCACCAAAAACCAAATGGCAACCTTGGCCGTCAAAGGAAAAACTCCCGTACTCAAAGGATTCATCAGCAAGAAAGGCGAGAAATTCGACGCAGCCCTCGTAATCGACGCGAAAACTGGCCGTACCTCCTTCAGCTTCCCGCCACGCGAAGGGTAAGGCTGCTGTCCAAACAGGTAAAGCGAGGTAAGCGATCATGCAAATCAACCGGTTATTCGAAATGGTATACCTACTGCGCGGCGACTACTGATTCTTCAAACTGCGCCACATCGAGCAGCTCACTCTACTTACCGACCACGTCGAGCGCACCACCCCCCCCCTGAAGGCATGCGTTGGCAATCCGGACTTTCGAGATGAGTTCGTCACCAATTGGAATGCCCTGCTTCCCTTCACCAACCACCAAAACCCCTATCACCCACAAAACGAGCGCTCACTGATAGTTGCAGTGAGCGCTCGTGTAATCTTAGATACCCAGCGAGAATTGCTCGATACAGCACGCTAGAAGTCTCCCAGCAGCAATAGCGACAACAAACACTCGTCTGCATAGGCAGCCTCTCACTTCTCAGCACCTCCCGAGACCTTGCCCTTAACGTTGGCTGATTTCGCAATGCCAAGACAGTTTCCCCACGTCAATATCTCATACCAATAGGCTGACCGCCTGTTTCGTTCGGACCGGAATGCTGAAAACAACCTTCTCATTATGTGTGGGGGACTAAAGCACGCACGCCCTCCTTATTCTGAACATCGTTCGTAGTCATGCCCGTGTCTCGCGCGTGTTTCGCAGAGCAAGACGGGTGCTTGGACGACACACGAGAGACGAGAACGATAAGGGAAGAAACAGAACAAAGGAGGAAACGAATGGCCGAAACGACGTACAAGCGCGGCACGCGCAAACCGAAGAGCGACGTTGCCCCAGCGCCTGCGGCCGAGACGCCGAAGGTCCCGTGGACCTGGGAGGAAGACGGCATGACCGTCATCCGCGGCACAGCACGCTCGGCACCAGGGTGCCATAACGTATGCGGCATTTTGTCGTATGTGAAAGATGGCAAGCTGGTGAAGGTAGAGGGCGACCCCGAGGACCCTTACAACCAAGGGCGCCTCTGCAGCCGATGCCTCTGCATCCCCGACTACGTCTACCATGAGGACCGCCTGTTGCACCCAATGAAGCGCGACCGCGCCGACCGCGGCAAAGACAAGTTTGTGGAGTGCAGCTGGGACGAAGCCTATGACATCATCGTGCGCGAGTTCAAGCGCGTCGCCGATACCTACGGCTCCGACAAGATAGCCATGTGCCAGGGCACGGGCCGCGACATCCACCAAGTCACGCGCCTGAACGCCTGCGTCGGCTCGCCGAACGAGGGCGTTCCCTACTTTGCCGGCAACTCCTGCTACCTGCCGCGTATCGCCTCCATGGCCTGCATGCTGGGCGGCGCGTGCGTCATGGACTGCTCGCAGTTCCTCCCCCAGCGCTACGACGACGAGCGCTACACGGTACCCGAGTACTGCATTGTCTGGGGACATCAGCCCTTCTACAGCAACGCCGACGGCTTCTACGGCCATTGGATCACTGATCTGATGAAGCGCGGCATGAAGGTGGCCGTCATTGATCCGCAGCTCACCTGGCTTGCGGCTCGCGCCGGTGCCGACTGGCTGCGCGTGCGCCCCGGCGGCGACGGCGCACTGGCCATGGCCATGCTGAAAGTGGTTTGCGACGAAAAGCTCTACAATCAGGAATTCTGCGACAAGTGGGTCTACGGCCTCGAAGCCGTATGTGAACGCGTGGCTAACATGGACCTGGACGACCTCTGCGCGAAAGCCTGGGTAGACAAAGACGACGTCGTGCGCGTGGCCCGCACCTATGCCACTTCGCATCCGGCGACCATTCAGTGGGGCGTGGCGCTGGACCAGCAAACCGGCGGCCAACAGGCGGCGCATGCCATCACGGCTCTCTGGTGCATCACCGGCAACCTAGACATCCCCGGCGGCAACGTCATGGGAGATGCCTGCTGGGGCATCGACCAGCCGAACTGGGTAGGAACCTGGGGCTGGGACGAGCTCATGACCGAGGAAGAGCAGTCCAAGCGCATCGGCGTGGAGCGCTACCCCATGTTCGCCGTGGGCTTCAAGAACCTATCCTCCAACGCCACCATCGAGAAGTGGCAGGCTGGCGAGGTGCCCATCCGCGCCGCCTACATCGTCACGAACAACTTTTTGGCCACCATGGGTGCACAAGCCGAAACTCAGCTGGAATGGTACAAGCAGATCGACTTCATCGTGGTGTCCGACCTGTTCATGACCCCCACCATGATGGCACTGGCCGACGTGGTGTTGCCAGCAGCCACCTACGAGGAGCGCGACGGCTTCGGCGGCCTGAACGCCTACCGCATCAGCTGCATCAACAAGGCCATTGAGCCGGTGGGCGATTCCAAGCCTGACAACACCATCTTCCTGGAGCTGGGCAAGTTGCTGACCGATGCCATCCGCCCACAGAACAACGACATTGCCTGGCCATGGGACAACGTACAGGAAATGTGGGACTACGCACTTGAGGACGGCGGCTTCACCTGGAACGAGCTGCGCGAGTCCACCTGGAAGTACCCCGAGTTCAAGTACCGCAAGTACGAGACCGGCGACTTGCGCCCCGACGGACAGCCGGGCTTCCGCACCGAAACCGGACGCGCGGAAATCTACTCCATGGTGTTCCATCACACGTCCTGGTCGGGCCTAGACCCGCTACCTTCCTACGTCGAGCCGGCAGAAAGCCCCTATAGCGCGCCTGAGGATACGCAGGAGTATCCCTACATCGTCACGTCCGGTGCCCGCGTGCCGCACTTCTTCCACTCCGAGCAGCGCCAGATGGCTAAGCTGCGCACGCTTCATCCGGACCCGCTGGTGTACCTGCATCCCGACACCGCTGCCAAAAACGGCATCGAAGAGGGCGACTGGATCTGGCTTGAGAACAAGCATGGCAAATGCAAGTACAAGGCCTCGTTCAATGACACCTATGAACCACGCGTCATGCAGGCCGAGCACGGCTGGTGGTTCCCCGAACGCAAAGACGCCGCCGAGGAGAACGTAGCCGACGAGCAGAAGGGCCTGTTTGGCGTACTCGAATCCAACATCAACAACCTCGTACCCTTCGAGGCTGGCGTGTCGGGCTTCGGTTCGAACTACAAGGCCATGATGTGCAAAATTTATAAGGCCGATTAACCGCCGGAAAGGAAACGACATGTCTTATCAGGGAATCTTTGTCGACGTCGACTACTGCACCGGCTGCGAGGCGTGCGTGCTGGCCTGCCAGCAAGAGCACGGCTACACCGAGAAGCAATTCGGCCTAAAAATAACCAAGCTGGGCCCGCTGCACATCAACGAGGCCAAGAAGGACTACCAGTACGATTTCATCCCCCAGTTCACCAAGTGGTGTGACCTGTGTGCCGAACGCACGAGCAAGGGTAAGCAGCCCACCTGCGTGCAACACTGCCAGGCGCAGTGTCTGGACTGGGGCCGCGTCGAGGACCTCGCGAAGAAGATCGAGGCCCCCAAGCAGATGATCGTCGCCATCAACCAGGCGTAAGGTCATAGCGAGCTGGCGCCTCGGGGATACGAGGCGCCAGCCAAGGCAACCAAGCAGGGGAAGGAGGGCAACCATGGCTCAACAGTTTGAGGACGATTTCGGCGGGCGTATAGCCGAAAAGCTCATGCACGTCGACGTGCGCATTGCCGGCATAAACAACCGCGAAGTCACACAGCTCGAGCGCGAACAAGGGCGCATCGATTGGAAGGACCGCAACTCCGCCAACATGAAGAAGATGGAGCAGAGCGAAGTCACCCCTATTTATCAGTAACGCTCGAACAAGACCCTGCCAGAGGTCGGCTGTCACGCTTCATTGAATGCGCGCCAGTCAACCTCTGTCTAGCGAAGGAGGCACCAATGGCTGCAAACAAAGTCATCGACATCAACATGCACTTTTTGCCGACCGACCTTTTCACCAACGATGAAGTATTGAACGGTTTTCTGTACTCGGCCCCCGTGTCATTTGGCATGAAAGCCTACATTGACAAGACACCGGACGGCACGAAGGATCAGCTCATCCTCGAGTACCCCGAGGGCAAACAAATCCTCAACTACGTGGAGGGTGACTACACACTTGAAACGAAGCTGCAGGCCATGGACGAGAATGGTGTGGACATCGCCCTTCTACGCATGCCCGTGTGGCAAGAATGGCTCTCACTGGACACCTGCAAGATCGTGAACGACCAGGCTGCCGCAATGTGTAAGCGCTCGAACGGCCGCCTGTACGCCAATGCCGTCATACCGCCCTGGGGTCGCAAGGAGGACATTCACGAACTCGAGCGCTGTATCGGCGAGCTGGGCATGGTAGGCGTACAGTTGGCTTGCTGCTACGGCGACCGCTTCCTCGATGACGAGATGTTCAAGCCCTACCTCAAGGTGCTCAACGACAAGAAGATTCCCGCTGTTGTGCACCATACGCCCGGCCAGAACGCCTATGAGAACTTCGACGAGTACACCGTACTGCGCCGCGAGCTTGGCCGCATCCATGCACAGGCTGCGGCGGTCGGCCGAGAGATCTATTCTGGCATGTTTGATGAATTCGAAAATCTGAAATTCATCCACACCATGTTCGGCGGCAACTGGTTTAGCCTGCAACACATCTTGGCTCCGCACAAGTCCACCAAAAAGAAGGAGGCCATGAACCGCTTGGCCACTAATGTGGATCACGAGGCTTATGACCGTTACCTGGCCAACAACATCTACTTTGACATGACGCATCCCATGAGCTGGGGCAAAGACCAACTCGAGTGTGCCGCAAAAGTGAACGGTACCGACCACCTGCTGCTGGGCTCATCGTTCCCCGTGTTCTACGAATGGATGGCACGCTCCGTGGAGTCCATTAATGCATTGGATGTCACACAGGAGGAAAAGGACCTCATGCTGGGCGGCAATGCTGCGAAGCTGTTCAACCTATAAAACAAGCGTTTGGTGTGCGGCTGATCTCAGTCGCACACCAAACGGCGGACCGCCAATCGACGCCCGCTGAAACACCTAACTGACGCCCGTAAGGGGGGCGTCTGAAAGAGGGGAAACTATGAGCAATCCTGCTGCTGCCGTTACAAACGGCACCCCTGCGGCAAAACCCGTGGAGAAAACCCCGTCCTACGCCTGGCCGTGCCTGATCGTGTCGCTGCTGGCAGGCATCGGCATGGTGTTTGCCTGGATGTGGCTGCCTGGCGTCACCTTCCCGGTGTTTAAGACCTGGCTCGCCGAGAACAACGCATTCTTCGCAAACCCCGCCAATTTTGGCCTGCTGTCCAACGTCATGGGCCTCGTGCCCATCGGCGCCCTCATCATGGCGCTGCCTACCACGTTCGTCGTACGCAAGTTCGGCCCGAAGGCCACCACGCTTATCGGCATCGGCGCTGCCGTCGTAGGCACCGCCCTGAGCGCCGCCACCGTCAGCGGCAACTTCTACCTGTTCTTGGCTGGACGCTTCATCCTGGGCCTGGGGCTTTCCACCTGCGTGGTCGCGGGCCCCACCTGTGTGTCCATCTGGTTCCCCGACTCCACGCGCGGGCGCGCTATGGCCATCTGGTCGTGCTGGGCCCCTATCGGCATTTTCCTGTCCAACTTCATCAATGACGGCGTGTACCATCTGGTAGGCTCGAGTATCGCAAACCTCCAATGGGTGTGGGCGACGGTCGCCCTTGTGCTAGGCGTCCTGTTTGCTGTCGTGTTCCGTGAGCCACGTGCCGAAGAGCGCTCACAGGTGTCGCCCGAGCGTAAGCCACTCAAGGCTGTGCTCAAGTTCTTCAAGAGCCGCCAACTGTGGTGCCTCATCATCATGTTCGCCATCTTTAACTACATGAACTACGCCTTCAGCCAGTATCTAAAGACCTGGTTGCAGACACCTGAGCTGCTCGGCGGCTTCGGCTGGGATGCAACCACCGCAGGTCTTTGGGGCGGCCTGATCGTGGCCTGCGGTGCGCTCGCTCCTATTGGTGGCCTGATTCTAGACAAGACGCCCAAGGACAAGAAGTATCTCTGCGTGGTCGTCGGTATCCTGGGCCTCACTATCTGCTCTGCGCTAGCGTTCCAAGCTGCGTTCTTTATCCCGTATGTGTTGTTCTTCTGCATCGGCAACATGATGCTAAACGCCTGCTGCCGCCCACTCGTCCCAACGTTCGTGTTTAAGGGCGGCGCCACCGCTGTCGCGTTTGGCCTATCATTCTTGACACTGGGCCAGTACGCCGGCCAAATTGCCACCAGCTACGTGTTCGCACCGTTCAGCGACGGCCTCACCGCTGCTTCCAACGTGGCTATCGAGGCCAAGAAGGCCGTGCTCGCCGCGGGCGGATCGCCTGCTGATTTCGGCGCTGCCATCGGACAGGCTGCCCAAGAGGCGCTTGCCCAGGGCATCCACGTCGACCCGATGCTGGCCTTTTGGGCGCTCGTGCCCGTCGGTATTGTCGGCTGCCTACTGAGCTTCGGCGTCAAGCCTTCCAAGCAGCCCGCTACCACTCCCGCCGACAAGCCCATCGAAGGCCAAACGGCATCCCAGCACTAAACTTTCACGCCTTAAGCGGCCCGGTCCTGCTCCTTTGCAGCCGGGTCGCCTCCTTCAAACGGGAAGCCGCGCGCCTTGCTGCGGCTCGCCATCCGATAAACCTGTATCTCTGCGCGCGCAGGGAGAAGGGATTCATCATGAGCGATTTCAACAAGCATTCTCACGACAACTGGCACCACTCTCACGCAAACGACCCCGACCACCCACCTGCTTCAGGTCACCCACACCCTGCTCTAGGACACGGTCGCAGCCATCACCACGGCGGCAAGGGGCATGCCGGCCAATCGCGCCACGACGACACAAAAAACCTCCAACGCAAGGGCTGGATGGTTCTGTTTGCCATGTTATTCTGCGGCATCATCGTTATCATGAACCAGTTCAAGGTGCCCACATTTATGGGCACTCTCATGCACGACTTCGAAACCAATCCTGGCACCACCGGCTGGCTCATGTCCGTTATTGCTGTCGCCGGCATCATAACGGCGTTTCCTTCTGCGTTTCTGCTCAATCGCTTCGGGCCTAAGAAAATCGGCCTGTTCGGTCTGGCTTTCATGGTTCTCGGCTGCACCGTTGGTGCGTTGTCCTCCTCCTTCGAGCAACTCATTGTCGGACGTGTCCTCGAAGGCATCGGTGTAGCCATGATGGGTGTGGTGGCCACCACGGTTATCTCCATGTACTTTCCTCGCGAGAAGGCGGGGCTACCTATGGGCATCTGGAATCTGTGGTACGTCGTGGGTTCCACCCTCGCCTACAACATCGGTGTTCCCGTAGCGCTTGCGCTTACCGGGGACCCCTCAAATTGGCACGCCTGGTGGTGGTTCTCCGACGTACTGGCTCTCGTAGCCTTCGTCGTGTTCGCGCTGTTCGCGAGCGTACCACACGCAGGCAAAGGTATCGCTGCAAAGGCCTCGCATCGCACACACGAGAAGGTACACCGCCCTGCTGCCCTGTTACTGGAAGGCTTCAAGGTGAAACGAATGTGGCTGTTCGGCATGGGTTTTTGCTTCCTCATGTTCACATCACTGGCCGTGCTCACCTGGGTGCCCACCTATGTGCAAGAAATTGAGATGAGCAAACTGATAGCTCAGGGAGTAACGCTTGCCGAAGCGCAGACGCATGCAGGTATCGCCGGCGGCTCGATGGCCTCGCTTGGATTCGCAGCATCCATTCCCATGGCACTCATGACAGCATTTCTGCTGGGTCGGTTCCAGAAACTACGCCAACGCAATGTCATGGTAATCATCGCAGGATTCTGCGCGTTCTTCTACGTGGGAGCCTTTCTCGTACCCTACGAATACCTGCCCTACTACTTGGTGCTACTGGGCCTCGAGTCGGGTTGGACAAGCGGCGTGGTGTGGTCCATGGTGCCTGTCACCATGCCCAAGCGCGTCACCATGCCCATCGGCATGGCCATCATCATTTTCTTTCAGGGAATCTCGAACCTGCTGTGCACGCCAGTGGTTGGCTACGTCATCGGAACCGATCAGATCTGGACGAACGTAGCCCCACTTTGCGCCGTCACAGCGGCAATCGGCACGGCGTTGTGGATTGCCTACGTGGCCATGAAACCTCCGGTATTTGAAGAGGATGCGGCTACCGACACCGCAACTGGCGCGACACCGGGTGTGGCAAGCGCCTGCCGCGAATTGGGTATGTCGTCAGTCGACGAGGTCGTGCGAGAGCGCAACATCAAGCCTCCCGGCATGGCTTGAGTGAAGGGATTTACCTTGAACGGAGTCTTATAGGGTTCCGTTCAAGGCCTTCACCTACGGACAACACCCACTGCCAGCAGCCGGCACGCATCTCCGAAGGCGCGCAGTGGCACGAAGGAATTCCGAGGGGCCTGCTTTTGTTGTATACTAGCTTACCGGAGATGTTGGGGTTCACGCTCACCCTTTATCGGGACCGGCGCGTCAATCGTGTTCAGTTTCTCCAATGACGTTCAAGATTGGACAATCAGGGGGAATATATGGACGACGGCAACGCTGTCTCTAAACGCCGCATCGGAGCCATGGAACTTTTGGGCATCGGCGGTTTCGCCTGCTTCTTCGGCTGGATGCTCGTTTCCTTTTACTGGCTGTTCGCCGAGTACATACAAGATGTTTCGGTAGCCGAACGCGATGTGGTGCAAATGTTCGTGTTCGTCGGCCTGGTGCTGGGGTATTTCGTTTTGCACCTGGCTGGCAAAAACAAGCGCTTCGACCCCTTTCGGTTCACCTGGCTGGTAGTGGCTGCCGTGCTGGCCATACTGCTGCCCCTTGCCGCCATCGCACTAGACTTCGGAGCTGCCATACCCTCAGCAGCACTCTGCGCGGTGAACCTGTGCGCCGGGATGGGTGGAGCGTTGCTCACCGTGGGCTGGCTTGACGTTTGTAGTCGCATCCGACTACAAAGCTTCCGACGTTTCACCAGCCTCTCGTTGGTTGGAGGGGGCGTACTGTTCGCACTCGTCGCCATAGTACCCAACCGTGTGCAGCCCGCTTTCTGTATCATTTACGCACTGTTGAGCGTAGGCTTGCTTCATTTCGCCAGTGCACGCGGCGGATTCACCCTCAATACGCCACCTGTCGGGTCGTGCAAGAAAACCTGGGAATTCGCTTGGGAGATAGAACCGTCACTCATCGCCTTCGGCGTTGTATTCGGCCTCACCTTCGTCTACTTGTTTAATTCAGGTGTCGATACGGTGCTCGTTGGGCTTCTCTTCGTCATTCCCGGAGCCGGTATCATCGCCGCATTCGCCCTGCGGGGAAAGAATGTCGGTATCACCGTTATCCAGCGCATCTTATTGTGTGTAACCGTGCTTTCTTGCCTGGCTATGCCTTTCGCGGCCGAATGGGTGCAACTTGCCTGCTCATGCCTGGTCGTGGCCTCGTGGGCGGCATTCGTGTCGGTGAATTACGCGCTCGTGGTGAAGAAGAGTGTCGAGAACTGGGAAGCGCCGGTATTTCACCAGGTGCCTGCTCGCCTCATTTTCAGCGCACTCGGTTTCCTTCTCGGCTGGGCCATCGCTGCCGCCATGACCGTGATCTACGGTGCACATTCCGATGCCTTCATGATCGTACGTCTGTGTATGGCATTCATACTCGTCGTAGTAGTCATGTTGTTTTTCCCCTCACCCGAACACCATGATCGGGCAGCTGAAGCAGTAAAACGTGAGACAAAGCCTGTTGTCTCGTCAAACCTGAGCGACAAGGAGCTGTTCGAGCGCCGCTGCAAGGCAGTGGCCGAACTCTACCAACTCTCACCGCGCGAGACCGATATCCTCGAATTCCTGGCGAAAGGCCGCAACGCCGCCTACATCCAAAACAAACTAACCATCTCGCCGCACACCGTAAAAAGTCACATCTACAGCATCTACCGCAAACTCGACATCCACTCCCAACAAAAACTCATGGACTTCGTGGAAGATTACCCGGTAGAAGAGTAGAGCGATTGGTGATTTGTCGGATAATGTTTCTAAAACAGAAAGATTTCAAACCAATATGCTTCCAAAACAGATACTGCATGCGCGTTGATGATCTAACACACATTGAAGCTATAATCCTTTCAAAACCTACCAGTATAAACAGCGTATACCCAAGCGCAACCTGAACCGACTTACCCGATCCACATGATCCGCCCCATGTCGGACGTATCATAGCCTCCAAGGCTGGCGAATTCCTCCCGCAGCATGCCCGATTCCAGAATACTCATCATTGAGCGCACCGGGCGCGTATCGAAGTTCTCCCGCTTCACCACCAGGTCATATCGCTCTTTCTGTAGAGGAATGAAATCGATACCCTCCACCTGCCGCGCTATCTTCTCGCTTCCCACCGCCACATCACCCCGGCCGCGTGCCACCATGCTGGCCACGGCGATATGAGACTGCGTCTCAACGTCGTACCCTTCGATAGACGAAGGATCGACGCCCAAGAGTCTGATACGCTCATCGAGCAGCACACGCGAACCCGCACCTTTCTCGCGGTTAACCAGACGCACGCCAGACTTGAAAAGATCTTCCCAAGCGAAAAGACCCTTGGGGTTGCCCTTGGCCACGTAGAATCCCTGCATGCGATAGACGAGATTGATCACGACTACTGGCACACTCGGAAGGAGCTTCTTCACGAACGGCACGTTGTACTCCCCCGTTTCACCATCCCAAAGATGAGACGAAGCTACCTGAACGCGGTCTTTATACAGGTCCGTGAGCGCATCATAGCTGCCGATATAGGCGCGTAGAGACTCGATGCCTGTTTGGGCTATGTAGTTCGAAAGCACGTCCAAGATGATGTCCTGCCCGCAGATCACGAACCGCTCCCGATCCTGCACGAGAGACTCGCGGGCGCTCGCACCGCGCGCAGTCTTCGACCGCGCTATGTAGCTCTGCACGTCGGCATAGGTAAAGCGCAGCTTCCTGCCCACCTTATAAGAGTTGATCTCGCCCTTGTCCTTGAGGGCGTACACAGTGTTTCTACCCACCTGCAAGATGGTAGCAACTTCATCGACAGTCAGAGCTTCGTCGTTTCTCATCATGCCTCGTTTCTGTGATCTGGGATGAAATGGGATGAACTACAACGAAATACAATAACTCATCTTACTTCGTTTTACTGGGACCGCGTACACGATTATACTCTCGCAAGAATCTGCCGGAAGGGGCGGTATGGATATATCATTAGCAGCACCATTACTGGCTACGCTCGCAACTGGCGTGGCGTGCGGCCTGCTGTTCAAAAAGTTCAAGATACCTGCGGGATATCTGATAGGTGCGTTCGCGGGCGTAGCGGTGCTGAGTGTTTCGACGGGATTCGTGTGGCTACCCGTCGAAACGAGGATTCTCGTACAGATTATCGCAGGCGCCTTCGTGGGCTGCTCCATCGAGCGAAGCGACCTTGCCCGCATGCGTCGCTTCGCCAAACCCATTGCACTTATGCTGGCAACTTTCCTTACACTGAACCTCGTGCTGGGCTTTGTAATGTGGGCGGTGTCCCCGCTCGACTTGGTCACCTCACTCATGTGCGCGGTGCCGGGAGGCATCAACGATACTCCCATCGTCGCCGCAGACATGGGGGCCGACGCCCCTGCCGTCACCATCATGCAACTTATACGGCAAGTACTCGGTATCGGGGTGTTTCCCCTCATGATAGCTGCGCTTGATCGGTTACGCACCGAGAGCGGTCACCCCGACGTGAATACACAAAGCCTCCGAGCGACCGACGAGAAGCGTGTGAAGTCCAAACAACGCTCAGTCGCCTCTACCGTCGCCGCGCTTGCCGTCGCAGCCACAGCCGGCATCCTTGGCAAGATGACGGGCATCCCCGGCCTCACCTTTACCGCCTCGATTATGGCGGTACTCGTATTGAAATTGGCCTTCGATTTCGCATTCATCCCCAAAGGCGTGAAAAAAGGCTGCCAATTACTCGCCGGCTGCTACTTGGGAACGCTGCTCACAGCGCAGGGGCTCGCAGGTCTAGCCGATCTCATCGTGCCTGCCCTCATCCTCGTGGCCGGCTACACTCTCAACTGTTTTGTCACCGGCAAGTTGGAAAGCAAGCTCTTCGGTTACGGGCGCAAAGAGGGCATGCTCATAGCCTCACCTGCAGGAGCATCAGACATGGCACTTATTCTGGACGACCTCAACGTCAAGAACACCGATGTCATCATTATGCAAGTGATCCGGGCTGCCTTCGTCATGGCCTTCTTCCCCCAGATCATCAACCTCGTGTGCTATCTCATAGAAGGGTGATACCTATGCAACGGAAAAGAATCGCAATCAATGGCCTCGGACGCATAGGAAGGCTCGTTTTGCGCAAGTTGGTTTGCGACCGTCGGCTTGAAATCGTCGCAGTGAACGATGTAGCTCCACTGGACATTCTTACCTACCTCATTAAGCACAACACCGAACATGGATCCTTCGACCAGAAGAACCGCATCGGCTTCACTGACAACTTTCTTGTTATGGACGATTTAGAAATACCCGCATATCAAGAAGCTGACGCACGACAACTCCCCTGGAGCAACTACGCTGTCGACCTCGTACTGGACTGTTCGGGTGCGTACACTTCACGGATTAAAGCACAAGCCCACCTGGATGCAGGAGCGAGGAAAGTTCTCCTATCGGCCACCGCAGGCACCGATGTTCCCACGGTCGTATTCAGCATGAATGAGCACACGCTCGAATTAACCGATACCATTATATCAGGGGCATCATGTTCGACAGTTGGCCTCGCACCACTTGCGCGCGCGCTCAACGATATCACCCCCATCAAGCAGGGAATATCAACCACCATACACGCCCTTACACCCACCCAGATGACACTCGACAACCCGCAAGCAAAAGGAAACCTACGAAGGTCGCGCACGGCATCCTCGAACATCATTCCAACCAGCGCAGCCGCCGCACAAGCAGTTGGCCTCATTGTCCCTGACCTCGCCGGCAAACTATCAGGATCAGCCATCAGGGTTCCCGTGACCCGCGGAAGTCTCATTACGCTACACGCTCTGGTCGAAAGCAACACGCTCTCGGTCGAAAGTCTAAATGAGGCTATGAAAAAGTATGTCACTTCTTGGTTTGCTTACACCGACGACGAGCTGGTGTCTTCCGACATCGCAGGAACCGCCTACGAGGCTATTTTCGACGCAACGCAAACCAAAGTAGCAAAGGCAGCAGAGAATGCCTACTTAGTGGAAGTGTCCGCCTGGTTTGACAACGAAACCTCATACGTTGCCCACTTCACGGCGCTTGCAGAACATATCTGTAATTTAACGTAGCGACGTTCTTCTGCTTTATACAGAGCTAGACTACGAAGCATGAATACATTCGGGTGGCTGCAACGAAACAACTTAACCCGACATACGCACCCTTGTCTCCCTAAAGACCGCCGATAAAACCTTTGATCGCATGGAGGGTTTCTTTCTCTAAGTGATAATGCATCCACTTGCCCTCTTTTCGACATGCAACCAGTCCGCAGTTGCAGAGCACCTTCATGTGATGCGAGAGTGTCGGCTGCGTGATATCTAGCTCATCAAGTATCTTGCAAGCACAGATCTCCTCTGTAGCCGCAACCATTTCCACGATGCGCAGCCGGTTCTCATCTGACAATGCTTTGAACAGCAGTGCTTTTTTCTGCAATTCCATGCGACTCCTCTCTGCGAATCGCATTCTACCAGTTTGCTTACGACAAGCGCGAGAAACCTTTCAGCTTAGCAAGACTGGCAGAACTTCGGTCTCTCGCTTCATGTGAGAGGCTATCAAGCCTCTTGTTACCTCACTAAGCCAGCCAACTAGAGCAGATTCACGATCTCCGAGACCGAGAGCACTTTACCCGAAGACGCAACACATCCCCTCACAACAAGGGCAGGAGTAGTCATGATGCCAGCTATGGCTATCTGCTCCATATCGGTGATATATCCCACCTCGATCAACTCTCCCGAGGCTTTGACCGCCTCGAGCGCATTAGCATAAAGCTCGTGACATTTTTTACAGCCGGAACCGAAGACTTCAATTTCAGCCCTTTTGAACACCCGCGCCTCCCTCTCGTGCACTCCTTCACACGCTCCCCCACAATCACATGGCAAAGCGGTCGTCGGATGCTCGGAGCGCTCAATGCTCTCTAACTGCTCGACACCGTCTTTCTCCCCAAACAAGTTGCGGAGCATTCCCTTCAGCATACGACAATCCTTTCTCTCGACAATAAATAATCAGCCTATTATTAACAGAACTTGCGACTAGGCCTTGCCCAGGCTTTCGATCATGTGAACAACGATTGCAGGGCGTTGAACACATAACCGCTGAGAATCATGCCTGCCAGACAAATTCCTACGAACGTAGCCATGAGCTTAGGCTTAATGATGCGAGCGAGCATAGTGAGCGAGGGGATGGAAAGCGCCGTGACGCTCATCATGAACGCGAGCACCGTACCTAACCCAACACCTTTAAGATACAATGCCTCCGCAATAGGGATAGCACCAAACGTATCGGCGTAGATAGGCGCCCCCACCAGCGTCGCAAGTACAACCGCAAACGGATTTCCGCTGCCGAGAATACCTTCAACCAGCTCTTGCGGTATCCAGTTGTGGATGAGCGCGCCTATTGCAACGCCCACGACAATATAGGGAAAGACTTTCTTAAACGTCGAAGCTGTCTCTTGAAGGGCATAAGTAAGGCGCTCACGAACACTCAAAGCTAACGGCTCGGCATCAGATACATCTCCGCGTACGAATTCGGCAAGCTGGTCGTCCATCTTAAGCCGCTGAATAATAGAACCACCCACAATGGCAATAGTCAGCCCTACAACCGTGTAAACAACCGCAACGGACGGTCCAAATATACTCATAATAAGCACGAGCGAACCCAAATCGACCATCGGTGAGGATATGAGAAACGAGAACGTCACGCCCAAAGGTAAGCCAGCACGCGTGAATCCGATAAACAATGGAATAGACGAGCAACTGCAAAACGGGGTGACCGTACCTAGCAGCGCCCCTACGACGTTTCCGCTTATGCCGCGAAACCGCCCCAGAATACGGCGCGAACGCTCCGGCGGGAAAAAGCTCTGTATGTAGCTGATAGCAAAGATCATTACACACAAAAGCAAGACTATTTTCGCCGTGTCGTACAGAAAGAACTGGAGGCTGCTGCCCAGCCTTGACGAGACATCCACACCAAAGATCACAAGGGACACCGTCACCAAATCAGACAACCACACCATCTTCAACAGCTGGTCCATAACAAACGTTCCCAGTGCCTCCATCCATCTCTCCTTATATAGATAAATATCAATGTTTATGGAGTATACCAATACATTGATAGTTGTCAATGTATTGTAGGCGAATAGACCGCTGCCGCAGGTAGATCACTCATATGCAGAAACACAATCGACAACGACACCCTTTTACTTTCTTATATTTCCCCCGCTCAACACCTCATACCAGCGTACTGATTCGCAATCTGCATACTCATTACGTGATGGGATCATACTATCCGCATGCTTTACTCGCTTACAACCCTAGAGGGGGCGGGCCGCTTGGGGCAGACACCCGACAGGCCCGTGTAAGCGAGAGGAGTTGCGCATGGTAGAGAATACAGTCGCGGAAAAGGACCGCGACGACATCGGCACTTCCAAAGAGGAGAACCAGTTCAACTTTGGTGCCGGCAAAACGCAGGAAGTCGATTCACGTTGGAAGCACCCCCGAGCATGGCAGTACGAGGAAGACAGCATGACCGTCACGCGTACCTCCGTGTGGTCGGCACCGGGCTGTCACGAGGGATGCGGTGTACTAGTGTACTCCGACAAAGAGACCGGCAAGTTCATCAAGTGCGAGGGCGACCCGGACGACCCGTACAATCGCGGCGCACTCTGCCCGCGCTGCCTGGCTTTCAAGCAGGTGGAATTTCATCCCGACCGCATCCTGTACCCCATGAAACGCGCAGGCGAGCGTGGCGAGAACAAGTGGGAGCGCATCACCTGGGATGAGGCCTTGGAAACCTGCTATAAGGAGTTCCGTCGCATATCCATGACGTACGGCGGCGACTCTATCCACGCGCTGCGCGGTACCGCCCGCGACAACCAGTGGCAGGTCGGTCGTATGGTGAACACGTTCGGTAGCCCCAATGAATACGGCTTCCTATCCGGCACTGCGTGTTACCTGCCCCGCCTATCGCTCATGATCATGACGTACGGCGGCATGCTCATCGCCGACTTCTCGCAATTCTCAGCACTACGATACGACGACCCCGAGTGGGTATGTCCCGAGTGCACCATCGTCTGGGGCTGCAATCCCACCATTTCCAACCCCGACTTCTTCATGGGACACTGGGTCACCGACGCCATGAAGCTGGGCTGCAAACTTATCTCCGTAGAACCACGGGTCACCTGGCTGGCCGCGCACGCCGACATCCACCTGCAACTGCGTCCCGGCACCGACACAGCTCTCGCTCTAGCTATGATCAAGGTGATCGTGGACGAGGATCTTTACGACCATGATTTCGTTGAGTGTTGGACCTACGGCTTCGACGAGCTTGCCGAGCGCGCCCGCGAACTTTCCCTAGCCCAAGTTGCCGAGATGACCTGGATTCCCGAAGAGAAGATCGTGGCGGCCGCGCGCCTGTTCGCCACATCCAAACCCGCGAACGTCGTATGGGGCCTCGCCGTCGACATGCAAAGTCAAGGCACACCCTGTGCCGCCGCCATCGCCGCACTCTGGACCATCACCGGCAATCTCGATGTACCGGGCGGCATGTGTTACACCGCCTCACCCATGGGTGTCGACCAACCCTCGGCGGGTGCCTGGGGCATCTACGACCTCATCAACGAGGAGATGCAGAAGAAGCGCGTAGGTTGGAAAGAGTTCCCAATGTACCGTTACGGTCTCACCCAGGCCATGCCCGACATGTGCCTCGAGTACATGGAAGCCGGCAAAGTAAAAGGCGTGTGGATTCAAACATCCAACGGTATCGCTTGTATGAGCTGCGAGACCGAGCGTTGGTATAAGGCCATGAAGAAGCCCGAGTTCATCGCTGCGGTGGATGTCTTCATGACGCCGACCATCCAGTCGTGCGCCGACATCGTCATGCCGGTGCAGACATGGGCCGAGAAGCACTCCGTTCGTGCCCATTACTACTTCTTATCCGCCATCACAGGCGGCTGCGCCGCCGAAGGCGAGGCGAAGTCGGACTGCGAAATAAACCGCGAGCTCGCCCAGTACTTCGACAACGACGACGAGTTCAATCAAGCCATCGGCCGCCCCGAAGGCAAGCAGCGCACGTGGCCATGGGCAACCGAGGACGAGGTGTACGACGAAATCGTAAAGCCCTCCGGCTTTACGTTCCAGGAACTCATGGAGTACGGCCCGGTCTACCAGAAGTACGTGTACAAGAAGTATGAGAAGGGCCTCATGCGCCCCGACGGTCAGCCCGGCTTCAACACGCCCACCGGCCGTATCGAGTTCTACTCCACACTTTTCGAGAAGTTCGGGTACGACCCGCTACCCTACATCGAAGAACCAGGCATCGGCCCCGTCACTACGCCTGACCTCTACGAGGACTACCCTCTTATCATGATCACAGGTGCCCGCACCACGTCGTTTTTCCACTCCGAACATCGCCAGATCCCCTATCTGCGCCAACTCACACCCGACCCGTGGGTTCAGATTCATCCACGCACGGCAAAAGACCTAAACATCTCTGAGGGTGACTGGGTATGGATTGAGAACCATCGCGGCCGCTGTCGTCAGCGCGCGCGCCTCACGTTCGAAGTACACGAAAAGGAAGTCGCCGCGCAGCACGGCTGGTGGTTCCCTGAACAAGATGGTGCCGAGCCGAACCTATATGGCTTCCGCCAGTCCAACATCAACCAACTTCTGGCCAACAAGCCCGGCACGACCGGCTTCGGCGCCGATTTGAAGTGCACGCTTTGCAAGGTGTACCGCTGCAAGGAGGAGGAACTGTAATGGCAAACGGAATTCTCGTCGATTACCAGTACTGCACGGGTTGCTACTCGTGCGAAGTGGCCTGCCAGTCCGAACACGAGCTACCGCTCGAGCAGTGGGGCGTGAAGGTCATGCAAAACGGCCCCTGGCCAGTGAAAGACGCCGAGGGCATCGAGACGGACAACTACGTCTACGATTTCATTCCTGCGTTCACCAAGATTTGCGACCTCTGCGCCGACCGCCAGGAAAAGGGCAAGCTTCCCTCTTGCGTGTTCCACTGCCAAGCCAAGTGCATGGAGTTCGGCCCGATAGACGAGCTCGCAAAGAGGCTCGACGCCAAGCCGCAGCAGTACCTGTGGGTGCCACCCTGCGCGTAAACATGACCATGTTGAGGTGGGTCCCCCTTCCTACCCGCTTCAACTACACGTAAGA
Organism: Gordonibacter sp.; assembly: GCA_034932485.1. Taxonomy (GTDB): domain Bacteria; phylum Actinomycetota; class Coriobacteriia; order Coriobacteriales; family Eggerthellaceae; genus Gordonibacter. Next base: position 36,440 of record JAYFOQ010000028.1, read on the forward strand.
CTGAAGAGCCCAACGCGCGGCCAAGGTAGGTGTGCGAGGGTAACGGCGCTGCCTCCGTTACCCTCGCACCCTCCGCACAGCAGAACTATACAACGCAAAGGAGCGTCCCATGAACTATCAATCGTTGAAAGCAAGTATCGAAAGGGCGCCACTTGCCTCACGTATTGCACTCGACCGGCTGTTGCTTTTCGTCTCCGCAGGAGATCAGGTATCTCCCGAATACCTGCCCTACCTTAACGGTGCCACCTCTTACCAAGATTTTTTCAATGCAATCTACGCTGATGACACGCAAAAATTCTCCTCTGTCTGGGCAGCGTGGGCCTCTCTCAAACACAAAAGCTGGCTTACACGCTTCGTACCGCAGCTAAGCATCGAAAATTTGCGCTTAAAAAGCGATGGACTACCCGTCCAATTCGGCACGGGTTTATTTCTTGCCCCTACCGGCAGTCGCGACAATATCACAAACTTCTATGTGTTTAAATCGGGCGCATTCAACGCCGAAGCCGCCCAATTCATCACCTCAATTGGGGGTTCGTTTACCTGTGCCGGTTACGATTTCGCCGGCATTTACGGTGTGTACCAATATCGCGGCAATGTACTATTTGAGGAATGGGAAGCCGATCACGAACCAACACCAACTCACTTTTAAACACTCTTAAAGCAAATCCCCTCGTTAGCAGTAACTAGACGGAGAAGCGCTCGCGTGCAGTCTAGCTACTGCTAACTCAATGTATCCTAAACGCGTTTTACCACGTAACACTTATGAATTCTTGGGTTACGTTCGAAATCGTGTGGAATAGTTTTTTTGGAAATGTCCTCAATGGCCACGCCATACTTCGCCAAAGCCCCTACATCAGGTTTGAAGTTGCGTAGATTACACGAGAATATAGCCTCGCCGCCCTCGGCCAAAAGGCGCGTCACGCCGATAAGCAATTCTACATGGTCGCGCTGCACGTCCCACGTACGTTTACCCATGGATTTCGAGTTCGAAAAGGTAGGTGGATCAACAAACACTAGGTCGAAACGGCGCGGCGTGCGACGACATTCCGTGATCCACTGCATCACGTCGGCGCGCTCGAACACATGGTCATCGCCCTCAAAGCCGTTGGTAACCATATTGCGCTCGGCCCAGTCCAAATACGTTTGCGACAGATCAACCGTACAAGTGGAGAGAGCTCCCCCACCTGCCGCATGAACAGAGGCCGAACCCGTGTAAGCAAACAAGTTCAAGAAACGTTTACCTTGCGCCCTTGCACCCACCAATTCACGCGTAAGACGATGATCCAAGAAAAGACCTGTATCCAGATAACCGGATAGATCGGCCTCAAACAGGTAACCATCCTCCTGTACGCAGGTGACGTAATTGCGCCAGCCCGCATCGCGGTACTGGCCACCGCCCTTGTCACGCCGACGCGTCTTAGAGAACACATGATCGGGACGCACGTCCAAAACTACGGGTGCCAGCGTAAGTACATCATTGAAACGACGCTCTGCCTTAGCCGGATCGATCGACGAAGGAGGCGCGTACTCGGCGATATGCAGGTAGGTATTTCCTTCGGCCGACCCCGCACCTAGGTACACATCGATGGCAACGGCATAATCGGGCAGATCGGCATCGTATACCCGATAGTTAGTTATTCCTTCGCGCTTTGCCCATTTACGGCGCTCCTTGGCCACCTTGCGCAAGCGGGCGGCGAATTGCTCAGATGCCTGCTCAAACACCTCGACGCGATGCTCTGCACCTCCCGACGAATCGGGCACCACAACAACCGCAGAGGCAACCGGCGCATGGTCAAATAGCAGGGCCTCAACCGCTACGCGATCCTGACCAAGAGGGACGCGCATAACCGGCGCCACTCCAAAGCGCGCGGCAACGCCCTCAAGTCCGGCAGCCGCAAACAGCGATGATGTTGGCGCCGCCTGCGCGGCCGCAACAAAAGCGGCAGCTTCAGCCTGAGCCTGAGCACCAGCATCCGCATGAATTGGCGGTACGCAGGCGATAAGGCAGGATACAGCTGCCCCTTCACCGGTATCCTGACCACCGTACGATCGATCATCGCTCACATATCGCAAACAGCGCTGCGCCGCTACACTTACGCGGTCAACGATTTCCGCAGCACCTTCTGCACCGGCTAATTCAATGCTTACTGCCTGCCGCAAGCCCGCACGCTTAGCCCTACCGCGCGCCCGAGCAATAGCGGGCGACGACGTGAATGCTCCCGCAATACGTACCACGGCAAGGTCGGGCGGTGCTGAAGCAGGACCTTCTGCCGCCTGGGTACCAATGAGGGCCGCAAGGCCATTCGCAAACCGATCATCCGCCTCGTCAAGTAACGTGCCCCATGTTTCTTCATCATGCTTAGCCCAGCCCCAGAAACCCCAGCGATCGCGCGTAAGTCCCGGTGCCAAATCGCTTGCCACGCTGGCCGCCTCGACAACAATAGCGCCATCGCCGCACGCAGGATCAAAACAAGCCGAACCAGCCAGTGCGGCCGTATTCCAGCCCGCTAGAGCCAGCACGCCCGCAGCAAAAGCGCATTCTAAAGGAGCGTCAGATCCGTCGTCTATAGCCAGATAGGTGCGGTGGTACAACGACGAACCAGCCAGGTCGAGCGAAATCGTCGCTCTCGCTTCATGCACGCGTACATCAACAACGGCATCGGGTGAAGACACGTCCACATCCGGTCGCTGACCGCAGGTGTCGCGCAGGTGGTCACATATCGCATCCTTCACCTTCAGCGCCGTGAACCGACTGTTTCGCAGTTCAACATTACCACCATGCGCCTGCACGGCCATGCTTGCACCCTGTGCCAGAACCTCTTCCCAAGGCAAGGCGCGTGCGTCTTCATATAAAACATCGGCACTCGATGCATTTACGCGCCCTACTACCAACATAATACGCGAGGCAAGCCGCGACCAGAGACAAGCTCGTAACGCACCGCGAACGTCAGAAAAGAAGGCAACACCCCCGCTGAGGGGGCGCACGCGCTTACAGCCTAACATTTTCAACTCTTCAGCAAGCTGCCCCTCCAACCCGGAGAGGCAGCTTGCAAATAATTCAAATTTTTCCAAGGGGAACCCTTAATCCTCTAAATAGTCCTTGAGCTTGGATGAGCGCGAAGGATGTCGCAACTTCGCAAGTGTTTTACTCTCGATCTGACGGATTCTCTCACGTGTTACTCCGAATTCACGTCCGACTTCCTCTAATGTACGGGGATGACCATCTTCAAGCCCAAAACGCAGAGCAATTACCTTACGCTCACGCTCAGCTAAGCCATCAAGCACTTTGGATAGCTGTTCTTGCAGCATGCTAAACGACGCAGCATCAGGCGGCACCACGGCGGCGTCATCCTCAATAAAGTCTCCTAATTGGGAGTCTTCCTCTTCACCAATGGGCGTTTCGAGGCTCACAGGTTCCTGTGAAATTTTCTGAATCTCACGCACACGTTCCGCAGGCAGACCCATCTCCTTGCCAATTTCCTCGGGGCTGGGCTCACGGCCCAATTCCTGCAACAACTGACGTTGAATACGCACCAATTTATTAATGGTTTCTACCATATGTACTGGAATACGAATAGTACGAGCCTGGTCAGCAATAGCGCGTGTGATAGCCTGACGAATCCACCAAGTTGCATACGTAGAGAACTTAAAGCCCTTCGTGTAGTCAAACTTCTCAACCGCACGGATAAGACCCAAGTTGCCTTCCTGAATCAAGTCCAAGAACAGCATGCCACGACCCACGTAACGCTTAGCAATAGACACGACAAGACGTAGGTTCGCCTCAATAAGCTGTTGCTTAGCATCTAAGCCCACCTGCTCAATGCGACCCAGACGACGCTTCTCTCGACGCTCGAGTTCAATACCTTCGTCCTCAGCCTTCTCAAGCTCCTCGGTGGCAGCTATGCCGGCTTCTATTTTCATAGCAAGATCAATCTCCTCTGCTGCATTAAGCAGAGGAACCTTGCCAATCTCTTTAAGATACATACGCACCGGATCACCCGTAAGCATGGTCACGCCAGCGTCGGCGTTGCGTTTGCGTACCGCACGCGCCTTACTCTTGGCGTTCACCTTGGGCAACTGCATATCAACGGTCGCCTTGAGTTCCTCCTCAGGAATACCCTCGAGCAAATCCGCTTCTTCATCTTCTAAATTAGACTCGAGCTTTTCGTCGTCGATCGAGTCGGCGGCACTCACATCGGGTTCGACATCCACCTCATCGTCATCCAGTATCTCTTCGGTGTCGATCGGGGCTTTCGCAGTTAGTTTTTCCTTGTGCTCGGTTGCTTGATTCATAGGGGCTTGGGCCACGTGATCTTCCTTTCCAGCAAGTTACGCTCGGGCATGCAGCAGCGTGCGCCAAGCGCAAAGATACAGCCGTACACTATAGCATAAAAACGATAGAGAGGGTATATGATTTCAACAGGACCTTTATTTAACAAACAACCTCGAAACATCCCCCTACACTCCGTCCGACGAGCGTATACTGTCAAAATAAAGCATCAATAACACACCAGACACAACAAGGAGTAGCCAGCAGTGGCTTTTATCAGCCCGATCAACCGATCAAGTGCACCCCTTCTCCGAAGCATCCGCATAGCATCGATTAGTATTCTATGCTTTTCCTTAGCCCTCGGATGCTTCTCCCCCACACTCGCCCAAGCACTCACCGAGGAAAGCGATGTACTATTCGGGCAAACTGCCAGCGAGCACGGGATTCCTGCCGAAAGTGGCCCCCCTATTGAGGCAACCCATGCAGCGGTATTGGATGATGATGGTAACATCTGCTTTGCACGACACGCGACCGACCAGGTCCAGATAGCATCTCTTACAAAAATCATGACCGCCATTGTAGCCTTGGAAACCCTCTCACCCGAGGCGAGTGTTGAGGTAACCCCTAGCGCTGCCAGCGTCGGAGAATCGAGTGCTGGCCTGATGCAAGGCGATATCATGACCCTTGATGCCTCGCTTAAGGCTCTTCTCACCGCATCGGGCAACGATGCCGCGATGGCATGGGCATTGAGCGACTGCGAGCAAACATAGGATTTTCCCAGGTGGACATAACGGTGAATCGGACTGGCGTCGAAACCACACTTTCCCTCACCAACACCGACACCATGCTGCAAACCTACGAAGGAACCTGCGCAGCCAAGACGGGCTACACCCTGGCTGCCGGACCCTGCGTAGCCACCGCGGTAAATCGAAACGATGGCCATGAATACTATGCTGTGGTTCTAGGATCATCATCAAAGCCCCAACGCTTCACCGATGCCGCGACACTTTACGATTGGACGTACACAAACCGCGAGACACGTCTCGTATTTTCTTGGCATCAACGTGTCGGCCTATGGATCAAACACGCCCTCAAAACATCAACATTACCCTAAACACCAAACTCAACAATACCTTAACTTACGATACATCTTCAGACCTCTCTGGTGGTAAGAAGTGGCGAAGAGCGTCATATAGCTGTCGAGCGTCAAACGGTTTGGGCAAAAATCCATCCATACCCACAGCGGCTGCTTCATCGCGATCTTCTTGAAACGTACTAGCTGTCAGAGCAACGATGGGAATTGTATGCGCATCATCTCGATCTAACGCGCGCAATTCGCGCACGGCCGATAAGCCATCTAGCACCGGCATCTGTACATCCATAAGTACAATGTCATAATATCCCTGATCAGAAACAGCAAACAGATCTATTGCCTCGCGTCCATTCGCGGCTCGGTCAGCACTTACACCCTCTAATTCCAGCAATGCCACCGCTATCTCAGCATTTAAGTCGTTATCTTCGGCCAACAGTGCACGCACACCCACCAGCGAACGCTTCGCCTTATGCCCCGACGTCACACAAGGCATCCGATCGGATGAAGAGTCCTCCGAAGGTGCATACGGAAGTGTCAGAGTAAAGAAGAACTCAGCCCCTTCACCCAAACGGCTACGCACATCAAGCTTTCCACCCATAAGGCGCACTAGGTTACTACTGATGGCAAGTCCCAACCCCGTGCCCTGGGCATTACGCCGATTCTCAGCCGCCTGCTCGAACGACTCGAAGATACGGTCAAGGTCTTCAGGGCGTATGCCTGTACCATTGTCAGCTACACTGAATCGAACGATCGCCTTACCCCCATCGCCCGACACCACATCAATAACCAACAACACCGATCCACCTGACTCGGTGAACTTGAATGCATTCGACAATAGGTTCGCTAACACTTGCTGTAAACGCACATCGTCGGCAACCACTACCACGTCACTCTCACAACGCACGGTTAACGCAATGCCCTTCTCTTCGGCAAGGATGCAGTACATACTATCCAGTCTATCGGCCAACGCGCACAAAGGCACCGGCGCAGCTTCAAGGTGCATCTTGCCGTTCTCAATCTTGGACATGTCTAAGATATCATTCACCAACGCTAACAGGTACTGCGCCGACGTGTTAATCTTCTCCAAACTCGACTGCACTGAAGGAGTTGCCTCACCTGAAAGTGTCGCCACAGAGCTAAGACCAATAATGGCATTCATCGGTGTACGAATTTCGTGAGACATGCGCGAAAGAAAGTCCGATTTCTCGTGACTCGTCTCTTCAGCTTGCTCCAACTTCAAAGCCATAGTGCGCGATCGCACCTTGAAGGCCGCTACCACAATTGCCACAATCCCCACTAAAAGCGAGAACACAAGCGACACCGCCACTGCAGCCATAGGGTTACTAGATACGATTGCCTCCAACGAAGGAGCGCGCTTACTTACTGGCGTTTCACTGCGCACCAGCATAGCTGCCCGCTCGTCTTCGGTAAAACTGCCTATCGTTTTATTTAAAAGCGAGTACATTGCCGAGTTGACCGGTTTTGGTAGGGCAATAGACAACGTGGCAACGCGCTGATCGGCAGAAGACGGCACGATATTATTGTAGGCACGCTCGGTAAATAAGCTTTCAGCAAATGCCGCTGGCATACAAGTGAAGTCTGCGCGACCAGCGTTTACCGCCTCAAGACACTCCCGATAAGTATCAAAGTAAACCACGTTCGCCGATTCCAACTTAGCTGGGTTTCCCCGTCCACTCATCTGCGCAAGAACAGCATCGCTATCAGGTTTTTCTCGCAGTTTGTTTCGCAATACCACCTCATCAAGAACCGCAAAATCTCGAGTGAGAGAAAGCCCTAGTTCGTTGGCTTTGTACTCATCATCCATGAAGTTTCCCATAACGTCTGCTTTACCGCTGCTCACCATAGTAAGAGCTTCTTCATAAGTGGTAGCGTGCTCAAAGCGAAACGAGAGGCCTGTACGCTCAGAAATACGATCAAACGCCTCTTTGACCACCCCGCTGTATGTTCCCTCATTTTGGTAGTACAGTGGCATACGATCAGCAACCACGGCAACCGAAATAGTACCCACCCGCTCGACAAAAGCGCGATCGGCTTCAGTGAGTGTCATTTGACTGCGATACTCTTGAGGAAAGTAGCGTGATCGTAGGGTGAGAGCAAACCCTGCATCGGCAGCGTATATCTGCGCCGTTGCCCGATTCAGATCGGCCGTTAAATCGCTCCCCTTAGGCAACGCGATATAGTAAGGCTCACCCTCAAACCCCGCTATCACCCGATATCCGTCTCTAACCTCAAGTTCGTTGCCAAGCATTACATCCGCCGCGCCAGTTTCAAGACAACGCTGGTAATCTTCAATATCCAGAGGCAACACGTTACAGGAAAGATTGTTAAGCTGGAGAAACGCTTCCAGGCGGCGATTCTTCTCTGTGGCATTACGGTATACCCCTATAGTTTTGCCGTTCAATGTACTCAAGTCAAAACTAACCACAGAATTATTGTCTTCAGGACAAATTAACAAGGAGTAGTTCGAACCCATACTGTAGTCAGCGTAATCTAACGAATCATCCAGCTGGTCGCGATGGTACATATTGCCCATAAGGTCGATCTCGCCCCTTATGGCCGCATTCATGAGGTCTTCAGCATTGCCACCCACGAACTCATATTCCCAACCGGTATATTTAGCTATCTCAACAAGCCAGTCATAAAAAAGACCGCTGTGCACCCCAGCCTCGTTGGTCATGCTGATACCTTCAACCTCAGGAAACGCAACTCTCACAAGGCGCATCCCTGGTTCCGCATTGCGGCTGTCAGTCTGAGCATCCACCGCCACGCTCTGCTGCGGTAGCCCCTCTTCCGACGATGACAAAACCCTCGTTTGGGTGTCTACCAATCCGACAGCAACGGTAGGTGCAACAAAAACGCATCCAGCAGCAAGCACTACGGCAAGGATCGTCCGCACGATCCGCGTCGCGTGTGTTCTCACGGTTCATTCTCCCTTCGCTTCTTGAATGAACGCCTCAGCAAACGAACAGGATACCACGCCCTCACTAAATGCCAACCACCGATTGAGAGAAGAAGGAGATACCCCTACCTAAATGCCAAGAGCATCCGAAAAAAGCTGCTACAACAAGTCGTCAGGATCGACGTCAACCGCAACATTCACCAAACGATCAGGCTTGCGCGCGCGAAAGAACGGGAGAAGCACCGTAGAAAGATCGCTTTCCAGCGGGCACTTAACCACTACATGCCAGCGATACGTACCGCGCAGCTTCGTAAGAACACAGGGTGTGGCACTCAGCACATCCCAAGAATTACCTACATAGTTGCGCACATGACGTTCAAGATCAACCTGCAATTTTACTGCAAGATCACGCACAGATCCCTCATCCTTGCCCCATATCAGGATGTTCGCCATACGTACATAGGGCGGATACTTCAACAGCCGGCGCTTAGGCAACTCGTCATGCAAGAAAAGCGCACGATTATAAGACGCCGCAGCCTGAATGGGCGCAGCGTCTGCCTCATAGGTCTGCACCAGCACACGACCGGGCAGTTCCGCACGCCCTGCACGACCTGCGACTTGCTCAACAAGCGCGAACGTGCGCTCAGCGGCACGATAGTCGGGCAGCTTTAACATAGTATCTGCGTTGATAACGCCCACCAGCGTTACATCCTCAAAGTCTAACCCCTTCGCAATCATCTGCGTACCCAACAACACAGCTGCATCTGCGGCAGCAAATTCTTCCAACAGTCGCTGATGCGCTCCTTTTCCCCCGGTCGTATCGGCATCCATGCGCACAATGGGTACACTTGGCCCCACGCCCGGCGACGCATCAAGAAGCACCCGTAAATCAGCTTCGACACGCTGAGTTCCCGCACCAAACTTCTTTAGGTAAGGACTACCGCACTCCGGGCACGTTGCTGGAGCCGTGATGCGATAGCCACAATGATGACAAACAAGGAAATTGCCGCGCTCGTGAAAGGTGAGCGACGTGGAGCACGACGGACATTCCGGAACGAATCCGCATTCACGACAAAGCAGAAATTTAGCAAACCCACGCTGATTTAATAAAAGAACAGCTTTTCGCCCGGCAGCAAGCTCTTCGACAAGAGCATGCGACAGCGGACGCGAAAACATAGAACGGAACCCGCTTCCGAATTCGCGAGCCATATCGACCACTTGCACCTCAGGCAATGGTTTACCATTAGCGCGCTCAGACAAGTCTACGTGATGCCATAGTTCATCTTTAGCACACGCGTGCAAACTCTCGATAGAGGGCGTTGCTGATCCGAGTACCACGGCAGCACCCGAGCGACGCGCCATCCATACTGCCACCTCACGCGCATGGTAGCGTGGAGCACTATCCTGCTTGTAAGAGCCCTCATGCTCCTCGTCAATAACAATAAGACCTAAGTTACGCAGGGGTGTAAACAGCGCGCTGCGAGCCCCCACCACCACACGCGCCACACCCGATCGAATAAAATCCCATTGATCGTAGCGCTCTCCTGCACCCATACGCGAGTGCATAACAGCAACGGTATCGCCAAACCTCCCACGAAACCGCCCCACCGTCTGGGGTGTCAGTGATATCTCCGGCACGAGCACGCATGCTGTGCGCCCCGTTCTCAATGTGGCTTCAATGGCTTGCAAGTACACCTCAGTCTTACCCGAGCCAGTCACACCATCAACAAGCACTACCTCACCTTTACCCGACAAGCATGCAGCTTCAATAACCCCCAAAGCAACCGCTTGACCGGACGTAAGGCAAGGCTTTTGAGAGGGAGTAAAACTATTCTGGCACGCCTCCCCACCATCCACAGAACTTGATACCGAAGAAGACATGCCCCGCATGCGACGACGGCGCTCGATGCGTATGGCACCTTTACCTTCCAGCGTCTTTAATGCGCCAGAAAGGGCACCGAGCTCCGCAGTCAACTCCACCACACGCAGCTCTCCTGCATGCAGCGCTTCCATGATAGATGTCTGCTTCACCGCGTTCTTGCGCGGCTCGAAGTCGGCGAACGACGGACCCGGCACAACCCAACGATCGTCCACCTCTCCCACCGTTGGCTCTTCAAGCCGCCAATACCCTTCACGGGCTCGCACCATACGCGGCACACCACCGGGGGGCGTGAACAACCGCACGCAAGATGAAAGAGGTGCCAAATAACGCTCAGAAAGCCATTGGGCGCAGGCGGCGCCCTCTTCGTCAAAGTAAGCAGGACTAACCGCCCGCACGATAGCTTTCAGCTTCGAGAAGTTAAGCCCTGCCGGGAGGCGGTCAGCTGAGTGCTCTTCAATCGCAACAACAAACCCCACCGCCTGCCGAGGTCCAAACGGCACCAACACCGCACACCCCACCGTAATTTCATAACCGCCCGTCTCTCCTGCATCGTCAGGAACAAGATAGGTATACGGCGTGTCAAGTGCTTGCGTAGGTATGTCGAGAATGATCGATGCGAGTTTCATAACGCTCAGTATATGCTTACGCGAGTCCGCATTCCTTTCGCAACTCATCTGCCTTATTGGCACACTCCCAGGTGAACTCAGGCAATTCACGACCGAAGTGGCCATAAGCAGCCGTCTTGCGATAAATAGGACGTCGCAAGTCGAGCGCATCAATAATAGCTCCAGGGCGCAAATCGAACACACGGCTCACCGCTCGCTCAATATCAGCCTCAGGTATCTTCGCCGTACCAAACGTATCAATCATTACCGACACCGGACGTGCCATACCGATGGCATAGGCAACTTGCACCTCGCAACGATCTGCGAGACCCGCAGCCACCACATTCTTAGCCACCCAACGTGCAGCATAAGCACCCGATCGATCAACTTTGGTGCAATCCTTACCAGAAAACGCACCACCGCCATGCCTACCCATACCACCATAGGTGTCCACAATAATCTTGCGACCGGTAAGCCCCGCATCACCCATAGGTCCACCTACAACAAAACGACCCGTAGGATTCACGTGAATCTCGGCATCATCTGCCAATTTCACCCCTTCAGCGGCAAGTACCGGCTTAACCACCTGCTCAATAATGTCGGCAGCAAGCGCGGCGTGCTCCACGCTTTCGGCGTGCTGAGTGGATACCACCACTTTCTCCACACTCGTTGGACGACCATTTTCATAGCGTACCGATACCTGTGTTTTACCATCGGGGCGCAGGTAAGAAAGCGTACCATTCTTGCGAACTTTGGTTAGACGCTCGGCCAAGCGGTGAGCCAAATACACCGGCATAGGCATAAGCGTAGATGTTTCATTACAGGCATAGCCAAACATCATGCCTTGATCACCTGCACCAATACGCTCATAGGGGTCGTCGCCAGCAAGCCCATGCTGAGCCTCCCACGACTCATCGACACCCTGTGCGATATCGGGAGACTGCTCATGGATGGCATTTAGTACGCCACACGTATCACAATCGAAGCCGTACTTCGCACGGTTATAGCCAATGTCAGACAGCACCTCGCGCACGATACCCGGTACGTCCACGTAGGCCTGCGTACGAATCTCACCCGTCACGATAACCATGCCGGTAGTGGCCAGTGTTTCACAGGCACAACGAACCTGGGAGGGGTTCGCGGACTGCCCACCTGGCGCTACATAACCTTGCTCGGCAAGTTCGATCTCTTTGGACAGGATGGCATCCAACACCGCGTCCGATATCTGGTCACATACCTTGTCGGGATGCCCTTCCGTCACAGACTCGGACGTAAACAGATACGATGCATGCATGTCGGCCATAATTCCCCATTCTCTTATAGAGTGACTACTGTCTCATGCTCTCTCAGCATGAACTCATCTGGTTTTCGACCAAGATTAGCACACCTATCTGCCAACAGATCGAAGCATCCGTCAAATCACGACTATTCTACGCCCAGGGCATGTCGCCACCACCCCAATCCGATCATGGTAAACTGATGCCGACAAATTGGCTCCTCGAACGGAAAAGAGCATCCATGTCTAACAACGACGAATACACTCGTGAATACTTCGAGATCATGGAATCGTTAAACGGCGATATTCCTGGTCGCCGCGCCGCTTATGATTATATGCAGAACTCAACAGCCATCGTACACCACAAAGTCGTGGCTTGCTCGTTCATTCCACGACTGTTTGATGCGCAAACCTACCAAACTATGAAGGACACCGCAGAAACCGCACACCGCATTCTCTGTAAGGTTATTGACACCTATCTGAAAGACCCCGCCTACCGCCGTGTGTTTGATTTCGACCCACGTCTGGAAGATCTCATTCTTCTACCGCGCGGCTACGATTCGCTGCTGCCATTCGCGCGCGTAGATACTTTTATTGACGAAAACGACTTCCGCGTGCGCTTCTGTGAGTTCAACGGCGATGGATCGTCTGGCATGAATGAAAATCGTGAGATTACGAACTCAATTCTTAACACGGCTACCTATCAAAAGTTCGCTCGCCAACATTGCGTAGAAGATTGCGACCTCTTCGAATCATGGGTACAAAAGTTCATCGCTATCTATTCCACCTACGCCCATCGCGTGGAAAACCCCCGTTTCGCCATTTGCGACTATCTGGAAAACGGCGTCGTAGACGAGTTTTACCTTTTCGCCAATTTGTTTGCCCAACAAGGTATTGAATGCGTTGTTGTCGACGTGCGAGAATTGGTGTTTGATGGAGAGTTACTACGTGACAAAAATGGCGACCGCATCGATGCTATCTGGCGACGCTGCGTCACCAACGACGTTATTGACCATTGGGACGATTCGCAGCAGCTCATCAACGCCGTACGTGCCGAAAAGGTTGCACTCATCGGTAGCTTCGCTGGGCATATCGTACACGACAAACAGATATTCAAAGCGTTGTTTGATGAGCGCACGGTAGCGTTTCTCGATGCCGACGAGATAGATTTCATCGAGCAAACCGTACCGCTAACCGCGTTTCTGGATGACGATCACGTGAACCTGCCGCAAATCCGCACAAATAAAGACGAGTGGATAATTAAACCCACCGACCATTACGGAGCCGACGACGTATATGCTGGCTGCTCCGTGTCGCAAGAAGAGTGGGAAGAACTGATCGATCGTTTCGCAAACGGCCGCGCCGGGTTCCCCTTCATCGTGCAGCGTTATATCCACGCCTTTAAAACTGAGACTCTGCCACCGGATACCGGCATAGACCTGCTTGCCGACGATGAAATATCCTCACAGCCCGTGCTTTACAACAACCTGAACGGCTTATATCTTTATGACGGCGAGTTCACTGGCGTATTTAGCCGTCTCGGCCCCTTACCCACCATCTCAAAGGACATGCAGGGCATGACAGCTGCCACCATCTGGGTTGATCGAGACAAAGCTTAGTACCTAACAGCACGCCGTAAAAGAAAAAGTGGCCCGCCTGCACTTTCGGTTCCTACGAAAAAGCGGCGGGCCCTCTGCACGAAACCAAGGAAGAGACGGGTAATTTTATGGGGAACACCGATAAACGTGGCGGCGCTTTGGGTTCGATTGTCTCACTCATAGCAACAATTGCACTCGCCATTACGTTGGTAGCTGCAGGCCTCGCTGTTTGCTGCCTACCGCAAACCACCGGAGCGTTGTCCGGCGCTTTCTCGGGTATCGACAATCCCGACACACCATTCTCTCGCGATGAACTTGTCCGCGCTGCGGTTTCAACGAGAGACTACACCGTTGGTACCAACGACCGCGCTGCTATTATGGGGGTCATTACCGCCATCAATCGCGATGCTAACACGCCCTACGGCGACGAGGCAACTTTGGCAAGTGCCCCTGAAGAATTTACCCTCAATGGCGAAGCACTTTCCCATCTAGACGATGTACACACCGTGGTTTCAACCGCCACAATCGCACTGGGAATCATCACTCTCGTGGCACTCCTTTCATGTATATTTCTCGGGCTGAAACGGGGGAAACGACGTGTCGGCAGCGTGCTGCTTTGGTCTGGCATTTCGGTCATTGCCGTGTTTGCGGCGCTGGCAGCTTGGGTATTGATAGACTTCGACGGCTTCTTTGCTGCCTTTCACTCCCTATTCTTTGCCAGCGGCACCTGGACATTCTCCTACACATCCTTGCTTATAACCATGTATCCTACTGCATTTTGGATGGGGATGGGAGCCGTGTGGCTTGCGACAACCGGCCTGTTGTCTATACTAGCAATCGTAGTCGGCGCGCTTCTACGCCGCCGATCTGCCTAAGCGAGTTCGTATTGCTGATTTTAACCCGAAAGAAGGGTTCCAGGATACGCTCCGTGCTCCTCTGCCGGCGCGCCCTGTAGGTGTAATGTGACGACGGAAGAGTAAGGAACGCAAGACCTATGAGTGAGAAAAAAGTACGCGTACGCTTCGCCCCCTCACCGACCGGGCGCCTACACGTAGGCGGTGCGCGCACCGCTATCTACAACTGGGCATTCGCTCGTGCAACAGGCGGGGATTTCATTCTACGCATTGAGGATACCGACCCCGAACGATCCACGCAGGAAAACGTCGAAGTTATTCTTAACGCCATGAAGTGGCTTGGGCTGGACTGGGACGAAGGCCCCGAAGTAGGCGGTACCTACGGGCCATATTTTCAAACACAGCGCATGGACACCTACGGCGCGGCGCTTGACGTTATGAAAGAACGCGGGAGCGTGTACCCTTGCTTCTGCACGAAAGACGAACTCGACACCAAGCGCGCCAAGGCCGAAGCCGAAGAAGGAGGCTACGCGGGCTACGACCGCACCTGTCGCAATCTTGACGCTGCTGAAGCAGCCCGACGCATCGAAGCAGGAGAGCCTCACGTATGGCGCCTCAAAGTGCCGACCGAGCGAGGACCAATCGAGTTCGACGACGCGGTGTACGGACACGTGAGCTTTCCCGTTGAGGTTATGGACGACATGATTGTTGTGCGCACCGACGGATCGCCCACCTACAACTTTGCCGTCGTATGCGACGACGCAAACATGGGTATCACGCACGTTATCCGTGGCGACGACCATCTATCAAATACACCTCGACAGATACTCATTTACGAAGCGCTCGGACTCGAAGTACCGGTATTTGCGCACTTGTCCATGATACTGGGCTCCGATGGTAAAAAGCTGTCGAAGCGCCACGGTGCAGCCAGCGTAGAAGAATTCTGTGAGCGTGGCTATCTTCCCGACGCTATGGTAAACTTCCTGGCACTTTTGGGCTGGTCGCTCGATGGCGAAACCACCCTCATCGACCGAGAAACCCTCTGTCGTGAGTTTACGCTCGATCGTGTAACAAAGAAGGATGCCGTGTTCGACGAGACCAAACTCGACTGGATGAACGGCCAGTACGTCAAAGAAATGGGCGCAAACGCCTGGGTAAGAGCATCGCTTCTCTGGCTAGCACAAGCTAATATTGTGGGCAGTGCTGTTGCATCGGGCGCGCCGCTCGATTCCGAACAGGTCAAAACTGCCTATAGCGCAGCAGCCATCGAGGCAGCCCTCGCCGACATCCAAGAGCGTGCAACCTGGTATTGCGCACTCTATCCGCTGGTCTCTGAGCGCTTGACACGCTTAGATGAAGTCGTCGATAAGCTTGCATTTATGTTCTGGGGTAAAAAGGTACAACTGGATGAGAAAAGTGTAGCAAAAGTACTTGCGAAGGAAGGTGCGCGCGCCGACGAGGCCTTAGTCGCCTGCCGAAGTGTACTGGCCGACGAAAACATAGCGTGGGAAGCCGAGGCTTTACAGGAAGCATGTCGCGCACGCGGAGAACAAATAGAGCTAAAACCAAAACTTCTGTTTCAACCCTTGCGTGTAGCCATCTGCGGCAATATGGTATCGCCTCCGCTGTTTGAAAGTATCGAACTTTTACCCCGCGAAGACGTACTAGCCCGCCTCGATGCCGCGAAAAAGGAGGCATTCGGTGCCTGACGCCCAGGGCAGTAAAAATGATCACCAGATCAACGCCGAAACAAGCGATTCGTACGAGCATCCTCAAAGCATCGTAGTTCTACGCGACTTTTGCACCCGTGCGTACGGCACGGATTGCGAACGATGCGCCCTAGCTTGCCCCCATGGGGCCATATCGTACACCGACACAGGCATTCCCGTCATCGACAAGGATGCCTGCACCTATTGCGGCATTTGTCTGGGTATCTGCGACGCATTCTCCTCGACACGCGTTACCATGAACGACCTACATGCGCGCATACGCCGCATCGCTCTACGTGGTGAAGACGTCGTGCTAACCTGCAAAGAAAACTTGTTTCCCGGGCTCGACCCGGCGGCAAATGTTGTGGTTCTGCCCTGCCTTGCCGCGCTCGCTCCCGAGTTCTGGACACTTATCTTAGCCGAGAATATTCCTGTAAAAATAGCAGCAGATCTCGCGTACTGCACGGACTGTCCACGGGCTGGCGACATGGGTGAACTGCTTTATTCCCATGCTATCGAAACAGCTGAACAATGGAGCGGTCGCAGTGTCGGGTGGGTCGAAGAGATTCCCGAGAAAGAACAGCTGATTAAGGATCTTGCGAACCCGACCGGAGTCGACCGACGTAGCGCATTTACCAATATTGTGGGTGACGTAGGCGATATCGCCTCGGGTAAGCGTCGGTTACGCAACTCCGAAGTGCTGCAGGAATTCTACGAGCGTCGCGAACGTTCACGCGCGCTCACGCGCCTAAACTTAGGTAATGCGACAGAGTTCAATAGCTTTGCGCCCGAAGGACACACCAAAAAGACCATGTGGCCAAAGCAGCAGATGCTCTTAGAGACCATCGAACGCGACCCGGACATCGCCGATAAGGTACCCGTCGTGGTATCTGAAACCGATTGCTCACTCTGTACAAACAATCTATCCTGCACTACTGTTTGCCCCACAAGCGCGCGCTATCCCAGCCCTACCGATGGCACCCTTGCCTTCGATGTGCGTTACTGCGTCGGATGTGGTCTGTGCGTGAGCGCCTGCTCTCAAGGAGCCATAGAACTCATCGAAACAACGGCACGTATTTTTCACAAAAAAGATGACGGCAAAAAGGAGCAATCATGACCGAGCGCGAGCAGCCAAACCCCGACGGGACTTCTACGCCAACATCCAATCAATCAACCGAGAAGGCACCAACACCTCCACCTTCCCCTTACGAAACGTCATCACAAGCTAGCGAGGAACCCTCGGCAACCTCCCCCGCTGCCGTATATCCACCGCCCACGCAGCAATTCCCCACACCACAGAGCTATCCGCAGCAGCCTTACACCGGGCAACCCTATTCGCAACAGCCTTACCCAGGACAACCGCAGCAGCCCTACATCGCCTATGGAGAGCCGCAATCTTCCAGCCAGCAGCCTCCTTATTACCCACCACCATACCCCTATGGCGCACAACCTCCCTTCCCTCCCTATCCAGGTGGGCAGCCTTATCCGAACCCCGCCGAACCTCCACGCAAGAAAAAGGTATGGCCCTGGGTCTTAGGAGCTTGCCTAGCAGTGTTCTTACTGGGCATTGGTGGATGTGTCAGCTGCACAACCGTTGCCGCCATTATTGGTGCTCAGGAATATCGCGATTCCCTTCCTTATATCGACAGCTACGACAACTATGACTACGGCTACGACAGCGGCGATTCCGATACGATGTTTGACACCTTTACTCTTGATGAAATAAAGAAGGCGTACGGAGACGTTAACAATTCCATTGTAGACGGACGCTGCTCCACAGGAGTCTATACCGTAGGAGATGGTCAAGACCTTCAACCGGGAACGTATTTTCTTGAGGGAAGTCAAACCGAAGAGATGAACTTTTATGTGTTTGAGGCAACGGAAGACGGCACTTACGAACTCGACACCGCAGTAACATATTTTGGTAACTACTTTACCGAGCTTAACAGTGGAAACGTAATCGCCTTTATCTCTAGTGGAGATGCGCGTTTCTACCCCCTTGCACAGGCGGAGTTCACACCGACGGCTCCTTACCAAAGCGGCCTCTACCGAGTGGGTATCAATCTACCGGCAGGCACGTACACCATCACCGCACAAAACGATGCAGCCACCATTGCCCAGAACGACAGTGCCGCCTTTGTTATGAAAGATCTAGCTTTCAGTGATGACTCCATTACTGAAACAAAGTACGTTATTCGTGGAAGTTCGCAAACAGTAACCGTAAAAAATGGTGACTACCTAGAACTCTATGCAGCCACAGCAAAACCGTCCAATCCTGCTGCCTAAGAGTTCAGATTTCCCGAAACAAGCCTAACACAAGAGCACTTACAGGCCCGGTTCTGCCGGGCCTTCCACTATCAAGAAAGGCTGGGCCATGCTTCCCGAGAATTCATCCTTAGCAGAAATCAAAGCAGTGTTCGAAGACGATCGCTTTGCAACTCAAGCAGCCGGGTGCCGCATTGTATCGGGCAGTCGAGGACAAGCTGTATGCGAAATGGAACTAAACGATATCCATCGCAATGCTATGGGCAATATCATGGGTGGAGCCTTGTTTACCTTGGCCGACTTTGCGCTGGCTGTAGCCTGCAATATTGGCGAAGAGCCTACCGTATCCGTCGATTCTCATATTAGCTTCTTTCGTTCAACGAAGGGTACGAAACTTATTGCAACTGCCACCTGCGACAAACCTG
Source organism: Gordonibacter sp. (assembly GCA_034932485.1). Classification (GTDB taxonomy): domain Bacteria; phylum Actinomycetota; class Coriobacteriia; order Coriobacteriales; family Eggerthellaceae; genus Gordonibacter. The sequence goes on from JAYFOQ010000028.1 coordinate 55,337, forward strand.
GACAACATTTAGGTTTTTATACCGTAGAAGTCAAAGACGACCGAGAAAAACTCATAGCAAAGCTAACTGCCACCTGTTATAGACAGTAACCGAACACCCACCTCATTCCGTCGAGTATTATGGTCGATACGTTTACCAACGCACTTAGGGGATTGCGTTGCATTTTTGCCAAACAGGGGGAATCATGGGCAATGTAGAAGCTTTAACCACACTACAAATCAAGGTGTATTTAAATCGCATAGGGTGCTCAAAGCCTACCGAGGCAACACGAGCGGCACTTGACGAGTTGATATATGCACATCAATGCTCTATTCCGTTCGAGACCATTGATATGTATCAATGCACCAAGGTACCCGACCTTAAACTCGCCCGCGTATTCGACAAGATTGTTACCCGACACCGGGGTGGCTACTGCTATGAGTTAAATGCTCTGTTCGAGCAATTACTTACCAGTCTGGGGTTCAACGCACGTCCGTGCTTGTGTCGCGCCGTATGCGGACAAACCGAAAAAGACCCCATCAACCACCGCGGTATCCTGGTAGCCATCGATGGTTGCGAGGTATTCACCGATGTAGGATTCGGCGGCCCCCTGCCATCTGCTTCGGTAAGTTTGGCAAATGGTGAGCAGCAGGTCATTCACGGAGAGTACTTCACCACACGCAAGCTTGACGATTATTGGTGGGCCATCGATCGCGTTACCCAAGCGAAACGCGACCTCTACGGCATCGAAGGGCCGTCACGCACCCAAACGGAGATAGAGTTCTGCCTGGCAACCGTACAAGACACAGATTTTGCCTCCTTGAATCTGGCGTGCTCTCAACCTGGAACGGAATTCCACGACCATCGCATTGCGAATCTACGTACCGCGGAGGGTTACTACGGTATCTGGGATGACACCCTAACCATCCGGGCAAACGGCGAGCGCACTCGAACGCACCTACCTGATGAAGCCGCCTTTAGCGATGCCCTGGAGACCTATTTCGGTTTCCGGCCCCACGAAACCTGAGCCGTGGCATACCTACCTAAAATTGAAGGTGCCCTTACTTCTTGCCACCGAGATTGACGGCTAACACGACTCACTACGTTCAAAAAACGCATAAGCGTTGTCGAAGAATACCTTGGTGGCAATGTCCTTGCCAAACTGAGGCACAAGCACGTCGTACAGATTGCCAATCTTGCCACACGAACTCAACCAGGTAGGCACCTCGCAACCATCAAAGTCGCTACCAAGAGCCAGTACGTCTTCCCCTGTCACGTTTAGTAAGTGATCGACATGGCGCAACACGTCGTCGTACGTAGGATCTGAGTGGGTAGCGGACAAAAAATCGGTGCAGAAATTTAATCCCACAATGCCCTTTCGGTCGGCAATCTCACGCAGCTGCCAATCTGCCAAATTGCGTGGATGGTCACACACAGCACGCGCATTAGAGTGCGAAGCAACAAACGGACGGGTTGCCGTATCGCATATGTCACGGAATCCTTTTTCATTGAGATGCGAAACATCCGCCACCACACCTCGCCGTTCCAACTCACGCACGCACACTCGACCAAACGCCGTCAGGCCATCTGCCGTATCGTTACCGCTACCCAAAGCATTACGGGCATTCCACGTAAGGGTGACCATGCGCACCCCCAACTCAGCAAGCTTATCGAGTCGCTCCTCAGCAGTACCGTCATCTTCCAAAAAAGATGCGCCCTCTACCGTAAACAAACCTGCCACCTTGCCCGCAGCGTGTGCGGTATCGATGCCAGACACCGTTCTCACCCGAACCAAACGATCGGCATGACGATCAAGCTCGCGCATCCAAACGTCACGCACGCGCTCGAGCAGCATCCACGCCTCGCGACCATGCACCACGTCGGGAATAAACGCAGCAAAACACTGACACCACGCAAACGCTTCCATACAATCCAGCGACACCTGGGCGTCGTTGTTCGCAAGTGAGTTCATACGTACGGCCGGAATACCCGCATCATGCTCAGCAAACCCACCGGGAACTGAGTTGTCTCCATAAAACGCCAAACGATCAAGCGTGTCGCAATGTAAATCGAACACACGTTGAACACCGATGCGATTATTATCCTTATCCGTCGCAGAAACCTCTTCGGCCACCAGATCGTCAAGCGTCAAAAACAAACCCATAACTCACCTCTCGTACTGCCTTTAAAGCTACTACGTGCACTTGTTCAACCGGTTTGGCGAGAAAAGTCACTACTCTTTCTTCCCATCCTCCCCTTCAAAACCCATCGCAATTTTAACTAACCGCTGCTCGTCCTGCGAAACGAGCATGCCAAGTAAACGGAAAGCAACCTCCGGCGAAGTCTGAGGGCACCATGAAGTAATAATATTGCCGTCTACCACTACCGGTTCATTCACCACCTCCACACTGAAGGTAGCCAGTTGCTTTTGGCGACGCCCGTCATGCAAGTGGTACGTCGTGGCTCGACGACCAGAAAGTATCCCGCTCTTGCCAAGCGGCAAAGCCCCGACACATATCGATGCGATAGGTTTGCCAGCCGCATCGAAGGCGCGAATAAGATCGAGGGTCTTCTTATCGTAAGCTTCCTCGTAAAAGCCGTATTCCTCGTAGCCACCCGGAATAGCCAATGCGTCATAATCTTTTTCACACACTTCTTCAATCAGTGTGTCTACCATAATAGGTACCCCAAACGTACTGGTTACCTCTTTTGAAAAGCCACAGGTATTCACCGCAATATCGTGACCGAACTCGTCATGCGCCCAGCCCATCACATCAACAAAGGCACTAAATTCCATCGTTTCAAAGCCCTTTAAGGTAAGCAATAGAACTTTCATATACTCAAGCCTCCCTCTCTTTTCAGCTAAGACTCATGTGTTCTCACTCAAAGATTCTTTTACCGTTGTCCCTGCGGGCAGGCAGAATTATCTACTGGCTGCGGCTTTTCACCCGTTACCAAAAATATCATGGCTATCATAAGCGCAAAACCCACCCAGTCAGCCCCTGTAAACGCCGTACCCAACCACAGTGCCGCAAATACCGTGGCGCTTACCGGTTCAATTGCACCCAGTAAACTACCCTTCACCGAACCCACAATAGATACCCCATGGAGGTATAAAGCAAATGCTGCAAAGGTACCAAGAACAGCAATTGCAGCCAAAACCAACCAACCCACCAAATTTAAGTGAGGGAATGCTCCAGGCTGGCCATCAAGAATACCCGATACCCATACCACAGTGGCTAAGATACCCCCCACCAGCATACCGAGACCTGTTACGGCAAAACTTCCCCACTCCACAAAAAGCTTCTTGGGAAACATAATATAAAACGCAACCGATAGCCCGTTGGCAATACCCCACAATAATCCCGGTAAAGGTAGCGCCAGCGAACCCACATCGCCCTGCGTGGCGATAATCCACGTTGAACCCATGGCGGCAACAAGTCCCACCGCCTCACGGACGCGAGGAAGCCGACGAAGCAGCACGCACGTAAACAATAAGACAAACGCAATGCCCGTACATTGCAACACCGTAGCCGTACCTGCGTTTGTATAACCAATAACAATGGCATACGTTATCTGACACAGATATAACCCAACGCCGCCAAACACCATAAGACTCCCAAGCGTTCGTTTATTGCGCACCATAGATAACAACTTGTTGCGCTGCGCTACCAACAGCACCAACAAAAACAGCAACCCTGCGCCCAGCATACGAGCGCTCGTGATAAATGCCGGTGTTATCGCGTAGTTTGACAGGAGAAATTGGGCGCAGGCTCCCGAAAAGCCCCAGAGTGCCGCGCCGATCAACGTACAGGCAATGCCCCGCCAAAACCGCTCACGAAATAGCTTTTCTCCCGCACGGATAGCTTCGCCGCGAACAGCTTTTTTTGACTCGATTGAACTCACGACAACTCCTTCACCAAAACCCCTTGGCTGTTCACCGAATTACTTCTTAAGCACCCTCTCCAAAGATCCTGCATCCAATACATTCACCGTCTCGAAGCGCCCCTTCCAAAACACAGCCCAGTTATTGAAAACACAAGGAAGATTTTTGGCTTTTTGTAGAGTATCTACGTGGACGAGCGATAAGGAAACGTTATTTTCCTCACAGTATTTTTTAGCCAGCTCAATACGCTCCGGAACATAGGGGCACTGCATATCGTAGTAAATGGTAAGAGCTTGATCCTCAATTTTCTCCCTCTTGGCGTTTGCGGCAAATTTCGGCATCGACCCATCAAAAGAAAGCGCAAGCAGCTCATAACCACCAGGGGTGGTATCAATCACTTTAAAACCGAACTTCTTGGCAAACGACTGGTCTGCAAGCCAAGCTTTTTGCTTTTTCGAACCGAGCATACAAACGCCAGACTTACCCTTATCTTTGGCGTCAGCCAAACAGTATTCCATAAGCGATCTGCCGTACCCCTGTCCCTTGGGGCCGCCATACACCCACAGACAGTACAGATAAAAGTAGTTGTCACCCTCCAGGGGAACCCACGCTGTCTCAAGAGGAGCATACTCGATAAAAACTGCGGCCTTTGCGTCGAGCTTTCTAAAAACATGTCCCTCAGGTAGCCGATCGGCAAGCCAATGCTTTTTTGCCTCGATACCCGGGTGGGGTTTCCTACTCCGAATGATGCAGCACACATGCTCGTCGCGGAGGTTTTCCGGGGTGAGGTTAACGAAGGTGGCATCCTTGCTCATTCTGCCAACTCCTTCAAAAACGTAGACACCGGACCCAAAAGGTTATCGCCTTCATCCAACTTGAAATAGCGTAGCGGTAATTGCAGCTTGCGCTTGTCGGCCAAGTAACGGCCCCCTGCGCGGCGTAGACCCGTCATCTTGTCGCGCGGAACATCGATGGGTTCCACCACAAGGCGACCCGCCGTTACCGACACGGTCTTAATATGTTGCTCATGAGCAAAAGCCTTAATTCTGGCACGTTCCAGTAAGTTCTTTGCAGCCTGAGGCATATCGGGACGCTTACCAGCCAAGTCAGCAGCAACGTCTTCCACCGCCTGCTCGGTAGCCGCTGAGGCAATCTTGCGATACCACAGCACACGCTCATCGGCATCAGGCACGTAATCTTCAGGAAGATAAGTGTGCCCGGGAACGTTTACCGTAATGTCTGACAGTGCGGGCGGCAGCGTATCCATCGCCTTCAGATCACCTTCGCGCGTGGAGCTTACCGCTTGACTAAGCATCTGTGCGAACAAGTCAAAACCCACGGCCGACATATTGCCCGATTGTTCAGCACCCATAAGGCTACCTGCACCGCGAATTTCCAAATCACGCATGGCAATGCGCATACCGCTACCCAAATCGGTATGCTCGTCGAGCGCAGTTAAGCGCGCCTGCGCTTCCTCGGTTAAACTCACGTGCTCGGGGAACATGAAGTAGGCAAAAGCCTGCGTGGAAGAACGACCCACACGGCCCTTCAGCTGATACATTTGAGCTAGGCCGTAGCGCTGCGAGTCTTCAATAATCAGAGTGTTCGTGTGCGGATTGTCGATACCGCTCTCAATAATGGTAGTGGCCACCAGCACGTCCAACTCGCCTGCCACGAAGTCTTCCATCACCCGCTCGAGCTCATCCTTCGACATTTGGCCATGCGCCACGCCCACACGCGCCTCGCCCGCAGCCGCAGTCACCCGTCGCACCGCCTCCTCCATGGTACGCACGCGATTAGACACGTAGTACACCTGACCACCACGTGCCAGCTCGCGACGAATGGCAGCACTTACCAGGTCGGGGTCCCATTCACCCACATGAACCTCCACCGGACGACGTTCATCGGGAGCGGTAAGAATAAGACTCATATCGCGCACACCCGACAGCGACATCTGCATAGTACGAGGGATGGGTGTAGCCGAAAGCGTGAGTACATCGATAGATTCGCGCAGATTCTTCAATTGCTCTTTATGACCCACACCAAAACGCTGCTCCTCATCGATAATAACCAACCCTAAGTCGTGAGGGTTTACATCACGACTGAGCAGGCGGTGTGTACCCACGAGGATATCCACGTCTCCTTCTTGAAAGCCTTTAAGAGCTGCAGTCTGCTGCGCAGGCGTTCGGAAGCGTGAAAGAACTTCTACGCGAACCCCAAAGGGCTCGCAGCGTTCCTTGAAGTTCGTAAAATGCTGCTGCGCGAGAATAGTGGTAGGACACAACACCATAACTTGCTTAGAGTCCTGGGTTGCCTTGAATGCGGCACGCAGAGCCACCTCGGTCTTGCCAAATCCTACATCACCACAAACCAGCCGGTCCATAGGCTTGGCAGATTGCAGATCGGCTTTCACATCGGCAATGGCTGCCAACTGATCGGGCGTCTCCTGATAAGGGAAGGCTTCTTCCATCTCGCGCTGAGCTACGGTGTCGGGCCCAAAACGGTAACCTTGTACGGTTGCACGACGCGTATACACGTCCACGAGGTCGAAAGCTAGCTTCTTGGTGGCGGCTCGGGCCTTCTTCATGGCACGCGACCAGTCTGCGGTATTAAGGCGCGTCAACCGGGGACTTGCACCCTCAGGACCAACGTAGCGCGTCACGCGATCCAGTTGCTCTACCGGCACGTAAAGCTTGTCTCCCTCAGAGTATTCAAGCAACAGATAATCACGCGCTGTGCCATCTACGTCGCGCCGCACTAACTCCTTAAAATGCGCCACACCGTGCGCAGCATGCACCACATAGTCGCCCGGTTTATAGGGAAACGTAATCTCAGTAATGTCGATATGACGGCTTGGACGCGCAGTAGAGGCTCCTTGGGTATCGGACACGCTCACAAGGGCCAACTTGGCTTTAGGAATAATCATACCAAGAGGAATGTCCACGTCTACCACGTTCACCACACCACGGCGCAGCTGACGCTTGGCAATGCCAGCCGTATCTGATGCTGCAGAATTTTCCGCTAAATCACCCACGCTCAGCACGTCTAAACGTTCCTGAATGGGCAAACCCTGGTCGACGAACGCCAGCTTCATATCCTGGCGTGCGCGGTAGTTTGGAGCCGAAAACACCACGGTATAATCGGTGTCTACCAATGTTCGCAAACGTCCATACAACTTATCGGGATGCCCTGCTACTTCTACCCGCTTTACTGGTAACTCGTCGTCGATATGGCCACCCACCCTCATGATAGATACATAGGTGGCGCGCTGGCCCTCTCCGAAACTCACGTTACCCGGCTCTGCATATAAACCCTTCAACGCGATGTGCGTACCCTTCGCTCGCCCTGCGATATCTTCAAAAGCATGCGACATATCGTCGAACAGTGAACGAGGTTCCACCAGAGTGATAAGCGAACCGCGAACCACGTAATCGCCAAGGGTGGATGTAGTCTTATACAGGTAAGGCAGCAATACATCAGAGCCATCAAAACGCAGGCCTCCCTCCAACTTTTCCAGCACCTCGCGCAAGGCAGGATTGGTTTCGGCAGGTCGTGCCAGCTTTTCACGAGCGCGCGCAAGAGCACTCTTCGTTGCCGCAAATTCCATAACCGGATACACTTCAACGCGCGACAGCGTTGAAATCGTCTGTCCAGTGGTTGGAACAATTCGCTTGATCTCCTCTAATTCATCGCCAAAAAAGTCCAGTCGTACGGGATACACGAGGTTGCCAGGGAAAATATCAAGGGTACCGCCGCGCACGGCGAAGGTACCTGGCCCATCCAGTTCGCCAGTATTCGCGAAACCACGCTCTTCAAGAGCACGGGCTACATCCTCAAACGACATGACACCAGCGGACGAAGCGCTCTCCATGCAGGCCAGTTCGCGACCCGCTTCAAGCACGAGAGGCTTGCATACGCTTGAACCCACTGGTGGCAGCATACGCACCAAAGCGCGCGCACTTGCCACCACCACCACCTCGCGTCCCGTAGCAAGTGCATGCATAGCTTCCATACGACGGGCCACCTGGGTCGCATCACTCTTCTTTGGCGCAAAAGGATAATCGCTGCGCTCAGGAAAACGCATAACACGCTCGTCGCCCAAGTAAGCCGCTACGCCACGCGCGAAAGCTAACGCCGCATCCTCGCCAGCAACCACCACAAGTGTTGCTTGGGGTTTATGCGCAAACCGCGCCGCCACCAAAAAAGGTCGCGCCGACGAAGCAATACCCAACGTACCATCCTCGCCCGCATCCAATTTGCTCCAGAACGCATCAAGGGCACCAGATTTCTCTAGCGTGAACGTAAGCGAATCAATAAGCATAAGCAGATCCTCTTTTCGCGCGTACGCCGTAAATACTTCCCTCACAGGCTTTACCGCGCACGATATAGCGGCCTCAAGACAGCACAAAAAGCCGCAAATCGCGGCCTCCTGTCGGTTTTTTCTCACACACCCGCAACATAAGCGGACGAACGACTCCAAGTTTACTATACTGAATGCAAACCACTCGTCTTAGAACTCGTCGCGTGAAGGAGAAACCACATGCCACGCGAGTCCCTGAAGGTCAAGCGCGAACGCGCTATTGCTGTCCAGAACCGCATGAATATACACTACCCCGCCGCGGAATGTGCCTTACACTACTGGGATGATCCGTTTCGCCTAACCATAGCGGTACTTCTCTCTGCCCAGACTACCGACAAGGGCGTCAATCGCGTAACCCCCGCACTCTGGGAGCGTTATCCCACCATACCCGATCTTGCAGCAGCACATATAATTGACGTCGAGAATATTATTCGCACTATCGGCTTCTATCATACAAAAGCAGCCAACGTTATCAAGTGCGCTCAGATGGTACTCTCAGAATTCGGAGGCGAAGTGCCGCGCACCATGGAAGAGTTACAACGTCTTCCCGGTGTCGGCCGCAAGACGGCAAATATCGTGATGAACGAAGGCTTTGACATAGTAGAGGGTATTGCTGTAGACACCCACGTGTTCCGCATTGCTCATAAGCTAAAGTTTAGCAATGCTCAAACCGCTGGCAAAGTGGAAGAAGACCTATTGAAACTCTACCCACGCGAATATTGGGGGCCCATCAACCATCAATGGGTCTTGTTTGGCCGCGCCACTTGCATCGCCCGGCGTCCCCGCTGCGGAGAATGCTTTCTGTGTGATCTCTGCCCAAGCTGCGGAAAATAGAAAGAGCGGCGGAAAACAACCCAAATCAGCAAAAGCCAATACACTAAGCAAGCAAAGTGACCAGCGAAGCATAGAGCACCAGACACGCGCTAAACACACCAACAAAGGCGCTGGCAACTGCAACAACAGAATGAAAACCTGTCTCTTTTATACGAATTGCCATTATCTCAAAAACGAATGATGCAACAAGACAGAAAAAGGCAACCACAATCTGGCTAGAGGCCTCCCGTACGACATCGGATCCCGCACCCAGAGCCACCCCCACCTGCACCGCAAAACCAATACAACCCATCACGACACCAAAAAACGCGATGAGCGTCAGGGTCATCTTCGTCAAGGCACTATCCAAAGCTTCTACCTTCTCGAACATTAGGGATACAAGAGCCGATCCCCCAAGCAGTGCAAAACCAAGCATCTCTACAAACATCGCAACAGTACTCAAAGAAGGACTAGAAATCAGCAGGGGTACCATGCCTATAGTACCTACAAATATCACGCCCGACGCACCAGCAAGGCAGAGCAGAAATGTACGTTCATCCGTCGCAATATTTCCGAAATTTACTCGAATGCCGTATAGCACAGCCACAGCAACAAAGAGTCCAGCTACACCAACAATAACAAACCACGCCACGTCATTAAGGCCGCGAAATAAACTCACTGCATTTGTCTGGTCTTGAAATGCGAAAAATGCCGCTACAAAACCGAGTACAACCGCAAGAGTCAACATGAGAGAGAGCGTATCAAGGTTAGTAAGACGTTTCTGCTCCAACCGAGACACCCCGACAACCACCGAAAGCGTCACGAAAGAGCCAGCTCCAATCAACGAAAATGTGGTAGATAGAGCCAGAGGTACTTCAGCATACATAAGTTCTACCTCTCTTTTTCTCTCTTTCACCAAGCAATGCTTCCAAAGTGCACGAACATAAAAACATGACCACGCATGATAACCATCAGCAAACTACCTATTGTCGGATTTGTTCAGTCCCGGAACATAGACCTTACGTTCGGGAACCTTTAGTTCTGCGCCACAGCTTACGCATGTCTTTGCAGAGGGTTTGTTAAGCGTGCTGCACAACTCACACAATCCGCGCGGTTGGGTAACCAGCCGCGGATTATTTCCTCCAGCACCTTTTTTGTTCTCGCCATTGCACTTTCCGCATAGTTCACAGGTAAATCCACAAGCCATCTTCACTTCCCTCCTTCAGTGTAGTGATGGGGCACCTCATCAACCCAAAAGCGAGGCTCGACGAGTCACCGCCTTATCAAGCCTCGCATACACCTACTTTATAATCCGATTTTGACGCTATTGACCCGGGGGCTTCGGAGCACCCGGTGCGCCCGGAGCCTTAGGAGCCCCCGGAACGCCCGGTGCTGCGGGCTTGGCAGGGCCAGCAGTTGCTCCACAGCCGGGGCAAGCGTCGGCAGCCGCCGGGACCACAACACCGCACTTCGGACATTTGACAGGACCACCAGGAGTGGCAGCTGCGGGTCTAAAACACATATTCATACTCCTTTTGTACGTTACCTAAACGAGCTAGCCGTAATCGGATAGCTCGAATCATTTTAAGAAGATCAAAGACAAAGCTACTGCGCAGTAGCGACCTCCGCTCTCATTTCCTTAGCTGCTTCTTCTTCCATTTCAATAAGCTTTTTGTTTTTGCGAACCATAAACATAGACAGCGTCGAACCAGCAACAAACAGAGCACAGATTCCAAAGGCACCGGAGAAGCCGAGGGCAGTGCCAGAAAGGGCAGCGACCATCGGAACGCCAATAGCATCAAAGATAGGCTTACCAAGAAACACCAAGCCATAAATTGCACCAAAGTGTTTTGGCCCTAAATACATAGCCGTCGCGGCCGAAAAACACACTGCCGAGGAACTGAGAGCAACACCGAAAAGAATGGAGCTCGCAAACAACAAAACAATGTTATCGCCAACAAAGATGATCAAAACAAGACCAACAACTGCTAGCGAGTTAAGAATGCAATACGCAATACGAGGACCAACAACGTCGATAATCAGACCAGAAGCAAGCTTACCAAACACGCCAGAAAGCGAGATAGCACTCATAAATGCACCAGCAATCGCAAGATCAAAACCATTTCCCACAATATAAGCTGGGAAGTTCTGGAATGGCCCTTGCTCACCGATGCCGATAAGGGCAAAGGCAATGGCGATGAACCAAAACGTGGTGGTCTTGAGTGCGTCGCCACGCGTAAGACCAACAAGCTTTGCCGCACCAGCAGATTCTGCCTGAGTAGCTGCTTCTTCTTCCGTCATTCCATCTGGCAGTAAGCCACTTTCCTGAGGCTGCCATTTAAGGAAAAATGATCCAATAACCAGTACAACAAAGGCAATGCCAGCCAAAGCAAACGGAGCTATCTGCCAATTGCCGGAAGCTGTAGCCGCAGGAATAATCTGACCAACGATAAGGGAGCCAGGAAACATAGCTGACCACACGATAGCCGTAGCAATGCCTCGACGCTTGTTAAACCAGTTGTTGGGGATACCGGACAAAATAACCATGCCGCCCAGAGCAGAGCCAATGCCCATAACAACATAGGCAACATAAACCTGCCAAAGTTCGGTCATGACCCCCAAAATAAAAAAGCCACCTGAAAAGAGAACTGCCGAACATAGCATGGAACCACGCAATTTAATTTTATTGATAACATCGCCAACGATCAAACTAGCAAAACCCGCCGCCAGCGCATAGATAGAGAAACCTAAAGCAACTTCTGCAGGCTGGGCACCCAATGCCTCGGTCATCGGAACCTTGAGTATGCCAAAATGATAAATACCAAAACCTTGCGTGACGATAGCCACAACAAAGGCAAGGGCAACTTGTATCCAACCTTTCGTAAAGAATGCAGAGCCTTTCTTTGTTTCTGCCATTACGCTTCCTCCTCGTGAAGGGAAAGGGCGGAATACAACTAAAAGCTAACCCCTTTTTCCGCCCCATCCATTTTCATCTGACGTCGCTCGCCCACCCTTTGGACGAGCGACGCTTATCACGCATACGTGCCTAGCAAAACGAGTACCTATGCCATATATATGTTACAGTGACGACCATCGGCCTCCTTGACAACCTCGGAGACAGATCCAATCTTTAATGCCTGACCTGGACATCCCGTTACACAAAGAGGGTTCGGATCTTTTGCATAACACGCAGCACACTTATCAAGCACCGGAGCGACCACATGATAGGTACGCAGCTTTCCATCGACCACAAAGGGAGTGCGGCGTATCACACGCATCCAGTCTTCATCGTAGGGGTAACGCCATGTTTCTCGACATGCAGCCTCACAACCAAAGCAACCTGTACAATCGTCAAGGTCATGAAGAACGGCAATCCCCTCACCGTTGACACGCTTCCTCATTACAGATCACCCCTTCCAGGATAGACTTTGACAAGAGAAGATCGCATGGGTGTCGCTCCGTAACCAGGCTCGGCGGGGGTTGAAGGAATCAGTACGTTTCCATTTGCCTTATCCCAGCCGTATCCAGGAAGTCCCAATTCCTTGCATTCATCACGCCAACCCGGTCGAGGAACACCAATTGCGCCTTCTTTAATCTCGCGCGTAACATACGCCTTAGAGATCATGTGACCCACGCGAGATTCGACGGTCATCCATTCACCGTCGGAAATACCATATTTACGCGCATCATTGGGATGAATCATCACAAACGGATCAGGATACATCTTGCGTTGAGCCGGAGTGTTGGTCCAAGCAGAGTGGAAGAAAGAGTAAATACGAATCCCTGTAACTACGATGAGGGGATATTCCTCCGCCAATTCAGGAGTGGAAATCGGCGACTCGGCAGGCTCTTCGAAGTCGGGAAGCGGGTCGTAACCGAATGCAGCAAGTGATTCACACCAAAACTCAATGCGACCGGAAGGTGTCGCAACACCGGGAGATCCATCGGGACGCAACATACCCTTTTCGTATTTCTTTTCAACCAGTTCGCCCTGCTGTCCACCGGGTTCGGTGGAGCGTCGAATCTCAGACTGGAATTCATCCCACGTCATATCGAAACCATAGAACTCTTTCATGCGCCACAGCACCATCTCCTGAACATTGCTCCACCACCAATTATCAGGGTCAATACGCTTGCCCCATTCGAGGAAGAACTCCCAGTCACACCAGCATTCACCCGGCGCATCAACCGCCTTGTCAAAGGTGAAGAGGAAGTTACCATCGAGTTCTTCGTCATAAGAATAACGCTCCGACCAGTCAGATGAAGGCAGAACCATATCTGCAATCTTGGCTGTGGGTGACATATAAAAGTCTTTTACGCACACAAAATCAAGATTGGGTGAAGTCATAGCTTCATACGTGAGATTTGTGTTCTCATAACAAAGCAACGGGTCGTTCGCAATAGCGATATAGGCTTTCACTGGACGTGGCTCGCCGGTAATGATTGCGTTAAATACCGCATGAGGGTCGTTTGAACGACCAAACGATTTGTAGAGCGGGTGTTCTTCCCCACCGAACGTGAATAAATCAGCACGACCTGGGTCTTTCCGAGAATCCCACAAGGTAATCTTGTCATCAAGCATAACGGAGAATGATAATGGAACAGGAATACCACCCTTCACGTCAAGATGCCCCAGCATACCCTGTAAGCACGCGATAGCACGGCCATTTTGGATAGCATTGGTATGCATACATCCTGGCCCTAGGCCAATGTTCATACCAACGGGACCCCAGGTGCCCATATATTCTGCAGCAAGACGAATGTCATCCGCATTAACCTGACAAATCTCAGCAGCTCGTTCGGGCGTCCAATCTCGGACACGTTCAGCGAGTTCATCAAAACCATACGTCCACTTTTCAATGAACTCAGGGTCATACCATTTATTCTCGATAATTTCATGCATGAATGCCAACGCAAGCGCCGCATCGGTGCCAGGACGAGGCTGTAAAGCAACATCTGCATGCTTGGCCATATCATGAAACCTCACATCAATGACAACAAGCTTCGCGGTACCTGCTGCTTGATTTCGGAATATCTCCTTACACCACGCCGTTTCCATAGCAGGATTTTGACCCCAAAGAACAGCGCAACTAGAATTGCGCATATCGCCTGCAGCAGAGCTAAACACTCCCAAAGTAAAGGCATTGGGAAGAATATGGGGCATAAGGCACACATGAGTCGGAACGAGAGACCAGCCCTCAAGACCTAACGAGGAATTCAGGCGACAATGCCAATGATTGGCCACACGACCGGTACCCTGACCAGTAATAATAGCCTCCGGTCCATACTCATCTTTAATGCGCAAACATTCATCAGCAATAATGTCGAGCGCTTCGTCCCAACTAATACGCTCAAATTCACTCTTACCACGATTCTCAGGATTGCGCTCCCCCTTAGGGTCCCAGTCTACGCGCTTCATCGGGTATAACAACCGTCCGTCGAGATTGTTGTGGATTTCACGCTCAGACATCCCCGAGCCACAAATAACGCCCTTCGACTTAATATTGTCAGGATCGCCCTCAATTTTCACGATCTGGTTGTCTTCATCCGAATAGACAAGAACGCCACAACGCGAATGGCAGGTCGTGCACATAGTGCGTGTTTTCTTCAACACCATTAGTACTCCTTTCCTCCCTTTGTTTTTGCACACACGTCGCCTCAAGCAACTTGCTTGCAGCAATTCCCCCACACACAGAACTCGTATCTCAATCCTGCAAACTACCCACCAAAAGTTCATGACCCCCTGGTGGACTAACTGAGGATCAAAGCCCCTCCTACGCACTGCGCAAAGCACAGGAGGGACAGAAACACCGAATAGTGACTACGTTTTAGAGCCTTGTGAACCTAGCTTTCGCTCACCCGGAGTTGACTCTCGTTCTTTTTGCTCCCTTTGTTTCTCATAGGGCTGGTTGCAACTGCTACCAGCATGAAGCCCATCGTTACAAGAGCAGCGACAGCAAGCACAACGAAAGCGTTAAAATATCCCAGCATACTGATAACAATCGAAAGACCAAACAAAACGGTAACCGCACCAGCATAATAGCCAGCCATGCCAGCAGAATTGATACCCGTGTAATCTTTCATGCCATATAAATCAGGAACAAAAAGCCCCGGAATCATCGTCGCGTACGAGATAAAGGCACAGAATATGATGCCCATCACCGCAAGTGGGAACATCTGCGTCTGACTCCAAACAAGCAGGCAAACAATGCCGACAGCAAAACCGAGATAGATCACTATGCTCATTGCCTTTGCGCCGATTTTTTTCAGAATGAAACCCGACGCAAGCTTAAGGAATGCGGAAGCAAACGTATAAATACTAAGCATTGCCGCCGCAGTAGTCGCAGCCATTCCAAACGAGGCGTAATAGACACTTGCATATGATGTTATTCCGGATGCACACCAGGCAACAAGAAACATCGCGATAAGAAAACAGTAGACAGATGCACTTTTTTTCAAAGTCTCTGCAAATGTAAACCCGGGGAGTTCAGGTGTGCCCTGATTCCCGGCAGTAACATCATCTGATTTCTCTGCTTTCGCAACAATTTTATGACGAGGAGTTTTTCCAATAAGTACAAGATTGCAAAAAACGCCAACTACCACGATACCGACAGCATAGATAGTAAAAAGCTGTGGATAGGGCATAATATTCAGCAATACCGAAGTAATGGCCATCCAAGTGGCAATAAACAATGCTGCCAGCCCACCTACCACACCAAACGCTTTTTGCGTATTTTCTTTAAAAAAGACAGCGACAACACCACCTGCCGCGGCATAAGTTGCAAACGCAAGCACAATACCATTCAGGGCATTCGCAATAATCCAGATTACAAACGACGTTGCCGTTCCTACCATATACATGGTGAGCGCACTACAAATCGTACCGATAAGCATGCACCATTTTGGGGTTATGATATCGATAATCTTGATACCTATCGCACTCACGGCAAATGACAGGATCGTTGCAATGGTCGGTCCAATCATGAAGGTAGTAAGGCTGACCTGCATGCCTTCAAGCAAAAATGGGACTATTGCGTTCATCACTGATGTACCACCCGAAGCAGTCGCCAGAATAAGGGTCACCCCAACCGCTACGGAAATCTTTTTTCCTTTGCTATAGTTCATGATGATTCATCTCCTTTCTTCAGCTACCCCTAACCAATAAGGCTCTTCGAATTCAAGTCGAGGCGCTCACGGAGCAAAAAACGATTGCATACGCTGTTCTGCAGCTTTCAAAACTACCGTCCTCCTTCTTTAACCGACCGACATTCCCCTTTACGCTTCCCCGCGCTCATCAACAAACAGCGAGAGCGGGCAACCAAAAGCAACCGCTTGAGCAAAAGCTTGCCCCAAACACAAACGTCCCATGGGTAAAATGGCGCAAAAAACTAGCCCCCCTCTACTGGCTCATTTCACTTGGGCGAAAAGATCTTGTGTTTTGATTCACCACCAGAACAAACTTGAGAATCTTTCGATCAACCGATGCAATTATTGTACGAACAACAACCGAAACAATCCAACAGGGTTCGCTTCAATTAGATTGAAACAAAAGGTTACTTAATGTATCGGTTCTCTCGCTTACTTCAAAACGACTTTAAATATGAGAATATGCAGATGAAATATCATATTTCATGAGTAGCAATAATTTTCAAACAACTTTTAGTCTCGTTTGCAATCAACTTAATGGGGTTTGAAATTTCAACCATACTCAGTAAAATGAATTATGCTTGAATAATTGAAAGTAGTACTTTCGAATTGCCATGACCGATCTGGGGGATAGTTATGCGCATCGAAACTCTTGAGTATTTCTTGGAAATTGCCAACTGTCGATCTTTTTTACGAGCCTCAGACAACCTCTTTATTTCGCAACAAGGATTAAGCAAATCCATGCGTACGCTTGAGGGCGAACTCGGCGTTAGCCTCTTTCAAAAAAGTGGAAGAGGAATCGAACTTACCAAAGAAGGATCGATATTGAAGTCGTATGCTTTAGAGATCGTTCAGCAAAACGATAGATTACGTGAACATCTTTTTAAAATGCAAGTTAACTCTTCGGGGTCACATGAAACCGTATCAGTGTATGCGACCTCGTATGTATGCAATGCAATCTATAACTTTCTCGATAGCGAATTAAGTGAGTGTGGCCTCGATAATTGCTCGATTAGCGAATGCGAACTCAACGAAATAATTTCAGCTATCGAATGCGGCGACACCAGTTTTGGGCTCGTTAATATCTTGGAGGAAGATGTTAGTAAGCTCGCAGAGTTCCCGCATCTTAAATTTACCCCTTTTCTTTCAATGAAAATTACCGTTAGGGCTTCAAAAAACCTCGCCGAGCAATATGCCAATAGTGTGATTACTCTCCAACAACTTTCGAAGCTTCCCCTAGCTTACTTCAATGAGCCCGTACTCAACAAGTTCGTCAAACGAGCCTTTGGTGAGTCTGGGCTAGAATGCCCTGCTCTCGTTTTACATAGCACCAATATTGAACGCATTTATTCCCTTGTGAAAAACTCCAAGGCGGTCACTTTCAGTGACACTTTTACTCAGTCAGCAAGAGAACACGATGATGCCGTGCTGCCACTCGAACTAGAACCATCGCAGTGGTTCTTTGTGGGGGTGCTCGAAAGCCCCTCTCTCGAGCACAACACCCATCAGCTTGCTTACGTTCAGCAGCTTCGCACACTAATTAGGTTTAAGCACCGCCATTATCTGAGTAAATATGCGCTTTAAGAAACCCCCGCCAAGAGCACAATGAATACAACCCTCCTATTCCACGCTTTTAAGCGCTTCTACCATATTGATACGATCGAGACTGCGGTTGGTAATGAGGTTCACTATCAGGGCAAAAACAAACGACAGGGCAGCAGCAAGTAAATAGCTGGTCCACTCGATATGTACGGCAAAATAAATAGAAGGCATATTTAACGCCACGGTAAGCAAGTTTCCCAACACATGCCCTAGGGGTAAGCCTAATAAAATACCAAAACCTGTAAGAATAAGTGTCTCACGGTTCACATAATGGTGCACTTCACCCTTTCTGAACCCTAGCACTTTAATAGTGGCAAGCTCGCGCTCGCGCTCAGAGATGTTGGTGGTAGAAAGCGTAAATAGCACAACGAAGGCAAGAGCTGCCGCCATCGCAGTAATTAGATACACTACCGAACTCACCAACGAGAACGACGATTTAAAGTTGTCGCGCAACTCCTGCGTACTCACGGAGGACAGCACGCCATCGCGTCGCGCCAGATTATCAGCAAACGACACTTGATCATCGGTCGAAAGGTGCGCGAACAAACCATTAGGTTTATAGGTACCAAACAATCGTTCATAGGCATCCTGACCGAGGTACACCGCGTTACCGAGGTAATTCTCCACAATGCGATCGACCGCAACCCCATGCTCTGCAAGCGAGGTATCTTTGAGTACCACTTCGTCGCCCTCCGAAAAGCCCAACACTTGTGCAGCATTACGCGTAACAAACATATCGTTGCTACCAAGCTCTACAAGTGTCCCGGAGGCATCTTCAAGCGTAATATAGCCGTTGAGCGAACCTTCTTTCGGCACCACCACAAGCTGCATACTCTCTTCGCCGCCATTGTATTTCACCGACACCGAATCAACGCGAGCCTCCTGCAAATCGGCCACTTCTCCGCCGCTTTGCAAATCGGCAATCACCTTATCGTAATCGTCGGGAGTGGTTACCGCCATAAGATCGTAGGCATACACATGGTTGTATTGTTGCGGCCCCAAATAGCTCACCGAATCATTGATGGCAAATCCGCACACCAGAAGTGCCGTACAACCCATAATGCCCGCCACCGTCATAAAGAGACGCTTCTTATATCGAAACAAATTGCGCGCCGTAACTTTACTTAGGAAAGATAGCCGCCTCCACACTGGACCAATATGCTCAAGAAAGATACGCGAGCCCTTGCGCGGCGACTTCGGTCGCATCAGCGCAGCGGGTGTCTGCCGCAATTCTGCCCAACACGCAAACACGGTCGAGCCCACAATACCCACCGTGAACAGCGCGATGCCACCCAGCCCATAGAACCAATCAAACTGGAGCACATAGTCGGGCAACACATACATCGTGGCAAAAATAGAAAACACGAATTCCGGTAGACCCACAAAACCAAGTATGTCACCAACAAGCCCACCAATCAAGCAGGCCGAGAGCGCGTAGATGACGTATTTCGACAGTATCTCACGGTTACGTAGCCCCAACGCCTTGTAGGTACCAATAAGCCCACGATCCTCTTCGACCATACGCGTAACCGTGGTCAAACTAATAAGAATAGCCACGATAAAAAATACGATAGGAAATGCTGTACCCACGGCTTCGATAGAGGAAGCATCACTGTCGATACTGGCATAGCTACCCAAAGAAGTACGATCCTGTATATACCAGGTTGCACCTTCAATGGCATCGACTTCAGCCTGAGCATCAGCTATCTTTGCTTCGGTTTCAGTACGTTTCTGCAGGTAATCTTCACGCTGAGTATCAAGAGTGGCCTGTCCACTTTCAAGTTGGGCAAAACCTTCAGCTAGCTTGCTTTCGCCTGCGGCAATTTGCTGCTGAGCACTTTGTCGCTGAGAAGCCAACTGCGAGGCCCCCTCATCAAGCGTAGAACGTTGGTTTGCAAGTTCAACGCGACCTGCATCTACCTGCTGCTGCGCAGCAGCAAGCTGCTCCTCTTGGGCAAGTAAGGCATCCCATTGCTGAGCAAACGCCTGTTTAGCCGCTTCCCACTGCGTATCAAGAGCAGCTATCTGCTCGGGCGGCGCTCCCGCCGCTATCAGCTGAGCCCGCTGATCTGCAAACTGCTGGTTCGTTTGGGCTTCGATGCTCTGTAGCTGAGCCTTTCCCTGCTCCAGTTGCACTCTTCCCTGAGTCACCTGAACCGAAGATTCTTCAAGTTGCTGCTCGCCAACTGAAAGCTGAGCATAGCCGTCGTCAATACGCTGCTGAGCAGCTGCCAGCTGGGCATCGGCAGAAGCTTGCTGAGCCTGCAACTCAGCGCGGCCACTAGCAAGGGTGTTGCGACTCTCGTCAAGGGTAGCTTGCGCTGCAGCTAACTGCGCCTCTGCTTCGGCAAAACCCTCCTGAGCAGCACGCGCAGCATCGCTCACCTTAGCCTGAGCCTCAGCCTTTACGGACTCGGTGCGCAAATGCTGGCGCTCAGCCTTAATGCCCTCAATCTCATCTCTCGCCGAATGCACCAACTTTTCGTAACCGCTCGAATAGCACACGAGATTATCAGCGCCCGACAACCACATATACACAGCGGTAAATACATCACTTTGCACCGCATCGCGTGAAACAAAGAAGGTGTAATCCGACGAAGTTGCCGAACGAAATGCTGCCGGTCCATCAGGATTTGCAATGTTTGCCGGATCAACAACCACACCAGTTATGGTGTAGGCGCCCCCCTTAAATACTGCTTCACTTTGCCCACCAGACAA
Organism: Gordonibacter sp.; assembly: GCA_034932485.1. GTDB lineage: Bacteria > Actinomycetota > Coriobacteriia > Coriobacteriales > Eggerthellaceae > Gordonibacter. The sequence goes on from JAYFOQ010000028.1 coordinate 75,841, forward strand.
GGCGTCAGCAGTCTTCTCATCATTGGCTATGTCCGCATCGAACTCCACCGTATCGCCAATGCTTTTTCCGGAGTCCTTCATGTATTTTTCAGTTACGGCAACCTCACCAGCGCGCCCAGGCAGATCACCTTGCGTCACATAGGGCTCGTTGATACCTTGTTCGCTCAGTGCCTTCACGTCAATACTTTGACGCTTACCATCAACCTGAATATAGGCGGTTTCCCCATACGATCCTTCAGCCTTAGACACATCGTCCAAAGCATCCAAGGCCTCGACGTCTTCATGCGTAAGCCCTAAGGTCGATTGAACACTAACGTCAAAAAGACCCTGTTCATCGAAGAAAGAGTCGGCTGATGCACGCAGGTCGATACAAGCCACCTGCAACCCAGTCAGCATTGTCACACCTAATGCCGTGATAACCAGAATCGACAAGAATCGCTTGCGGCCGCGCGCGATGGCGCGCCAAATATCTTTACGGAAGGCGCGAGTCAAGATATCACCACTCAATCTGAGCTATCGATACAGGGCACTCGTTCACATCCATCTCAAAAACCCGCCCATTCTTGAACCGAATAAGACGATCAGCCATGGGTGCCAAGGCTGCATTGTGGGTAATAACAACAACCGTAATGCCACGCTCGCGACACGTATCCTGCAGAAGCTGCAGAATCTGCTTGCCCGTAGTGTAGTCAAGTGCACCCGTAGGCTCATCACATAAGAGAAGCTTCGGATTTTTAGCCAAGGCACGAGCAATGGCAACACGCTGCTGCTCACCCCCCGAGAGCTGTGCAGGAAAATTATCTGTACGATCAGCTAAACCTACTTGAGCAAGCGTCTCGGCAGCATCAAGGCTATCATTGCATATCTGCGCCGCCAGTTCCACGTTCTCCAATGCCGTTAAATTAGGTACGAGGTTATAGAACTGAAACACAAAACCAATAGCGGAACGGCGATACTCCACCAACTCCGATTCACTCAAACCCGCCACATTGCGGCCATCCACCACAACCTCACCCGATGTAGCTGAGTCCATACCACCGAGAATATTCAACGCCGTAGTCTTACCTGCTCCCGATGCGCCCAAAATCACAGCAAGCTCGCCCTCCTCGACGCAAAACGATGCGCCATCAAGAGCCTTAATAGCAACGTCACCTTCGCCATACGACTTAATCACGTCGTTGAATTCGATATATGCCATAGCTTCGTTCACTCTCAATCACTGAACAACTTGTTGACTGATTACAGTATAGGATTGCTAGAATAACAGGATCAATCGACAATATAGGTCAGAGTGTTGGATAGAGCGATAATGAGGAACAGTCATGAAGAAGCAACCGCAGGTCACGGAGCTTACCAAGGCAAAGATACGTGAGGCTTTTTGGCATCTCTACCAGCAGAAGCCCATCGACAAAATCTCCATCAAAGAGATTACCTCCCTTGCCGGATATAACCGGGGTACCTTCTATCTCTATTACCGAGACGTTTATGACTTACTCACACAAATCGAAGAAGAACTTCTGGGTATGATTCGTACTCTCATTGACGAAATGCTCGCCCAAGGTGGTGAACCCAATTTTGAGCGACATATGAGTTTTATTCTACAACTTACACGCACCTATGAAGCCTATGTGTCGGTACTGCTAGGTGATCGCGGCGACCCAGCATTCGGCCGCAGGCTAAAAGCTATCATTTCTCCGCTGGTAGAAAATCTTCTCATCCCTGATACTGGCTGCACCGACAAGGAACGTTCTCTGTTAAAGGAGTTTTACCTGTCAGGGATACTTGCTGCCGTAAGTCAGTGGATCAGCGAACCCGACGGTATGCCCATCGACCAGTTTATTCAACTCATGCTCGATGCCATGCTCCCTACAGATTCTTCGGTCCGTGTCTCTGAATAAGATCGTCATAACGAGATAACACCGCTGACCCCTCGGGCGTTATAACATAGCGACGCTCATCAAACTCGCCCTCCATCTTCTTATCGGACAGCTTTCTATATCGCTCCAAAAGTTCAGCTTTCTTACCCGACGTTGGCAACCCATGCGCAGCGAGCAAGCGTTTTAAAATTGACACACTCAACAAATCAGCCGACTCGCGTGCACTCGACAGGCGGATATAGCCTTTCTCCGTCAGGGTATTTAGCACTTCACAACCATCTACCCCATAACGATATTCAAAGTAGCGAGGGAAAAAGGAGTTCGTGGTAAATGTCCCGAAATGCACACGCCACAACATGATGATATGTCCCGGAAGCAAGCCTTCTGGCAGGCGCTTCATCTGATTCCGAGCAACCACACCATAGGGGAACTTCTCAGGAGTGCGCTCCCATGCCTCTACGTCTCGATCTGGAGATAGGTAAGGCACTTCCGGATAGTCGCGGTACACAGCAGGAATCATCTTTTCACCCACAGCGTCATCCTTTCCTCACTTCGCCTCAGATTACCTTCTTACCTTCAGTTCGCAAGCGTCCACACTCATTTGCAACCGATCCGTTTGCCGAATCACGTTAATCGCCCTCCGAGCACCGCCGCATCCTTCACCTATCCCATACAGCCAGCACCTCAATTTAATCCGCTTGGCCTGAACCCACGTAGCTTGAATTGTGACTTTACCGTCCGTCCATGACGATAGCATCGCATTAACTACTCTGAACTGGTATAATATATTTAAATGTTCTGCGCCACTTTTCTGACGCGATACACCGAACCTGTCGTCTACCTCGTCCGACCAATCGGAGGTCATTATGTTTTCGCCAGGAGACATCGTTGTCTACCATCACCACGTATGTGAAGTTGTCAGCGTTCGAGAGAATTACTTCGAAGGCAAAGATTACTTCGAACTGCACGCGCTCTTCGAGAACGCCCTAAAACTTTTTGTAGCCGTCGGCGACGCAGCGCCACCAGCGCTACGGCCTACCATGTCGCGCGAAGAGGCTCTGTCACTCGTCGATTCTATCGTTGACGCCGAAAGCATCGACGAAGATGCCTTCCGGCCGAATGCAGGTACCTCTACGCTGCTCGACCGACACATTCGGGAAGAATACGACCGACACCTCAAGACCTTTTATCCAAGGGACCTCATCCCCATCATGAAGTCCGTACGTGAACGCACCTTGCGAAGAACCGATAGCGGACGCCAGATCACAGCTACCGACAAAAAGTACTTCGAGTTGGCAGAAGGTCTCCTGTGTGACGAGCTTTCCATTTCGCTTGACATAGAACGCGATCGGGTAAAAGAGTTTCTAGTAGAACGCGTAAGGGAATCAGAGAAGCTTGCTTAGTTAAAGGGAATTAATTGGCGTTATTGAACCTGCCGCCTTCTTCTACCAAACTCAACCTCCCCCTCACTCTACGTAGCGTTCATTGCGCGGAAGGACGGAAACCCGTATCGTGAAGCAGCATCGATTTCGGGAAGGAACCTCATGGATAGCAGAAGAACAGGCGCACTTATTCGTGTGCTGCGCATCGAGCGGGCGCTTACCCAGCGACAACTGGCTGAGCGCCTTGGTGTGAGCGATAAGGCCGTATCAAAATGGGAACGTGGCGGCGGATGCCCCGACGTCGGGCTGCTGTCCGAACTCGCAGCACAGCTAGGTACCAGTGTCGAAACGCTGCTCCAAGGCAATCTCTCTCCCGACAAACAATTAGGAGGAAGCATGAAGCGTCTGGCCTTTCGACTCTGTCCCACTTGTGGCAACATAATCACCACTACCGGTGATGCCGACATCGCCTGTTGCGGGCGTACTCTAGCCCCTCTCGAGATACATGATGTCGACGATAACCATAGTATGCATATTCAGAGTATTGAGGGCGATTGGTACCTTACTTTTGAACACCCCATGAACAAGCAACATTATTTAAGCTTTATTGCCGCCGTCGGCTACGACCGCATCGCCCTAGAAAAACTTTACCCCGAACAGGGTGGAGAAGCACGCATTCCACAGCTTCCCGGAGCCGTACTTTATACGTACTGCACCAACCATGGCCTCATGAGACATCGCATGCGTTAAGCCACCCCTGCCATACGCTCTCTCACGCAAGCAACAAGGGGCGCGACCATCGCACGGTCGGTGGCATCAAATCCCTCACGCATGCCAACAAGCGCCTCTGCAGCATCCACATCACCCGCATTCGCCTTCTTTTCTAATTCTTTAAACATCATCTTCATAGCTATCCTGTTCATAAACGACAGAGCAGGATAGCTAAATCCTCCCCGAAGATAAAAACGAGGAAGATCAGGATATTCAGTTTTAGGATACGTACGATCAAGCGCTTCGGTGATCTGTTGAGTTTCCTCAGACTTGGTTGCGCCAACGCAAAACACTACGAACGGCACATCGGGATGTTCGGCCATCATGAGCTTACACTTTTTCGACCCGGGAACCGATGCAGCATGGAGCCAACTACCAAATACCACCACGTCATAGTCGCTCACGTCAATAGTTGACACCGCAAGGTCAACAGCCTCGCATCCCAAATCTTCGGCAATCCACGCTGCGTAACGTCGCGTAAATCCCGTGCTCGACCGGTAGATAACAATAGCCTTCATAAACCCTCACTCTCTCTGGTAGAAGCAGTTCCATCTTTCTCGTCTGAGTTTTCACCATTACCTGCAGGGTCCGTTACGTAAGACACTTTTCGATAAGCATCCGTAAACTGGACCACATGGGCCGTGATGCGCGGAGCAGCTTCGTCCCATGGCACCTCGGCATGCAGCAGCAAAAATACCGGTCCGTAAAATTCAATGGACATCTGAGATGCATCACCAGGTACAAATTCGCCAATAGCCATAAAGCGCTCGAACACCGTGCGCTGCAACTCTAACGGACGCTCAACGAACACCAAACGGTACGCCTTAGTTGCCACATCACTCTCAAACTGACTCATTACCAGGAGGTGACGTAACTGCACAATAAAAGGATCTTCAAAGAAAGGTTGAAAAGTGGCCAAGATTAACTCAGTAATCTCTCCCAAAGAAAGACGTTCATAGGCATCCGTGCTATCTTCAGCAAAGACCAAAACGCCTCGAGGTTCAAAATAACCCCGTAGTCGCGTAATCGCTCCCTCGAGGATCGCCTCAAAAAGCGCCTGTTTTCCCGAGAAGTGGTTATACAGCGAGGCATCCTTAATACCAACCGATGCGGCGATATCCCGAACAGACACCGCATGATATCCCCGTTCGGCAAACAAGGCGAATGCCTTTTCAAGAATCAGCTCTTTCGTATTCTCACGCCCCACATACACTCCCTTAACCACAAACTAGCACTTGCTAGCATAATAACTAGCGATTGCTAGTTATACAAGAGAAAACGTGAGACTACCATTAAAAGAAGCTGTGTGAGGGTTGGTGCATACTATGCGCGCGCTACGTATGCGTGCACTACGCTTTTTGAAACTGCTCCAACAGTTGCTTTAAGATTTCGACATGACTGCGACGTTTGCGCGTAGCAGTTCCCAATAGACAAACACTCGTGTATTCGCCGTAGCGCTTGAAAAACTGGCCCACAGCATCGCGTTCACGCATGTCCTCACGATACGCATCTGCATAAGCATCCCATTCAATGTTTCCGTGCAAATAACGCTCAAGAATGGTAGGAGCCGGAGCAAATAGTTTGTCATGAATGTAGTCGGCATGAAGGAGTTTGGGCACGAAATATTCTAGGTCAGTTTTCTTTGTAAACCCTGACAACTGATTCGTGTTCTTCAAGCGTGTATCCAACAGCAAATCGATTTTTTCCGCTGCAAGATCGTCAAAGAACTTTTCAGCAGTAATTTCATAGGCGCTGATAATATAGAGGTTCATGGCGTCCATCTCCTTCTCGGTGGCTCAAAATAGACCACGATATTTTAAGAGAAGTGTAACCCCACCCGCTCTACAAGCACTATTCTGCAAACGCCCCGTCGAAAATCCGCAGACGTTTTGTCATGCAGCAGTTAGCTGCATGACCGTATTTATCACTGCGTAATGAATCGCTAAGACAAGAGAGACGAGGCACCGAGAATCACAAAGGCAGCGTTAAAGAGACTTCAATGAAAGAGGCGACCCCAAGCGGGCCAGCTCGCCAGCGACAGTCTCCACCAGTAGCGGCAAAGCAGCGTCCACCCTTGCCGTCAAACCAATAGTTACCAAGGCTGGCGACGGATTCTCCACCTGCATACCCAAACACAAGCCTTCCGCTTCATAACCCAACAGGAAAGCAGCATCAAACAAGTCTATCAATTTCAGATCATGCAGCGAGGCTGTTGCGCCGGAATGACGTGCCATCGCATCGGGTTTAAAGCGGAACACCGTACCCGGTTCCTTGTCGGTACCATCCACGGCATCCACCGTAATAATCACATCATAGTCATTTACATAGTTCAACATATCTAAACTTAAACAACCGATATCAAACAACTCTACGTTAGCTGGCACGTCATAACGCGATACCAGCTCTTCATATACCGCTGGCCCAACACCATCATCCAGCATAAGCTTGTTCCCCACACAGAACACCGCAATACGACGCAGAGAATCTTGACTACCGGCTTTGGGACAATCCACGTCACCACCGACAACGGGATGCAATGTGGCCCCATCCGCTGAAGTTCTTTTCTTGGCTACACTACCGTCTTCACAGTTCATCATGCTCATGCGATAACCAATGTCGGACGAATAACCAGATTATAGTACGTTGCAGCTGCAATCATAATAAGGCCAATAACTACACTGACAACGGCCCAGATACGCTGTCGTTTTAGGTAGGTTTCCTTATCGACCCCACGGGATGCCGCACGATGCGCGGCAAAGGGTTGACCGATAAGCGAAAATGCCACCGTGCCTGCCGTAAGCGAAATAAACATGACAGTAGCTACAATAATCGCAAGTGGCGTACGTTCGGTCCAAGCTGCATAAAAGGTGTTATCCGCAAAAAGCCAAATGGGATAGAACAAAATAGTCGCCCAGAATCCATGAGCAGGACCCCAAATAGGAGGTAAAAATAGCGCCCCAATATTCAGTCGCGGAATGCCTTCGAGGAACCGCTTCTCATTGGCTATTTGTTCATCGGTCAATTCTGACGCCATCGGGTCCTCCTTAGTATTTTCTTACATAATTATAACGAAGCTTCCTAGCGCGACCCATCAGCGACGACGAACGGTGCTCTGTAACGGTTTAGCGCAGACAATCTCATTGCACATGACGATATCACCTACATCTGATATCATTTCAGTAGCATTACAGAAACGGTTGCGCACTACATTCAACCAGCAGACATCACGAATAAATAACATCAATTCAGAAGTAGACAGCCCAGGAATTCCACACTGTCGCCTGTCGGGAAGGGCCTCTTATGAATATACTCGCCATCGCTGGATCACTCAGACTAGGTAGCTACAACCGCCAACTTGCCGAAGCAGCAGGCATGGTACTACACGCTAATCACCCCGAAGTAGAATACGAGATACTAGACTGGAACGATGTCCCATTTCTAAACCAGGACATTGAGTATCCGGCCCCCGATGCCGTCTCACGAGTACGCAATGCCGTCGTCCGGGCCGATGGCATATGGCTCTTTAGCCCCGAGTATAATCATGCCATTCCCGGGCCCCTCAAGAATCTTATCGACTGGTTATCGCGACCCGTCAGCGCAACGGAAGGCCAGGTACTGACTAAAAAACCCGTAGCACTAGCGGGCACAAGCATCGGCATGAGCGGGGCCTCGCATGCCCAAGACCAGCTGGTTGGCGTACTAAGCTTTCTCAATATGAACATTATGAACCAGCCGCGCCTGTGTATACCCCATATTGCCACTCAAGCAAAAGAGGGTATCTTGCAACTCGATGCTTCAGCACCCTACTTGGAAAAGCAGGCCGATGCGTTTATTCACTTTATTAAGCGCGAAGGATAACAACCAGTAGAGCTTTTATTCAAGAACCCTCACCACATCATCCGTCGTAGACGGCATTTTCTCATGCGCCTTACCACGCTCAGACAACGCTAAGCCTACGCAAGTTAGCACAATGCCTAAGATGATTGGTAGGGTTAGCGGCTCACCGAGAACGAAAACCGACGTCGCAACGGTAATAACAGGAACCAGATAAATGTAGGCGCTTGTTTTCACCGCGCCTAATAGTCGCACAGCAATACCCCAGGTGGCGAAGCAGGCAGCCGAAGCGCCTAACCCTAAAAACAGCATATTAGCTGTCATAACCGGGTTTAAAAACTGCCCCAAATCAAAGCGGAAGTCAAAAAGAAACAATGCCGGAACCATGAGCACGAGGCCCCAAGCAAACGTGCGCTTCGTTGCCTGAATAGGATCTTCAAACAGTGTACCTAGCTTACGGGTGAGCACGGCATAGCATGACCATACAGCTGCCGCCGCTAACGCAAGTAAATCGCCTCCCAAACCATTCGTCCCTAATCCGCTCCAGCTAATTAAGGCAATGCCAGCGATAGCAACAGCAAACCCCACAAAGAATATCACCGAGGGTCGCTCATCCTTAAGCAACACCGTTGAAAGCATTGCGGTAAAAAAGGGGCTAACCGCCACAATAACGCCTACGTTGCTGGCGGTGGTTGCAGTCAACGCAATGTTCTCAAACAAGAAATACAGCACCACGCCTGTGAGACCCGCAGCCGCCACCAGAACCTCCTGCCGCCAGTTACCCAGCTTCACGTGTCTCGGCCGGAATGCCAGCAGCACCATAAATCCGATCAGAAAGCGATAAAACAATATCTCCACCGGCGAAAAACCTGTTAATAGCACTTTAGTCGCCACAAACGTCGTTCCCCACACTAGCACGGTAAACAGCGCGAACATATGCCCACGCACCTCGTTATCCGCCTCGGTCACCACACGTACTCCCCTTGCGTCAAAGACTTTCAACATACCATGCCATTTGTGCCACCAACTAACCAGAACTACTCGCACCTCGAAAAAAAGTGTATCATCTAAAAAGGGAGCCCGGAAATCCGGACCCCCTTCAAGCTAAAGAAACCGCAAACGCTATGCTTTTTCCGAATGCTTCATATCGTCTTCGCCAACAATCGTATGCTTCTCGGTGTCGTACACCAAGCCACCATGCTCTTTCCAGAAGAACATGAGCAACGTGGGGCTAATACCCTCGATGTTTGCTAGATAGATATGAATAAACATGAAGCAAATGAAGACGTACATCAAGAAGTAGTGAATGATGCGCATCGACATAAGGCCACCAACCAAATCAGTGCCGCCAGCCATAAGGCCCCAGCCCATCGTAGGAGCCCACAGGCACAGGCCCGTATAGAACATCACGACGATAAGGATAGGAATGGCTAGGTAGCTGATCTTCTGAGGCACGCCAAGTTTCGCACCCAGGGGATGGTCTTTCTTCAGGAACAGGTAGTACTTAATCCACGCACCCAGTTGGTGACGGTTGTCAGCTTGTGGCAACCACGTTTTGTAATCCGTAACCTGGTTATGCGTACCACCCGTAGGCGAAGACTTCACGAAGAATGCCATAAGCACACGAACAATGCAGTTGATGAACAGGATAAACCCGCAGAACACATGCACGCCACGGGCAATACCCATGAAACCTGCCCAGAACGGGAAATGGATACAGAAACCCGTAACGATAAGCAGAATCATGGCAACAAGGTTAATCCAGTGCGTAATAACGAAGGGCATCGGGTGCGCTTCGCGATAGTGTGCCAAGTGCGCCATGTTACTTCACCCCCCAAGGACTCGTGACGGTTTCGAAGCTCTTACCCGTCGCCGGCTCGGTAATATGAACCGCACAAGCCGTGCAGGGGTCGAAGCTGTGAACCGTACGCAAGGCATTGATGGGCTTCTCGATATCTCCCACCGGGTTGCCAATAAGCGCCTGCTCCATCGGGCCATGTACGCCCTCAGCATTGACAGGAGCTAGATTCCATGTGGTCGGGATGATAATCTGATAACCCTCGATCTTACCGTCCTTGACCGTCTCGGAATGATAAAGCGCGCCGCGTGGTGCCTCCCAGAAGCCAGTGCCGGCACCAGTGATGGTGGCAGGCTCACGGAAGTACTCGCTGTCGCCGCTCTTCAGAGCCTCGACCAACTCGCCCAGCCATTTCTTCATCAGACCGGCAATGTAGAGCGTCTCGATCTGACGCACGGCGGTACGTCCCAGCGTGGACTGCGCGACACCAATCTTGCCCGGAGCGCCCAGTGCCTCAAGCAGGCCGTCAACCTGATCGACGATGAACGGAACGTTGCGCTTGTATGCCGCAAGGATACGAGACAATCCGCCGGCCTCGTAGGGCTTGCCGTCGTAAGCGGGGCACTTAACCCACGTGTAACGATCCTTGACGTCATACTCCGTGTACTCAGGCTCGGTGACAAAGTACGGAGAAGTCAAAGTTTCTTCACCCTTGTACCACGAGTGGCCCATGTACTCGGTAATCAGATCTTCCTTCACGTCAGACAGATTGAGGTTGTCGTCGATGACACCCATGGGGAGGTAACGATCCTTCATCTCCATGGTCTCGCTCTCGAACACGCCCCAGGCGACATAGCGGCCGCAGCCCTTGCCCCAGTTGAGCGCGTCGGCATAGTACGGCGCGATAGCCAAAGTATCAGGGATCATCGTGGCCTCGACCCAGTTGTATACCTCATCGATGAGATACTTCAGGTCGTCGAGCTTCTGATCGGTGGGCACAAACGCGGTGCCGCCAGGAATCAGGGTCATAACGTGCGGCATCTTACCGCCCAGGATAGCCGAGATCTGAGAAGCTTTAGCCTGCATCTGCAGAGCCTCTAAGTAGTGTGCCGTGCAGATAAGATCAAGCTCAGGCGGCAATTTGTAGCCAGTGCCATCCTCAGCATCAAACCAGTTGCCCGAGAAGATAGACAGCTGTCCGTTCTCCGCAAAGGTTGAAAGACGCTTCTGCAGAGCAACGAAATCGGTGTTCATGGATGTGCCAGCAGCCTGAGCAAGCGCAATAGCGTCGGCCGGATCGGCCTTCAATCCATTAAGCGGATTCACGTAGTCGAGAGCCGCCAAGTTGTAAAACCACAGAATGTGGCTATGTAGGAACTGCGCACCTTCAAGCAAGTTACGAATAATACGCGCATTGTTCGAGATCTTGATGCCGTAGGCTTTCTCGGCCGCAATGGCGGACGAATGGGCATGAGATACCGGACACACACCGCAGATACGCTGCACAATTTGTGCTGCATCCTCGGGCGTGCGGTTCTCCACGACCATCTCCATACCACGGAAGCAGCCGCCGGACACCCAGGCGTCGGACACCTTGCCGTTCTCTACTTCCATCTCAACGCGGAGATGGCCCTCGATACGGGTGATCGGGTCGATGACTGAACGGGTCATGTAGGCTTACCTCCCCTCTTCTTTGTTGTCAGCTTCATCCTTCTTGTCGGACGCAGCCGTATCATATTTACCAATGGATTTCTCGGGGTGCTTAGCATCCCATGAGCGCACCTTCTCGAAGTCGGCACCGCCATCCATGCGGCCAGACAACTTCATGCCAAAGCCGTGCACAACTAACGCTGCTGCTAAGATGCCCGTAATGCCGAGCGCAATCGTTCCAGGCTGCACCATCCAATCGCCAATACGCAGGTCGCGATGGCGTTTGTAGAAAGGAGTGTTAACCTCAACCCAGTTTTGGCCCGGATCATTGGGGTTTGCCTCACAGCAACCAATGCAGGGAGAACCGGCCTGAACGCACCAACTACGACGATTATTCCACAACACAACACCGCAGTTAGACATCGTCTGAGGCCCACGGCAGCCCATCGGATACAGGCAGTATCCCTTGGCCTCTTCCTCGGAACCAAACTGGTAAACAAACTCACCATTCTCGAAGTGGCCACGACGCTCACAGTTGTCGTGAATTGACTGACCGAAAATATCAGCAGGCTTGTTCTCCCTCGTCAAAGCCGGAAGTTGCTCAAGCATGACAACATTTACCAACACCGACACGAGCCACTCGGGGTTTGCCGGGCAACCAGGAACATTAATAACGGGCGTTCCAATGCCAGCCTTCTTCAAGTATGCCTGCACGCCCAATGCACCGGACGAATTCGGGTTCGCACCCATCCATCCACCGTTTACCGCACAAGAACCTAACGCAACAACAGCATCGGCATTCTCGGCAGCTTCAATCAAATGCTCAGTACCGGGCTTATCGGCAACGCGCAACGCCTGTCCACCCCAACCTTCCAGCACAGCACCCTCATAAATAAGGATGTAACCACCAGCGTGGATGGTCTGCTCTTTTGCCTCTTCCATCGACCAACCGGCAGCCGCAGAAAGCGTCTCTGAATAGTTGAGCGAGATCAGCTCCAAAACGACACTTGCCGGATCGGGGGTCTCGACTTGGGCGAACGACTCGGTACAGCCCGTACATGACGCGCCTTCGATCCAGATTACCGGGTACAGGTTCCCCTTCGTCGCGCCGATCACGGATTTCTCGAGGGCCTGCGCCACCTGCGGAGCGGCGAGCTGAGACAGCCCGGCAGCCGCGGCAACGGCGCCGCAAAGTTTCATGAAGCTGCGTCGCGTCACCCCGCGAGCAGACAGCATATCCTGAAACTCTGAAACCGTGGCCTCTGTTTCCATGTGCACACCTCCTCAGGTGCTCTCGTCTGACATAACATACTGGAAGTATTTTCCCCGAGAATTTCTAGCTCTAACGTGGCGGTGACGTGAGCGCAACATTTGAGCCGCAAATGGTCTAAAAATGTTACGGAATGGTTGTTGCGTAACATATTTTATGCAGGTCAGGCTTCTTTTTATGCAGAAACATGCATAGAAAAGGCTACCCCCGCTTAAAACGTACGATACAATACCATTCATCGAAAAACAGGAGAATTGTAGGATTTCTGCAGAGGACCCCAACCACGCGCAAACAGGTGCCTATACCGTTATCATAGCCCCATACCGTGCTGCCGCATACAAAATGTGGCGCACACCCATACACAAACAAATCCTAAGGACCCCACCATGATTTCCACCGGACCCGTATTCGCCTACCTCGGCCCCGCCGGCACTTACTCTGACGAGGCGACGCGCGCCTTTGCGGCCCGACTCGGCATCGATCAACCGCAGTTTCTAGAATGCACCTCGTTCGACGAAGTATTCGACTGTGTCGACCGTGGAAAATGCGAATATGGTGTCGTTGCGAAAGAAAACTCACTTGAAGGCTCCGTCACCGCTACCCTTGATAACTTCGCGTTCAAAAGTTCTGCCAGCATCCTAGGTGAAGAAGTACTAGACATCCACCATTGTCTCGTTATGCATCCCGATGCCAAGATTGAAGACATAACTACGGTTGCCTCCCATGCTCAGGGGCTTGGGCAGTGCCGTCGTTTTTTGAGCGAACGGCTGCCTGGTCGCAACACAATTACCACTTCATCCACTGCCGAAAGTGCTCGACTGGCTGCCAGCGATCTCCATGTTGCTGGTATAGCCAACGCATTCGCCGCCGATTTGTATGGCGCACGCATCCACGAGCGTGACATTGAAGACCACTTCGGCAATCAAACAGCATTCGCTCTCATTGGCCGACAAGGGCACGCACCGGTATTCTCTGGCGAGAAGCTCAAAACATCACTTGCTCTCTTCCTGCAGGTAAACCGCGCAGGAACGCTCCATATGATCCTTTCAGAGTTCGCCTTTGCTGGCATTGATCTCTCAATGATTCAGTCTCGCCCCACCAAGCAGGCACTGGGAGATTATATGTTCTTCATCGAATTCGAAGGTTCCGAAAATGACCACGCCGTTCAAACTGCACTGAATTGTCTCCGCCTCAAACTGCGCGAGGTAAAGGTATTGGGAAGCTATCCCATCGTACAACACAGTACGGTGATTTAAAACGAAATAATATTGAGGTGTTCTAGTAAAATTTTTAGACCTATAAGAATAAGCACCACACCACCAGCTATGGTAGCTGGCTTTTCGTAACGCGCACCAAAACGATGGCCTACAGCCACCCCTACAAGAGACAACACAAAGGTAGTAACACCAATAAGGCCTACGGCAGGAGCTATCTCCACGCTTAGAAAAGCAAACGTGATACCCACCGCAAGAGCATCGATACTGGTTGCAATAGCCATCATGGTAAGCTCGCGCATATCAAACTTACCATCAACCGAACATGAGATGCCCTCATCATCGCCACGAAAGGCATCCCAAAGCATCTTGCCTCCGATGATAGCCAAAAGTACGAAGGCAATCCAGTGATCGACTGGCGTAATAAATCGCTCGAACTGCGTTCCTAGCGCCCAGCCTATGAGCGGCATAACAGCCTGAAAGCCACCAAAAAATAAGGCAATAACCGCAGCCTGACGCAGGTTCAGACGCTTCATACATAAGCCCTTACAAATCGATACGGCAAAAGCATCCATAGACAGCCCTACAGCAATTAGGAACAACTCAACAAAACCCACGGCACTCATCCTCTCATCTTTTTCAGCCACCTCAGCTAGCCCATAGCACTCGTCTCGACTTGCGGGCAAAAAAATACCGGCGCTAACACGCACCGGTTGCATAATAAGCGGTGCGACGCATGCGCCACACCGCGAGTCTCGTCATTTCAGGCTTAAGCCAGCTTCGACACGCGAAGCAGTATGTTGACTTAGCCGCGCACAAGGCGCCGACTACTCCCCCACGGAGTAGAGGGATTCTACCACAGCTCATCTTTCAGGGAAGAAAAATATCGCCTTCGCAACGGAAAAAGCCCTCTGAGACAAGATCCGCAACGATGCTGTCGAAAACCGACCTATCAACACCGTCACGTCCTCCGGCCCGCTCGAACGAATCAAGACGAGACGCCAACTCCCCCACACCAATGCCAGGCGTAGCCAGCACAATACGTACGAGTTCTGCACGCTTCTGACGACGCGAGCCTTCAAATACACTCTGTCGAGTGTAGTGCGCGCTGCGGCGTGAGGGATTTATCACCTGCGTCTTCAGGTAGGAACCATAATCCAACAGCGCATAATACCACGCCCGAGAGCCCTTCGTTGGACAGGTATCAGCCACCAACGGAGCAAGCTGCTTATCACTCACGCCCTCGCAATCAGGAAACAGTTCGTGCAAAAACACCGTGCGCACATTCGTTTCGAGATACATTGAGGGGCGATCAAAAGCAAACGCTACAACACCAGCCGCCGTAGCCGGCCCAATGCCAGGCAGTTTCTCCAGTTCCTCGGCCGTATCAGGCAGCACCCCTCCTCGCTCGGCTGCGCACTTGTCCGCCGTCTTCTTGAGAGCCAGCGCGCGGCGGTTGTAACCAAGTCCTTGCCACAACTCCAACACATCGGCCGTATCGGCAGCGGCAAGCGCATCAAGAGTAGGAAATTGTGTCAAAAAACGCGTCCAGAAACGGCCAACCCGCGCTACCTGAGTCTGCTGCAGCATAATCTCGGATACGAGTACGGCATACGGGTCATCGAGATTACGCCACGGCAGATCTCGATAGAGATTGGCTCCCTGCACACACACGCGCTCAACGAAGGTGTCCCGATCAGGATCGCCACACGGCCACTCAGGACGATCCCTGCTTATCAATGGCATTGCCCTTGAGTACAGGAAAGTGTATCACTCAAAAAAGAACAGCTACTCACCTGTCCCCCCGACATCTTACCGTGCCCGCCACAGGAGGTAGGAGCATCACCTGATGCCATAGCAGCCACAACAGCAGGATGCGCGCCACCCTGTTCGAATAAATCTCTTAGCGTAATGGCCGCAAAGTATCCATTTAATAAACGATCAGCACCCTGCCAAACCTTGTTGTAAGCGCAGCCTCCCTGCTTTTCGCAATATTCAGGATCAATAGCACACAAAGACACGCTCACGGGCCCCTGAACGGACTCCAGCACATCAAGTACGGTCACCGTAGCTGGATCGCAGTTAAGCGCCAAACCGCCGCGCGCTCCACGCACCGTCTTAATAAGCGCAGCCTTTACCAAATCATGCTGAATACTCCGGGCGAACGCATAAGGAATATCTTCCGCTTCGGCAATATCCGAAACCGAAACATAAGCATCCCCGCTCTTGTAAGCTGCACGGAGAATTCGGCAGGCGTAGTCGCAACGTCGCGTGATATCCATATGCTCTACTCCCCAGTTCCTTTCAATAGATCGTCAAGATGCTCCAATTCGCGCCGGAAATCGACAACAACAGCATCTTCAAGTGCACGATATTGGGCTGAATCCAGCGGCTGATAAGCAGCCAGTTTCTCAAACAAATTATCCTTCGTAACCGCCACATAACGACGGTTCGTAAGACCTGCCTTATAAGCTTCCTCAACCGCTTCGCGCGCAGCCATATACATATCGTAGCGCGGCATGCCGTCAGAATACTTAACCAAGTCGGCGCGGCAGATACTGCGTAGCGAAGGATGTTCGCGTGCTATCTCCATCCAAATATCAGCACGTTCAGCCGGCGTAGGATAGTCGATATCCACGATAGACAGAGGCTCAAGAAGATCATAGAAGAAGGAGTCGATTTCACCTTCCTCAGATGCGCTCGCCAAAACGAACACATCGGGACTCTCGGCCGCCGAGCGAATAAGGCTAATAGCCTCACGCGCACCGCGAGAAAGACTGGTAATCACAAAACCGCCCATGTCATCCAAGGGGTCCGCATAGGGAGACACCCACAAGTCAAGATCTTCCAGCAACAATACACCAGGGCCATCAAAAGCGTTCCGAGCAGCATTCAGCTTGGGTTGATTGTCGGCCTGAGCCATAACACACAGCACGGGCATACCCTGCAGATTCTCCTCCATACGCATGCGAATAGCTGGCATTCCCAACTCACCTAGGGTAGCAACCATGAAACGGTTCGCATCTTCGCGTGCGGGCGAACGGAACAAGATAGCATCGGCAGCAGGCATACTATCCAGCCCGTGACGAGCATTCAGCAGCGAGACCAAGTCTTGAAACTGTAGATCGTTTTGCATACCCACACCAAAATCACGCATAAGCGCCACCGTGTCGCGATACCCGACAATATCGGCGTAGGTGATGCGCTCCAGCGATGCCACTACTGCGTGGGCGTCGGCATCGTCGCCACTCTCTGCATCCGCTTGCGTAGCACGCGCCATTGCATTCCCGTGATCAGATGTATCGAGCGTCGCCTCAGCTGCAGTAGTATCCTCTGCAGCAGTCTCCGACTTCGTAGCAGCCGCCACCTCGGCTATCGCATCGACAGCCGTCTTTGCTTTGTTTGACTGAGCCAAACCTACACCTAATGCACCAGGCAACGTTACGTGCTCCACCTTCATGAGCCGCGGTGCCTCAATCCCCAAGAAATCCTGAGAGATCATATCGGTCATGTCTTCCAGATCCTCGCGGGTCAACCCAAATTCTTCCAGCTTATCCAAAGCCAAGCGTTGAAGCTGTTCGGCACAGGCAGACACCTCAGCCGGGGCCAGAAATGGCTCCAATTTCTCAAAAATATACTCCGCCAACGAGCGTTCTTTTAGTTTACAAGCCAAAGACCATGCCTGACGCAGCCCGTCAACCGCCTCATCATCGGGAGCATAGGCACCGCGCGTACCCTGTTCAAACGCAGCAAGATAAAGGTGCATGCCCAACACAGCATCACCCGATGCGCTTGCCTGCGCAGCACGGCGCAGATAGTCGGTGGAAGAGTTGTTATCGTATTCGTCATTTTGACTTGGCGAGTTGTTCGTATCAGCATTTTCGAACATGGGCCCACCTCCTTTGCAGCTATAGAAAATGCGCTTTTGCACAAATGTATATTCTTGAGTCACATTTTACCGAAATTGGGCTTGCCAAGAAGCACTGCAACGTAAAAACATTAAATGTCACAGGAATAAAGCTCGAACGTGGTTACCAATCAACCACGTTCCACTTCTGCTTGCGAGCTGTGCGCAGAAGCGGTCGATCGGGATTCACCGCAAAGGCCTGCACGGCGGCTTTTAACACGGCACGGTCAGAGTGATGATCGCCATAAGCAGCGGTAAGCTCCCAGTTCCCAGGTCCATAGTTCTCGTCGCCAAAACGCTTCACAGCGTCCAGCTTCTGCTCACCTTCAACAGGCAGTCCATCCACCTCTCGGGTGTAAGTACCATTCGAAGCCACACGCATACGCGTTGATATCTGATGTTCAAAAGGGTGGTGTTGCATGGCCTGCAAAATAATAGGCTCAAACGTGGCAGAAATAACCACAACCACATCGCCCGCCTGCGTATGCGCACGCATGGCGGCATCTGCCGCTGGACGAAATCGAGGCGCTACGCACTCATCGTAAAACCCCGCAAGGAAGCGATCAACCTCATCTACCGGTTTGCCCTCAAATGCCGTAAAGACTAAGCTGCGCACCGAACTTTCGTTTTGGGGTAAACGAAATTTGTAGGCAGCCGCCCATGCCAAGATGCGGAATACAACACCTCGCCTAAGCATTCGGCGCTGCCTAAGGTACCACACCAGCATCACCGGAGAATTGCCGCAAATGCTTGTACCGTCAAAATCGAACACAGCTAACCGCACCCGTGATACAGGTGTAGCTTGCTTTTCATCAATTATTCCATTGGTTCCCGTAGGAAGCATGCGGTCATCCTCGTCCGTTCACGCGACGCGGCGATCGGGGTGAGGCTTACTACAGCACACACCCCGACAAGCACAGCGCATTCCCCTCGGCGCTATACTTCTGCCTCGTCGATAGTTTCAGCGAACTGTGAATTATACAACTCTGCATAGAAACCGCCAAGTTCAAGCAATTGTTCGTGCGTACCTTGCTCCACGATGTCGCCATTACGCATAACAAGGATGAGATTTGCCGACCGAATAGTAGACAAACGGTGCGCTATAACAAATGAGGTGCGACCAGCCATGAGATTATCCATAGCCTTTTGAATGCGCTCCTCGGTACGCGTATCTACCGAACTGGTTGCTTCATCCAAAATAAGCATGCGGCGATCCGCCAAAATAGCACGCGCAATGGTAAGTAGCTGACGTTGCCCTTGACTGATATTGCTCGCGTCTTCATTAATCTCTGTGTCAAATCCCTGGGGCAGCGTTTGGATGAAGTGGTAGATATAGGCAGCCTTCGCCGCTTCTTCTACTTCTTCGTCGGTAGCGTCCAACTTGCCATAACGTATATTGTCGCGGATAGTTCCATTAAACAACCAGGTGTCCTGCAACACCATGCCAAACATACTACGCAAGTCGTCTCGCGCAAACGCGCGCAAGTCATAGCCACCAATCTTAATAGAACCTGACTGTACGTCATAAAAACGCATAAGTAGTTTCACCATAGTCGTTTTACCAGCACCCGTGGGACCAACCAGCGCAACTGTCTGGCCCTCTTCAACCCGTGCCGAAAAGTCCTTGATAACTGGCTTAGCCGGGTCGTAGCCGAAGCGTACGTGCTCAAACTCGACGCCACAACAGGCATCCTCGGAATGAGCTGTTATGCGGTCAGGCTCTTCCTCGGGCTCGTCCAAGAACTCAAAAATTCGTTCAGCTGCCGCAGCCATCTGTTGCAGCACATTAGACACCTGCGTGAGCTGAGTAATGGGCTGAGTGAAGTTTTTTACGTACTGAATGAATGCCTGAATATCACCCACTGTGATAATGCCTTGCACAGCCATAAAACTACCCGCAATAGCTACTGCGACGTAGCCAAGGTTGCTAATAAAGTTCATGATAGGCATCATAAGGCCCGAAATAAACTGAGACTTCCACGCCGAGTTGTAAAGACGAGCGTTTGTTTTATTAAATTCGTCTACCGTACCATCTTCTCGATTGAATGCCTTCACGATGGCATGACCGGAAAACGTCTCCTCAACAATGCCGTTTATTTCGCCCAACATCTTTTGCTGCGCAAAGAAGAACTTTTGCGAACGCTTCACCACAATCATAATGAGCCCGAACGAAATAGGCAGAATAACCACCGTAATAAGCGTCATGAGCGGATTGATGGTAAGCATCATAATCAGTACGCCGATAATGGACACAATAGACGTGATGAGTTGGGTAATGCCTTGATTCAGGCTCTGACCAAGCGTGTCAACATCGTTGGTGATGCGTGAGAGCGTATCCCCTACCGAATTACGTTCAAAATAACCCATGGGCATGCGATCGATTTTCGACGCAATGCTACGACGCAATTCATAACAGGTGCGTTGAGAAATCGAGCTCATCAACCAACCTTGAACAAACGAGCATGCAGCACTAATCAGGTACAATCCCATGGTGAACAAAAGAATCTGAGCAATAGCATCAAAGTTGATACCACCCGTACCACCAATCTTTGCCACGATGCCATTAAACAGCTCAGTGGTCGCCTGAGACATAACCTTAGGACCAACAGTAGTGAAAACTGTGGAGCCGACGGCAAACACGAACACAACTGCCATCATTACCTTGAAACGGCCCATGAAGGCGACAAGTTTTTTGAGCGTGCCCTTAAGATCCTTGGGCTTTTCACCGGGCATCATACCCCCGGGACCATGCCCACCAGGACCACCCATAGGACCGCGACGCGGCGTACTTTTCTGCGTCTGCTCACTCATGCTGCATCACCTCCGTTCAGCTCCTCAGCCGATAACTGAGACATCGCGATCTCCCGATACTCTTTGCAGGTTTTCAGCAATTCCTCGTGCGTGCCCTGCCCCACAATACGACCATCGTCCAACACAACAATCTTGTCGGCATGTAAGATAGTAGAAATGCGTTGAGCAACAATCACGACCGTCTTATCAGAGAGGCGCGTATGCAACTCCTGTCGCAATGCAGCGTCGGTCTTGTAATCTAAAGCAGAGAAGCTATCGTCGAACAGATAGGCGCGAGCCTCAGTAGCAAGCGCTCGAGCGATGGCTAAACGTTGGCGCTGACCGCCCGACACGTTCGTGCCGCCTTGCGATACCGCCGACGCCA
Organism: Gordonibacter sp.; assembly: GCA_034932485.1. Classification (GTDB taxonomy): domain Bacteria; phylum Actinomycetota; class Coriobacteriia; order Coriobacteriales; family Eggerthellaceae; genus Gordonibacter. The sequence goes on from JAYFOQ010000028.1 coordinate 96,719, forward strand.
TCCCCTCATCCTTCGACTCGATAAAGTTAGCAGCTTGCGCGATTTCGGCTGCAGCCTGTACGCGTTCAGCTGGCATATCTTCATCGCTGTAAGCAATATTCGATTCAATGGTACCAGAGAACAAGAATGCCTTCTGCGGCACATAGCCCAACTGAGCACGCAAAGTCTCTTGACTCACGTTGCGAATATCCACCCCATCAAGCGTAATGGAACCACAGGTAACATCATAAAAACGTTCGATAAGCTTAATAACGGTAGACTTGCCCGAACCAGTAGAGCCAATAAGCGCCGTAGTCTTACCTGGTTCACACGTAAAGTTTAGCGCTTCCAGTACGCATTCCTTTGAGTCGCCGTACTTGAAGCTTACGTTATTAAACACAATCGCTGCACCACCCGTGAAATTATTCAACGCGTCATCCTGGGTATCTTCAATCGCAGGATTGCAAATAGTAGGCTGCGTTTCCAATACTTCATCCACGCGCTGCGCCGCTACATCGGCACGCGGCAGCATGATGGAGATCATGCCAATCATAAGAAAGCCCATGATGATAACCATAGAGTACGTAATGAACGCAATCATGTCTCCGGTCTGGATGGTGCCATTGTCGATATAGGAACCACCCACCCATACGATAAGCACGGACACCCCATTCATAATAAGCATCATCAATGGCATCATGAATGTCATAACCCGGTTCGTAAAAAGCTGCGTCTTCATAAGCTTTGTGCTGGCTTCATCGAAACGCTTTTCCTCATGCTGCTGGCGGTCGAACGCGCGAATGACCGGCAAACCAGTGAGTATCTCGCGCGAGACCAAATTCACCCGATCGACGAGCTTCTGCATGATTTTGAACTTAGGCATAGCCACTTTCATAAGCACTACAATAAGCACGCCGATGACCGCGACTGCAAGAATAATAATCCAACTCATAGCGAGGTTCGTACGCGACACCATAATGATGCCGCCGATAGCAAGTATTGGCGCATACAGCACCATACGCAGCAGCATAACGGTGATCATCTGAATTAACTGGATGTCGTTCGTACCACGCGTGATAAGCGAGGCGGCTGAGAAACTCTGAACCTCGGCATCGGAAAACGATACCACCTGGCGAAACAATTTGGCACGCAACGTAGCGCCTACCTTGGCGGCCGTGCGAGAAGCAAGGTAGCCCACGATAACCGCAGCCACCATGCCCAACGCTGCCAGACCCAACATTAAGAGACCAATTTGAATGAGATAACCCATCTGCATGTCGGAAAGGTTGTAACCAAGTGACTCATACTCTGCCTTTGCGGCAGCAATCGCTTGTTGGCTAATGATGGATTCACTTGCGTCACCCATCTTGCTTTTAGCTTCATCAAGCATACTGAGAATCTGATCCTTCTGAACTACGCCGGCTTGATAAGCCTGTAGAGCCTGGTCAAGATTCAAATCAGGAGTTTGCTGGGCGTTATGAATGGCAACCAAGGGCATAGCAACCATGCTATCTAAAGCTCCCTGCTCTTTCTCGCCCTGTGCGCTCAGTCGATAGGTCCCTGTGTCGGTTTTGGTATAGGCGTCACGAAAGGTCTGTTCGTCGCTCGCAGGCAACATCATGGCTACGAGGTCGTATGTCCTTTCTGTCATTTCGTTCGTTGCCGCATGCTCGACACCCGACTGTTGAATGCCCACGTCGACAATTTTCGACGTGTAGTTTGGCAAAGATAGATCGGTAAATGCTTGAACCACCAACAACAGCACAATAAGAACGACGGCAATTTTAGCATTTTTAAGGTAACGGATTATACGCACGGACTATCGCCTCCTTCACATTCGTCGGCCTCTCTACTACCCTCGTTTGCCTGCGCATCGCGCTGGGCTTCATGGAATTCTACAATCTTGCGAAGAATGCGTATCAGATGACGAATGTCGTCCTCTCCCATAAAGGCAACAACCTCTTCCATATGTTGGGCATGCAGTTGTTTGGACGCATTAGCAAGCTTTTCCCCCTCCTCAGTTAGACAGAGGGCAATACCTCTAAAGTCGCCGCTAGTACGGTGACGCTCCAGCAGCCCCTTCTCCTCCAAAGAACGAAGCGTCTGCGATAGCGCGCTAGGCTTTGTATGGGTAATTTCTGCAACTAAGCCCGGTCGTACATGTTCGTGGCGGCAATGCAACGCATCAATAGCCGACAGCGTACGTGCTTCAGCCTGCGTGAGTCCTTTTGGCGCCGACACAATATCGACCTGACGCGCCCGACGCATTAGCTCAAACAGTTCGCGGACCATACCATCAAGCGGACCAAACGAAGCCTTATGCTCGGATATACAGACATGCTTAAACTTCTCGTCTTCGGGCATCATCATAATCTCATCGCTTCTCTCGCTTTCTTCTGTATATAATTTAGGTACTGAAATATATCACTTATTAAATATTATGCAATGAACGAGATACAGATCGTTTCTTTTTTTCATATAACAGGCGAGCCCCCCGAGTAACCCACCAAGCGGGTCACGTACAGTACAAGATTCCAGCTCGCCTTTTGTCTTTGCTCTACCGTAACCCTAGAGAGCTCCTGCCCAACTGTTGAAAGTCTACGCCTCATCTCTAGGATGCGACTTCGATAGTATGCAACGTGTTTTAGTTCCGTAAGGAAAAGGCGAGCACAATCGCAACTAACCTCGACGCGCCCTTAATTGAATTTGTAAGTTGAACACCTGTCCAGTTTAACCTTGCAATTGGATAAAGCGTAAGCTCTTGCCCTATGCGAAGGCCTTCTGGTCTGAGCGTGGGGCACTTTTCTTCTTTCGATTGTTTTCCTACTATGGAC
>JAYFOQ010000029.1:0-12470 GCA_034932485.1 Gordonibacter sp.
TTGAGAAGTCAGAACTGATTGAATGGCTGAAGGAATTGCTGTAAGAGGAGATGTGTTATGCAAATCTGGCGGGATGCGAAGCGCTATCTGACCTGCCCGTTAAACCCTCAGCTTTGCATAACGTGCTACTTCGCATTAGACAGAATAATCCACTATGGGCATTTAGTGGTGTTCGATGGTCCGACAAAAAGGATGGAGACATCTCCCATGACAAGGGGAAGAATCAACAGATAAGCAAGGGCATGTCTTTGCCAAACAAGAAACCTTTCACTGCCAGACCTGAAAATTCTTTATGCCAATCCAGAAGCTTCATGCTTGACGAAAACACTTGAGGTGCTCAGCCCTGGCGGCCTTTATGGTGCCGTCACGGTTGACCTGCTCGGAGAGCCTGGCGCATCTTCGACGCGCAACCAGCATCTGGCTCTTCTGCTCGAGACCACACCGTACGCCGGAGGCGGCTATGTTGCCGAGAACCGGGGCACCGGGTTCCAGCTCATCGAGTCTGAACTCACCGCTGCTGGTATGGAACCTCCTCGGGCCGTGGACAGGCCGTCGCTTTTCACTCTCACGTTCTCGCGCAACAGATCGCTGGACATCGTCGAGCCCTCTGCTGCGGCCAAGCTGCCGCCAGACAATCCAGAGGCGGAGAAGCGCGATCCCATCGTCGAGTGCATCGGCAGGCTCGGTTCTGCCCGCACGGCGGACATAGTGCGCGAGACCGGCATTCCTCGCAGCACCGTCTCCTACCGTCTGAGCAGGCTCCTCGATCAGGGAACCATAGAGCTCGTTCCCGGCACGGACTCCAGGAACAGCCCAAAGCGCATGTACCGTGTGCGCGGACAATGAGCTTTGTTCGAAAGGCTGAGCCATGAAAAAGCCACTGTCGGAGATGACGTTGGAAGAACTGTGGGAACTGTTTCCCATAGTTCTTTCTGAACATGAGGACTGCTGGGTCGATTGGTACGCGGAAGAAGAGAGAAGAATAAGGGGATTCTTGCCGATGCCAGATGTGAGGATCAACCATATCGGGAGTACGGCAATTCGTGGGATATGGGCAAAGCCGACCGTCGATATACTACTGGAGATACCGGAGACGGCTTCAGTGGATGATCTGAAGGCCGTACTGACTGGCAACGGCTATTCCTGCATGTCGGAAGGAGACCGCAGGAAATCCTTCAACCGAGGGTATACCTCCGAAGGCTTCGCAGAGAGGGTCTTTCACCTGCATCTGCGATATTGCGGAGACAACGACGAACTGTATTTCCGGGACTATCTGAACGACCGTCGTGAAATCGCGGAAGAGTATGAGCAGCTGAAGCTGGGCCTGTGGAAAAGATATGAGCATGATCGCGACGGATACACCGAAGCGAAGACGGATTTCGTTAGACAGCAGACGGCGGAGGCGCGAATGGTCTACGCGGGCAGGTATTGACGACTATGCGGTATTCCAGGTTGTGGAACTGAACGGCGCACCTCGAAAGAAGGCGTGCAGGCGATTGATTCGGAAAACGCAGGCGAGATCACCCCTGAGGAGCTCGACGAATGGAAGGCCGAATTCGGGTCCTGAGAAAGCCACTTGGAGAATAATTGCGAATCAATCAAGCGGCCTCCGGGCCGCTTTTTCGTATTCGTCAAGAGCGAACATACACCTGAAAAAGCACCTTTCTCCGATTTGTTATTCCCTCAGCTTTAACTGCGGTTTTACGATTTTTGCCTTCGGATGAGGGCGGTGATTCGGGTTTGATTCGAATCACTCGAAAACTGCCGGTTTTCAGCTCGGGAGTAATTGCAGGTGGCTTTACATTCTTCCATGACGAACACGAATGTCCGGTACGCGCCAAATTGCTCAAACGCTCGTCACTTCACAGAAGAATCAAGAATCAAAAGCGCAGATGGGAAGCATAAAATCAGCCCCGAAAACCATCGGATTCCGGGGCTGATTCGAACCAGTTATTCCTGTTTGTTGCAGGTGGTGTGATAACCACTGCGACGTTATGTGTTGCAGTGCGTCACAGTGAATGGTTGCGGGTGGCTTTGCTTTTTCGGCCTTTTGCTATTCCCACTCAATAAGATTAATTTGAACTAGGTGCATTGGGGCGCAGCTGGTGGCGTTTTGCGTCGTCTAGTGAACAAATATCGCTGAAAACTGGCGATCCGGGCGGTCTCAAAGTGGTCTCAACTGATTTCGGCAGGCAGTTCAAAAAACGCCAAAAAGTGGTCTCAACCCACACATGTAGGTGGTCTCAACTCAGTATGTGAACAGGCGTTTCCATTATTCCCCATGGGTCTGGCGTTTACTCCAAGGGAATAATCCGTCCGAAAACCGCTCCGGAGGTCCCAAAACGCCGAAAATGCCCGATTTGGTCTCAATATGGTCTCAATGTGCCGCTTTACCTGTGGAAACGGTTATTTTCAGGAATAGACGCGAAGTGGTCTCAAAATGGTCTCAACTTATGTCCTGACCTGCGGGTGTCCTAAATTCTTGGGAATAAACGCCAAGCACATGGGGGATAATGGAAGCAGGAAAGGATGGGATGTCTGTTGAATCAGAATTACTTTGTAAAGTGCGGCGTCTGCGGAGCTCTGCATCGTGTAAGAATCCAAGCTGGGTATCTGGAAGATTACCCGGTCCATTTCTATTGCGGGATGTGCGATACCCCCATACTCGGCTCGGTGCATCTTAATCCAAACATCGCGAGAGTCGATTATGTTTTAGATGAAGGATCGCTCGCGAAGAAGGTTGAAATCGATTTTTCCGGCGACATGAGCCAGAGAGATTTATCTTATCTGGTTGAATGCTCGGGTGAACTGCTTACAAAGAAGCTCACGGAAGATTCTCTGGGCGATTTGCACGCAATGGTTGGCTCGAATCCCTTCTTTCGAGCCGTTGAACTTATCGGACCCGATAGGCTGAATATATATGTCAAATCCATGGTTGAAGCAATCGAGCATTACAGGAACGTTTATCCGAAAATCGAATCCACGCTTCGCCTGTTTTTCAACGGACAAAATAATCTCGCATATAATTTACTTTGCAACCTTACGGGCGAATCAGAACTAGATTATCCGCCGTCTTATAACAACCTGCTGGTTTTGGCAAAACGTTTGTCGTGGGACTCGACACCTCTCCTCGCCGACAAATCGACGGAGAAGAGGGCTGACGAAGCCGTGAAGATGGTAAGGGGCTTGGACTATGAAAAGACTAATCGTCTTATAGGTTTTTACGGTGATCACGGAGAAGATGTTTTTAAGCTACTGGGAGGATGTCTTGAGCTGGTATCGAAGTACTCGAAGTGCTTCCCATACCTAATCACCGCCTTTACCTACCAAGAATCCGAAGGGCGTTATGACCTTGAGAAATACGGAAGCTCCTTGTGTACGGTAGAGGATATCAGAGCCCTTTATAGTGACTGTTACGAATCGCTTGGAAAACTTGTCTGTTTTCTAATCGGTTTGGACAATATCGAAGAAAGGTCGTCTTTCGAGAAAATGGGGGATGGTGCTCCGGCGAGGTCTTTCGAGAATCTGTATTCGAAGGTTTCGAAGGGGAAGCTATATGAGCGCGTGGGAAGCGGAAGCTATACATCACTGGTCACCCAATGCTGGAACCGGAACCTTAGAAACGCTTTCGACCACAACTCTTATAAGGCGGATTCGAAAAGCCAGGCGATCATTATTGTTGAAGATGACGGATCGATAGATGATGGAAAAGCTGTTTGGATTATCGAAGCCTGCTGCCAATGCATCGAGATGCTGCGCTCAATTCTGGTTATTCGCGAGATTCTGTTCGAACTTGCAAAGAAACCCGCAGACGGCGGACAATAGACACTGACTGGAGAGAACGCGTATTCCAGCCTTGTCTGCCGATGGGCCTTCATCATAGGGAAAAGATTCGACACGCACGACTGCTGCGGCTTCGAAATGAGAAAAAGTCGACCTCGGACTCAATAATCGGAACTCTTTCTTTGCTGATTGGACTGACATGCGCAGGGAAGAAGGCATCGCATCTACTGCTCTTTCCATTTTGCCTACAGAAATGTATATTCTTGAAAATAGACGCGGAGTGGTCTCAAATTATGATTTGAGCTGCAGGTTTTCTAGATTCCCAGGAATAAACGCCAAACATGGAATGAAGCCAATGCAATATCTGAATTGTGAGTTTCGCTGTTCTTCTATCTTGAAATCCAGGTAGTGGTATTCAATAGGGTTTTCCGTGAGACGACAACTGATCGTTTAGGCGTCTTCTTGTATTCCTTCTGAGATTGCAAAATTTCGTATTGCGTTAAAAGGGGACTGGTTTGTTTCGGAGGATATATGTTTTGGCGTAAAATATGGCAGTATAAACCGAGCGAAGGAGTTTGCTATTAAGGTCTTTAGCGTAGATATCGAGAACTTCAGGGGTATTAAGAAGGCTCGCGTGAACCTGTCTAGCGATAGCCCCTTAGTCTGCATCGTCGGTGCCGGAGATTCGTGTAAAAGCACCTTGCTTCTCGCCATCGAATGGGCGCTCTCTCCGAACTATTATCTTGATATTACCGACACGGATTTCTTTAACGCAGATTACGAATCTGAGATTTCGGTGCGTGTGGTCATAGAAAACCCACCGTCTGAATTGCAGAAGGAAAGCAAATTCGGATTCTACCTAGTAAATCCAGCTGCCATTGGGTCGGATGACGATCCGGTTGAGGGTGGAGCAGTTGGCCTAGCTGTCGAAATGCGTATTGGCAGCGACTTGGAGCCACAGTGGAATGTAATGAAAAACGGACGCGATCCAAAGCCGATTAGTGCAAAAGATCGTCGCGAGATTGGTGTCCTTGCGCTCGGCGGGAGTTTTCAGGCGGACATGACATGGGGCAGAGCATCTATCCTTCAGCGCTTTGCTGAGAACGGAAGTTCCACGATAAAAAATGCATCAATAAGCGCGATGCGCGAGATGTGCAAAATGGTTTTCCCTGATCTCGATAGCGTAACGGCTGAAATACCGGAATACGTCAAAGAGTACGGGGCTCTCCCCGTTGGAACCTCCGTTAGCAATCGTTATCTGATGCAAAGACCAAAGCTGTCATCCCTCATCGGCATGTATGAGGGCGATGCTCCCTTGTCGCAGCATGGGATGGGGACCCAACGTCTTCTCTCGATGGCATTGTCGCTCAATTCCAGTCCAGATGGCGGGATTCTGCTGATAGACGAGATAGAGGCAGGTCTGGAGCCATACCGGCTTTGCAATCTCATTTCAGTAATGCGCGAACAGTCGAAAGAATCAGGGTCCCAGGTCATCTTTACCTCGCATTCGCCATCGGCAATCACTGAATGTCACGCGACCGAAGTGCACATCGCCAACCGCGACATTTCAGGATTGCTGAAGGTTATTCCGATAGGGACTTACAACCAAGAGACCCAAGATTCTATTCAACGGCAGCTCCGAAGAACGCCTTTTAGTCTACTGGGCAGACGCATCATCGTATGCGAAGGGGCAACGGAGGTCGGCATCCTCCGAGCGCTCGATGATTGGCTGCTAGGACAAGACGATGAATGCAGAATGGTCAGCACGGGAACTTTCCCGGTCCAGGCAGGAGGCGGGACCCTCATGTTCGGACATGCCCTTCTCCTCAAAGACGCAGGCTTTGATACCTGTATTTTTATGGATTCGGACATCGAAGAATATGAATCGAAGAAGGCAGATGCCGAAGAGAAGGGCATCCCTGTTTTTAGTTGGAAGCCGGGGAATAAAACCGAAACTGCAATGATCTCAGATGCTCCGGATGCTTCAATAAAAGATCTGCTCGGGAAAATTATAGACCGCTATGGCGAAGACAGCGTCACGCAGAGGTTCGAAAACGAAGGGGCGAGTCTGCATGATGTTCTCATTTCAGAGAAAATCGACGAGGACACACGGTCTCACATTTCGGCAGCCTCGACGTGGAAGGGCGGAGGTTGGTTTAAATCGATAGAAGGTGGCACGATAATTGGCTCGTCGATATTGGGCCATTATGACGACCTCAAAAAGGACTCTGATGCAAAAACCATCCTAGACCAACTCAGGAAATGGATTGTGGATGCACGATGAACAGTCCTCTTACGCGGTGGCGGAAGCTAACCGCCTGGCGTTAGTATCCCCGGCGGGGTTCGGGAAGACAGAGCTTATCTGCAGTTTGGTAGACGAATGCGACGGGAAGGCTCTTGTCCTCACGCATACCCGCGCCGGCGTCACGGCGCTCAGGAAAAGATTTGCGAAGAACGGAATAAGCTCAGCGCAAGCGACAGTGACAACAATAGCGGGATACTGCGAGTTCTGGGCATCGTCGTACCCTTCACGAAGTGGATTCACCGGCTTCTCTTACATGCGCAATCTAAAGTCAAAAGAAAATGAGTATTACAGAGATCTTTACATCGGTGCAACGCAGGTTGTTTCGTCAGGTTGGGCACAGCGGGTCATCCGTACTTCGTACAAGCTTATCGTGGTCGATGAGTACCAAGACTGTACGCAGACCCAACAGGAGCTCATACTCGCTCTGTCGAAAGAGGTTATGCTTAGAGTTTTGGGAGATCCCATGCAGGGGATATTCTATTGGATCAAGGACGAGGATTTGGTCGATTGGAAAAATCTTTCTTTTCCGTACGACGAGTTGAAGTCGAAGCCGTGGCGATGGATTAATTCTGGACATCCAAATTTGGGCGAGGTAGTTAGCTCGATAAGAAACGATCTCATTCCTACACTCACAGGTCATTCTGTTAACGTAGATTTGTATAGCTACGGAGACGGTATCCACCTGATATCAAAAGAATCGATCTCCAAGGGAGCATTACCCAGAGAAGTGCGCGAATCGCAATCCGTTCTCTTTTTAACGGGTACGATTAGGCAACAGCTTTCGTTTGCTAGGCAAACCTTCGGATTTCAATGCGAGGAAAAGATTGACCCCGAAGAGCTTATTGCATTGGCCGATGCTGTAGACAACTCTGCCGGTCCGGAACTCTGTCTTTCGGTATTGTCGTTCTGCAAACTGTGCTTCACAAAAGTCACTGAAAACTTAGGGTCTTACATCTCTCGTCTAGAGAAGGGCAGTGTTGATTTCTCGCGCATCAGAAAACTCCCACATGTCGGCGCGGTTCTTTCGAAGATTGCAACCGATGGGATCCCATATGATATTGCCATATTGCTGAAAAGTCTACGCGCTGAATCAGAGTTCAGAGTCTACAGAGCATCCCTGATTTCAGAGGCGATTTCCGTTCTCGATGATGCCGTTGATTCGGGCCGTCCTATCAGAGAAGAGATGGATAATAGAAGACTTGGCATTCAACAAGGAGGGCATAATCGGTATCGTTTCACTTCTTCTCGTACCGTACTATCAAAGGGTCTTGAATACGAGACCGTTCTTGTTGATGCGTCAAGCATAACGGATGCCAGGGATTTCTACGTTGCGATATCGAGATGCACCATGGACTTGTATGTCATATCCGATTCCCCGATTCTGCATTTCAACGGTATCGATTGCTCGTAATAATCTGACAATTACCGTAAGAATAGATGGCTTTTACGGTACGTTTCCAATGCGCTGCGCGTTCAGCTCTGTTCGAATTCCTTGCTATTGATTTGGTGCTTAAATCACCTTACGTTGACTAGCTTGCTTTTCGGGGGCAGCGGTTCATTCTTCTTGCTTTCACTCTGTTAGAGAACGAATCGGCAGCAATATGAGAACGTTTGATCGAGACATCTACGTCCAGTCTCAACTCGTAATCATGGTTTGGGAATAATCCCGAAGCCCTCCGAAAACCCTCGCAAAGCGAAAATTGTCGCCTCCGTGCCCGAAATCGGGTACTTTTCGCCCGCAAACCAAGGCGAATCGGCCTTGAAACACCCGTTTTCAACCCCGAAAAAGAATCTAGGCTATACCTATTTTACCTGTGAAAACGCAAAAGTTGAGACCAAAATCGGCCTCGAAAACAGGGTTGAGACCATTTTGGGACCACCTTGGGCAAATCGGCGGTTTTCCCGGAAATCCCGTTTGGTCTCAACCGGTCGGTTCCCACGTCTCCCGTACGCCCTGTTTTACCCGGGTGGCTTGCAGGTGTTTCGAGTTAACGAAACCAAGAGCGGGAATCGGCGTTTCAGCAGGTAATATGGTATAAAGACCTCCTTCGCTGAACTGAACTGCGTCCCGGATCTTGGACAAGGTAAGTAAAGAGCTTATGCCACTAGGGACTGATTCCGGTACTCCTCCGGGGTCAGTCCTTTCAATTTAACCTGTCTTCTCCTTGTATTCCAATGGTTAATGTACGCTTTGAGTGCCTTTTTGAACGCATCGAAGTCTGAGAAGTTCTGTCCCCGGAAGAACTCGTCTTTGATGTGCCCGAAGACCTGCTCTGTTACTCCGTTGTCTATACAATTACCCTTGCGCGACATACTCTGGATGATCCCGGCTTTTCGAAGCGTGTCGCAATAGCGTTTATGTTGATACTGCCATTCCATGTCCGAGTGCATGATAGGAGTGGCGGTCGTAGGCTTTTTCGCCAACATCATCTCGAGCATTTCATCTTGTTGGGCCATATTCGGACTCCTCGATGCCGACCAGGCGATTATCTCTTTGCTGCCGAAGTCATACGCTGGAGCGAAGTATACCTTGCCCCACTTTTGCTTGAACTCCGTGACATCGGTGCCGATCTTTTGCCAGGGGCCATCGGCTGAGAAGTCTCGATCGATGACATTATCAAACGTCTTGCCGACCAAGCCTTTATATGAGCTGTATCGATGATGATCGCTCTCTCGGCGAATCATGCAGCGGATACCCATCTCGTGCATTATCTTGAGCACTGTCTTGTCTGCCACAATCACCTCGCTTTCCGCTCTCAATGCCATAGCGATCTGCCTGTGTCCGCAGCCATTAGGCGTCCGGGAGAACACCTCTGCGACCTTATCCCATAATTCCGGGCGAGTGGACGCCCGGGGATGAGTGAGAGCGTAGTAATAGGTTGATTTAGGTAGTTTTGCGACCTTGAGCAAATCGCCAAGTGCATGCCCTTGCCCCAAGAGCTCGGCGATCATCTGGGCACGCTCCCAACTTGAAGCCGTTTCTTTGCTCTCAGGGCAGCAACTTTTTTTAGATAGGCATTCTCTGCTTCAAGCCTGCGTACTCTTTCTTCGAGTTCTTGTTCGTGAGTCTTCGGTGCAGTGTTGGCTTTTGTGTTTACCGGCCGACCCTTGGGCTTTGGTTTCAGGGCATCGGTACCGCCATCCTTGAAGTTTCTGATCCAGCAATCGAGTGGACTCTTGCTCGCTATACCGTATCGGATCATGATTTCTTGCTTGGTTAATCCTTGGTCGAAAAAATCCGACACCGCAGCAAGCTTGGTTTCGAAGTCGTATCGTTTATGGGTGGAGCCCATAGTAAGTAAGCCTTCCAGACCTATTGCCTTATATGTATGGACCCATTGTTTCACAGTACTGACGGGGACATCAAGCAAAGATGCTATCGCATCCCTGCCGTATCCGATATCTATCAAATCGGCAGCCTGTCTCCTTTGATCTGCGTCATGGCGACATCGTAGATTAACACGCATAAAAAACCATACCCCAATCTCGAACTTTCTTTTTGAAGTCCAAGAATTGGGGTGCGGTTCAAACTTTGTAAAGGGGGTTTCTTTGAGACCGATTGATAGAAGTTCCGGTGGCTTTCACCTACTCCGAATCACTCGGAACCACCCGGAATCTCTGGGTGCTCGGGGTAAAAATACCCCTAAATCACTCCCACTCAATCGTAACATGCGTCCATGGGGTGTTGCTTTGTGCTACGTCGTGCTATCTCACGCCCCTAGTGTCGCAATATCCGAGTCAATCCCGAATCAGACGCTGATTTGGGAGACCGGGAAATAGTTGCATATTCGGACATTTTGGCGAGCTGCGGGTGCGACTATTCCCGATTTCACATTTGGGGATAGTCGCAGGGGGCTTGAAGGCTGCTTGATTCGCGCGAATCAGCTTATACGAGGGTGGCATCGGTTGCTTTGTCGAGGACTATATCCGTGGAACGTAGCTCTCCGCTGCCGTGCTTATTCGTGAAGCATTCAATCTATCAACTTTTCTCTTGCGGCTTTTGTTGAGATAATTTGCTACGATTCAATACTTGGTCCGAAAGTCAACTGTAGAATTACGTGCTGTTGAAAGAAGGAATGAATGAACAGCTTTGTAGAAAGCTTGCTTAAAGAAAAGCCTGATTACGACTCAAAGGTTCTCCTGATAAAGGATGAGATTGCCAGCATCCTTTTAGCGCTTGATCCCCTCGAAGTTATGTTGCATTCAATGTGGTACATGCGCATGATATGCGCTCAATCCAATATGCAGGAGTGGGGTTCCGATGAATCAAGACTCGACTCCGAACCTCTCACCGAGTTGGAAGAGAACAACGCCCTGATAGTCCCGGAATATTTGCAGTCTCTCTTGATAAACCTTCCCAAGAGCGAAGTGACGTTGTTGGAGGACAAGAATGCTATAGAGAGTGCCCATGCAAAGCTATTCGACAAATGCGAGGAACTTGTCAACATCAGCAACGTCTACAAGCTCATGGAATTCGCAGAGACCTTTCCCGAGCGCTCCGTAGATGATACTGAATCTGCTATTCAAGACTTTCAGGTGGAAGCCAGCCTGTACGAAGCGATACGCGGTAAGAGGTATCAGATTCTAGAGGAAACGTACTTGGATAGCCTGATATCTGCACAGGATAAGCTAATTCAAGAGATATACGGCATAAGCGCATCCGATGTTGTGAGAGGGGTTATTGCCCTTCGCGATTCATTGTGTCTCGGATGGAACGACGTGATCCAACAATTCGATGAATTGTTCGAAGCTTGGCAGCACATGGACCAAGGCGACACTGCCTCGTTGGACCAGATACGAGATCAGTGCAACGCTTCGGGCATCGCCGAGAACATGTTCGGATCTGGTCTGTTTGATGTAGCAAAGATTACGGGTTGGCCAAACGAGATAATCGATGACTTATCCAGGCCAGCGTTTCCAGAGATCGGCGCCAAAGACTTGGCACGTGAAATCAGCCCCATTGGCATCCTGCCCATACGAAACTACCCGTTCATCTCGATAGGGGAAAAGACTTACTGCTTTTGCTATGCGAATCTGATGGATAACTTCTATCGTGCGTTCTACGCTGCGACGCGTCGGCGCAATCAGTCGGATGCCATCGAATCCAGGGAAGCGTTCGTGAATGAGTGGAAAGAGAGCCAAGCCACGGCTTCTGAGGGCGCTGTCGCGTCGCTTCTTGGAAAGCTATTGCCCAGCGCGACAATTTATCAGAATATCTATCATCCAAAAAAGGGCGTGACTTACAGCAAGAAAGCTTCCCAGGAGAGCGACCTTGTTGTTGTATTCGACGACTGTGCTCTGGCAATCGAAGTGAAAGCGGGCTCCTATTGCCCGACCGACCCGATGGAAGATCGGGAAGGCCATGTCAAGTCTTTCAGGACGCTTATCGAGAAGGCCGCTAAGCAGGCAAGGAGTACCGTCGATTACCTCCGCCGTTGCGCTCTCGAGGCTCTTTTCTATGACAAGGACGGTAACGTCATTGCTAGAATCGACTCATCTTCTATTCGCGAGTACTTCTGCATTTGTGTCACGATTGACGACATCAACGAGTTTGCGACTCGCGCGGAGAAGCTGGCTTTCATAGATGTTGAGCCAGGTACCATAGCTGTTTCTATTGATGACTTCTTTGTTTACGAACGCTATTTCGACAATCCGCTTGTGTTCCTGCATTTCCTCATGCAGCGGCGCAGAGCTTCCGAGCATGAGCGGATTGAGTTCAATGATGAGCTCGATCATCTCGGCATGTATATAGACAACAATTGCTATTCGGTGACCATAGACAACTTGTTCAAGGAACAAGAGTCTAGGCATGGTCTCATTCATAAAGCCATGTACGATGGCTGTAGGGACGATCTAAACAGATGGTTCGAAGGGCTCTTCGTTGGCAAAGATGCGGAAAAGCCAGTTCAGTCCAATCCTGAAGAGTTCGATAGACTGATAGAAGCGCTGGGAAACAGCAAAGCTTCTGACCGTAGATTTATGGCATGCAGTTTACTTGATTTGGGAAGCGAAGACAGGGAGGCGATTGCCAAGACAATGAGAGCCCGTGCGCTCGGGTTTGCTCCACCAAATTGTCTGCTGTGTTTTCCCGGGGCGAGTACTGAAGGCGATACCAGAGCGTGCTTGTTTGCCTGTCCGACCGAAAGACCCAACGATGTAAAAGTCATGAGGGCAAAGGTCATAGCTGCTCTGCTGTCTAATGAGAACTCGGATGCAGTAGTGATGAATGCTGTTTATGACGCTTTGATTCTGCCCCGCTTCAGTTGACAGCGGTTAAGCCGATTTTCGGCATTGCAACATCTTAGCTTCGAACTCATCTGGACTCAACCAACCGAGCGCGGAATGAATCCTTCTCTTATTGTAAAAGGTTTCTATGTATTCG
>JAYFOQ010000030.1:0-36615 GCA_034932485.1 Gordonibacter sp.
TTGAGTGCATCAAAGAAATCGGGTAGTAGTGCTGGATCGCCTGATAGGTATGGTTCGGGCATCGTATGGGAAGAGTTTCACATGCCTACAAATTACAGACAGTGAATAATAGGAATGGACACACTTTTTGAAACATAACCCTGTTTCTACCGTTAGGTTTATTGTGATCACTGGCTTTGATACTGCGTTGGGTGAAATAACGCTCGTTTTATTTACCACGCTTGCGCCTTCTGGTGCGGTTGCTCTTATGTTTATGGGCGTGCCTATAGTAAGGGGCGTGTGGCACTGCAGCGTGTCTGGATGGTATTCGTTATGGTGGCTGGTGCAGTGTTTGTGTCTGCAGTGGCTTTTGCTTACTCCGCAGAAACTATTGTCTCGTGGAATACGGTGTATGTGCCGATTAATCTATGGCTTAATGCTTTGGTGGGTGGTCCGATACTCGCCATTGCGGGTTTGCGTGCTGCGCGCTATTTGCCGGTAGAGGCAAGGTATGGCCGGGTACTTGTAGGTATTTCGGCGGTTGCTTTCGTTGCAAATGTAATTGGTCTTGTGTTGCAGGGTGCCGAATTACCTCTGATACAGAATGCGTTTGGCGCTGCTTCCGATTTAGTTCCCTACTACGGCATTATGGTGGTTGCGTTTGCGCTGCTTGTTTTGATAGGTATCGGGTTAGATGCTTGGGTGCTATTTGGCGAACGCAAAGGGCTGGGCGGGTTGTGTGCTGTGCGCATAATTTTGGCTAGCGGACTGGTGCTGTCGGGCATTTTTGTCATGCGGTTTGCATTCTATATGATGCACATGACCGTCGGTTTGGGTATTTAGGCGTTTCGCTTTAATTGAGGGGTTGAAGCCTCTGCCGCGCCTACTTGGTAATGGAGGGGACGGTTTTCTGCTGCCTCCCGCCCAACTATTCTGTTGCTTACCGGTGAATTTCTTGCCAGTGGCCTCACTCGCTTCGCCCTTCAACTATAATCGGTGATTCGATCTTTGACTAATTGCAAATCGAAGGGGGTGTGAGTTCATGCCGAGGCTTCAAATCATGGATACCACGATCCGCGACGGCCAACAGAGTTTGTGGGCTACGCGCATGCAGATCGGCGACATGCTGCCTATTCTGCCGAAGATGGACCGCGTCGGGTATTGGGCTATCGAAGCGTGGGGCGGTGCGACGTTCGACACGTGCATGCGCTTCCTAGATGAGAACCCGTGGGAGCGTTTGCGCTCCATTAAAGCGCAAACGCCGAATACGCCGCTGTCCATGTTGTCGCGCGGCCAGAACCTCGTTGGCTACAAGCATTATTCACGCGAGATCTGCAACCGTTTTATTAAGGCTTCCAAGCGTAATGGCATTCATGTTTTCCGCGTGTTCGACGCCCTGAATGACATTCGCAACGTCGTTGACAACGCCGAAGCCATCAAAGAATGTGGCGGTCACTTCGAGGGTGCTATTTCTTATACCATGTCGCCCGTGCATACGCTGGATAGCTATCTTGATTATGGTCAAAAGCTAAAGGACCTCGGTGCCGACTCTATTGCTATCAAAGACATGGCCGGCATGCTTACTCCGTATCGCACTGAGCGCATGGTAAAGGCGTTTAACGCTGAAATTGGCTTGCCGTTACATATTCATTGTCACTACGTTGGTGGTATGGCTCCGGCAAACATCATCAAGGCTGCCGAAGCTGGTGCTGCCATTGCCGATACGGCTCATGCTCCCCTGGCATTTGGTAACAGCCATCCTGCTGTTGAAATGATTGTGGCTGCTCTGCAGGAAAGCCGTTATGATACAGGGCTTGATCTTGATCTGCTGTTCGAAATTGCTGAATACTGGGAAGAGGTGCGCAAGCGCGGGCATTACAAGCGCGGTGTGTCTTCCCTTATCCATATGCAGGTGTACTCGCATCAGGTTCCGGGCGGTATGATGTCTAACTTGGTGTCGCAGTTAGAAATTCAAAACGCAGGCGATCGTCTGTCCGAAGTTATGCTTGAAATTCCCAAGGTGCGCGCTGAAGTTGGGTATCCGCCACTTGTTACTCCGATGTCTCAGATTGTGGGTACGCAAGCCGTATTCAACGTGCTTACTGGTAAGCGCTGGAGCGTTGTATCCAAAGAGATGAAAGACTATATCTGTGGATACTATGGCAAAGCCCCAGGGCGCATCGATAAAGATATTATGGCAAAAGTGGTTGGAAATTCTGAGATGCTGCCGCCCGACGTGGCTCCCGGATCGTTGGTTACTACCACTTATGCTCAGGTTGAAGAAGAGATTGGCGATCTCGCAAAGAGTGAAGAGGATGTACTTATGTATGCCCTGTTCCCGAACGAGGCTCGCACTTTCCTCAGCAAGCACCGCACATCCGAGAAAGTCGACTTCCTCATGGAACAGGAGTCGAGCCACACCAAGGAGGACGATTACGTGGACATCAATCAGATTCGCGAGCTGGTTCGCGTTGCCGAAGAGAGCGGCGTGGGCGAGATTGTGGTAGAGGAAGAGGGTACGCGCATTGCGGTGCGTATGCCAGGTACGATGTCGTCTGAGGCGATGGCTGCTATGAGTGCTGCTGCTCCGGTAGCTGCCGTGGCTGCCGCTCCTGCTGCTGCAACATCCGTCGCAGCAGCCGAGTCTGATCGTCCGTCAAGTTGGTATGCTGTTACGGCTCCTATGGTGGGTACGTTTTATTCATCCCCGGCACCCGGCGAGCCTCCGTTCGTGCAGGTAGGCGATGAGGTTGCCGCTAATCAGACGCTTTGTATAGTGGAAGCCATGAAGTTAATGAACGAGATTACAGCCGAAGAAATGGGCACGGTGCGTGAGGTATGCCTCGAGGACGCATCTCCTGTTGAGTTTGGCACGGTGTTGTACTATGTTGAGCCCCACGGCGCTCCGGCCCCGGCTCCGGAGACAGCATAATGTTTAGTAAAGTTTTAATAGCCAATCGTGGTGAGGTTGCGTTGCGTGTTATGCGCGCTTGTCGCGAACTGGGCGTGAAGACGGTAGCGGTGTACTCGACGGAAGATGCCGATACCTATACTGTGCAGTATGCCGACGAAGCGGTGTGTATTGGTCCTGCTCAGTCAAATAAGAGTTATCTCGTTATACCCAGTATTATTGCAGCAGCAAAGAATACGGGAGCTGAAGCTATTCACCCCGGCTACGGCTTTCTGGCCGAGAATGCCGATTTTGCTCGTGCCTGCGCAGATAACGATTTGGTGTTTGTTGGCCCTTCGGCCGACTGTATTGAGCGCATGGGCGATAAGAGCTCGGCACGCGAAACTATGAAAAGCTGCGGCGTGCCTACGGTGCCTGGCTCCGATGGCTGCATAGATACAGCAGCTGAGGCCAAAGCTTTTGCCGACAGCGTTGGCTATCCCGTGTTGATTAAAGCTACGGCTGGTGGTGGCGGCAAGGGTATGCGCGAAGTGCATGATCCGTCCGATCTCGAGGCCCAGTACCAGGCTGCGCGCAATGAGGCTGGTGCTGCTTTTGGCAACGATGGTGTGTACTTGGAGAAGTTGGTACTGCGTCCGCGTCATGTAGAAATACAGGTGCTTGCCGACGATTTTGGCAATAACCTAGCCCTGTGTGAGCGCGATTGCTCGGTACAGCGACGTCATCAAAAGCTTATCGAAGAAGCACCCTCTCCGGCACTCACTGAGGATATGCGTCGTGCTATGGGTGTTGCGGCTATCAAGGCTGTGCGTGCCACTAACTACAAGAACGCTGGCACCATTGAGTTCTTGTTGGATGAGACAGGCAACTTCTATTTCATGGAGATGAATACGCGCGTGCAGGTAGAGCATCCAGTAACGGAGCAAATTACTGGTACCGACATCATAAAGGAGCAATTGCGTATCGCTTCTGGTGAACCTATCAGCTGCGCTCACCGTGCTCCGTTCTCGCCATTTGGTCATGCCATTGAATTCCGCATTAATGCCGAAGATCCTGCGCATGGCTTCCGCCCATGTCCTGGTACTATTACGAAATTCGAACCTCCGGCGGGTCCTGGCGTGCGTATTGAAAGCTATGTGCACACTGGCTCGCGTATCTCGCCTTATTACGACTCGCTGGTAGCTAAGCTTATCGTGTATGGTCAAGATCGAGAAGAAGCTTTGCAGCGCGGCCGCCGAGCTTTGGATGAGTTCGTTATTGAGGGTATTGCCACAACTATTTCATTCCATCGGCGCGTGTTGGATAACGCCGTGTTTTGTGCGGGCGAGGCGGCTACCGACTTCATCGAAACTCAGATGGGAGACGTATTATGAATGAATTAAATCTAGAGGGCATGGCTTTGGCTCCCGGCGTTGTCGAGACCATTGTGTCTATTGCCGCAAACGAAGTTGAGGGTGTGGCTTCTGTAGGCCCAGCTGCCAGCAGCAGCTTACGCGCCATGTTTACCGCTCGTCCTGCTACGCAGGGCATTGAGATTGCGGTGGGCGAGGACGATAAGTTGAACGTATCGGTGCGTGTAGATGTGTATTATGGCTACGTGTTACCCGATCTTGCGGCAAAGTTGCGTCAGGCTATTGCAGATGCCGTTGCAAGTCAAGTTGGTGCACAGGTGGGCACGGTGGACGTGTTCATTGATGGCATCCAGTTCGCTGGTTAGTGGGGCTGTTGAGAGTATATGGTTGTAAAAAGACATGAACGTACCCGCGCCCGTCGCGCCGCTTTAGCCTTGCTGTACACCAGCGAGATAACCGACGAGGGCGCAACTAAAATTGCAGAAGAAGGCCGCTTCCTCACCGAAGAGGGATCGTTGCCTGAATATGCTCAGGTGCTCGTGCGTGGCGTGGAATCGCATCGTGTGGGTATTGATAAGCATTTGGCGGCAACATCTGAGAACTGGGCACTTGGTCGTATGCCAATTGTAGACCGTTCTATTCTGCGTTTGGCCATCTATGAGATGATGTATGTCGACGACGTGCCCACCTCAGTTGCCATCAATGAGGCGGTAGAGTTGGCAAAGGACTACGGCGGAGAAGATGATTCCCCTCGCTTTGTAAACGGCGTGTTGGGCCGTATTGCTAAGATGCTGGAAGAAGAGGGCGAGGCGGCAAAAGACCCCCGTGCTATTTTGGGTGGGTCTCTTGCAGACAGCGTCCTGTTGGTGGACGAATCTGCCAAGCAGGAACATTCGACCGATGCCCCTACTGCGCAGCCGCTCAAGGAGGGTGTGCATGGCGCTTGAGTCCTACGAGACATTTGGTGCGGTAAAGGCCCGTCTTGACGAGATCGTCGATGCCGTGGGGTCTGATGAGTTGCCGCTTGATGAAGCTCTTTCGTTGTACGAAGAGGCGGTAGTTCTCGGCTTGCGTGCAAGTGATTTGCTGGAAACCGATATCGAAGAGCGGCACGCCCAAGATGAGGCGTGCGAGGTGGGCGACAAGGCGGAAGAGCCTGTCGAGAGCTGTACGGTTGGAACGGAGGCGTGATAGTGGAACAACGTATTCTCGATCTCATCTCGTCGCCAGCCGACCTTAAGGTGCTGACCGACGAAGAGCTTGCTATCCTCGCAACTGAGATTCGCGAGGAAATTATTACGGTTGCAGCACAAACCGGTGGTCATGTTGCTTCGTCTTTAGGCGCTGTGGAAATTATTTTGGCAGTACATAGCCTTATTGACTGCCCAGGCGATAAGTTTGTCTTCGATGTGGGACACCAGGCGTATGCCCACAAACTGGTTACTGGACGCCTTGAGCAATTTCCTGGTTTGCGCACCTATGAGGGGCTCTCGGGCTTTCCGAAACCCGAAGAAAGCCCCTGCGATGTGCATCCGTCGGGACATGCATCCGACTCTCTATCGGTGGCGTTAGGTTTGGCTGAAGCGCGCGATTTGAACCGTGGCCGCGAAAAGGTTGTAGCGCTTATTGGCGATGCTGCTCTTTCGGGAGGCATGGCATTCGAAGCACTAAATCATATTGGTCAAGTACAGACGCCCATGGTGGTTATCCTCAACGATAATGAGTTCTCTATCTCACGTAACGTGGGAGCCATGGTGAAGCACCTGGGTTATATGCGTGCTACTACACAGTATCGTGAGGCTCGTGACTCGGTTCAGGAACGTTTGGAGAGTAGCGGTCCTCTGGGCACGGCTTTGGCCGACTTCGGTCGTAACGTGAAGGAATCGCTGAAACAATTCATCTTGCCGCGCACTATGATTTTTGAACAACTGGGTATTTTGTGTACGGCTCCGGTTGATGGCCATGACATCGGCGCACTAAAAGAAACGTTGCGTATGGTACTGGATGCCAATGCGCCGGTACTCATGCATGTGGTAACAAAAAAGGGTGCTGGCTACGCGCCGGCCATGCGTAATCCCGAGAAATTTCATGGGATATCGCCGTTCGATATTGCTACGGGTGAGGTTAAAAAGAAACCAGCTTCAGCACCTTCATACATGAATGTGTTTGGAGATGCCCTTGTCCGCGAGGCACGGCGTAATGGAGATATTATTGCCATTACGGCCGCTATGAAAGATGGTACGGGGCTATCAAAATTTGCCGAGGAGTTTCCCGAGAGATTTATCGATTCAGGCATTGCCGAAGAGCACGCAGTTGGTCTTGCATCGGGGCTGGCAAAAGGCGGAAAGAAGCCGGTTGTAGCTATCTACTCTACGTTCTTACAACGAGCCTTCGATCAGATTATTATCAACAATGCACTGCCTAATTTAGATGTAGTATTTGCTATCGATCGTGCCGGAGTGGTGGGCGAGGATGGCCCGACGCACCACGGTATGTTCGATTTGGCTTATATGCGCATGATTCCAAATATGCGGGTGTTGGCTCCCTCTAACGAGGCTGAGTTGGTGCATGCGTTACATACGGCGTTGGCACTGGGTGGTCCTTTTGCTGTGCGCTACCCACGTGGTGCTGGCGAGGGCGTAGCCGTGCCCGCGGAACCCCAGGTTTTGGAAGTGGGGAAGGCAAATGTGGTGCGCAAGGGCGACGACGTGGCTATTCTCGCATTTGGTCGTATGGTGGGTCGCGCGTTGGGGGCGGCAGAGTTGCTGGCGGAGCGTGGTATCGAAGCACGTGTTGTGGATATGCGCTGGGTGAAGCCGCTTGATGCCAAGGCCATTGCCCGTGCCGCTAAAACCAAGCTGGTTGTTACGGTGGAGGGTGGGGTTGTCTCTGGAGGAGCGGGTGAAGGGATCTTAGGTGAGCTTGCTCGTCAGGGCCTGCAAGCACCAGTTCTCAATCTGGGTATTCAAGACACCTTCGTTCCTCAGGGTAAGACCGATTTGCTACTGCACGACCTTGGGCTTGATGCTGAAGGTATTGCAGCGTCAATACAAGAGCGATTGGCGTAAGGGCGCTAAGAAGAGTTCGCATTGTTTGACTATGGGTCAAGGGTGAACGCGCAAAACCTTTTGAGTTACTCAAATCAGTTAAAAAGCGAATGCCGGTGAGTGTTGCAGGGGCCGGCATTCGCTTTACTGTGGGGTTTTTATTTTTCTGACTTTGAATGTGGCCCCATCTTTTCGCCTCAAAATCATTATTTTACTTAAAATTGATCTTTCTGTTGCTATGTCTTGATAAACTCCAGCTATCATTTTCAGCGTGCTTTGCGTGCTGTGTCCATGAAAGGGAACGATCGTTGAAGATTATCGCATGCCCCGGTGTCCTCCTTTTTGCAAGGAGTGGATATGGGCTATGATTTAGGGGCGTTTCTCGCCGCATTTACCAGTGATCCCATACTTGCTCTTATTGTCATTTTAACTTTGGGTGCCACGGTTGTGAACGGAGCAACCGATGCACCTAACGCCATTGCAACAGTGGTGGGAACAAAGGCGATGAAGCCCATGCCCGCTATTGCTATGGCTGCCGTATGTAACTTCATTGGCCTTGCGGTTATTACCATGGTTTCATCCGCTGTGGCGAAGACTATCTTTCATATGGTCGACTTTGGCGGCGATAATCATGCGGCACTTGTTGCGTTGGCGGCTGCTATGGTGGCTATCATCGTTTGGGGTGTTGTGGCTTGGTTTTTTGGCATACCCACGTCTCAGAGCCATTCTCTCATCGCGGGTATTACCGGCGCGGCTATTGCTTTACAGGGTGGACTTGCTGGCATCAATGGCGATGAATGGATAAAAGTTGTCTACGGATTGGCCATCTCAACCGTGCTCGGTTTCGGAACAGGCTGGTTGTTTACGCGTTTGATTCGCACCTCGTGTCGGGGAGCAAGCCGACGCGAGGCAAACGGGTTTTTCAAATGGGCCCAGATCCTTTCTGGCGCGGGTGTAGCTATCTTGCATGGTGCCCAAGACGGTCAGAAATTTTTGTCGCTTTGTATGCTAGGTATCATGATTGGCATGAGTGGAGGTATTCAAGATAATGTGACGTTTCCCTTTTGGCTGATTTTGATGGTATCGCTCGTTATGGCGCTGGGTACGGCTGTTGGCGGTAAAAAGATTATCAAATCTGTGGGCATGAATATGGTGAAGATGGAGCAGTATCAAGGCTTCGCTGCATGCTTGTCGGCTTGCTTTTGTATTGGACTGGCTACTTTTACAGGTCTGCCGGTGTCAACGACGCACACGAAGACTACGGCCATCATGGGTGTTGGTGCTGAGCGTAGTTTACGCTCGGTTAAGTGGGGGCTTGCCGGAAAGATGGTTCTTACCTGGGTGCTTACGTTTCCTGGTTGTGGCCTTTTAGCTTACGGATTCACGTACCTGTTCCTTATGTTTATGTAAGTTGTACGCTCGAAATTCGAAACCCTGGTCACGGTTAGGGCGTATGGTGCCAAACCTGATAATTGGGGTTTTATTCGTTGTGGTGTCAAAGATGCGACAGCTATGCGTCATCTGCGCGCAGACCTCCCTGGTAATTATTACTTCGGCTATAGTTTTTTTAGTCGACAGTAAAGGGGGGATTGCTTGTGGAAAGCGAAGACTTTGCGAAGGGTACGGAGCGCATGGTAGACCCGGTTACGGTAGGGTCCATACACTTCATGCAGCAGTTCTATGGCATGCTTCCGCTTACTGCGCAGCGCAAACTACTTGATCGGGCTGCTAAGACGACACCTTATATGGGGTTTGTGGTAGAGCCATACTCGTTCTTTCTGTTCTATGAGATAGCCGATTTACAACAGGCAAACTCGTTGCTTCCTTCGGGTTTTAAGCTTGCTAAGTCGTGCGTTTTCGAAGGCGATGACCCAGCCTATTATGCTATCGTAAGCTTCTTTCGTGTTCATACGAGTGCCTTTTGGGGTGGTCGTGCCGAATTCTATCTGGTTGCCGAAGATGAACGAACTGGTCTTCTCAGTTGGATTATTATCGATTATTTGAGCGATACTATCAGCTACGATAGGGAGCATGGATTGCGCGAGCCTTCGGCGCTTCCGTCGGTGGTAACCACTACCTACGATGGACGCGTGCTAGTAGATATGGAGAGCGTGCGGGGCGAAGAGCGTACCGCCTTTTCAGCAGTGTTGACCGGTTCGCAAACCCGAAAACTTGACAATCGTTTATGGATTGAGGGCAACTTGTCAGTGGGGTATGGCAAATCGCTTTCTAAAGACAATTCCGATGTGTTCTCGTTAACTTTTTTCCCGGAGGAGATGGGTCAAGCGCTTGATGTTCCTCTGGAGAATCTGCGCCTAGAGTGTGCAACTTGGTTTGCTGATATGCTGGCCCCGCTGCCCGCAAAACTTGCATGCTTCCCGTTTGCGCAACACTTTTTGTCTGACAGTCCTGGGTTTGCAAGCGGGCATGCAACCGAAGAGGAACTCGGCCGCGCTGCGCGCTCGGTCGATTTCGGAGCCTTGAAAACTTTCTCGATCGGTTCAGTGCGTAAAAGTATGGTGGCAAGTATGGTTGTTACTACCAGTGTAATTGCAATTCTTATTGTGGCCTTAATTCTGAAGTAGGTTGGAGTAATGCTATGCGCTCTCTTAGGTGAGAGGGCGCATAGCGGTGAAGTTATAGGGCGAAGTCGCCTTGTGAAGCGGCAAGGCGTTTCTTATCGGTCTGGTGGATCATAACGCAGAAAGTGATCGATTAACTCGTAAGACAATCGAGCTGTTTCTCCATGATGTAGTCGTCCATAACGTAGCCTTCGCCAATGTCGGTTTCTACGGCATCGATAGTGGTGAATCCTTTACCGATATAGGCTCGGATGGCTAGTTCGTTTCCTTTGTTTACCGTTAGATATAAAGCCGAAAGCCCGCGCGTGCGACAGATGTCTTCGTAGAAGCGAATGGTTTGTGAGGCAAAACCATGACCACGCTCTTTAGCGCGCAAATATATCTTCGAGATAAAATAACGGTTTGTTTCTGGTTCGGGGTGCCCGCCCGTATAGCCAACCACACGCCCATCTTCTTCGTCGTGCAAAAGCCAGTATTCATAAGAATGCTCGCATATGTCGCGATTGATGGCTTTGAGGCTTTGAAATTGCTCAACCATATAGTCGGTTTGTGCTTCGCCGATGAGCGCGGGCCAATACTCGTGCCAGATTTCGTCGGCAAGCTTCGCGAGAACCGCGCGATCTTCTTCTGTCTCTACTTTAATGAATACGGTACCCATATGCGCCTTCCTTCTTGTGGATTTCGTGGTGCGTATTCTTGCTTGCAGTATTGTAACGCCGAGACCCTCCCTTTGTTAAAAGACGTTTTCGAGTGTGTTAACACCGCTCTGTCTGCAGGTTTTTGCTGCGTTACTCGTGCGATTATCGAATAGGTCATTCAGATAACAGCGAATAAGGAGGTTTAAGCATATGTTTGATACTGGTTCAACAGCATTCATGCTCGTAAGCGCTATGCTTGTGTTTTTGATGACGCCTGGCCTGGCGTTTTTTTATGGGGGCCTGTCGCGTCGTAAGAATGTGGTGAACACCATGATTATGGTGTTTGCGGCTTTAGGTGTTGCCGGTGTAGCGTGGGTGGTCGTGGGATGGTCGCTTGCCTACGGGGGAGACGGGACGAATCCGTTTCTTGGTGGAATTGATCAGCTGGGCTTGCAAGGGCTGGTGGAAGGCATGATAACGGATTCGCCTGCAGCGCTGAGCCATGACACCTATCCCGTTTTGGCTGACGTGGCATTTCAGGCGGCCTTTGCCATGATTACCACAGCCATTATTACCGGTGCAGTGGCGGGGCGAATGAAGTTTGGCGCGCTTTTGGCATTCATTGCTCTATGGGTTCCCGTGGTGTATGCGCCGTTGGCGCATATGGTGTGGGGCGGTGAAAACAGTTTAATAGGTGGCGTCATTGGCGCACTCGATTTTGCTGGTGGCGATGTGGTGCACATTAGTTCAGGACTTACTGGTTTGATTTTATGTGTACTGCTGGGTAAGCGCCGCGGGTTTGGCATGATGACGTATCGACCACATAATGTACCCTTCGTGGTACTAGGTGCGTCGCTTCTCTGGTTTGGTTGGTTTGGATTTAATGCAGGTTCTGCGTTTGCGGCCGACGGCGTGGCGACGCTTGCTTTGGTGAACACGGTTGCAGCCTCTGCTGCGGCACTGGTTTCGTGGATGATTGTGGAGCGCGTAAAGGTGGGTAAGCCCACGCTGGTGGGAGCGGCCACCGGTCTTGTGGCGGGGTTGGTGGTAATTACGCCAGCAGCTGGTTTTGTGGCGCCGGGGGCTGCGGTAATTATGGGTTTCATCGTGTCGCCTGTTTGCTACTTTGCCATTTCGGGGCTAAAGGCGCGATTGGGTTACGACGATGCGCTCGATGCCTTTGGTTGTCATGCGGTAGGTGGCGTAGTGGGCGGTGTGCTTACGGGCGTGTTCTGTTTACCCGAGCTTTCTTGGACGGGAGTGGGCGGTCTTCTCTACACGGGTGATGCGTCTTTGTTGGTCAGTCAGATTCTGGGTATGGCCGTAACGGTTGTGTTCGTAGGAGTTGTAAGCTTGGTCATTGGGCTGGTTGTGAAGGTTATATTCAAGGGAAGTTTGCGTGTTAGTGAGGCGCAGGAGGCGCAAGGCCTTGATGTGGCGGCACACGGCGAGAGTGCCTATCCTGCCTATACCGGTCTCGACTAACGAGAGAAGCAGGTTAGAACGTGTAAGCTTACGCCTATCCGGAAAGGAAGAAGGATGAAGAAGATAACTGCTATAGTACGGCCTGAAAAAATGGAGCCGTTGAAAGAAGCTCTCTTTGCTGCGCAGGTAGGTGGCATGACTATTTCGCAGGTACAGGGTTGCGGTAGCCAGCATGGATGGACTGAATACTACCGAGGCACAGAGGTTATGTTGAACATGATTCCAAAGGTAAAGTTCGAGCTGGTTGTCGACGATAACGAGGTTGAAGGGCTTGTCGACCTTGTTCGCGCACAGGCACATACCGGTGAGGTGGGGGATGGGAAAATATTCGTATCGCCAGTTGATGAAGTTGTTCGTATACGTACGGGAGAACGCGGTGTGGCTGCTGTATAGCTTGGTGAGCTTGTTGGGTGCTCGGTAGGAAGAGGGGCTTAATGCCACGTTTATTTGTCTGTGCATGAGGCCCCCCTTTTTCTTACCTGTGGAGGTTTTAACCGTTGCTTGCTTCCTTTTACTAATGGGATATAATCCTATTTGAAACAATGAAACGATTATGCTTCCGAACGAAGGAGTAGCCTTATGTCCACGACGAAAAAACGCGAAGGAGCGACAGTTCCTACGCGAAACACCATACAACGTGCCCTCGTATTAGACGCGGTGCGTTCACTGCATAACCATCCCACGTCGGCCGATGTGTATGACGCCGTGCGCGAGAAGCACCCGAATATTTCTCGAGCTACGGTTTACCGTAACCTCGGGGTGCTATCTGAGCGGGGGGATGTGCTGCGCGTAGAGGTGCCCAATGGTGCCGACCGCTACGACTTTTTCAACGACCCCCATTATCATGCAAAGTGTCGCGTGTGTGGTCAGATATTCGATGTGGATATGCCCTACTGCTCCGATTTGGCTTCACAAGTATCCGACACGCACGGGTTTAAGATCGAGGGTCACGAGATTATTTTTGATGGAGTTTGTGCTAGCTGTCAGGCAGGTTTATCTTCTTAGGCAGAGTTCAGCGTAAAACTAACGCAATACTTTGAAAGTAAGCCGGCATACTGCCGCTTGGATGCTTGCAGTTTCCGCACCTTTTTGGCGAAGACGGTGCGGAAACCCGAGCGTCAAAAGGCGCTGCGGGCGGTAAAGTGGAACTAAGAACGAATGAGGGTGGGCTGCCTATGATAAAACGTCAATTGCATAGAATTACTAAAAAAGACGAAGTTGGTTATTTTGCACCTCGTACCTGGGAATTCTGGCTTGTTTTGCTCGTGTGTTTTTGCGTGTTTAGCATTGCGGGGCATTGGTTGGAAATTCCCTATTGTTGGTTTATGGATCGCTTCTTCGGTATCGTATCGGAGGATTATGCCATATGGTCTGACCCATGGTATCACCCCTACTGGGCCTATGGTTTTGGAGCAGTGGCAATGACACTAGTAATTGAGCCGCTTAAAGAGCGCATTATTACTCGCCGCAAAACGCTTTGGGGTGCGTTGCTGGAAACATTTGTAATAGCTATTATCTTAAGTATGGTTATGGAGTTGGTTATTGGTTGGCTTGTAAACCAGCCCGATGCAAACGGGAAATATCCTTATTGGGACAACTCTCAGTTGCCACTTAATATTTTTGGTCAGGCATGGCTGGTGAACGACATAATTATTGCTGTGGTGGCGATGCTTTATGTGTGGGTACTCTATCCGCTTATTTATGAGGGATTTTTGCGCTTACGCCCACGCATTGCACAATCTCTTTTCGTTGTTATTGTGGTCGGATTTGCTGCGTGCTGCACGGTGTCTTATGCGCAGCTTGGGTTGTGAGGGCGATTGGTAGGCAAGTTACGTGTATGGCATGAGTGGCTTGCTGAAACCCTTACTGAAATGAGCCCCCTGAAAATCCCCCTGAAAAGCAGCCAACATGGCGAAATAATCGTGGGCTTGACAAAAAGATCCTAGAGTGGGCGGGCCTCGCATGTTATACTAATGCAGCTTATCGGGAGAACCCGTTAGGCTCCGTAACTGTAGGCCCCCGAGACATGTTTTGTTACACAGCTCGGCACGAGAGATTTTCTTGCAGAGCGAACATGGTGCACGTAGCAATCAATCATGACGAAGGGTCCCCGAAGTAGGTTTGAAAGGGGTCCGTTTTGACCGGAATCAAGAACACGTCTGTCATCGACTTCAGCGACATCTCCGATGAGCAGATGAACGAGATGATCGACGGCACGCTGACCGAGTTTGACGAGGGCGATCTCGTCGACGGTATTGTTGTCAAGATCGAGCACGACGAAGTGCTCGTTGACATTGGCTTCAAGAGCGAGGGTGTTATCCCGTCTCGCGAGCTTTCCATCCGCAAAGATGCCGATCCGTCCGACATCGTTAGCTTGGGCGAGAAGATCGAGGCTTTGGTTCTCCAGAAAGAGGACAAAGACGGCCGTCTCATCCTTTCCAAGAAGCGTGCTGAGTACGAGCGTGCTTGGATTCGCGTTGAAGAGAAGTTCAAGGCTGGCGAAGTGGTCACGGGCGAAGTTATCGAAGTGGTCAAGGGCGGCCTGATCCTAGATATCGGCCTGCGCGGCTTCCTGCCGGCATCGCTGGTTGACCTCCGTCGCGTCAAGGATCTCGATATGTACCTGAACACCGAGATCGAAGCTCGCGTTATCGAGATGGATCGCAATCGCAACAACGTCGTGCTTTCCCGCCGCGTGCTGCTTGAGGAAGGCCGCAAGAACGAGCGCGCCGAGATCCTGGCCAAGCTTACGAAGGGTATGCGCCTGAAGGGCTCCGTATCTTCGATCGTCGATTTCGGTGCCTTTGTGGACTTGGGCGGCATCGACGGCCTGGTGCACATCTCCGAGCTCTCTTGGAACCACGTGAACCATCCTTCCGAGGTTGTGAAGGTGGGCGACGAGGTCGAGGTAGAGGTTCTCGATGTAGACCTGCAGCGCGAGCGTATTTCGCTGGGTCTGAAGCAGACGACGGAAGATCCGTGGATCAAGCTTGTTGAGAGCTATCCGGTGGGTACCATCGTCGACGGCAAAGTGACGAAGATTGTGCCGTTTGGTGCGTTCATCGAACTGGGCCAGAGCATTGAGGGTCTGGTGCACATTTCTGAGATGTCTCAGAAGCACATCGACACCCCGGCGCAGGTCGTGAAGGCTGGTGACGAGGTGAAGGTGAAGGTCATGGAGATCAACCCTGAGCGTCGCCGCATTTCGCTGTCCATGAAGGCTGCTGCTGAAGAGTTGGGTTTCGAGATCGAAGTTGACGAGTCTATCGTCGTCGAGGAGAAGCCGGCCAAGAAGAAGTCTGAGAAGAAGGACGAGGCCGTGGAGGCTGCTGCTGAGGTTGTAGCCGAGGTTGCTGCTGAAGAAGCTGCTGCTGAATAGTTCTTGTGCTTTTTGATTAGAGTTTAAAGAGGAGGCCGCGAGGCCTCCTCTTTTGTCCTATAAGCCCCTCTTTTGGCTTAATCCCCTAAGAGTGTCCATTATGGGCGTTGGTACGTTCCGTAGTGCGAAGAACTTATAGCCCCATGCTGCAATATTCCTTCGTAGACCTCTAGGCGGCTGGTGTCTCTTCTGCTGGTTTCTCTACTGCGGGCATGTCCGTTGTGGGTGCTTCGGAGGCCTGTGCAATATCCTCGGGGTGAGCAGGCAACAGATTTCCAATGGCTGCATAAATCAGCTCAACGTAGAACTGCGCGCCCTCTTCTGTGAGATGAGTGCCATCGCCGTCGAAGAGGTCTTCGCGGCCAGCACTCGCGGCGTACCAATCGATGAGGTGTGTGTTTTCATGGCGCGCTACGGCATCGGCGATAGCATCGTTTGTTGCCTGCACCCAGTCGAGGGGACTTCGGGTGTTGATGAACCAAATCTGCTTGTCGGGGCCTACATCTGCTATAAGGGCATCAACCTGGGCGGTGTCGACGGGACCATTCGTTCCCAGTGCAAAAACGACAATGTTGCCAACCACCTTTTGGTCTTTGTAGGAATTGTATATCTCTTGGGCAGCGTAGAATTGGCGGTTTACTGTGGCGTCGATAGCTCCATGAGGAAACGTCTTATCGAAATAGGGGATTGCGCGCACTGAAACCGAATCGCCAATCATGAGTACGTCTAGCTTCGGCTTTTCATCTGCGGAGGTTCCCGGATTAGACTCGGATGCAGGTGCGTTTGCTTGGTCTTTACTCTGCTGTTCTTCGGCTTGTTTAAGTATGTCGCCGCCCTCTAAAGCCGACGTAGAAGGTACAAATATCAATCCTCCAACAGCCACAGCAACCAATGCGGTAGCTCCCACGAAAGGTACAATGTGTAGACGTATCCAGTCAGCCCAATTGATGGTATGGGCCTGCGCGCTTTTTGCTAGGCGTCCGATAGCTCCTTTTCTAATGGGGTTCTCAACGAAGCGGTACGAGAACGCGGCACAGGCGAAAACAACTACTAGTTGCAGTAGATAGAGCCACCACGGTGTTTCCACCGATGGGTTGGGGTTCATGAGAAGTAGGAGTGGGTAATGCCATAAGTAGATACCATAGCTTCGCTTGCCTATCCATACTAGTGGTGCCGACCCTGCGATGCGGCCCACTCGGCTTGCTGGGTGTACCATTACCGCAATAACCACAGCGGTAAGAAGTGAGCATAGCACCAGGCCGCCGCGATACAAGAAGGGTGAGAACCCGTTAGACAACGCAACCATAAGCAAAAGGCCCACAAGAGCTACGCCGCCCACTGCATCGAGTATGGTACGAACCTGTTTCGTTAGACGTATGCTCCCTTTGGCGCCCAGCATATGTGAAGGCCAGACGAACGCCAGCCAAGCACCTATGAGCAGCGAGAACGCACGCGTGTCGGTGCCGTAGTACACACGACTTGGGTCGGCGGTTGGGCTGAATAGAAGTGCCATTTCGAGGGCAGAAAGCAGGGCCAGTATTAAGGTGGCATTGCGCAGGGTGGTTTTCTTTGCACCCACCTTCATGGAAATAAACAATACAACGGGCCATATCAGATAGAACTGCTCTTCAATAGCTAACGACCAGAAATGAGCTAGTGGTGAGGGAGCCCCCAACGCCTCGAAGTAAGATACATCGTGAAATATTTGCCACCAGTTGTTGAAGAATAGCAAAGACGGCACAATGTCGGGACGCATTTTTGTGAGGAGAGCATGGTTGAATATCGTGCAAAGTACAATGGTGCAAACAATAACGAATACGATAGCTGGAACAAGCCTACGTATACGGCGTAACCAAAACTGCGGAAGGTCGATCTTTTTTGTATTGTCGTACTCGATAAGCAACAGGCTGGTTATAAGGTAGCCCGACAATACAAAAAAGATCGTGACGCCAAGAAGGCCGCCGGGAGCCCAGGGCATGCGCATGTGGTAGGCGATAACTGCGAGAACGGCAAAGGCGCGAAGGCCATCGAGGGCGGGTATGTAGCGTGATTTTGAGCCGGACACGGCGGATCCTCCTGTTTGTGCAATACTCTTGCGTAAAAGCGCAAAAATTTAGTATACCGCTCTTATGATGCTAAGAGAGCATCGTAGCGCAGTCATGTCGAGGCATTGGTGTGGTTTCAAGAAAAGTTGAAACAACGGCGCATGTGGAAGGTTGCCCACCGCGGTGGAGATGCCCTTTGTCGCCATAGCTGCCACGAAGGAGATGCGGTCTTGTCGTATACTGGGCTTAACGAATGAGAATGCTTCGGATAAAACCGGAGCGGGGAGCGAGGCACGTGTGACGCATCAAAAGCACCCGGCGGGGCGAATAGCACTTGGAATGAGTGGTGGGGTGGACAGCGCGGTATCTGCAGCACTGCTGATGCGTGCCGGCTACGATGTCGTTGGGGTAACCTGTCGTTTTCAGGATAACGCGGCGGCCGATTGTGCGGCTGCGGACGCGGCCGCCGTGTGTGCGCTGTTGGGCATTCCTCATGTGGAACGCTTGTGTGTCGCAGGGTTTGAGCGCGAGGTCGTTCAGCCATTCGCGACCGCTTATGTACAAGGCCTTACGCCCAGCCCTTGTGTTGGCTGCAATGCATGTTGTAAGCTGCCCGGCTTGTTGGAGGCGGCCGAAGAGCTTGGATGCGACAGGGTGGCAACAGGGCATTATGCACGTATAGTGCAGCTGGTTGATACTGGTCGATTTGCTGTGCTTACCGCCTTAGATGTGCGCAAAGATCAAAGCTACATGCTGTCGCTTCTCTCTCAAGACCAGTTGTCGCGCTTGGTGTTGCCACTGGGTGGTACGACAAAGACCGAGGTACGTATCTTGGCAGCCGATTTAGGCTTGCCGGTGGCAGAAAAGCCAGAAAGTCAAGATGTGTGCTTTATCGACGGAGACTATCGTACCTTTTTAAGCCAGCGTGGTGTAACCGACGAGCCTGGGCTGATTGTGGACCGTACTGGTAAGGTACTTGGACACCATGAGGGTTTGTCGGGGTTCACCATAGGGCAGCGTAAGGGTATCGGCATTGCGGCCCCCGAACCTTATTATGTTGTAGAGAAGCGGGTAGATTCTCACGAACTTGTGGTGGGCTACGCCTCGGATGCACAGGCTGTGAGTGTGCGCTTGGGTAAGGTGAATTGGCAGGCCATAACATGTTTAGAGGGTCCGGAGGACGCGTCAGTGAAACTTCGCTATCGAAGTACCCCAGCACCGTGTATCATGGAACCAGAACCCGAAGGTGGTGTGCGTGTTGTTTTGCGTAGTCCGCAACCTACAACAGCACCTGGCCAGTTTGCCGTTTTTTATCGAGGCTCCACCGTTCTCGGAGGCGGCATGATTGAGGAGGTATCATCGGTATGAAAAAGCTGTTCATCATCGGAGGTATGGGCGCCGGCAAATCAACGGCTCGTAAGGCACTGGTGGATGCAGGCCTGCCCTTTATCGATCTCGATCAGGTAGGCCATGATGTGCTGAAGTGGGACACCGTGAAGGAAGAGCTTATTGAAACATTTGGGCCTACTATTCTCGGTGACGATGGCGAGATCGATCGTGCCGCTCTTGCTGCTCGAGCATTCGTGAGCCCTGCCGATACGCGCAAGTTAAATCGTATTACGGTTCCTCGTATTGAAGATGCCTATACCGATCGGCTTGCAGAGTTAGAAGCGGCAGGTAGCGAGGCGGTAATCATTGAGTACTCCGTATTTAAGAGTCGTCAATCGTCTTTAGCTTATGATGCCGATGTGGTTATGGCTGTTTTAGCTCCGCTCGATATGCGCATCGAGCGCGCAGTGGCTTCCGGTTTCGATGAGCAGGATGTGCGTCGTCGCATTGCGCGTCAGATTACCGATGCCGATCGTATCGAAGCTTCCGATGTGGTGTTTAATAATGATGGTACCCCCGATGAGTTGCGCAATAAGGTTCTTGCGTGGTGGGAAGACTATCGCGCTGCGATCGCCTAGTGCGTGCGTAACGCTACCAAAGCCCCAGTAGGTGCTGCATTCCTAGGCTGACGGCAGCAATAGCGACCCAACAACAGAGACCCATTAAAATGGGCTTGCCCCCCGATTTTACTAGCTTTACCAAGTTGGTGTTTAGCCCGATGGCAGCCATGGCCATGACGATAAAAAACTTCGAAAGCGTTTTTAGTGGCTCGAAGATACCCGCGTCTATGCCAGCGGCTACCGCGATGGTTGTAACGACCGATGCAAGCAAGAAAAAGAGGATAAATAAAGGGAAGGCCCGTTTCAGACTGAATCCGCCGAAGAGCTTGGTTGGAGTGTTGGCTTCGGCCAGTCTTTCAGCTTCTAGATTTTTGCTTTCGCGCCGGGCGCACCACAATCCCAGCGCCAAGGTGATGGGAATGATGGCTAGCGTACGCGTGAGCTTTACGATGGTGGCTTCGTCTAGTGCGTTAGATCCGGGATGCATGCCATCCCATGCTGCTGCGGCGGCGGTTACCGACGAAGTGTCGTTCACGGCGGTGCCGGCGAACAAACCAAACCCTTCGTTAGACATGCCCAACATGGTTCCGAGTGTGGGAAACACAAGGGCGGCTACTACGTTGAATAGAAAAATGACCGAGATGGCTTGCGCTACATCTTCGTCGTCAGCCTTGATGACGGGAGCAGTGGCAGCGATGGCTGAACCGCCGCAGATGGATGAGCCAACGCCAATGAGTATCGACAGGGCAGAAGGCATGCGTAGCAATTTGTAAAGTACGAAGGCTGCGATGAGTGCTGTTGCAATGGTGGATGCGATAATAGGTAAAGAGCGAGCTCCAACCTGGGCAATCTGGGCAAGATTAAGCCCGAACCCCAATAGAATTACCGCGTACTGGAGCACTTTTTTTGCGGTAAAGGCGATGCCTAACTGAACAGTGCCGCGCTTTGATTGCCCCCAAACCAACGCGATAGCCATACCTGTCATAATGGCGAATACAGGGCCTCCTATAAGCGGAAAAGCTTGTCCCAAAAACCAACAGGGAAGGGCTACCGCCACACATACGGCTAGCCCGGGTATTTTTTTGCTCACATTCATTACTGGTGATTCCTTTGGAAAAAGCAATGCCAACGAGGGCATCGATGCGGTTGGTGGCGGCGAAGAGTATAGCACTTTGCCATTATCGGTTGATCAATCGATACTATGCGTTGCTTACTGAAGGCAAGCGTGTAACCTTTTGCTAACGAACATCTGTTCATATATAAGTGCCTATGCTACACTAAATTCCTTATAGATGGTTGGTTGAAGCGTGCGGCCTTGTTTGATAGGGGAAGGGAATAGTATGGTTCATCTATCAAGTTTGGAAGGTGCTGAGATGGAAGGTAAGACCGACGATGCGCGGTTAGCTTCTGCACCCTTCACGGTGGTGTCTCCTTATGAGCCGGCGGGAGACCAGCCGAAGGCTATTGAAAAATTGAGTGCTGGCATACGTGATGATCTGCGCTATCAAACCCTTTTAGGGGTAACGGGTTCGGGTAAGACGTTCACTATGGCGAAAGTTATTGAAGCGGTACAGAAACCAACTTTGGTTATGGCCCCCAATAAAACGCTTGCAGCCCAGCTGGCTTCAGAGCTAAAGGAATTCTTTCCCAACAACTCGGTTGTATATTTCGTGTCCTACTACGACTATTATCAGCCAGAGGCTTATGTACCCTCATCGGATACTTTTATCGAGAAAGATGCTTCTATCAACGAAGAAGTTGAGAAGCTGCGCCATGCGGCTACTTCGGCGCTACTCTCGCGGCGCGACTGTATCGTGGTGGCATCGGTATCATGCATTTACGGCATCGGTAGCCCAATGGATTATGCGGGCATGGCAGTGTTCGTGGATAAACAGAAAGAGGCTGATCGTGATGACATCATTCATGATCTTATTGATATTCAATACGATCGCAACGACTATGAGCTAAAACGCGGAACGTTTCGCGTGCGTGGTGATTCTCTTGACGTGTTCCCGCCGTATGCCGACTATCCATTGCGTATTGAGTTCTGGGGCGACGAGATTGAGCGCATTGTTGAAGTGGACACTGTTACCGGTGAAGTGCGCAATGAGTATGAGGCTTTGCCTATCTGGCCAGCATCGCATTATGTGGCTACACGCCCAAAACTCGATCGCGCGCTCGGTACCGTGCGCGACGAGCTGCGTGATCGTTTAGTTCAATTTAAAGAAGAAGGCAAACTACTCGAGGCTCAGCGCCTTGAGATGCGTGTGAACTACGATTTAGAGATGTTGGAAACGATAGGCTTCTGTTCCGGCATCGAGAACTACTCGCGCCATATTGACGGCCGTGAACCGGGCGAGCCTCCGTATACGTTGATTGACTACTTCCCCAAGGATTTTTTCTGCATCATCGACGAAAGCCACGTGACGGTGCCTCAGATTCGTGGCATGCATGAGGGTGACCGCTCGCGCAAAATTACCCTGGCTGAACATGGGTTTCGCCTGCCAAGTTGCTTAGATAACCGCCCGTTGCGTTTCGATGAGTTCGAGGAGCGTATTCCGCAGTTCGTGTATGTATCGGCCACGCCGGGCGATTATGAGTTGAAGGTATCCCAGCAGCAGGTAGAGCAGATTATTCGTCCGACAGGCCTGTTAGACCCAGAGATTATCGTACGGAGCTCGTCTTCTCAGATCGACGATATTATTGACGAGGCAAAGGACCGCGCGGCTCGCGATGAGCGTGTATTAATAACCACGCTGACA
This sequence comes from Gordonibacter sp., assembly GCA_034932485.1. GTDB lineage: Bacteria > Actinomycetota > Coriobacteriia > Coriobacteriales > Eggerthellaceae > Gordonibacter. Next base: position 22,130 of record JAYFOQ010000030.1, read on the forward strand.
AAGAAGATGGCTGAAGATCTGACTGATCATCTGCTTGACCAGGGTGTGAAGGCGCGCTACATGCACTCAGACATTGCGACGCTTGAGCGTATTGAGATATTACGTGAGCTGCGTCAAGGTAAATTTGATGTGCTGGTGGGTATCAATTTGCTGCGCGAGGGTCTTGATTTACCCGAAGTGTCTTTGGTGGCCATTTTGGACGCCGACAAGGAAGGCTTCCTGCGTAATCACCGCTCTTTAATACAGACGATTGGGCGTGCTGCACGTAACGTGTCGGGTCAGGTTATTATGTATGCCGATAAAATGACCGAATCTATGCGTATTTCTATCGACGAGACAACACGTCGTCGCGCCATCCAGATGCAGTACAACCAGGACAACGGTATCGAACCCCAGACTATTCGCAAAGCTATCAGCGACATTATGGAATACGTCACCGGCGAGGTGGGAAATACCACGGCCGAACAGGTTAACAGGGAATTGGCCGCGCTTTCGCGTGAAGAAGTGCTGCGTATTATTGCCTCGATGGAAGACGAGATGACTTCGGCATCCGTGAATATGGACTTCGAAGAAGCAGCTCGTCTTCGCGATCAGGTAGTGAAGCTGCGCTCTCAAGTAGAGGGCTCAAGCGAGAGCGATGTACTGAAGGATCTGAAAAAAACCGCCCGCAAAGGAAGTGCATTCGGCAATCGTAAGAACTCGGCTTACGGGTCAAGTAGGCGCTCGTAGGTGGTTGGATTGTTGTGCGAGAAAGAGGGCGGTATGGATGAGTTGGAGAATTCTCAATTCTATGAGCAAATCAAGGAAATACTGACTCAGGCACGTTGTAGAGCATATGCTGCGGCAAATTTTGCGATGGTGGAGGCATATTGGAGCATCGGAAGGAACATCGTCGAACAGCAAGGCGGTGAAGAGCGGGCGGAATATGGGGCACAGCTGATTGAGGAGCTGTCCAAGCGAATGACTGTTGATTTCGGCAAGGGATTCGACGCTCGCAATTTGAGCTATATGCGTCAGTTTTACCTTGCTTTTCCAATTCTGAACGCACTGCGTTCGGAATTGAGTTGGACACACTATCGCCTGCTTATGCGTGTGAGTGACGTTGATATCAGGCGGTTCTACATGGATGAGTGTATTGCCGCTCAATGGAGCACTCGTCAGCTCAAGCGTCAGATTGATAGCTTCTATTACGAGCGATTGCTGGCGAGCCAGGATAAAAAGGGCGTTTCCGAAGAAATCAAAGCACTTGAACCGGCGAAGAAACCCGAAGACATCATTCGCGACCCTTATATTCTTGATTTTTTGGGTCTCAAGCAAAATGACTCATTTTACGAGAGTAATCTCGAACAAGCTCTTGTTGACCATTTGCAGGAGTTTCTGCTCGAATTGGGGACAGGTTTTGCTTTCGTGGCGCGGCAAAAACGCATAACGTTTGATGGACGACATTTTTTTATCGATTTGGTTCTCTATAACTACCTCGCGCGATGTTTCGTGCTTGTTGATCTTAAAACCGGAGACTTAACGCATCAGGATCTTGGGCAGATGCAAATGTATACGAACTATTACACGCGTGAGTTGATGAATGAAGGCGATAACGCTCCTATAGGGCTTGTTCTGTGTGCCAGTAAAAGCGATGCAGTGGTCAAATACACTCTTCCAGAAGATAACAGGCAGATATTCGCCTCGAAATATTTCGCACATTTGCCTAGTGAGGAAGAGTTGCGTCTTGAACTACAGAAAGAATATCGAGCCTTGAGTGACTTGTGCTCTGATTTAGACGAACGATGACCTTAACAGACACGCAGGCAGCACGGTAAAAGGAGGCGTAGCCGAGTCGATCGGGTACGCCTCCTTTTACCGTGCTGCCTAGTAAAATGTGATCAGCCCCTTCTACTCTCCGTCTGCCTTTTGTTTTCCTGCAATGCAGGGCTCTTCAGTATCGAGTGCGCGTACGCATTTCGGTACATACAGCACCATGCCTAAGATGAGGCAGATTACGCCATCGACGACGAAGAACGCCGCCACGCCGATGGCTTCGGCTAAAGCGCCGCCCAGCGCAATGCCGATGGGGGAGGCCAAGCCCATGGCTGCCATGGATAGGCCAAGAGCACGGCCTGTCTTTTCCTCGGGCACGTTGCGCTGGATGAGTGTGATTAGCGGCCCATTGAACCAGGCACAGGCTACGGCCATAACAGCGCATAGCACTGCGAACGCCCAGAACATGTCCGGGGTGAGGAAGCCGCAAGCCGCTGTGGTGGCCCCCACAATAATAGCCGCGAGGGCGATGAGTCCAGCGAGGCGTTTGCCGCCACCCCAAGCCATGAGAATAATCGAACCCACGACCATACCGCCACCAAACGCTGCCTCGATGAACGAAGCTGCGTAACCGTCACCACCGAAGTGATCGAACGTCATGAGTGGGAAGATGGCACCCAGCGGTGCGAAGGCTACCATACCGATGGTCACCCCGACGATGAGGATAACGAGGCCGCGGTTCACCGAAAGCGCCTTCCAACCGTCGCGTAAGTTTGCAAGCACATGTTGGTTTTCGGCCTCTTTGTCGATGACGGTGGGAATTTTCGCCAGCGCCAGCCCTGCTACAGCTATAAGTGCTCCGGCGAAATCAAGGAACATGACCGAGTGGAACCCCAGTGTGGTGTACAGGAAGATGCCGAAGGCTGGCGCGCCGATAGATGCCACCGACATGAGCAGCTGGTCGAGAGTGTTAATGCGTAGCAGGTGCTTTTCGGGTACCAACAGTGGCATAGCCGCCATCATGGCTGGCCCATGGAACGCCTGTCCGATGCTGCGTACAATCACCAATACCATCAACAGTGGAAAACTGGGTTCTCCGAATAAGATAACGAAGCCGAGACCCAAAGATACGATGCCTACCGAGAGGTCGGCAAGTATCATAACGGTCTTGCGATTGTGTTTGTCGGCTATAACACCACCGAAGGGTGAGAGTAGGCCTTGCGGTAGATAGGCGCAGATAGCCGCTGCTGCCAGCATGATGGCACTGCCGGTTGTTTCGGTAATGTACCAGACTACGGCATACCCGGCAGCAAAGCTTGTAATCATAGATGCTGCTTGACCACCCCAGATGGTGGCAATGATGGCGAACCATCGTTTCGGCAGGGGCCGGCCAGAAGCACTTGTTAAAGCGGTTGTTTCAGTCATAAAGAAAGGACTCCTATTGTTTGATACGGTTAGCGCGCGATGGTCGCGCAGTGCATTTCAGTGTGAGGTTGCGAACGCGACAATGCTAGCCACTTTAGGTGGCAAAAAGAGCGCAACAAGAAGTTGCGGAGGCGCTGGGCGAGGGTGCAGCGCTTACAGAAATGCTGATTGCATCAAAGCAGAGCTCCTTGGTTGAAAGCGTGAAAATTAGTGTAGCAGGTGAGGTGAGGTCGTCAAGTGCGAAACCTCGTTCTGTTCTATCTGGTATGCAATGATGCCGCCTGGCTTGAGGCGGCATCATTGCATGGAGAGAGAGTATTCTGTGCTTCCGGTATTGCTTTTGCTAGGCTACTACTGCATGCTCGTGTTCATGCTCATGGATGTCGGCTTTGGGCTTTTCCAAACCTTCGATAACCAATCCATTCTTTTCGGCATAGTCCCAAAGTGCAGCGTGAATAGCTTCTTCGGCTAGAAGCGAGCAATGCACTTTGACGGGGGGTAGACCGTCGAGTGCGTCCATAACGGCCCTGTTGGTTACCTCAAGCGCCTGCTGTACTGTTTTGCCCTTTACGAGCTCAGTTGCCATGGATGAGGTGGCGATGGCTGCGCCGCAACCGAATGTTTTGAACTTTACGTCGCGGATGATGCCGTTGTCGTCAACATCTACGTACATGCGCATGATGTCGCCGCACTGGGCGTTGCCCACGGTACCGCATCCGCTACAATTCTCAATTTCGCCCATGTTGCGTGGGTTTGTGAAGTGGTCCATTACCTTTTCGCTGTATGCAAAAGCCATGATGGCTCCTTTCGTGTGGTGTGAGTTGGTTCAGGTTCGTTCGGATAGTTTTCGACTATACGGCGACCAGCTGTTCTTTCATGAAGTCTTCGTACAAGGGGCTCATGGCTCGCAGGTTTGCGACGGTGCCTTTTAGCGCATCAATGGCGAAATCTACATCTGCATGAGTCGTATCGTGGCCAAGAGTGAGGCGTAGCGACCCATGGGCTATTTCGTGGGGTAGCCCGATAGCTAGTAGTACATGACTCGGATCAAGCGAGCCTGATGTGCAGGCCGATCCACTGGAAGCGGATACGCCTTTGAAGGCCAGCTGAAGCAGCATTCCCTCACCCTCAATAAACTCAAACGAGCAGTTTACGTTGTTGGGGAGGCGCTTGGCGGCATGCCCGTTTAACCGGGAATGAGGAATTTCGTTAAGGATGCGGGTAATGGCGTAGTTGCGTAGATCAATCATGCGGGCAGCCTCGGTTTCCTGCTCTGCGAGAGCAAGTTCGATAGCCTTAGCGAAACCAACAATACCCGCAACGTTCTCGGTGCCGGCGCGCATTCCTCGCTCCTGCTGGCCGCCATGGATGAACGCCCCGCCTTTTATGCCTCGCCGGCGGTAAAGCATGCCGGTTCCCTTGGGGCCATATATCTTGTGACTCGATGCTGACAGTAGATCAATGTTCATCGCGTCCACATCAATGGGGAGATGACCGAATGCCTGTACCGCGTCGGTGTGGAAAATCACCCCGTGCTGATGGGCGATGGCGCCAAGTTCAGCGATGGGCTCAATCGTACCAATCTCGTTGTTGGCGAACATAATCGAGGCAAGAATGGTGTCGGGTCGAAGAGATGCTTCGAGGGCAACGGGGGATACCAAACCGTATTCGTCGACGGGTAGGTAGGTTACTTCGAAACCCCTCTTTTCTAAGTATGCGCAGGCGTGTAGCACAGCGTGGTGCTCGATAGCACTCGTTACGATGTGGCGACCGCGTTCGGCATAGGCTTCGGCGGTGGCGATAAGTGCCATATTGTCGGCTTCGGTGCCGCCTGAGGTAAAGATTATCTCACGATCTTTGGCCCCAAGGGCGCGTGCTGCAATGTTGCGAGCTTCAGCGATGGCCGCAGCTGCACTCTCGCCGAGGGGGTAAAGCGAACTCGGATTGCCGTATTCGCTGGTCAGATATGGCATCATGGCATCAAGCACTTCAGGACGCAGCTTGGTGGTAGCAGCGTTGTCTAGATAGATGTCCTTAGATTGACTCATGGCTTGCACTCCTTGTTGGGGTTACCCCCGTAAAATACCCTAGTAGATTACTAGGAATAATGCCACCAAATGCAATCCGCGTCAAGAGGAAGAAGAGAACGTTAATAAATGTTATACAAATAGTATCAATAGAGTCAAACGTGTAGACAACACTATTTGGTGAGAAAGCGGATATTGAGATCGACGACAGTGGGGATGCCGGCAACTGTTCCGTCGTTTGTATATTGCCACAGGATAAAGTCGAACTGCGCAGTGGGACGGGACGCGTCGTATTCTGCCAACCAAACAGGGCGATTGCCCAAGGAGACACCGTTAAATCGGGCTATATCTTGTTTGTTGCCGTAAATAATAGTGTCGTAGCCAGCCGCTTCAATGCGCTCGCAGAATGCGCGAGCACATGCGACAAGTTCCGTTCCGCTCATATCGTTGGCGCGTCCGGCGGGGTCGGTTACTGGTTCGTGATCGTAAGCAACGGGAAGGTTAAGCTTACGGCCATTGAGCTGCTTTATTACCAAATCGGCTTCCTGGCGTGCCTCCTCTTCGTTTACTGCTTGCGAGAAAAAGTAAACGCCCGTTTCAAGCCCTGCAGCAGCAGCTCCATCGATGTTTTCGGCAAAACACTCATCAACGTATAAGCTTCCTTCGGTGTAGCCGCGGTTTCCCACGCGGATAATCGCGAAATCGATGCCATCTGAAGCGACTGCTGACCAATCGATAGATCCTTGATGGCTGGATACGTCTACGCCAAGATCGGAACGAAGCGTGCCATTTTCAGAGTAGGAGAGACGGTCGCCTTGGAATCGAAGTCCCTCCCAGTTGTAGGGGCTGACGTATGTTGTCGTGCTTTCACTGGTCGATCGGCCACAACTTGTTAGGAGCCATGCTGCCCCGAGTGCAACTACGGCCACAATGAGGATACTTATTGCTCGTGCGACTACTACGGAGAGGATTACATTAGTCGCAGCGCGACGGTGTGGGAAGGTAATTTCTTTCATACGGGTATCCTAGCAAAGCTTTGCTTCAGGGTTCGCTCGGTGTTATGAATTCGCTAACGGAACACAGAATGGCAATTCGCGCTAGATAAGCGGCGTTCTGCGCTGCTTTTAAAGGGAAAGGCTACCGATAAGCTATACTTAAAAGGATTTTAGCCGCACGAGGCTATGATTCTAGTGGTTGATTTGAGTAATAACGCTGGGTTAAGCAGCGAGGATGGTGTGCATACTATGATGATTTCGACAAAAGGGCGCTACGCCCTCAGACTTGCAATTGAGGTTGCGGTGCTTAGCGCAGACGGGGTGCCGGTAACTATGCGCCAAGCTGCCGAGCGACAAGACCTCTCGGTGAAGTATCTTGAGCAGTTGGGCAGTGCATTGGTTAAGGCCGGCGTGCTGAAGAGTATTCGTGGGGTGAGCGGTGGTTATCTTTTAGCCCGTCCTGCAAACGAGATTACTGCAGGTGATGTGCTGCGTGCTACTGAGGGTAGCTGCGCGCCGGTGGCTTGTCTCGAAGCGGGTGCTGCGGTGTGTCCACGACGCGACGAATGTATGTCTATCGATTTTTGGCGCGGCCTCGATAGCGTTATCGAGAATTACGTGGATGGTACGACCCTGGCCGACCTGGCTCAGGCAAGCTAGACAACAATGACAGCTGATTTTCTGCGTGAGATCAAAAGTCCGCTTTCATGCAATGTTTGATAACGGTATATACCCCACTAGCGCAATAGGGGAAAGGTGGGGTATTTTGGCGAAGTAGTAGGCGGAAGCTTGTAATGATGCTGTCTGACGGATTGTTTAAAACCACCTGAAATGTTGCAGAACAACCTCTAAAACTGTCGTTTCGCATAGAGCCTTATCGATAGAACTCCCGAAAGTGCATAGAGTGCCAGTCCAGCCGCAAGAATAATGCCAGATAGAGCCAGTGTGCCTGCGGGCGTTTCGAGGAGGCTGGCCAGGTTGGTGGCGAAGGTTGTCATTTCGCTGTTTCCTCCCAATGAGAATACCGCCATAATTCCGAAAACCACCAAAAGGGGCACGAAGCGCACGGCTTTGGTCATGCCGAAACGCGAAACCAGGGGCATGGTGAGCGAAAACATTACCAGGATGATAACAATAGAAATGGCAGCAACGAGCACGACGCCCTGCCAGGAAAAATTCTGCAAGAGGCCCGTGAGTTGTGGAATGGCAGGGAAGAGTGTTGCCGCTGCCACAACAAGACTCAAAATAATGAAGCCAAGTACCAGGCCGATCAAAGCAAGAACCACGAGACTTGTGTAGCGACCTAGGATAACGTTTGTGCGCGAAAGCGGAAGCGCCAAACGAAATTGCTCCCAATTGCCACGCTCGTCGAGAGCAATGATAGTGAAGGCGAGAGAAAACGGCATCATAACGCTTGCTACCGGCATCCCCACATAGACATTCTCAGTCATAATACATACGAATACAGCAATGACTAGGCAAAGAACGATTTGCTGAACAAAATACTTTTTTGCAACGAGTAAATCAGACCAAAGCATAGCCTTCATCGGACTTCTCCTTTCAACATCAAGGACAGGTAGGCGTCGATGGTCGCTCGCTCGACGGTGATGGCGGGGAACTGTGCTCCGAAGGCTAGTCGATCGGGCACGAGCACGGTGGTTCCGTAAGTGGCACGTTCGAAATGCATACTTCCGGGAGCGAAAAACCCGCTGTCTGCAATAGCGTCGAATTCTGCTGCACGACAATGAGCAATGCCCGCAATGTCGGTAATAACGTCTTTTTCAACACTAAATACGATGCGTCCCTCATCAATGCATACGATGTAATCGGCAATCTTTTCTAGGTCGCTGGTAATGTGACTGGACATAAGGATGCCGCGGCATTCGTGGTTCATGAATAAGCGCAGGGTTTCGAGTGCCTGTTCGCGGGCGAGGGGGTCGAGGCCTGCAGTTGCTTCGTCAAGTATGAGTAATTGGGGATTGTGAGCCAGTGCGCTTGCCAGCGAGAGCTTCATGCTCATGCCGCGTGAGAGTTCTTTAACCGTTTTATTTCCAGGTAGCTCGAACGCACGGAGGAAGGTGGTAAAAGCACTGGCGCTCCATGTGTCGTAGCATGAAGCCATAAGTTTCCCTACCGTGTCTACGGTCATTTCTTCGGGAAACGAGCATGTGTCAAATACTACACCGATGCGTTGCTTGGCCTTGGCCAAATGAGAAGGGGCTGCATGGGTCATATCCTCGCCGAACAGTTCAATGGTGCCGCCATCAGGGTTAACAAGCCCTAGGATGGACTTGATGGTGGTTGTTTTGCCGGCGCCGTTGCTGCCCACAAATCCCACCACGCTGCCTGCAGGCACGTTGAGGGAAATGCCACCGAGGTTGAAATCGGTATAATGCTTTTCTAGGTTGGTAATGCGAAGTAGGTCGTTCATCAGTTGTCACTTTCTGCTGAAGGTTCAAGGGGCGATGCCTTAATCGTCCAAAAGTAAATCGAGCATGTCATGTATTTCCTGGGTACTCATTCCAACCATACGTGCTGCATCGACAGCCTGTTCAAGGGCGGCTTCTACTTGGCGCAAGCGCTCTTCGCGTACCAGTTCTTGGTTTCCGCTTGCAACGAAGCTGCCTTTGCCTTGTACGGTTTCGATGAAACCCTGCGATTCGAGATCGGCGTAGGCGCGCTTTGTGGTGATAACGCTGATGCGCAGATCGTTTGCTAGCACTCTAATCGACGGGAGTTGTGCTCCTTCTACAAGCACGCCGCTCATAATGAGGCCTTTCATCTGCGAGGCAATTTGCTCGTAGATGGGTTTGTCGCTTGAGTTTGAAATGATGATATCCACGGTACTCCTGTTCGTTTTGGCCCGTTTCTCGTTGTGCTTGCGGGGTGGCGTGCACGGGAGAGGACGGGTGGTGCGCGAGCGCTCCAGCGTCCCGAAGCGCTCGGGAGGCACGTTGCAGCGTCCTGCTTCGTGCCGGGAGGGAACAAGTACGTTCCTTGTTGTCCTCCATCGGGCGGTCGTTCCCACACGGCAGAAAATGCTTACTGTGCAGTGTGTATATACCCGATATACACACTATAATCACCCGAGACAAAGTCGTCAAGGGAGGAGACAAGTTTTCTTGTAAGGAGGTTTGGGGAATAGTGGCTGGGTAGGTCAGCCACTATCGGGAGGCATGGTTATACGCCTGGACCTATGCCCGTTTTGGTGCGTCTGTTAGTATGGGGTTGACATAGCGACCGCGGGTTTCGGTCTTCTTGCCATATTGGATAGCGTTCACCGGGCAGCGGTGTAGACAGGCAAGGCACTGCGTGCAGCCTAATTCGGCCCACCGAGGGCTGCCTTCGATAAGGGTAATGGTGTTTGTGGGGCACAGATCGGCGCACTGCCCGCAATGAATGCAGTTGTTTAGTGCGTAGAACTCAGTTGTCGATCGAGGCTTTTCGTCTTTGCCGGTAAAGACAGACATGAGTATGCCAAAAGGGTTTCGATGCTCGGCATGTACGCACTCGCGAGCGGCGATACGCTGGGCGATGCGATGTGACTCCTGGTCGGCAGCGGCTAAAAGGCTCTCACGTCTTTCTCCTTCGGCGGGTGCGTAAAGGTAGGTGCAGTTACCCACCGATTTTACGCTGAATGAAGCGTTAAGAGTGATGCCCTGATTTTCTCGTAGCTCGTCTGCAAAAAAATGTGCGGTGTTGCCGACGAACGCGCCGCAGGTGATAACTGCGAAGCAGTAGTGAGGGGCAAACGATTCTTGGTTGCCCGTGCGGAACCGAACTCGTTTGATAAAGGAGTCGATAAGGGGAGGCGTGGTCCAGGCGTAGGTGGGGAATACGAATCCAAGAGTTTCTCCCTGTTCCAAGATGAAGTCGAAGTTTTTGTATTTGTAGGCTGCGCCGATATCAACGAGCAGGTCGTCTGTTTCTTGGGCGATGGCCTGCGCGGCTGCAAGTGAGTTGCCGGTACCGGTGAAATAAAAGATCATGCCTGAGCCTTTCCTTTGGGACGCGTATTAGTATAGCAAGTAAGAAGAGGGCTGGTCTGTGGTGGATGCAGGTTGTTTGCGGGGTGAAAAGTATAAAGGTGTTAAGGATGGCCTTTTGATCATGGTTCGCAGCGGAGGTGTGGCGCACCTTCACCTATCTCCCTTGTTTGCTATCATGAAGGAAACGACGAAAGGAATTAGTATGGGCAAGGTGCTCTTTGTGGAATATCCGAAATGTTCCACCTGTAAAAAGGCGAAAGCATGGCTTGATGCACAGGGGGTTTCTTACCTCGATCGACATATCGTCGAAGAGAATCCTTCGGCGAGCGAACTGGCGGACTGGCATGCGAGAAGCGGATTGCCGCTACGTCGGTTTTTCAACACGAGTGGCATGCTTTACCGCGAGCGGAATATTAAGGCCCTTCTGGACGCCGGATTGGACGATAAGGAGGCATACGCGCTTTTGGCCGAGAATGGCATGATGGTTAAGCGTCCTTTGGTGGTCGGGGAGGACTTCGTTTTGGTTGGCTTTAAAGAGGCTGAGTGGGAACAAGCGTTGCTATAGTTGGTCGGTGTCAAGAACGAGGGTGAAGGGGCCGTCGTTGGTAAGCGAAACATCCATGTATGCTCCGAACTTGCCAGTTTCCACGTGGCCGACATCACGTCGGGCTCGGTTAACGAAGCACTCGTAGAGGTGGTTTGCCTCATCGGGCGATGCTGCGGAGGTAAACGAGGGGCGGTTGCCTCGTTTGCAGTCTGCATACAGGGTGAACTGTGAGACCACGAGTATTTCTCCCTGTACAGCTGGCAGGGCTAAGTTGGTCTTGCCCTGTTCATCCTCGAATATGCGCAGGCGAAATATTTTGCTCCAAAGTCGTTCCACCTGTTCTTCGGTGTCGGAATGTCCAACGCCCAACAAAATAAGAAGCCCCTTTTCTATCGTGCCGACGGTAGCGCCGTCGATGTCAACATGGGCATGGGAAACGCGTTGAATAACTGCTCTCACGGACAATCCTCCTGCGCTGTTTGGTTGATGCGTAGGGTAAGTATAGTGCATGGAGCGCAGGCGCGGCTTTCGTGCTGGCTCGGGGATGAATGTTTACGAGCGAGACAGAAGAGAGTATAAGGAAAGCAGAAAGCAAGAAGCGAGCCAGACGAGACGTGTCTGTGCGTACGGATGCGGTGCAGAGGCCGCTTGGTGAAAGGATGAGGTCGGTGGAATACGCGATTGTGTATGATAGTAGAACAGGGAACACACGACAGCTAGCTGAGGCTATTGCTGATTTATTGCCCGCAGAAGAGTGTCTTGCATGCGGTCGTGTGGAGGATGTCGATCAGGCAACCATTGACGCGGCTGAACGTGTTTATGTAGGGTTTTGGACCAATAAAGGGTACTGTAGCGATGAAATAGCAACGTTGTTGGTAGGGCTTGCGGGTAGAGAAGTGTTTCTTTTTGGTACGGCGGGCTTTGGCTCCGACGAGACGTATTTTGCTGGTGTGGCGGCTCGGGTATTGGCAAACCTTCCAGGATCGGCTGAGGTAGTTGGTACGTTTATGTGCCAAGGACGTATGCCGCTTAGTGTACGTACTCGCTACGAACGTATGGCGATTGAAAATCCTTCACAGGCTGCGCGTATGCAGCAGATGATTGAAAACTTCGATCAGGCGGCAACGCATCCGGACGTAAACGACCTTGCGCGTCTGCGAGCAGCAATCGAGGCCGCAAGCTAAAGCGACGATGTGCGGGTGGGTACAATGGAGAAATCTCGTGGGTAAGGAGGAGCCGTGGCAGAATTAGGAGAACTTCCCAATCTTGGCCCCCATTCGGTACAACAACTTAAAGCGGTGGGTATTGAGACAGCCGAGGATCTTGTGGCGCTGGGTGCTGAGCAAGCCTGGTTGAAAATACAGGTGATCGACCCTGGTGTGTGTTTGCATATGCTTTATGGTTTAGAAGGCGCGGTGCAGGGTATTCCAAAAGCTCAGATTGCTACAGCGCGTAAGCAACAACTTAAAGCATTCATGCAGTCAAATCAGAGTGCCTAAATAGCGCATCCCCCCCGATTGGCTTGCTGAATATTACAGTAAGGTTGGGCCAGTTGCATCTAAGGTGCGAAGTGCTGCATGTCTTCGAAGTTTGAAAGAGTAACACAGAAGAGACCTGCTTTCGAAAGCAGGTCTCTTCTGAGGTGAGGTTGGGTGATTTCGCTTGGGTATTAAAAGTGCCCGAAGTTCAATACGGAGTAAACTACGCCCGCTATACCCAGAGCAATAACAACCCCAACGATAATCTTCTCGTAGTTCGTGAACAGTTTTGCGGTCTTGTCATGCTGACGTACGCCAACGATGTAAAGCGGGATGCCGACGGCGTATACAATGCACGCAACCATGAGGTAATTTAAGCCTGCTGCGTAGATAAGCCACAGACCATACAGCGACCCCGCTGCGCCCGTGAAAATGGCCATGCCTCTGCTGGCAAAGATGCCGCTGGGATAGCTTTTCTTGTCGAGGGCAATTTTGAACAAGAACAGCGTACAAAACAGATAACAGGGCAGCGCCATAACGCTGGTAATGCTAATCATGGTGGTCCAAGCGTTACTTCCGATGAAGTATGATGCAAAAAGTACTACCTGGATGATGATGGTGGTCCATAGAAGCGAGGTCGAAGGAGCGCCATGCTTGTTCTCCTTGACGAATGGCTTCGGGAATATGCCGCTTTGTGACGCTGCCAACGGCATTTCGCCCAGCATGAGCATCCATACGAGCCAAGAACTCAGTACTGAAATGATAACGCCAGCGTTCACCATGATCTCGCCCCAGCTGCCGAATGACTGTAGCATGATGGCAGCCATGGAAGGGTTGGCCATATTGCCAATATCGGCCTGCGAATACACACCCAGGGGCAACAGCGATACGATAACGTAGAGTGCAAGCGTAACCAAAAAGCCAATGGTTGTTGCTTTACGTACGGCCGCTTGCGACTTTGCCTTGCCGGACACAACTACGGCACCCTCGATGCCCAAGAAAAGCCAGAGCGTTACCAACATGGTGGACTGTACTTGGGGCATCACGTTATCCCAGTTGAGCGTTAGTGCAACGTGGTCTTTCATACCCCAGAAGCCTTCCATGAATACCGAGAACTTAAAGATGGTGGCTACAGCTAGGATGAAGATAAGCACGGGCACCAGCTTGCCGATTGTGCCAATGATGTTTAAGAAGCTGGTTTGTTTGGCGCCGCGCAGAGCCAAGAGGTACATGATCCACGTGATAATGGATCCTCCGATGATGGAGGGAATGTTGTTGCCTCCGGAAAAGTCGGGCACGAAGTAGTTCAGTGTGGCCATAACCAGTACTGAGTAGGCCACGAGGGCAAAGCAGTTGCAAATCCAGTAGCCATAGGCCACAAAGAAGCCTACTAGTTTGCCGAATCCCTTTTCGGCGTAAGCGTACAGGCCGTTGGTTAGTTCGGGCCGCGCAGCCGAAAGAATACGGAACGTGTTTGCAATGAACCAGATACCCACGCCGGTGACGATCCAGGCGATGATAATGGCGCCAGCCGAAGCGTCCTGTGCCATATTCTGGGGCAGGCTATAAATACCTCCGCCAATCATGGCACTGATGACGATGCCGACCAAGCCGATAAGACCGACTTTCTTGGCGCTTGACCCGCCGCCCGAGGCGCTCTTGTCAGAAGCGCCCGAGCTGGGGGTTGTAGCAGTTTTGTCTGACATGGTGTTCAGCCTCCGAATACTACAGCTTTAGGTCGGTAAGGGGTTCGAAGTCCATCTGCTTCAGCCAATCGGATAGGTCGAGATCGTTGAGCGACGAGAAGCCGGTGGCAGGTACGGCGTTGCGTGCGAGGGTAACGTAAGGTCCGACCGTGATGGCGTTACCGATCTCGCCTGGCTTCATCATGCGATGAGCGAAGCCCACATAGGTGCGGTCGAATAGTACGTGGGAGTCGCGGCCGCACTCGACGACCGACCAGATAATAGCTTTACGGTGTTGCTCAAGAAATTCCAGCATATCCTGTTCGTTGTCGTTCTTTGTCCATACGCCGGCGTCCTCAATGAAGAGGTCGGCTGCAAAGTCGCGATCGGCGGAAAGAGAGATGGCGATAAACGACCACACTCCGTAGGCTTCGCCTTCACCAAGCTTTCCTCGTATATTCTTTCTGCCACTTCTTACGCTGTGGCCGCGTTCTTTACCTAAAGCATCAAATATGGGATAAAGGACGTGTACAAAGTGGAGGGCGCAGTTGTTTTCCTGAGGGTTTTAAGCCTCGTCAGAAAGGA
>JAYFOQ010000031.1:0-59095 GCA_034932485.1 Gordonibacter sp.
CTTGACCGGGATCTCTCCCTCGAGAACCAATCTCGCGGCGGAGAGCTTGAATTGCCTGTCGTAGCGTTTTCCTGGCATAGTTTGAACACCTTTCCAATCGAAACGCTCGATTCTCCGTGTCCATTATATTGTCCCAGTCCAAAAATTTAGAGGTGCGGTTTTTGCGTGAAGATCACAACCCGTGAAGATCGTAGCTACCGCGTCTTCACGGGACTCACGACTTCATCCGCAATTGCCATAGCCGATTAAAACTTGGAGGTTGTGGGTGAATGTATACGAGCGCAGGAGCATGTGGGTAAGCTGCATTAGGTGATGCCTTTTTCGGCTCTAGCAATCAAAGAGTGGTACAGGCTCAATCATGATTGTCGATCCTCGCTCTACAAGTGGATGGCCGGCTTCCGCGAACCAGAACCGGGTTGGTTCCTAAGGCGTTCCAATATTACCGGTAGGAGGATTGATGTAGCGCGTGGTGAAATTGCTGACAAGCACGCCATCGTCTCTGCAGCCTCAACGCAAGAATCTAGGTGGGTCTACCCGCTGATGACACCTACAAATGCGTCACACTTTGCCAGAGTAGCCTATCCGCGCATTTGTGAAGCAGCGTTGAACCTACCATGTCTGTTGGTGTGGCATAAATCTGATGCCGCGGCCGTGTATAAAGGCGACGATGTCGCTTTGAACATCCTTTACACCAGACAAGATATTTATCTCACGCATACTGTAGGGCATGTGTTTAGGCGTCCAGCACCTCGCCTCTGTCGACACTGCCGATTTCGGAGGTGAGCCAATGGACGGTTCGCTTTTTGTGTTTGTGCGGAGAGACTGCCAAAAGGTTAAGATGCTGCATTTTGGCATCAATGGGTTCTACATCTATACATGAGTCTATGAGACGGTGTCGGGTTTGAGCAGGAGCGCGTTTAGGTGGGAAATCCATTTTTGAGTAGGAAGCGCTCGCGATACCGTAGTCAGCAGGGGTGTGGTAGAGAAGTTAGGCAGTTTTACGGAAAACGAATCGACGCGAATTAACGAATCGCTAGCGTGGAGAAGAGATTGTGAAGAAACATGTGCACACGTGAAGATATGACTGAAATTCTTGGGGGAGGGTGAGGTAATCTGACTATTGCGATAAGTTTTTCGATGCAGTGAAACTTACGTCCGAACTCATACGAATGGCGGGTACTTGTACGTCAGA
The DNA here is from genome assembly GCA_034932485.1 of Gordonibacter sp. GTDB lineage: Bacteria > Actinomycetota > Coriobacteriia > Coriobacteriales > Eggerthellaceae > Gordonibacter. The sequence continues at coordinate 1,193 of JAYFOQ010000031.1, forward strand.
CGGTTGCGAGCATAAAGACTCGCAGGGATTTTTGCGTCGGGATAACGAATACGCCAAGAAAGCCTCCTCATATTATCAGTAGGATCATTTTCGAGCTCGTTAGCACTGGAACCTTATAGAGCGCATAACGTGTCGGTGTTGCTTTGGGTGAAATAGTACTTCACCTGTGATGTACTGTGCTTCTTATGCGCTATACTTCAACAGTAATTTGGCAGTGATGGTTGCGCCGGGCACGGCGCGGGAGGCTTCGGCAAGCGAAGTCGCCCAGGGGAATGCGGGTGGAAATCCCGCGCTATACCAGTAACCGTAAACGCTGATGGGCGGAGAAAGTCGCAGGCATGCGACCCGACCCAGACGAGGCGAAGTCGGGCTACCTATCCATCGTACCTCGAGGCCCTGGAAGTGAGGTTCCGACTATGTTCGGTTCTTTGTCTGCGCGTGTTAATTCAAATGGCGCGGAAATCCCTAAGAAGATATGTTCGTTATTGCTGGCCCTGCTGCTGACGATATCGCTAATGCCCAACACGGCATGGGCAGATGGTACAGACACTGGTGCCGCGGAAGCTGTATCCCCGGCGGAGGGGGCTCCAGCAGTCGAGGGAGGGCGGTCGAACAGCGCTGCCTCAATGCCGGATGAGGCCGAGTCTTCTGGCGAACCTGAATTCGCTGCGCCGGAGGCGACGGAAAATCCTTCTTCTGGGAGCGCATCGTCTGAGGATGCCGCACTAAATCCTACGCTCGATCCCCCTTTGTCCGAGCAGGCATTTCCTTCGGTTGATACCTCCTTGGTCGAGCAGGGCTCCGAGCGCGCTTTCGACAAGAAAGTGTACGTGTATATCCAGGATGTGCAGGACAAGGGAGGCATGTCGAAGGTGACAGGTGCCCTCGAAGTTGGAGCCGAGCTGTGGGCGAACGTCAACGACTACGTTTCCGATACGTCCATCGCGCACGAGGCCTCGTGGAGTTATCAATGGTTGAGTGCCCCGAGCCAGTCGTCGAGTTCTTCGAGCTATGCGCCGATTCCGGGTCAGACGTCCCAGAACCTCGTGATTACCGACGAGTTGGCGCAGCAGCTTGCCGGTTCGTATCTTGCTGTCAAAGTCACGGCGGAAGGGGCCGATTACTACGGTCCGGGGTACTCGGGGATTACGGCGAATTCCGTGCCCGGTCCTGTCATGAAGGCGGGCGCTGTCCAGCTTTCCGGTGTTGAACTGGCGAAACCCTCGTCCGCTGAGCTCGGTTCGACGCTTGAGGCGAAAGTCTTCAGGGGTTCGTCGTATAGCCCCACGTACGTGACCGAAGGCGTTTCCTATACGTGGAAGTATGCGACTACGGCTTCTTATTCCACCACGTGGACCACGATTGAGGGAGCCGTGGGACCGACGTTTGCCGTCGATGATGAGTTCTATGTGGGTAAGTACCTTTCCGTTTCCGCCCATGCGGGAGCGAATACGGTCGACTTGCCGTATGCGAACGCTTTCGGTCCGGTGAAGCTTGCGGGCGCGGTCGACATCTATTCCGGCGTCCTATCCAAGGGCGATCAAACAACCTATGTGTTCACCGTGGGAGACACGGCCACTGCCCGTGCCAAGGAAAAAGGCGCAGTAACGGACGTATTCATCTCCGACGATAAGCTGAACTACCAATGGCAGAAAAGCTCCGATGGAAAAACGTTCGCGGATATTCTCGGTCAGACATCGTCCGGCCTGACGTTAGATCCCACGTACCTTGGGGCGTACGTCAAATGCGTGGTGTCCGCCAAAATCGGCAGCAGCACCTACACGACCAAGGCGTCGAGTCCTATCGGTGCGGCGGGGTCCGTCAACGTAACGTCGGTCAAAGCCGACAAGATCGGCAACCTGTATCCGGGCGACATGGTTTCGGCGGCCGCGTTCTCCGGCTCCGACAACGTGACAGCGAGCGACAAGCTATCGTGGTCGTGGTACTGCGGCGATACGGCGGGCTCCGTAGCGCAGAAAATCGAGGGGGCAAACGGCAGCACGCTTGCCATTGCCGACGATATGGTGGGCAAGTACGTGGTGGCCCGTGCCGATGGAGGGTTCGGCGAGGTGGGGTCCTCCACGCTTGGGCCTGTGGTGCAAAAAGGGTCGTTCAAGCTATACAAGGTCGAGGTTTCGGGATCGCCCGAAATTGGCAAGACCGTCACGGCGCTTGCCTACAGCGACGACAGCCCCTACACACCGGTATCCGACAATGCCGTGGTGAGCTACCAGTGGCAGTACGCCGACTCCAAAACCACTTCCGATGCAGCGTTCAAGGATATTGCGGGCGCAACGGGCAAGACGCTTGCGGTGCCCCAAGACCTCTTGGGCACATACCTGCGCGTGAAGGCGATCAGCCTTAATTCTTCGGTCAGCACGACGAAGCCGTACTACGGCTCCACTCAGCCGGTCGATCCGGTGGGTCCGGTGAAGCTGGCGGGTGCCTACGAACTGTCCTCGGTGAAGTTGTCCTCTTCGGGGCAGTCCATGCAGGCGGGCAATAAGATCACCCCGACGGCGCAGTACAAGAAGGGCTATTCCGAATACGACGTGCCGGCCGACGCGAGTGTACGCTACACTTGGTACGTAGCTGCTGATCAGGATGGTGTTTTCGAAGAGTTGACGACTGGCGTCGATGTGCGTGGCCGCTTGACGCTTGACGCTTCGCTGGTAGGCAAGTGGGTGAAGGTTTCTGCCAACGCTCTTGTGAACGATGCTTCTAGCTCGGCATACAAGGTTGTTGGCGCGGGCGAGTACGATTTGCTGCGTGTTACGCTCAACCCTAGTTCGGGAGATATTTTCACCGGCGATTCCATTAGCGCGTCGCCGCTTGCGAAAAACCTGACCTACACCACGTCGGGCGATTCGGTGTCGGAGGGCGTGTCCTTCTCGTGGCTGGTGAGCGACACCAAAGACGGAGCCTATGCGGCGCTTGCCGATGCGGGTTCCGCAACGTTGGCTATTCCTGCCGAGGCGGCGGGAAAGTATCTGAAGGTGGTGGCTACGAGCGGCTTGTCTTCGGTCGAGGCGATTGCTTCGAACCCTGTTATCGGATCCGACTCGCTTGAAGCTGCCGCAAGAAAGCTGAGCAAAGCGGGCTTCAAGCCCAGCATTGCCGCCGGCGATGACGGCAACGTCAACAATCTGGTGGAGGCAAAGCTTGCCGAGCTGGGATATGCGGGCATTCGCGTGACGACGGTTTCTGCGGAAGGGTCGTCTGGCGAGCCGAAGGCCGAAGGCGGCGTGTCGAATGCCGCCGACGAGACGAACGGTTCGGTTACCCCGTTCTTCATCGACCCTGATGAGGAGACCTCGTATGTCGGATATACCACGTTGAGGCAGGTTAAGCTATCGTTTCAACTTGAAAAAGACGGCTCTACGTTCGATACAACTGCGACGTTTGCTCCGACGATCTTGCTTCCTTGGAACGAGGACAAGGTCGAAACCCTGCTTGAAAACAAGGCCGAGACGCTGATGGTGGGCTATGTTGCAGGCGACGGTGCCGACTCGGTAACGGCCAACGTCACGCTTCCCTATAAAATAGCAGGTCGTTCCTGGTCCGAAGTCTCATGGAAATCCTCGGATGCCTCCATTGTGCGGGTGGATGGCTACGGCTACTCCGACTATACGGGCAAGGTTATGCGTACGGCTGCGGATCGCGCGGTGTTGCTTACGGCGACAGTCGGCATCATCACCTCGGGAGGTCCTGACACGATCATCGAGAGGGCTTTTGCAGTAACCGTGAAGGGTGACCCCGATAAAGTGGCTGCCGAGAAGGCCGCGTTGGAGAAGAAGGTTCAGGCAAACTTCACCTACGACAATCTCAAGCTTTCCGAAACGGGCACCTCGGTCGATAAAGAGGCAGTGACGGGGGACTTGAGCCTCCCGAATCCCGGAACCATCGGGGTTGACGGCAAGTATTATGCGGTGACCTACGGGGCCTCGAACGATGCCGTCGTGATCAATACCTATCGGGGTGCGGTTTACCGGCCGCTGCCCGGTACCTCTTTGGCGCCGGTCGATCTTACCGTAACGGTGACGGACAAAACGAATCCCGAGATCACTGCAACGAAAACGCTCTCCATCCAGATTACCCCCCTCGATCAGGGCGATATCGACCGCGAGCTGGAGCTTATGGAAGCGGCCAAGGCGGGTTACTTCGCGGCTCTTGCAAACGGGCAGGCATCCAGTACGGTTACGCAAAACCTGCACGCCTTCCAGAAAGCCTACTTCGACGCATCGGGCGCTCTCGCATGGACCTATGACTATGCGTCGACGAGCGCTGCGGGCAATGGCATCGTGCCGGTTGACCTGGAAGGCTACGACTCCATGGGGTCGGAAGGCTGGCGTTTGTTCAAATCCAGCCGTCCAAGCGTGGTGTCGCACGAAAACCTGCTGGTCAAGCAACCAGAGTACAACACGCAGGTAACCCTAGACTCGCGCCTTTCGAGCGAGAAGTACGCTCGCTATGCCGAGCGTTACCCCGACAATGCGAACTTCCAGCAGCTTGCGAACCAGAACGTCTCGGCATCGTTCACGGTTGTGGGTATGAGCGGGCAGGTTGACCCGCACGTCACGGCTACGTGCTCGGTCATCGGCGTCAACAAGGACGGCAACCAGCAAACATGGGCGGCGGCTTCGCCCTACACGCTCGACAACGGTGCCACGGCGGCTGACCTGTCGGAAGCGGCTTTTGATGCTGCGGGTCTTGTGTACGAATCGGGGGTTGGCCAGCACGGCTGGGATGTAACTTCGATCACGTCACCCTTCGACGCGGGTCAGATGCTCGAATTCGACGAGGATACAGGAAAGTACTGGCGGCTGTTCATCAACGGGAAAGCTGCCGGCACGGGCGCTGACGGCTACACACTTCAAGCGGGCGACAGCGTCATCTGGTTCTACTCGGCTTATGGCGAGGCTGCTCCGACCGACGAGCTGTCCGTCACTTGCTCGGTCGTCGGCAAGAACGCTCAGGGCGCTCGTCAAACATGGGCTTCGGCGGACACATTTGCCTTAGAGGCAGGATCGACTGCCGCCGATGCGTCTGAGGAGTTGTTCGGGAGGGTTGGTCTTTCAGCCGATACGGGCACGGGTGCGTACGGCTGGTATTTGAACTCGATAACCTCACCGTACACTGGCGAGACTCTTGCGAGTAGAGAAGTTTCACCAGATGTTTGGGCTTATTGGCAGCTGTTTATAAATGGCAAACTCGCCACCGTAGGCGCCGGCGGCTACGTCGTGCAAGCGGGCGACGAGATCACGTGGTGTTACGGTTCCGATGGCACTTTGCCAGGGCAGGTAGCCTCCACTTGCAAGATCATTGGTAAGAACGCGAACGGCAACGCGCAGGTATGGGCAACCGATGCTCACTACGTCATGGTTGAGGGTGCTACGGCGGCCGATCTGTCCGAGCAGGTGTTCGTGGCGAAAGGCATCAAGGCAGGCTATGACCCCAAGGGCGCATACGGGTGGGTGCTCGAGTCGGTCACGTCGCCGTTCGACAAAGAGGTAACGCTCGCCAACGAGAATGCGGATCCTTACCGTTATTGGCAGCTGTTCGTCAACGGCGTGTCGTCGGACTTTGGGGCGGGTTCGGTTGTGTTGCAGCCGGGGGATAGCGTGGTGTGGTGCTATTCCTCTTGGGGTTCTACGCTTCCCGATCCCGATGAGGTGGTCATCGTCCCTGACGCCCCGCGCCCCAGCTACGATTCGTCGTGGGCGGGCTTCGGCAGTGGGTCTGCGGGTGGCGCGGTGGTCGAGCGCCCCACGCCGACGCAGTCTGCCGAGCAGGCTTGGGCTTACGACTTCAAGGAAGATGCGCAGGGCAATGCGAGCGTTTCGGAGCCCCTGGTGGTGAACGGCTCGATCTATCTGGTGGTGAACGGCGAGTTGCGCGTGATTGATGCTGCCACGGGTGCGATGAAAAAGGACAAGAGCGGTCGCGAGCTTCGTGCGAACGTAGGCTCGACCAGCGCATACTGCAATCGTCCGGTATACAGCGGCGGCATTGTCGTTGTGCCTTCCGACAATGGAAGCCTGACGGCGTTCACGGCCGACACGCTCACGTGCGTCTGGAAGACTCCGCCGTTCGATGTGGGCGATAGTAAGCTGAGTTATCAGTCGCTCTCGTCGCTTACTGTGAACGGTTCGTATGTGTATGCGGCCTTTACTATGGTCGGTGCAGGGGGCATTGGTGTGCGCGGTACGCTCGTGTGCGTGAATTTGGCTGACGGTGCGGTTATGTGGGTACAGCCTAATGTCGATGAGTCTGAACCCACTGGTTATTACTGGGCCGGTGCGGCCTCGTCGGGTGAAGACCTCGTTATTGGTGATGAATCGGGTGTTGTTAAGCTTGTTGACGGGAAGACAGGCAACGTGCTGTCTTCCGTTTCGATTGGTACCTCCGTTCGTGCAGGTATCGTGTCAGTTCCTCAGATAACACGCGGTGCTGAAGTGACGTTTGTTGCGGTGTCGACGGATGGCGTTTTGCATGTGATTACTCGCAACGGAGATACTTTAAGCAAGACGGGTTCGGCGAAGTTTGCTAGCAAGTCGACCTCAACTCCGGCATCAACGGGCGGTAATGTGTTCGTGTGCGGTCTCGGTGCGGATGGCTATGGGACGCTTTCGGTGATCGATCTAGAAACACTCTCCGTTGTACAAACCGTGCGTGGGGGTAAGGGAGAAGCCCAATCGTCGCCTTTGGTGTCGGTGCAAAGCGACGGAACCTATGCATACTTTACTTGCAATGGGATCCCCGGTGGTGTGTACGGCTATCGTTTGGGTGACGTGGAGGCTTACACGCTGTTCACGCCCGGTAATGGACAACAAAATTACGGCTTAGGCTCAGTTATTGCTGACGAGAAAGGTAACCTGTACTACACGAACGATTCAGGCCATCTGTTTGCACTGAAAGGTCAGGACGGTGTGCGGGTAACTTTTGAGTCGAACGGTGGCTCCTACGTGGCAACTTCCTTTGTTGCGTTAGGCAAAGCTGTTGCGCGGCCGAGCGATCCTGTGAAGAGTGGCTTTACGTTTGTCGGATGGTTTTCTGACGCCGCATGTACAACAGCATGGGATTTTACTAGGGAGATTCGGGAGAATACGACACTGTACGCCAAGTGGGCTAAAGTTGAAGCACCCGGTGTCAATACATCTAGTGATGAGTCGGGCGGTCAAAGCGGCAAAGATGGCTCGGGTCACGTGCTTGCTGTGAATGCGCCGCTTACGAAAGTAGCTGATAAATCTACCAATGTGGAGAAGAAAGTTGCAGTAGATGCTTCCTCAAAGAGTGCCAGTAAGGATGCAGCCGAGCAAACTTTGGGTGGCGTGAACCCATGGGCGGTGGGTGGTATTGCGGTAGGCGTTGTGGGTTTGGTTTGCGCGACGGTTTATCTTGTGCGGATGCGCCGTAAACCCGGCACCCCTGGCATGACGATGGAAGGGAAGTAGACCATGCAAGATGATCGTATTGTGCCTAGTTCGATATCGGAAGAATCGTGCGATATGAAGCTGGAGGACAAGCCGTTGAAGCGATGTTACCGCAATATTGCTGCAGGCGTCGTAGCTGCATGCTCGGTTGCTCTTATTGGTGTGTCCGCATTTTTCCTGATACCAACAATGGGTCAGATTCCAGCGACGGACATGCTGCAAACCACCAATGATCAAGCCAGCAAGGTTGTAAGTAATCAGGAAGCTGTCGTTGATACTGATACTGATAGCGAGGTAGTCTATCTGGGTTCCGAAGAATCTTCGCAACCTGCTGATTCCGCCGCTCCTTTCTCAAGGTCTGGTCAGGTGTCGGAAAATAATGCTGTCACAGTGTCGGTTTCCATATCTAGCTCCGTTGTGGGCAATCCGGTATCTGGCGGCACGACCGCCACACTTGCAAGAGGAGCCACCGTTTATGATGCGCTCATGGCGTGCGGACTTTCGGTGAATGCTCGGGATGACGTCTGGGGGAAATACGTAGATAATATTGGTGGACTTGCTGAAGATTTGAAAAACGGAGGTGGATGGATGTATTCCGTCAACGGAGTTGACGGCCCCGTATCATGTAGTCGCTACACACTAAACGACGGCGACGTAGTTTCGTGGCGCTACGTATTGAGTGCAAATGGCTAAGTAACACAGGTAGTGAAACCGATTGTGGTTCTAGGCTATCGAGGGAATACATGAATCTAATGAGCAAACGAAACGCCCCCCATAAAGTACTCTCGCACAAAAAACCAACCGGCTGCAAAAGAGCTTCTGGACAAGTGCACAATTTGTGCTATCGTGCCGTGTTTGTCAATATTTTTTCGTATCAGAAGAAGGTGGGTAATCATGACGTTCAGTCCGAAGCTGGCCGTTGCGTTGGCTGTAGTAGCTTTGGTGGGGGCCATCGCCCTTATTGCTTCAGTGGTTCTTACCGTCCACGCATAGACACGGCGTATCAAGCTAACGTTGTATTACTCTGCTCTGGCTCGTCCAGACGATGGCGGGAATGCGTATGAAGCAGACGGCGTTCGATCTCTATCATCCTGTCGTGGCGTTGCTGTACTTTGTGGCTATACTCGTGTTCTGCATGGCTGCATTTCAGCCTGTGTACCTTGTGCTTTGCGCTTTTGCGGGCTTCGTTTATGGCGCGTACTTGCGCGGATGGCGTACCGTGGTGCGCAGCCTTACTTGGCAGCTACCACTGCTTCTTATTGTAACGCTGGCGAACCCGCTGTTTAGTGCCTCAGGTTCTACCGAGCTGTTTCGCATAGGGGTACGTGCTATCTACTTGGAGAGTCTGGTGTTTGGCTTCTGTATGGGTGTTATGCTGGTGTCGGCTATGCTTTGGTTTTCAAATGCCTCACAGGTGCTTACTTCCGATAAAGTTATGTCGCTGTTCGGCAACGCTGCTCCGACCCTTGCGTTGGTGTTGTCTATGACCACGCGACTCGTGCCGCAGTATGTGAGGCGTGGCTCCGAGATCGATGCGGTGCAACGTGCAACTAGTGCGGCATGCCCTCAAAACGCCAAGGAAAAGGGTTTGTCCCGCATCCGGCAGGTATCAGTGTTAATGGGGTGGAGTATGGAAGACTCGCTGGAAACTGCTGACGCCATGAAAGCGCGTGGCTGGGGCACGCACGCGAAGCGCACCACCTATCGACGTCATCGCTTTCGTAGCCGCGATGCTGTTGCGGTTGCGATACTTGGCACGTTGGTAGTCATAAACGCGTTTTTGGCATGGACGGCTTGTTCTCAGTTTTCATTCTATCCGACGATGAGCACCCTAACAGTTTGGTGGGGATACCTACCTTATGGGGCTTTGCTGTTTTTGCCTCTGGCGGTACAGGTGGGAGAGGACATCCGATGGGATTAGCTATCAAGGCAGCAGCATTCGGATTCAGCTATCCCGATCGTGAACCGGTGTTAAGCAATCTTTCCTGGTGTGTTGAGGCTGGTTCTTTTACGCTTTTGGTGGGTGGCACCGGCAGCGGTAAAACCACTCTTCTGCGCTCTCTTAAACCCGAGACGGCCCCGGTGGGCAATCGTTGCGGACATTTGAGCGTGCTGGGTCAACCGTTTGAAGCGTGGCGCGATAGCGGCTCGGCTGCTGCTATCGGATACGTGGCGCAAAGCCCCGAAAACCAGATAGTGTGCGATACCGTATGGCATGAACTGGCGTTTGGCTTGGAAAACTTGGGTACACCACCCGATGCCATGCGTCGCCGCGTGGCTGAAGTTGCACATTTTTTTGGCATAGAACCATGGATTAGGCGTGGTACCGATGCCCTTTCTGGTGGGCAGAAGCAGATGGTTACGCTTGCTGCCGTACTGGCTATGCAGCCGCGCTTGCTGTTATTGGACGAGCCGACGGCTCAGCTGGATCCGGTGGCCGAGAAAAACTTCTTGCATGCTCTCTTCCGCATTAATCGTGAGCTGGATATTACGGTGGTGGTTGCTACGCATGCACCCGAGTCGGTAGCCGCTTATGCCACGGCTGCTTTTGAGCTAGAAAGAGGCTGCTTGAGTGAGGTGCCGCTCGAGCGCTTTGCGTTTGCCCGTACAATACCGCTTGTCAGCACGGTGCCAGTCGCCCGTGCAACCTCTTCTGTCGTGGGGCATGATAAGGGTGAGGACTTGGCGGAAGAGGATGTCCCGGTGGTTCTCGAGATGCGCGATGCGTTCTTTCGCTATTCACGCGATGGCTCCTTTGTGTTGCGTGGCACCGATTTGGCGGTGCTCTCTGGTAGTATTCATGCAGTGGTGGGAGGTAACGGTAGCGGGAAATCGACCCTGCTGCGCATTCTTGCGGGCGTGCTGAAGCCCGAGCGCGGGCGAGTGCGTAATGGGTGTGTGCATGAGCAGGCTCTATTACCACAAGACCCTAAAGCTTTGTTCGTCTGCGATTCCGTAAGAGAAGAGCTTGACGAGTGGCAGCAGCGATGTGGCTATGCTGCGTCTGATGTTGAACGAGTTTTGAAACGATTTAACCTGATAGAGCAAGCAGATAGTCATCCTTACGACCTTTCGGGTGGCCAGCAGCAGAAGCTGGCGCTTGCCAAGGTTTTACTTACTAAGCCGCGCTTGTTGCTGTTGGATGAGCCAACGAAAGGGCTCGACCCTGTTTCCAAACGGGAAGTGGCGCGTATGCTGGTTGCGTGCGCATGCGAGGGGGTTACCATTGTGCTCGTCACTCACGATCTCGCATTCGCTTCGCGCGTAGCAAGCCGTGTTTCTATGCTCTTTGACGGCGAGACTGCTTGCACCGAAGCTACTACTACTTTCTTTCAGCAAAACCTTTTTTACCGTCCTACCCCCGATGCTTTCCTTGCGCTTTGGGATGCGGAAGAGTCTAACAAAACGGAGTGTAGCGCGTGAGTATTTCTCCTGCCAGTTTCGTGCACCGCTTGGAAGTACCCGCCTTGGTAGCTGTTCCGGTTGCTTTGGTTGCGTGTGCTTTCTTCCAGATTGAACAAACGGCTCTACTGACGCTTCTGGTTGTTCTCTGCGCGGTTGCCGTGTTCTTTGCTGGCTTTGAGGTATCAAGACCTTCCTTACGCCAAATTATGCCTACGGTGGTGTTGGGCGCACTTGGTGCCGCAGGGCGTATTCTGTTTGCGCCTATCCCCGATTTCAAACCGGTATCGGCTATCTGCATTATCGCGGGTGTTGTGTTTGGTCGGCGCAGCGGATTTATGGCGGGAGCTTTGGCAGCGTTGGTGTCAAATTTCTTCTTTGGGCAGGGTCCCTGGACACCATGGCAGATGTACGCGTGGGGGCTTGTTGGCTACCTTGCTGGTGTGCTGGCTTCTCGTGGCGCTTTTGAACGACCTTGGGTTGTTTACCTTTACGGCTTCTTCTCGGCGTTGCTCTATGGTTTGTTGTTGAACTCGTGGCACGTTGTTGGCTTCGTGAATCCCCTCACGTGGGAAGGGGCGTTTTTAGCTTACGCTGCTGGCATCGGGTTCGACATGATGCATGGAGTGGCCACTGTCGCGTTCTTGGCTGCTCTCTATGCACCGTGGCGCAAAAAACTCGAGCGTATCAAACGCAAATACGACCTCGTCTAGTTCGGACTGCTTTTCGCATTACCCGGCGGGGGTATCTGAGCGACTCGTGATGAACTCGGTGAAGGGCATTGCCTTCCCGTGTCGTGCTTACGGTTAATGCCTGTTTGGAGAAAAGTGCGTGTTACGACAGGTGACGTGCTTTTGCATGGGATAGAATAGCCCTTAGGTTGTTGAAGCATCAAGCTTGGTGAGAGGGTTTCGTGGGTAAATCTAAAAACATTGGCGATCAGGTTCGCGACGCAATTCAAGACGCTATCGACTCGCAGGATTTCAGCAACTTGAAGGATGTTGTTGGTTACTCCATCGGTACGGCCGCCGATGCGGTTAGTCAAGGCCTTCGCCAAGCTGCGCAGGCTGCCCAAGAGGGAATTGCTCAACAAAATGTAACGCGTGCGTTTGCTGTCAAACAGGAACAAGAGCGCATTCGCCGTGAACAGGAACTCGCCGCAATCAAGGCCCGATTCGAAGGCGTTTCGGGGAAAAAGGCCGGCGGTTATATCATGGCTATTGCTGGTGGTCTGCTGGCTTTTGCCTTTCTCATTCTTTCGCTCATTTTCGTGCCGATAGCTATTGCGACATCAAGCATGGTGTCGATGGTTGCATTGGCCTTGCCTGTTGCTCTTATGGCGATAGGAGCGGGGCTGTTGCTCTCTGGAGTTAGGCGTATCTCGTTTTTGCAGCGCTTTCGAGCGTACCAAGGTGTACTTGCTTCGCGTCAAGTATGTTCCGTAGATGAACTCGCTGCTCAGACGTCGCGCTCGAAAAGATCGGTACTGAAAGATATCCGCAAGATGATAGATAAAGGGCTTTTTAGGCAGGGGCATCTCGACGATGCCGAAACCCAGCTTATAGTGACCGATGTGGCTTACGAAAACTACCGCATCCAATTTGATCAGGCAAAGGAACGCGAGCGTCAACAGCGTTTGGTGCAAAGTGCATCCTCGCACGAGCAATCCACCGAAGCGCCTAACGGCGAGGTGCGTGCGATTCTGCAAAAAGGAGAATCCTTTGTCATCCAGATCCGAGAGAGTAACGAAGCCATTGAGGGAGAAGAGATTTCTGCCAAGATCGATCAGATCGAATCGGTGGTACGTAGCATCTTTAGGCGCGCCGAAGAGCATCCCGAGGTAATTCCTGAACTCGACCGCTTGATGGATTATTACCTGCCCACCACCGTAAAGTTGCTCGATGCCTACGAAGACCTTGATCGACAGCCCATCCAAAGCGAGACTATGGTGAAATCGAAGGCGGAAATAGAGGCGACGCTCGACACACTCAATGTTGCTTTTGCCAAGTTGCTCGATTCAATTTTCGCTGACGTAGCGTGGGACGTTTCGACCGACGTCACGGTGTTGCATACGGTGTTGGCGCAAGAGGGTTTGGTTGAAGACCCGTTTATTAAAAAGCCCGGTTCTGAAGCGTAGCTAAGGTTCGACCAGGAGAGAGCCGCTGGCTCACGGAAGCAAGGAGAAAGCCATGACTGAAAAAGAAACGATTCCCGCGAATCAGACTGCTCCGACCTTGACGTTGACCCCCGAACTCGACGTGGTTCCGTCTGCGCCGACTCCCGTTGAAGCCATTTCGTCGCAAGCTGCCATACCCGAGACTGAAGAGCTTGACGATTCTGTACTGACGCAAGAAGAACTGCGCCTCGTGGATTCCTTTGCCGAGCAGATTGATGTGCGCGATTCAGCCACTATCCTTCAATATGGGGCAGGCGCACAAAAAAAGATGGCGGATTTCTCAGAAACTGCGCTGGAAAAAGTGCGTACACAAGACCTCGGTGTGGCGGGCGATCTAATCACCGATGTGGTGAAAGAGTTGCGAGGCTTTGATGCCGAAGATGAAAAGGGCTTGTTCGGTTTCTTTAAGAAGGCGGGCAATAAGATAGAAACCCTGCGCATTCGCTACGATCAGGCAGAATCGAATATTGGTAAGATTGTGAAGTCGCTTCAGGGGCACCAGATTCAACTTATGAAGGACTCCGCAACGCTCGACAAGCTCTACGAGCTGAATATGACCTATTTCAAAGAGCTGAGTATGTACATTTTGGCAGGCAAGAAACGCCTTGCCGAAGTTCGTACAAACGAATTGACTGAACTTGTTGCGAAAGCGAAGGCGTCTGGTCGCGCGGAAGATGCACAGGCGGCGCAAGACCTCGAGAACATGTGTCTGCGCTTCGAGAAGAAGATTTCCGATCTTGAATTGACGCGCACCATCGCTCTGCAAACCGCGCCACAAATTCGCCTTGTTCAGGCTGGCGAGGTGACTATGATCGAAAAGATTCAGACCACCTTGGTTAATACCATCCCCCTTTGGAAGAGTCAGATGGTTTTGGCTTTGGGCATCGCTAATTCCGAAGCAGCAGTGAAGGCTCAGACCGCGGTTACCGACATGACCAATGAACTGCTGCGCAAAAACGCCGATATGCTGCAGCAATCAACGGTGCAGATTGCTCGCGAATCTGAGCGAGGCATCGTGGATATCGAGACTCTGCAACATACCAATGAGTCGCTTATTAAAACGTTCGATGAAGTGATGCAGATTCAACAAGAGGGTCGCCAAAAGAGGCAAGAAGCTGAAGTTGAGATTCGTCGTTTGGAAGGCGAGCTCAAGCAAAAACTCTTGGAAGTTTCCCAGCAGGGCGTGAAATAAGTTTTCGAAGCCTCATTCTTTTCCGTGAACAATTGAATACTAAAAGATAATCGTAAGGATAGTTGTTGATTGACTATCCTTACGGCGTAATTGAGCCTCTCACGAGCTTCCTTTCGCTCGAAAGTGTTACGAAATAAAAAAATGTGTTACCATTGGTCTACGGTCAACGTGTTCTGTGTGCCAAGACGCTGCACGTGAAGGTTGGCTTTGATGGTCAATAAAGAGGAGATGCAATGTTGAACAAATCGTTATGGGATAAAGCTGCAGAATTTCATGGTCACACCTGTCCAGGTCTTGCCATTGGCTTTAAGGCGTGTGAAGGGGCTATTGCTGAGCTGGGGCTTAATGCAGAGCAGCTGCCCGCCGTAGATGAAGAGATTGTTTGTGTAACCGAGAATGACGCTTGTGGTGTCGATGCGGTACAGGTTCTTTTGGGCTGCACCTACGGAAAGGCAAACCTTATTCCTCGCTTGCGAGGCAAGATGGCATTTTCGTTCTTTATTCGCGGCACCGATCGTAAGGTGCGTCTGATGTTGGAGGCGAAAAATGAAGGAGATATGGGTCGCCAGGAATTTCAGGATTACCTGTTGAAAACACCTTACGATCAGTTGTTTAAGGTGAGTAAGCCGAACTACGATCTGCCTGAATCCGCTCGTTTATTTGCCTCACACACCTGTGCGATATGCGGTGAGTCTGCGGCCGAATACGGTTTGCGCGTACAGGGAGGCAACATGGTTTGTATCGATTGCTATGATGCTTACGAGAGGGAAGGGTTCTAGTGCGGCATCGCATATCGGTTGCTGCGTCGATTGTCTCTACCTCCGACGCTTCGCCGTCATCTGATGTTGAAGAGGCTGTCGTTAATGCGCGCTGTGGTCGATGTGTGAGTATTGCGCGACGACAAAAGGCTATCGAATTTCGTAACATTTTGGTGATTGGAGCCCTTGTTATTCTGTGCGGCATGGTCGCATTGGTCGCCTTGGGCAGTGGCGCTTCTGATATGAGCGTGTTTGACAGTGCCAAAGCCTTGTTTGGTTTTGGCTCGATGCAAGATATCATGACCGTGCAGTCTATTCGCCTACCTCGTGTGGTGTGCGCCATTGTAGCGGGTGCAGGTTTGGCACTCGCGGGTGTGGTGTTGCAAAGTGTGCTGGAGAACCCCTTAGCTTCCGCGTCTACGGTGGGTATATCCCAGGGTGCAGCATTTGGTGCAACGGTGGCAATTTTGTTGGTTGTTCCTCTGTTCGCGGGATCGCCATCGGGTGTAGGTATGGGCACCATCGCTTTGTTCGCTTTTGTGGGTGCCATGTTTTCCAGCCTGATTGTGCTTGCGTTTTCTCGACTGGGTTTTTCTAGTCCCGAGAGTATCGTCTTGGTTGGTGTGGCGCTTTCGGCACTGTGGTCGGGTGCTTCCACTATTATCCAGTATTTCTCTGATGATCTTGAACTGACAAAAGTTATCTTCTGGCAGTTTGGCGATTTGGGTCGTGCCACATGGTCGCAAATTGGTCTCATGACTATCATAGGCATAACGTGCGCGGTGTATTTCTTTGCTAACCGCTGGAACTATAATGCGCTTCAAAACGGCGGGCACGTTGCCGGAGGGCTGGGTGTTGACGTGCGGCGCACGCGTGTGCTGGGGGTGATTGCTGCCTCTCTCGTGGCTGCTATCATGGTCTCGTTTGTGGGTCTTATTAACTTCATTGGTCTTATCGCTCCTCATATTGCGCGACGTTTGGTTGGTAATGACTATCGTTATTTGCTGCCTGCTTCGTTGGTTTTGGGGTCGGTTATTATGCTGGCGAGCGACTTGGCGGCGCGTATGGTTATTTCACCCATTATCTTGCCCATCGGGGCTATTACGTCGTTTCTGGGGGCGCCGCTGTTCCTCTACTTGTTATATAGGGGGTATAGACGATGAATACCCAAGTTTTGGTGGGTGAGTCTACAGATGAGGTAGCCAACGAAGAGGTGGCTGTTTCCGCGATAGATAGCAGCGAAGCGGATATTTTACTGAATAAGGTGTTCGCTGCGCCTGCCCGCGCGTTCGGGTCTCGAAAGCAGCCACGCGGGCACGTTGCTTTGCGCGCTCGCGGTGTAGCCTTCACCTACCCTCAAACCAACACCTCGGTATTTGAGAGTATCGATCTGGAAATTGAAACCGGCAGGGTGCTTGCCATTCTGGGTAACAATGGGGCAGGGAAATCGACCCTCCTTAACCTTCTTGCTGGCATTACGCACCCCGCTGCAGGATCGGTAGAAGTTGGAGGCCGTTCTCTTCTTATGCTGTCTCGTCGCGAAATTGCACAACATGTTGCTTATGTAGCTCAGCAGCAGCGGATCCCTCACTTAAGCGTGTACGACCAGGTGCTGATGGGTAGACGTCCTCATGTTTCCTGGACACTTTCGGACCATGACCGTTCCGTGGTGGCTGAGACCATTGATAGGCTAGGGCTGGAAGCCTTCTCGACGCGCTTTCTCGATGAATTGTCGGGGGGCGAACGTCAGAAGGTTTATATTGCCCGGGCTCTTGCACAGGAACCTGAGATACTGCTTCTCGATGAACCTACGAGCGCTCTCGATCCCAAAAATCAGATAGAGGTACTCGAGACAGTGCGTTCCATTACGCGCGCGGGTTCGCTTGCTACCGTGTTAGTTATCCATGACATAAACCTAGCCCTACGGTTTTGTGATCGATTTCTTCTTATGCGTGATGGTCAAGTAATTTCTCAGGGTGGCTGCGAGGCGGTTACCAACAAAACGCTTTCGGCTGCTTACGATATTCCTTTTTGCATCGACGAGGTGGCTGGTGTTCCCGTGGCTGTCCCTCTTTAAGCAAGATTAAGTACGTGTGGGATAGCGGGTTGTGCAGTAAAGAGAAAAGGATAGGTCGGTAAAGAGTGTCTCTATGCGAATCCAGCTCAATTGCCACGACGTAGAGGGAGTTTCCGTCGTGGCAATTGTTGGGTACACGCTACTTTTGTGTTAGGTCTATTTGCTTGAAGGTGCAGCCTTCTTGAGCAAGGTCTCCCGATAACTTCTTGCCGAGAAAGAACTCAGTTATTTCGTCGAGCTTATCGGTGGGGTTGATGTCTTTGAATTGCTCAGGGTACACAACGGCACCCACCTGGTAGCAGTTGGCCAGCGCCAATTCGATATTGGTCGCATAGAATCGGTAGGCAATGAGGGTATAGGTGTTGCCGCTCTGAACCGCGTTAAGCGCTGCGAAGTAGCTCGGGTTATTGTCGTAGTCTTCCTTCACAAGAGGTAGGTTGCCGCTTTCTACAAAGAGGTAATCGGGTTGCGCGTTTGTAACAGCCTCGAGATCGATGTCGAATGCGCCGTTTGCCCCGTTTACATCAGCCACGTTTTTTACGTTTGCTTCCTGGAAGGGTGGGAAGTTTGCCTCGGTACCTGCGAAGCCGTGGCCCCCGCGGAAGCTAATGCCAGCAGCATAGGCGGTTTTACGGTCTGCCTCGGAAATGTTCGACGTGCGCGCTTCGAGGTCGCTTTGCGTGTCCTTCATGTACTTGACGATATCATCGGCGCGACTTTGCTTACCAACAATACTGCCTACAAGTTCAATATTGTCATAAAACACTTGGTCGAAAACAATGTCACTTAATGTTAGACATACTACGGGAATATTTGTCTTCTCCTGTAGGGAGTCGGCGGCATCCTTGTCGATACTTGCGAAGATTACATCGGGAGCCACCTGCATAATGGCTTCCTCGTTGGGAGTAACGCCCTTCGAGCCACCTTCTCCAATAACCGGTAGATCTTTGAAAGTGTCGTGGTATACGTGGCGATAGCTACAGGTTACCTTGTCGCCCGTTTCTGATTGCTCAATGCCCACCACCTTGTCGGTTGCCTCCAGATAGGAGACGACGCGTAACGAGCTTGAGCCGATTCCGATAATGCGCTGGGCGTTGGTGGGCACCTCAACGGTGCGTCCCCGCATGTCGGTGATGCTTTGCATTGAAGCTTGTTCTTGCGGTGTTGTGTTGTCGCCCGTTTTGTCGCCATTTTGGGGCGATGCGCACCCTGTGAGCGTTGCGACTAGTAACCCAGCAGCAAGCGTAACCGCAAATGCGGTCGCTAGAAAGCGTGGGGTTCTGCCAATTACCATAGTGATATCCTTTCAAAAGAAACGACGTTGCGTGGAAATGGTAACACGAATTTAAAAAACGTAACACTGTTGGTTGGGTAGACGGTTGATTGGTGTTTGGGATGGTAGACGCCGTGCTACAATGCTAACCCTCCCTTGAAGAGGGAGGTCTGTTGGCGACAGATAAGAAGAGCGCGACAGAATGGGTTTGTGCGTGCAATAATTAGGTTCTACAAGTAGCGAGGTTGGTTTATGGTAGTGCGGTCAAGCACGATAGAGCAGGCTGCCTCAGCGCTTCTGCGCGGCGATGCTGCCATTTTTCCTACCGATACTGTGTATGGTGTAGGTGTGGCGGTGGGTGCAGCCGAGGGACCTCAGTTGCTCTATAACCTAAAGGAGCGGGAGAGCGGCAAGCCTATCGCTTGGTTGGTGGGTGGCGTGGAAGATCTCGATCGTTACGGTTGCGAAATTCCTGAACTGGCTTATCGTTTAGCTCGGGCGTTTTGGCCTGGCCCTCTGACGCTCGTGGTGAAAGCGAGCAATGAGGTACCCCCGGCATTTTGTTCAGAAGCGGGAACCATTGGTTTGCGTATGCCCGACAGTAAAACGGCGTGTGCGCTCATCGATGCTGTTGGCATGCCGCTTGCAACCACGTCGGCAAATTTTTCCGGGCAGGCAGCATCCTGCAAGTCTGTCGAGTTAGATCCTGCTTTTGTTGAGCGTGTCGGCCTAATGGTGGTCGACGCTGACGACGCGGGTAAAAGTGGTGTTGCGTCTACCGTTATTGACTGCACACAGGCTCAGCCCATTATCGTTCGCGAGGGGGCCGTTACTCTCGCCGATATCCGCCTGCTCCCTTAGCGCCTCTTTGCGTTTTGCTCCGCACAGGCAACTCGCATTGAGGGGGAGTCGTTTACGCGTAAACCTTGCTGCTCGGGTATACTGAAAACAACCAACAAACTCTGGGGAGGGTGTGTATGGCTTTCACGGTATCGAGAACAACAATTGGTTTTCTCTCGCATGATAAGACAACGCAAATCAAGGGGCTCATTTGGACGCCTGAAGGGATGGGAAGTTCCGCACCGCGTGGTATCGTGCAAATCGTTCATGGAATGGCCGAACATATCGGTCGCTACGACGACTTTGCCCGTTTTCTTTCGGGGCAGGGTTATGTGGTGTGCGCGCATGACCATATAGGTCACGGTAAAAGTGTATCCTCGCCCGATAGGTACGGGTGTTTACCTATTCAGGGTGGTAAAGATGTGCTTATTGAAGACGTGCACGAATTGCGTAAGACCGTGGCGGCTCGCTATGCGCGGCAGATTCCCTATATCTTGTTTGGGCATTCCATGGGAAGTTTTATTGTGCGCGCCTATCTTGCGCGCTATGCCGAAGGTTTAGCTGCGGCGGTTATTTGTGGCACAGGCCAGCAGCCACTTATATTGTCGAAAGGTGGTAATTTCCTTGCACGTCGCATTGCGGCATCGCGAGGAGAAGATTTCAAAAGTTCCCTGTTGCATAACAGGGGGGCTGGCGCCTATTCTCGGCAGGTTGCAAATGCACGCACGGAGTTCGACTGGTTATCTACCGATCCGGCGGTGGTAGACGCGTATGCTGCCGACGAGCAGTGCGGGTTTGTATTTTCAGCGGGCGGGTATGCAACCCTAACCGACCTGACCGGCGAGATCGCTACGCACGCTCAGGTCGCAAAGATTCCGCACGATTTGCCCGTGCTGTTTGTGTCGGGGACTAACGATCCGGTGGGCGGATGCGGTAAAGGTGTGCGCGCTGCCGCTGAGCAGCTACGCCGAGCCGGTGTAAAAAGGGTAGATGTTGTGCTGTATGAGGGTATGCGCCACGAGATACTCAACGAACCGGGACGTGAACAGGTTTACGCTGAAATAGTTCAATGGATAGGGGAGTATGCATGCGTGCGTCCTATATCATAGCTCTTGACCAGGGTACCACATCATCGCGTGCGATGCTTGTGGATGCTGAGGGGCGTGCTGTTGGCGCGGTGCAGAATATCTTCCCGCAGATTTACCCCCAGCCTGGTTGGGTAGAACATGACCCGCGCGACATATTGTCTTCGCAACTTTCTGCATTGACTGAACTTATGGTGTCTCATGGCTTAGAACCCTCCGATATTGACAGCATTGGTATTACGAACCAGCGTGAAACCACGGTACTCTGGAATCGTGAGACCGGTCAGCCGGTAGCTAACGCCATTGTGTGGCAATGTCGTCGTACGGCCCCTATTGTTGAGGAATTGTGCGGCGATGCAAACATTGCGCGCATGGTTACCGACAAAACAGGTCTGGTGCCCGATGCCTATTTCTCGGCCAGTAAGATTAAGTGGCTGCTGGATCACGTACCGGGTGCGCGTGAAGATGCAGAGGCGGGAAAACTGGCCTTCGGTACGGTGGATAGCTGGTTGGTCTGGGTGCTTACGAATGGCCGGGTTCATGCCACTGACGTAACAAATGCCAGTCGTACCATGCTCTATAACATTCACGAGATGTGTTGGGACCCTTGGTTGTTGGATCTGTTTGGTATTCCTTCTTCGCTCTTGCCCGAAGTACGTCCTTCGTCGGGAGATTTTGGAGTAACGGCAACCCCTGGTATTGTGCCGGGCATACCCATCCGTGGTGTGGCGGGCGACCAGCAGGCAGCTCTATTCGGCCAGTGTTGTTTTGAGGCTGGCCAGGCAAAAAACACGTATGGAACCGGTTGCTTTTTGCTGATGCATACAGGTAGTGAGGCGTGTCAATCTACTCACAACCTCATAACTACCCTTGCCGCATCGGCTCCGGGTATCTCGCATCCTGAATATGCGCTCGAAGGAAGCGTGTTTGTAGCCGGAGCTCTTATGCAGTGGCTACGCGACGAACTGGGCCTTATCGACAACGTAGCCGAAACGTCCGATTTGGCACGTAGCGTGGAGAGTACGGGTGGTGTGTACGTGGTGCCGGCGTTTACTGGTTTGGGCGCACCGTACTGGGATGCCGACGCGCGTGGTGCTGTCTATGGGCTTACGCGCGGCACGAACCGTGCGCATATCGTGCGTGCTGCTGTTGAGTCGTTGGCTTATCAGGTGCACGATCTTGTAGTGGCTATGGAGGCGGATGCGGGTCGGGCCTTGAGTGTGTTGAAGGTGGATGGTGGTGCGTCTTCCAACGATTTTCTCATGCAGTTCCAAGGCGACCTCTTGCGTACTCCACTGCACCGTCCTCAAAATACGGAGACGACGGCGCTCGGCGCAGCATATTTAGCCGGATTGTCCACCGGGTTCTGGAAGAATGTCGACCGCCTCTGCGACTTGCGTTCTTCAGATACGGTGTATCAACCTGGTATGGAGGATGTGCGCCATGCTGAGCTATTGGCAGGATGGGAGCGTGCCGTAAGGCGTACGATGAGTTAAGATCGTACAGCGCATAGTTTCCCCTTGTCGAGAGCGCAATAGGTCGCGGTGCTGTCGGGTTAATTGGTAGGTAGTAGCAACAGGAAAGGTGCACTTGATGATAATCAGTATAGCCAGCGACCATGCGGGATTCTGTCAAAAGCAACCGCTTGCCGCTTATTTGCGCGAGCAGGGTTATGACGTGCTTGATCGCGGCCCCGAGTCTGAAGATCGGGTCGACTATCCAGACTATGCCGAGCTGGTTGCGCGCGATATTGTCAGCGGTGAGGCCGATCGCGGCGTGCTGGTATGTGGCACGGGTATTGGTATGGCGGTGGCAGCGAATAAGATGCACGGCATCCGTGCTGCAAATGTGGTCACACCCGAGTTTGCTGCGTTGGCGCGGGAACACAACGATGCCAATATTGTTACCGTATCGGCTCGCTTTGTCGACGAAGCGGTGAACCGCGCCATTTTGGACGCGTTCCTAACCACCGACTTCGGGGGTGGGCGCCATGCAGATCGCGTGGCAAAGATTGCCGCTCTCGAAAGCAACTAGCCTGCAACTACCCGGTATCCGTATCGTTGTGCTAGCATAAGCGCACTATCGACGATCCTGTGAAAGGAAGCCCTCATGCCTCTGACCTACCTGTCCCAGGCCGACGCCGCCGTTGCCGACGTGCTGCGCCAGGAACTTGCCCGCGAGCGCGACTCCGTCGAACTCATCGCCTCAGAGAATTTTACGTCGCTTGCTGTTATGGAAGCGGTAGGAAGCGTGCTCACAAATAAGTACGCTGAGGGTTATCCTGGCAAGCGCTACTATGGCGGCTGCGAAAAGGTTGATATTGTTGAGGATTTAGCACGCGATCGCGCTTGCGAGCTGTTTGGCTCCAACTTCGCGAATGTGCAGCCTCATTGCGGTGCCAATGCGAATCTGGGTGCGTACGAAGCGTTGATCGAGTTGGGCGATACGGTGTTGGGTATGAGCCTGGCTGAGGGTGGTCACCTTACCCATGGCTCACCGGTTAACTTCTCGGGTCGTCATTACAACTTTGCTAGCTATGGCGTGGATGCTGAGACTGAAACCATCAACTACGACGAGGTTGAACGCATTGCCAAGGAGGTGCGTCCTAAACTTATCGTAGGTGGAGCTAGTGCCTATCCGCGTGTTATCGACTTCGAGCGTATGGCCGCTATCGCACACGAGGTGGGCGCTTACTTTATGGTCGATATGGCTCATATCGCTGGTCTTGTAGCCACGGGCGCACATCCCAGTCCTGTGCCGTACGCCGATGTGGTTACTTCCACCAGCCATAAGACTTTGCGTGGCCCGCGTGGTGGATTCATTCTCTCGAACAACGAAGAAATTGCCAAAAAGATTGACAAAGCAGTGTTCCCTGGTTCGCAAGGTGGCCCGCTCATGCATGTTATTGCGGGCAAAGCTGTAGCTTTTGGTGAGGCGCTGAAACCCTCCTACAAGGAGTACATCGATCACGTAGTGGAGAATGCGAGTACGCTTGGTCAGGGCATGATGGATGGTGGTTTGCGCCTCGTATCAGGGGGTACTGATAACCACCTATGTCTGGTTGATTTGACTCCCGCCGATGTTACGGGCAAAGATGCCGAGAAGCTACTGGAAAGCGTTGGTCTTACGGTTAATAAAAACTCTATTCCCAACGAGCCCCGTTCGCCGTTTGTTACGAGTGGCATTCGTGTCGGCTCGGCGGCGGCTACCACCCGCGGGTTTACCGCCCAAGATTTCTACGAAGTAGGACAGCTTATCGCCCGTACCGTCTTCCATGCCGAAGACGACGCTGCGCTTGCTGATATCCAAACTAAGGTGGCCGATCTGCTGGCTGCCCATCCGCTTTATCCCGAACTGAACTACTAAGAAAGAGGACGTCTTTATGCAGTACGATCGCGTTACCGTTGTCGATCATCCTATGGTGCAGCACAAGCTTTCTAAGCTGCGCAGCAAGGATACTTCCTCGAAGGATTTCCGCGAGCTTGTGCGTGAGCTTGCTTTGTTTGAGGGTTACGAAGCCACCCGTGATTTGGTGTTGGAAGATGTTGATGTGGAAACGCCCATTTGTAAGACTGCCTGCAAGCAGGTCTCAGGTAAAAAGATGGTCATTGTTCCCATTCTGCGCGCCGGTCTCGGAATGGTAGAGGGATTGCAAGAGCTTATGCCCTCTACGTTTGTTGGTCATTTGGGCATGTACCGCGACCCTGAGACCCATGAGCCGCACGAGTATTATGCCAAGATGCCCGACAGCATAGCTCAGCGTGATGTGCTGGTGGTCGACCCCATGTTGGCTACTGGTGGTTCTGCTACTGCTGCCATTCATTACTTGCGTGAACAGGGCGTGAAGAATATTAAGTTGGTGGTTTTGGTTGCCGCTCCTGTCGGCATTGAAACGGTTCTTGCTTCCGATCCAGATGTGCAAATATATACGTGTGCTATTGACGAGTGCCTTAACGAACATGCCTATATCGTTCCGGGTTTGGGCGATGCGGGCGATCGCATCTTCGGCACCAAATAAGGAGCTTCTATGGACCCGCAGGTACCGCAGCCAGACAACCGTCCTAGTTGGGACGAATACTTTATGAAGCTGGCAAACGAAGTGGCCACACGCACGACGTGTCTTCGTCGTGGCGTGGGTGCTGTTATCGTGAAAGACCGCCGTATTTTGGCGACGGGGTATAACGGTGTGCCTACGGGTCTTGCCCACTGTGCCGAGACGGGATGTTTGCGACAGCAGCTTGGTGTGCCCAGCGGGCAGCGCCATGAGATATGCCGCGGTTTGCATGCCGAGCAGAATGCCATTATTCAGGCAGCACGCTATGGCATTAATATTACGGGTGCATCTATCTACATCACCACGCAGCCCTGTGTTGTGTGCGCCAAGATGCTTATTAATGCCGGCATTGAGGAAATCGTATATGCCAACCCCTATCCCGATGAACTGGCCATGTCTATGCTTGCCGAGACAGATATTACGTTGCGCGTGTATGGTGAATAGGGGGTAGGGGCGCTACGGCGCCCCTCCTTTTCTTTTTTGAAATGGGATTATTGATACAACATATGAGATTTTTCGTTGTTGCATGAGGATTTCTTTGATTATACGGTTTCCTGTAGAAGTACCCTATGCTTTATTCAGTTTTCTGCCGGTTTTATCCATCCACTCACCCGAAAAATGTAAATTTTCGTTACCTTCTCGTTAGTTAGTTAGCAAGTTCCGTTATCATACGTACCGGTTAAGTTGGGCGCTGGTAAAAACGCGCAGATCGAAAGCAGGCTATGTTACTCGCAATAGTATTAGGAGCGCTTTCCGGGGCAGTAGGGGTACTGCCACTATTTCTCGGGTTGCGTATGACGAGGCGGGTGACCAACACCAGCAATTTAGGCCACGCAGGCGCGCTTATGCTTGGCGTGCTGTTGTCGTTCATCGTCCTTTTCCTTGCTGCGATTGCTTGCGTTGTTCTTGCGCGTGAAAGTGCGGTGCCCTTCGTCTTAGCGGAAGCAGCAGTGCTAGTTGCAGCTGCCGTCGGCTATGGCGTGTATACATTTGTGCGTAAGTAGGATGGAAAGGTAAGACACGTGAATCCTCTTGAGACACTCGCAGCCGATGTTCCCCATCTGAAGGCATCGTTTGATCCAGCCTTCGTGTTCGGCTCGGCGCCGTTCGGTATGACGCAGTATGTGCTGTGGATGATTATCTGCTTCATTATCACGCTCGTTGTGGTAATGGCGGCAGCCAAGCGTTTGACGCTGGTCCCCACGAACAAGTTTGCGCATATGGTTGAATACGGCTACGATTTTGTAAAGAAAGACATGGGAGAGAGCGCTATTGGGCACGGCTACAAGAAGCATCTGCCGTTTCTGTGCACCATGTTCTTCTTTATTCTCATTAGCAACTTCATTGGTCTTATTCCAGGTTGCAAAACGCCCACCGGCTCACTAAGTATTACGTGGGCGCTGGCAGCGGTGTCGTTTATCTACTTCATTTTCTGGGGTATCAAGTCCAAGGGTCTCGGTGGCTATCTGAAGTCGTTTGCTCCGTCGGGCTTGCCTGTTGTCATGGTGCCTATCGTGTGGTTCCTCGAATTGTTCTCTACGGTTCTGCGTGTGCTTACGCTGGCTGTGCGACTTTATGGCAACATGTTCGCTGGCCATATGGTGTTGGGTATTTTCGCGTTGCTTACGACGGTGTTTATCGATTCGGCCATTCAGGGTGCAGGCGTAGGCGTAGGTAGCATTTCCATCGCATGGATGTTGTTCTTGTTTGCTATGTACGCGCTGGAAGTACTGGTAGCTTTCTTGCAAGCATATGTATTCACCATCCTAAGCGCTGTCTATATTGGTTTGGCTACCTCTGATCACTAAGATGCATCTCGCCGCCTTCGGGCGGCTGCGTCGGTAAGCGACGCACAACGTTGGTTCTATCCGGCTAATCCACGGTCGGTGGTACATAAACAGGTTGTCCAAAGTTCTCCGGGGTAGGCTCGGGAACGGTAAAAGGAGGAAATTGTGGAAATTACACTCGCTCTCGCGGCCTTGAAACTCGTGGGCTACGGCCTGTCGACCATCGGCCCCGGCCTTGGTATCGGCATCGCCTGCTACGGCTGCTGCGTCGCGACCGCTCGTCAGCCCGAACTGCAGGGCCGTTTGTTCACGAACTTCATCATCGGCGCCGCTCTCGCTGAGGCACTTGGCCTCATCGGCTTCGTTCTTACCTTCATTGTGTAACTTAGGTCCTTATTCGGAATCTAACGCCGTATAAAGGCTAAAGGAGGTACGTACGTGAAAGCAAGAGCGAAGAAAGCATCGGCCCGTGTCGGGCTCGCTGCGTGTGCCGCATCGGGCATGACGCTTGCTTTTCCCGCGCTCGCGTTCGCTAGCGAGGAGAAGGGCGGCATCAGCGCCATTTTGCCGGACATGGCGGAGTTTATCCCCATGCTCGTCATCTTCATCCTCCTGTGGGTTGTTCTCGCAAAGTTTGGCTGGCCTAAGTTCAATGCCATGCTGGAGAAGCGTGAGAGCACGATCAAGGACTCTCTCGAGAAGTCCGAGGCGGCCCGCGTAGAGAGCGAACGTATGCTCGAGGAGTATAAGCGCCAGTTGGAAGAGGCTAAGTCGCAGGCTGCAAAGATTGTTGCAGATGCCAAGAAGACGGGTGAAGCGGTAAAGGCCGACATCACCGACAAGGCCCAAACTGAGGCTGCCAACATGGTTGAGAAGGCTCGCATAGCCATCGAATCCGAGAAGAAGGCTGCCATCGCTGAGCTGCAAGGCTCGGTGGCTGATACGTCCATCGCCGTGGCTTCGCGCCTTATCGGTGAGGACTTGAGCGACGATGAGCATCGTAAGATCATCGAGCGCTACGTGAACGAGGCGGGCAGTTTCAATGCCAACTAATCGCCACGTCGTAAGAGAAAAAGTCGCCACGTATGCGTCGGTCCTGTTGGACGGCGCTTACGAGGCCGGCGGGCAGAGCGCCGTACTTGAAGTGCGCGATCAGCTCGAAGATATTCTGCGTGTTACGCGTTCGAGCATGGATCTGTCGACCATGTTGGAGGATGTTACCTCCTACACGGCCGAGCAGCGTTCTCAGGTTGTGCGCGGTGTGTTTGCGGAGTGCAACCCGGTTCTCGTTGATGTGCTGGCTGTTATGGCCGAGCGTGGCGATGGCGCGTTGATTACGCGTGTGTGGGAAAGCTACAACGATCAGCTCGAGCGTAAGCTCAACGTAAGTGTCGTGGATGTTACCACCGTGGTGGCACTCGATGACAAACTGCGTGACTTGATCACCAATAAAACCGCTGCCGATTTGGGTACAAACGTCGTGTTGCGCGAGCATATCGATCAGTCCCTTTTGGGTGGCATACTCATGAGTGCCAACGGCAAGCGAATCGACGCAAGCGTCTTGACGCAGCTGGAAAGCGCTCGCAACGTGCTCAAACTATCAACAGATGGAGGTGAATGCTAGTGACTGAAATCACCGCAAAGTCTATTGACGAGGCACTGCGCAAGCAGCTCGATGCCCTAAATACAAGCGTCGAATCCCGCGAAGTTGGCACCGTGGTCCAGATCGGCGACGGTATTGCCCGTATCGATGGATTGAAAGACGCCATGGCCGGCGAGCTCCTTGAGTTCGTAGGTGGCAACGGGAAGACCGTGTACGGTTTGGCTCAAAACCTCGAAGAAGACGAAGTCGGCGCCGTGCTCCTCGGTGACGTCACCGCAATCAAAGAAAACGACCAGGTTCGCACTACTGGCCGTATCGTAGAGATCCCCTCGGGTAAAGAAATGATCGGCCGCGTGGTTAACGCGCTCGGTATGCCTATCGACGGAAAGGGCCCTATTACCCCTGAGGGTATGCGTCCTGTCGAGTTTAAGGCTCCTGGCGTTATTGCTCGCCAGCCCGTTCATGAGCCCATGCAGACGGGTATTTTGGCCATCGACTCGATGATTCCTATCGGTCGTGGTCAGCGCGAACTTATCATTGGCGACCGCCAAACCGGCAAGACTGCTATTGCGGTTGATGCTATTATCAACCAAAAGGGCAAAGGCGTAATCTGCATCTATGTGGCCGTTGGCCAAAAGGCCTCCACGGTGGCAGGTATTGTTGAGACGCTTGAGCGCTACGGCGCCATGGACTACACCATTGTGGTGTCGGCTACGGCTTCCGATTCTGCTCCGCTGCAGTACATTGCTCCTATGGCGGGTGCTGCTATCGGCGAGTTCTTCATGTACAACGGTGAAGACGGCAAGCCGGCAAATGCTGAGAATCCGGGCCGTCACGTGCTCTGCATCTACGACGACCTATCCAAGCAGGCCGTTGCTTATCGTCAGATGTCGCTCACGCTGCGTCGTCCCCCGGGACGTGAAGCCTACCCCGGCGACGTATTCTACCTGCATTCGCGTCTGCTGGAGCGTGCAGTGAAGATGAACGACGAGAACGGTGCGGGCTCGCTTACGGCGCTCCCCATTATCGAGACGCAGGCTGGCGACGTGTCTGCCTACATCCCGACGAACGTCATCTCCATTACCGACGGTCAGATATTCCTCGTGACCGACCTGTTCTATCAAGGTCAGCGCCCCGCTGTCGACGTCGGCATTTCCGTGTCGCGCGTTGGTGGCTCCGCGCAGATCAAGGCCATGAAGCAGGTTGCCGGTTCACTGCGTCTTGACCTAGCGTCCTTCCGTGAGCTGCAAGCGTTTACGCAGTTCGGTAGCGACCTGGACAAGGCGACGATGGACCAGCTTAACCGTGGTGCGCACATGACCGAACTGCTGAAGCAGGGTCGTTACAACCCCATGTCCGTCGAAGAGCAGGCTGTGTCCATTTATGCAGGTGGCCATGGTTTCCTCGATGACATTCCGGTTGCTGACGTAGTCCGCTTCCGCGGTGAGCTTCTCGATTTCCTCCGTGCTTCCAAGCCGGAGATCTTCGAGAACATTGTGAAGGAGCAGAAGTTTACCGATGCTATCGAAACGGAGCTGAACGCCGCTATCGAGACGTTCAAGCTGCAGTTTTCGGCGACGGCGTAAAGGAAGGTAGACCATGCCCAACCTTCACGACCTAGAGCGGCGCATCAACACCATCTCTTCGACGAAGCAGATCACGCGTACCATGGAAATGGTTGCGGCTGCGAAAATCCGTCGCGCCACCGAGCGCGTGGACGACGCGACACCGTATTCTGACTCCATGATGGAGATGCTGGCGAATGTCGCCGAGCGTGTGGGCGGTTCCGAAAACGCCCTGCTGCGCAAGCACGACGAGGTGAAGAACGTGCTCGTGGTGGCTGTCGTGTCGGACCGAGGGCTTGCGGGCGGCTTTAACAGCAACGTGCTGCGCCATGTCGAGCACCTTATGAAGGACAAGCAGGCTGCGGGCGCCACCGTATCGGTGGTCGCCTGCGGCAAAAAGGCCGGGGGCTATTTCGGCTACCGCAATATTGTGCCGGTGCTGGAGTTCAAGGATCTTTCTGCCGACCCCACGGTCGACGAAGCTGCTGCCATTGCAACGTATGCCATCGATGGATACGAAAAGGGCGAGCTTGACGAGGTAGTGGTTGTCTACAACCATGCGAAGAACGCAGCCGAGCAAAAGTTGCGCGAAGAGCTGGTGCTGCCCGTCGACACAGAGGTATTGCTGGCCGAAGCGGGCGAGCCCGCTGAAGCTGAGCATGCCGAAGCCCTGTCGGGCGATGTCGTATTCGAGCCGGATGCGGCGGGCGTTCTGGACCGGTTGCTGCCGGCCTATGTGCGCACGACCATGTACCATGCTCTCATCGATTCGGCCGCTGCCGAGCAGGGTGCTCGACGCACTGCCATGAAGTCGGCGACCGACAACGCCAACGATATTGCCGATACGCTGACCAGATTGTATAACCGTGTACGCCAGGGCGCCATCACGACCGAGATTTCAGAGATCGTCGGCGGCGCTGCGGCATTGGAGGAATAAATGGCTGAGACAAACACTGCATCGGCCAAGGGCGCGATCGGACGCATTGTCCGTATCGTCGGCGCTGTTGTCGACGTTGAGTTTCCGCCGGATCAAATGCCGGCGATCTACAACGCCCTGACCGTAGATGCAACCACCCCCATTGGGGAAGTGAAGACTGTACTGGAGGTGCAAACGCACCTTCCGGGCGACCTCGTTCGTACCGTTGCTATGTCGTCTACCGATGGCATGGTGCGCGGCCTCGAAGTTGTCGACACCGGCAACCCGATCATGATGCCTGTGGGCCCGAACACGCTGGGCCGTATTTGGAACGTGATTGGTGAGCCCGTCGACGGTAAGCCCATGCCGGAGATATCTGAGTGGATGCCTATTCACCACCCAGCTCCGGATTACGATACGCTAACCACCACGACCGAGATTTTCGAGACTGGCATCAAGGTTATCGACTTGATCGAGCCGTTCGTTAAGGGCGGTAAGACCGGTCTGTTCGGCGGCGCTGGCGTTGGTAAAACCGTTATCATCCAGGAGCTTATTAACAACCTAGCTCAGGAACATGGCGGCACGTCGGTATTCACGGGTGTAGGCGAGCGTACTCGTGAGGGCACCGACTTGTTTATTGAGATGAACGAGTCTGGCGTTATTAATAAGACCTGTTTGGTGTATGGTCAGATGAATGAGCCTCCAGGAGCACGTCTACGTGTTGGCCTGGCGGGTCTGACCGAAGCGGAGTACTTCCGTGATCAGGGCCAGGACGTTTTGCTGTTCATCGATAACATCTTCCGCTTTACGCAGGCAGGATCGGAAGTGTCCGCACTTCTGGGCCGTATGCCCTCTGCTGTTGGTTACCAGCCCACGCTGGCTACCGAGATGGGCGACCTGCAGGAGCGCATCACGTCCACCGAAACGGGCTCTATCACCTCGGTGCAGGCTGTGTACGTACCTGCCGACGACTTGACCGACCCCGCGCCGGCCACGACGTTTACGCACCTCGACGCGAAGACGGTTCTTTCCCGTTCTATCGCCGAGCTGGGTATTTACCCTGCTGTTGACCCGTTGGAGTCTACTTCTCGCGCTCTTGATCCTGAGATCGTTGGCGAGGAGCACTACCGCGTGGCCGTGGGCGTGCAGGAGGTGCTGCAGAACTACAAGGACCTGCAGGATATTATCTCCATTCTGGGTATGGACGAGTTGTCTGAGGATCAGAAGCTTGTTGTAAACCGTGCTCGTAAGATTCAGAAATACTTGGGTCAGCCGTTCCACGTGGCTGAAGTGTTTACGGGCAACCCGGGCATTTACGTGAAGATGGAAGATACGATTCGCTCGTTTGCCGAGATTCTTGACGGCAAGTGCGATCATATTCCCGAGCAGTGCTTTGTGTACAAGGGTGCTATCGAGGACGTACACGCTGCTTACGCTAAGATGCAGAAGGCCGAATAATGGCTGGGCTCGTGTGCGACATCGTCACGCCGCAGGCGAAGCTGTACTCCGACGACGCGTACATGGTAATCGTGCCGGGCGTCGAGGGCGAAATGGGCTTTCTGCAGGGTCATGTGCCGCTGGTGTCGGTTTTGTCTGACGGTGTGGCGCGTGTCCAGAACCAGAAGGACGGTACTGCGGTTCGTTTTGCCTTGCAGGGCGGCTACGTTGAGGTGACGGGCGAGAAGGTTATTATCTTAGCCGATCGCGCGCTGCCGACGGACGCCATTGATGTTGCTGCGGTTCGTGACCAGCTAGCAGGTATCGAGGCTGATTTGGCTTCCAAGTCTGAGGAGGAAGCCGCTAAGACGACGCTTCCTGCTGATGCTGCTTGGTGCCGCGTGCAGCTGAAAGCGGTCGAAGCTGCATAAGTTTTGCGTGCAAATGCGTGATTTAAAAGAAGCTCCGGTTCATTCTCCGGGGCTTCTTTTTTGGCTTATAAGACAAGGGTCCTAAAACTCTCTTTGCGTGTTGTGCACCCGACATGGACAATAACTTGGCGGTAAAAGTCCGCTGTGATATCCCGCAAGGTTTTATTGAAGATCGATCGGTATAGCTACGGCATCTTTGAGATTACCGGGATCGGCAGCTTCAATAGCGTCGAGCAGTTCTTCTCGAGAGCCGATGCCCATCTTCCTGTAAATGTTGTACGTATGCGTTTTAACGGTATGTCCCGAAATGCACAGTTTGTTCTGAATATGCTCGATACCTCGTCCTTTCGCCATAAGAAAAAATACTTCGGTTTCACGTGCCGTAAGTTTCGAGTTTTGTGCAACGATAGCGCAGCAGGCTTTCCAGCGCCCTTGTTCGTGATCTGACTCCTTGTGTTCCATATCGGTTACTGTGGGTGTGTCTGCTTCACGTTTGGGTGCGAAAGTAACAAAGATGGCAAGAAGTACCACGAGCCCTAATGCTACGGCTGAAAGCATAGCAAAATCGGTACTACCCCCCGTTAATGGCAGTAATCCTACTCCAAAACCAACAGCCATGCCTAAGCTGAGTACCGTTTGGCTCATTCCCACAAAAAACAACGAAGAAGCATGTCGCTGACGCGCAGTTTGTACTTCATAGGCAATGCTCACCACTACTAAAATACGTATCCAGCTAACAACAGCAGATTCGATAACGCATAGGGTATGCCAGCCGAGAGCGACATAATAACCAAGGCTATCACCAGGAAAGGAAATACCATGCGCAGCACGTCGATCTGTCGCATGCGGCCTGCGAATCGATTCATGAAGGCAAACGCAGCGAGCGATCCAGCTAATACAAATACGGCAATGCTGCCGAGAAGCAATGCCCCTCCGGAGAGCTGAGTGATTGAGCCAGCGCCAAGACCAAACACAATGCCATATGCCAGATAGATTACTCCGAATGACCACGATAACCCAGCATTCTTTTTTGATACAAGGAAGGGAACTGACTCCATAGAGTCATGTACCTCATTGGTGACGATATGTGCAACACCGAGGCTCACGAGAGGACAGATCGCAAGCATGACAATGCCAAAGTAGGCGGGCAGCAGATTAATAACCAGATAGAGAAACCCTCCACAGGCAGTCGAGAAAGCTAAGCATTGTGCGGCTGATTGTTCGTCCAAGTAGGCGATGGCGGGAAGCCAGAAAAAGAGCAGGCAACTAAGTCCTATGCCTGAAAACATCCATGCTATGAGATCGAAAGCCAAAGGTAGCGGTGTTCCCACTAATGTGTACATAAGGGGAGAAGCTAAGGCGATAAGTGAGTATAAAACAATAAGCGCCGCCATAACATTACGTCTATGCGAGGAGGGGTATCCTTCTGCGGTACGGGATAAGATGAAGCAGCATGTACCAAATCCGATGAAAAAAGCAATGCGTAACGCAAGGTGATACCACAGTGGGTCTATTCCGGGGTCGAGAAAAGAGTTCCGCATAAGCATGGCGAAAAAACACGCCCAGAAGAGAGCTAAACCTCCCACCAATGAGATGAGGAGCGTGGGGGATATGCTTTGACGTGCAGAAACAAAATCTCTCATACTTTTTTCCATAGTGTTTTCGGTGCACTTCCTCCCGTTTTTTGCCGAGCCTTCCAAGGAGAAACCAGACGAAACGTCGATGGCGCACATCATACGCGGTCTCTAAGATCGTGACAAGGAGTGCGTCGATGTCTATTGGGCTCGTCGCCTCAAGCATGACGATGAGGAGGTAGGACATGGCTGAGAAGTATCGGACCATACAGCACGATAAGCCGTCCCATTACAAAGAGGGTGGCTACAACGTTACGCGTGGGTGTGCATGGACGGGGCCGGGGTGTCACTTAGGCTGCGGCGTAATCATGTACACCGACGAAGATGGCAAGCTGGTGAAGTGCGAAGGTGATCCGGAAGATCCGTGGACGGACGGACGCTTATGCATGCGGTGCCTAGACGTTCCTGAAGTGACACACCATAAAGAGCGACTCGAGTATCCCATGAAGCGCGCACGTGAAGACCGCGGCCTTGACAGATGGGAGCGCATCTCGTGGGACGAGGCCTACGACCTTATCACCGAGAAGTTTATGGATATGAAAGAGAAGTACGGCGCGGAATCCGTGGTGTTCGCCCAGGGTACCGGTCGTGATATTGCTGCTTACATTACGCGTCTGTGCTGGTCGTTTGGTAGTCCGAACTACACAGGTTTCTTGTCGGGACAGGCATGCTACCTACCACGCATTGCCGGTATGGCTGCCACCACTGGTGCGCCGTGGATTCCCGATGCTGCCCAACAGTTCCCTGAGCGCTACGACCATCCCGACTACGAGGTACCCGAGGTTATGTTCGTGTGGGGTAACTACCCCTTGAAGTCAAACATTGAGGGCTTCTATGGTCACTGGGTAATCGATTTGATGAAGCGCGGCATGAAGTTGGTTACGGTGGATCCTAAGGTTACCTGGCTGGCCACCAAGTCTGAGTTGCATCTGCGCGTGCGTCCTGGCACCGATGCGGCACTGGCGTTGGGGATGATAAACGTAATTGTTGAGGAAGGTCTCTATGATCGTGAGTTCGTGGATAACTGGTGCTATGGGTTCGACGAGCTTGCTGCGCGTGCCAAAGATTTTGACACAAAGCGCGTAAGTGAAATTACGTGGGTACCCGAAGATAAAATCGTTGCGGCGGCGCGTATCCTGGGTAATGCTCGCAATGCCACGCTGCAGTGGGGTGTTGCTGTCGATATGACGCGTGAGGCTATGCCGGCTGGTCAGGCAATTCTTGCTTTGTGGGAGATTACGGGAAACATGGAGCGTCCGGGTGGCATGATTGTGGCTCCAGAAATACTATCGGTTGCTGGTGGCTGGGGTCGAGAGGTGCTGGGTGAAACTCAGGAAGCCAAGCGCATTGGTATCAAAGACTACCCGCTGTTCAACTTTGGCTTCGCCGTGTCACAACCCGACGAGACCGTCAAGACCATCGAGACGGGCGTGCCTTATGAGATACATGGGGCCTGGTTACAGACCACGAATCCTATTGCTTGTATGGGCGCCGATCCACAGCGTTTGTATAACGCACTAAATAAACTCGACTTTATCGTAGTGGTTGATTTGTTTAAGACGCCAACTACGGCAGCCTTGGCCGATGTGGTGCTGCCGGCCTGTACGTTCCCTGAACGCAACGGTTTGGCCTTTGTGTCGGGCGCGCAGAGGGGGTCTACCATCAATAAGGTAACCGACGTGGGTGAATGCCGTAGCGACATGCAGATTAATCTGGAATTGGGCAGGAGGTGGAATCCTGAAGCCTGGCCATGGGATAACGTGGACGATATGTTCACCGATATGCTAAAGCCCACGGATATGTCGTTCGAAGAGTTACAGGAAGTTGCCCCTGCCTATCAGCCTATTGAGTACTACCGCTATGCGTCGGGCAAGCTACGCGCCGACGGACAACCTGGCTTTAATACCCCTACGGGTCGTATTGAACTGTGGAGTAACTTCTACAACCAAGCCGGTCTCGATCCGCTGCCGTACTTCGAAGAGCCCGAACCCGGCCCTGCCTCCACGCCTGAACTTATGGCTGAGTTCCCCTTGGTTATGACCAGCGGCGCACGTACGTGGGGTATGTTCCACTCGGAGCATCGCCAGATCGAGCGTATGCGCCACTACCGCCCGTGGCCTCTCATGGAGATACATCCCGACACGGCAGCTGAATACGGCATACGCGATGGCGATTGGGCATGGATGGAGGGTCCTATGGGTCGCGCTAAGCGTAAGGCAAAGCTTACCCCTATCATGGATCGTCGCATTGTGTCATGTGACCATGGTTGGTGGTTCCCCGAGGGTGACCCGGAGAAATTCTACGACGTGTTTGATCTGAATATAAACAACACGCTTCCGTGGATTCCTGGCAAAAGTGGTTTCGGCTCAAACTACAAGAGTTCCATCTGCAAGATTTACAAAGTTGAGGAAGGAGAGTAGTCATGGCGAAATACGGAATCTTGGTTGATGCGCAATGGTGCTCGGGCTGCCATAGCTGCGAGGTTGCCTGTCAGATGGAACACGGTATGCCCGTAGGTGAGACTGGCATCCATGTGGTGAAAATTGGGCCTTGGGTCATTGGTGATGAGGCGGATGAAAATTGGCAGTTCAGCTATTTGCCTATTCCCATCAAGCAGTGTGATGGCTGTGCTATGCGTCGAGGTTTGGGGAAGGTTCCCACCTGTGTGCAGCATTGTCAGTCGAAGTGTCTTGAGTTCGGCCTACTTGAAGAGCTGGCTACGAAAATGGATGAGAAGCAAAAGACGTTGTTCGTGGT
The DNA here is from genome assembly GCA_034932485.1 of Gordonibacter sp. Lineage (GTDB taxonomy): Bacteria > Actinomycetota > Coriobacteriia > Coriobacteriales > Eggerthellaceae > Gordonibacter. The sequence continues at coordinate 37,613 of JAYFOQ010000031.1, forward strand.
TGCATAGGAATTTGTTGTCCGGGCGACGAGAAGGGTTGGTGTCTGGTCGCCCGGGCCGTTCTGAGGCTGTGAGGGAAAGGGAAACTATGTACAGTAAAAAATACTACATCGTGTACGGGTTGTTCTTCTCGCTAATTGTGGCGGCGGTACTGTGTTTGTGCCTTACCATTATGCAGGGTATGCCGCATATCGATCCAGTATTCTACGCTATGAGTTTTGGTGTAGCGTTTGTTGCCTCGTTTGTGGTGACTGCCGTTATTCCTCTAGCGCATATCGCGGCAGCGTGTGCGGTATATTACGATGCAAAACCCGGTTCAGTGGCGTTTAGACTTATCCAAAATGTATTCTTTAGCACGCTCATCATGTTCTTCTTGGGTATCGTTATGACGGTGTTTATGACGGGTGTGGGAGAGACTCAGGCTATGAGTGCTATGACGGGCCAGGTGATGGTAGTAAATCTGCTTGATCGCTTCGTGTCGCTGTGTCTGCAATTCTGGCCCACCATCGTTATTGTGGCATTTTTGGCCGATCCGGCAGCCGGAGGTTTGGCGAAGGTTATCGTGAAGCCTGAGCGCAAGGAAGAAGCGACGAAGACTGCTTCTGAGGTGCACGCTGCATGAATTTTTCCAGCAACAATCCTTCTCGTGATAAGTCCCTCGGCAACAGTTCGTCTGGCCACGAGTCTCCCAGCAACAGTCCGTCTCGCCGTGAGTCCCCCAGCGGCAAGTCCTCTAGCAGTGAGTCCCCCAGCGGCAATCCCTTCGGTAACGACGGTTCTGGTAGGAGCCTCTCCGGCGACAGCGGTATTTTCCCTGCGGGTAGCGATTGGCTTGAGGGGTGCTCGTCTTGTGGTGAGAGCTCTGTTTGTGATGGCTGTCCCACGTGCGGGGTAGCCGTCACTTCTGGGGATATCACTTCCAAGCGGAGTATACAAAAAGTGGTAGACGCAGTGACGGGTGCTACCTGGGGTACGCGCAATCGTATTATGGAAAACTTGTTTCAGGAAGACCTACAGGCTGGGGTTGCGGGTCTTCCTTCATTCAGCCCACCGGGAAGCGCGATACGACGGTGAGATTATATAGATGAACCCAAACAGCACGCGTAACGAGAAGTAGGTCGGGCCCTTTTATCACGCGTAATTGCAGGAGGGCGCGACGATGCCTCTCCTTGTTTTCTTGTTCCTAGTGGAGTATTACGGGGCACTCATCTATACCTGATGATAAAAGTCATGGACAAAGTGGGCGCGATTCCGTAGATTTTTGACAGGTGGGAACTCTTCGCCTCGACGCGTCCTATAAACCTCCTGATCGGAATCTTTGATGTGCGACTATCTTTTGTTGGAGATAAAGAACCGGCGCATTTTCGTCCAGAGCGACTGGGAATGCTGCGCGTTGACGAGGCTCGGCAGGGTTAGTCGGCACGACTGGGAGCTAGGCGTGGGAGTACGAAAGGGTAAAAGAGCGGAAGCGTGGAAGTGCAAAAGTACGAAAGGGTAAAAGGGTGGAAGGGTAAAAGGGTAAAAGGGCAAAAATGTAAGAGAGCAGAAGGGCAAAAGAAAACGTGCCCTCGCAATTATGCTTAAAAGAGAGATCAAGCAATAAGAATATTTCTATAGCTCACAGGTAGGGTGCTCTTCAGTGAGGTGGTCGACTTCGCATCCGAAGTGCTTACGGCGTCATCGTCGACGAGCGGCTTTGCCCGTGATGGTCTCAACCTCTACTGCCCATACGGCGGTCTCGGCTAAATCTTTAGAAATGGCATTGCCTATTTCATGCTTATAATCCGGCAAATACTTCATGCAGAGCGCGACCAGTGCGTGACGCACTTCCACGCTGTTTTCCACTCGTCTGATGCGCCCGAAGGCCATGGCTGATCCGTAGCGGCTGGTCATAAAATCGTCTTCAAAACAGGCTTCCACATCTACTACGGCGGTTACGCAAATGCGCGCATCGTGTTGGAAGTTGTCGAGTTTGTGACCATAGGTGTTTGTGGTGTGGAAGTACAGTTGGTTGTTCATTACCACGAAGGAGATTGGTACACCATAGGGCATGCCGTCGGCATCTATCGTGGAAGCAACGCAGTACTCGGCGGTTTCGAAGATGTCCCACGTATCTGTCTCAGATAGCGCGCGATCGGCATAGCGCATGTGGTACTTAGTCATACTTATCCTCTCTATCGCTATTCTACAGAACCGTTGTAATTGAAGCTGTTTGATTCCTTTATGTTAGTATAGCTGCTTTCTGTGATAGGGGTCTTGCCGGGGGGGGGGTAGGCCCTTGTCTCGGACGTATAGCATGGTAGCTTTACTCGGCAAGCTTATAAATGTCGGGTTGTGTTACCGCCGGAGAGTGCAAAATTAACGGTGCAAAATCAACCGGTTCTCCATCGTTTGTTCTAACACGCGCGAGGTCCTTGCTGGTATGATAATGAAGACACAAGCAAGCGCATTTCTATCTGATTCGAGGCACAAGATATGGCATTTGTCCACCTACATAATCATACTGAATATTCCCTGCTCGACGGCGCAACGCATGTCTACGATATGGTAAAACGTGCGGCTGAACTGGGTATGCCGGCTGTGGCCATTTCCGACCATGGTGTTATGTCGGGCGTGCCAGAGCTGAGCGATGCTTGCGATGCCGTAGAGAAGGAAACGGGCATTCGTGTGAAGCCCATTTTTGGCTGCGAGGTGTACTTTACCGTTGATGAAGAGCTACGACGCGATGTCAAGCCGAAGCTCTATCACTTACTGCTGCTGTCGAAGACTAACGAGGGGTACCACAACCTCGTGCGTTTGGTAAGCCAATCGCACGTCGACAACTTTTACTACAAGCCACGCACAACATTCTCCATGCTACAGAAGTACGGCAAGGGCATTATTGGTGCGTCTGCCTGTATTGCGGGCATTATTCCAAAGCTGCTCGATAACCGTCAGTTTGACGACGCGGTGGAGTGGGCGCATAAGTTCGCTAGCTGCTTCGATCCGGGCGACTTCTATATTGAGCTACAAAATCAAGGCATTGTAACCGATGCTGGTCTTACTCAGGTAGAGCTGAACCACCAGTTGACTAAGGTTGCCCAGGCGGCCGGGCTCAAAACCATTGCCACCAACGACTTCCACTATCTTACGCAGGAAGATGCGCGTGCGCAGGATATCATGCTGTGCATAGGCACCGGCTCTGCAATGAACGATGCTAACCGCATGCGCTTCGAGAACGATCAGTTTTACATGAAGACTGAAGAAGAGATGCGTTCCGTTATGCGCGACTTTCCTGAGGCGTGCGACAATACGGTCGAACTTGCGGCGAAGGTTGATGTGGTGTTGGAGCGCGACTCGATCTTGCCGCGCTTTCCATTGCCCGAAGGCGAGACAGAGGATAGCTACTTCCGTAAGCGCATTCAAGAAGGTCTGATCAAGCGTTATGGCGATCCTATTCCGCAGGAAGCTCAGGATCGTGCCGACTATGAGGCAAGCGTTGTTATCCAGCAGGGCTTCCCGGCATACTTCCTTATCGTGCAAGAGTACATTGAATGGGCGCGAAGCCAAGGCATTGGTGTTGGTCCGGGTCGTGGTTCGGCTGCAGGTGCTATCGTGGCATATGCTATGGGAATTACCGACCTTGATCCACTGTCGAATGGCCTTCTGTTCGAGCGATTCCTGTCGCCCGAGCGTGTGGAGATGCCCGATATCGACGTCGACTTCGAAGATGAGCGACGTGGCGAGGTTATCGAGCACATTAAAGAAGTGTACGGCGAGGATCACGTGTCCGGCGTTATCACGTTTGGCAAGCTGCAGGCGAAGAACGCTGTGCGTGACGCGGCGCGCGTGCTGGACTACCCTTATAACGTAGGCGATAAGATTACGAAGATGATTGGTGATGAACTGGGCATTACCATCACCAAGGCGTTGGAAACCAACCCCGATCTAAAGAAGGCTTACACGCACGAAGAGGACGTGAAGGCCGTTATCGACGCGGCGCTGTCCATCGAAGGTCACGTGCGCGGTGAGGGCGTGCATGCTTGCGCTACCATTATCTGTCGTGACCCTATGAGCGATCACGTTCCTATGAAGCGTGATACTAAGGGCGGCGGCATTATTACTCAGTATGACGGTCACTACACACCGGACCTAGGCCTGCTGAAGATGGACTTCTTGGGTCTGCGCACGCTTGGCGTGTTATCTCGCGCCTGCCGTAATGTTGAGACGCGCTTTGGCACGAAGGTAATTCCCGAAGATATACCTATCGACGATGAAAAGTCGTTTGAACTCATGCAGTCTGGCAACATGGATGGCTTGTTCCAGGTGGAGGGTGCGCTGTATGTAAGCCTCTTCGCGCGTCTTCCCCCCAAGCGCTTCTCTGATATCGTTGCTTCAATCGCACTCAATCGCCCAGGCCCGTTGGAGTCTGGCATGGTTGACGACTACGTGCGTGTGGCAAGCGGCAAGACGGCTATCCACTACTACGATGAGCGCCTCCGGTCTATTTTGGAGGAAACATACGGCACGATGGTCTACCAAGAGCAGATCATGCAAATATCTATGGCCATGAGCGGTTTCTCGGCTGGCAAGGCTGACAAGCTGCGTAAGGCTATGGGTAAGAAGAAACTCGACATTATGCGTCAGCTCCAAGAGGACTGGAACAATGGCGCTGTGGAGAATGGCTTTGCGCTCGATATTGCTAAGCAGATCTGGGACGACGCCGAGAAGTTCGCTAAGTATGCGTTTAACAAATCGCACTCGGCTGCGTACGCTATCTTAGTTATGCGCACGGCTTATATGAAGGCGCACTATCCTAACGACTTCATGGCTGCCGTACTGTCGTCTTATATGGGTAATACCGATCGCCTGATTCGCTATATTGCCAGCTGTAACCACAATGGGACCCCGGTACTGCCGCCCGACATTAACTCTTCAAACGCTGAATTTACTCCTGTTGAAGAGGGTGTTCGCTTCGGTCTCGTAGGTGTGCGCGGTGTAGGGAAAAACGTGGCGGATGAGATTATTGCCGAGCGCGAGGCCAACGGCCCGTACACGTCGCTGCACGACTTCGTAAACCGGGTGGATTCGAAATGCTATAACCGCAAGACGCTTGAGGCTCTTATCAAGGGTGGGGCATTCGATTCGACGGGCTACACGCGCAAACAGCTTATGTACTTTGTTGATGAGACGCCACTGCTTGAGGGTGCGTCTAAGCGTCAGAAGGATCGTGATTCAGGTCAGGTGAGCATGTTTGACCTCTTCGCCGACGATCCTGATTCGGGATTTGAAGAAATGGTACCACCTCCAGACGGTATCGAGTGGCCCAAGCGTCAGCTGCTGGCTTCCGAGAAGGAGATTATGAAAATCTACGTTTCCGATCATCCTTTACGTCCTTATGAGGGCACCATTGCACGTATGACGAAATTTCAGTTGGGCGATCTTGCCGACCGTACGAAGGAAATTGCCTCAGCTACCTTTGTTGGCATGGTGTCTAACGTGGTGATAAAGCTGACGAAAAAGGGCAAAAAGATGGCCACATTCTCGCTTGAGGATACGACGGGTCATGTTGAGTGTATTTGCTTTAAATATGAGGAGAATGCGGAATCTATCCAAGAGGACGCTATTGTTAAGGTTAAAGGAAAGTTTGAGCATAGCGACCGCGGTAATCAGATTATGGCGTTCGAAATGACAACCATCGAGCTCTCCGAGTCGGATGCGCGTTCAGCGCACTTAGAACTAAGGGTATCGTCGGGCGACTTTGATCAGGCTACTTCGCAGCGTTTGAATCGCATCTTGAAGTCGTATCCGGGACGCGACGGTGTGGTACTCTTTGTAAGTCAGTCTGATGGCCGTAAATTTAGGGCTGAACTGCCACTGACAGTGGACGCGCGTAGCTCTATTATGCTGGCTGAAATACAGGATCTGTTTGGTAGGCCGGTGTGGAGTAAATCGGCGTAACGGTTTGGCAAACGGAAGCGGAAAATCGAGCAGCCAGGCTTCGCAGCATGGCTGCTTTCGTTTATGATAGGGCGCATTATGATCCAGACTACTCAACATACTCACTTGCCTGTAGATACCGCAAGCGAACGTTCTGCGGGCGAGCATACGATTGCTCTTACTTTGTCTTATAACGGTGCGCCCTTTTCGGGGTTCGCTCGGCAACCTGGTCAGCTCACGGTGCAGGGTGATATCGAGTCTGCGTTGGAGTTGCTGTTTAGGCATCCTGTACAGACGGCGTGTGCCGGACGTACCGATGCTGGTGTGCATGCGCTTGGGCAGGTGGTTAGTTTCGATGTCAATGAAGACGATCTTGCCGGTCGCTCCCTTCCTAGCTTGCGCCGGTCGCTGAACGCCCTTACGAACGATGCCATCACGGTACGCGAAATTGAACCTAAGCGCCACGGCTTCTCAGCTCGATTCGACGCGCAGGCGCGCGAGTATCATTACCATCTGTGTGTGGACAGCACGAGCCCTATTTTCATGAAGGATTTCTCGTGGTTTGTGCCCGGTGGTCTTAATATGTCGGCCATGGAGATGGGTGCTCAGTATCTAATAGGTGAGCACGACTTCAAAAGCTTTTGTATGGCCGCTTCGGCCGAAGGCAAGCCGACGTGTCGTAATGTACGCGAGATATCGTTTCACCCCGAAACCGTCATGGGCGAGAATCTGCTAACCATCAAAGTTGTGGGTAATGCCTTTCTTCATTCCATGGTACGTACGATTGTGGGCACGCTGGTGATGGTTGGCAAAGGGCAGCGTGAAGCCTCGTGGGTATCTGAGGTACTGGCGGCCTGCGATCGTCAGGCCGCGGGCGAGAATGCTCCTGCTCAAGGTCTCGTGTTTTGGCGCGTTATCTACTGATTGCCGCATGGATTCCTTTTCTGGTCGATTAAGCCGGGCTGCTTGAGATCATTCTTATTCACCTAAGTCGATGATATACTGGGCAGATGCTGCGAAATAGTCCTGTGGCATAGAGAGGCTAGATCGTGTTCGGAAACACTGCTGAAAAGCGCATTGCGCGCGAAGCCGATAAGGTAACCTCTTTGAAGGAAGACCTAGATGCGTTCTCATGGGGGCGGGTTATGGATATAGGTCGCCAGCTTCAAGCCGGTCAAGACGCGCGGACAGTTGCTGCTTTCGGTGCTGAACTTACTGCCATTGCGCAGACGAATATATCCCTTGCATTACGGTTGGGTATTGACTCTGAGCAACTCGAAAATCGTACGATGGCTTCGGGCATGGAGGTGATCGAAGGCGGCTTTGCTGAAGCAGCGCTCACAACCAAGCAAGAGACCGATGTGGATGCGTGCTCTGTGGTTGCTGACGAAGTTGCAGAGAGTGGGCAGGCTGTTGAGGAAGAGCTTTTTGAGCCACAAGAACCTTCAGACGCATTGCTTTTCAGCTCTACAAACGAATCACCCGTTGCGCCAGCGTATCCGTCAAGTGCTGAGAATTCTGCGCCGCAGGTGGCTTTTGATGAGGAGCCTGAAACTGAGACACCGGAACAGCCTGATGCTGTTGTCCAGCCAACTTGTCAACGTAAGGTCGACGACGAACCTGATGAAGACGGTCAAAGTGCGGTAATAAGCAGCAAAGGACCTCGCGACGATTCGTTTGCTCGATTCCGGAATCTGTATGAGAGTCGAGATGGATCGCTATGTGTATTCGAGGATGATTGCGGGCATCTTGTGGCTGTCGACTCTTCAAAACTAGCCTAGCTTCGTTCATCTCATTTTGGGCAGACTAATCTTTTTTGCGGGTTTGCAAGAAGCGCTTATGGGAAACGTAGAGGTCGAGATATAGCGCCAAGTTGACATGGCTGCGAGCTGGCTTCCAAATACGTTTGCCGCGTATGCTGAAGCGCAACGCGGCTTTGGCTGGCAATGTTGTTAAGCTAGCGATCCCTCCGCTGAGGGTTTCTCCGGCGCTACTTTGTCCACAAAATAGATCTTGTACCACATAAGGAACATGTAGATGATCCAGATCTTGCGGGAGCGGTCAGCACCCGCCTTGTGTTCGTCAAGTAGTGTGATTAGTTCGTCGGTATTGAAGAAACGGTTTGCAATGTCGCCCGTGAACCAGCTCTTGATTTCGTTGTAGTAGCGATCTTGGCGCAGCCAGTTAACTACCGGCACAGGGAATCCTAACTTCTCCTTTTGCGCCCAGTCCTTTGGGATAGCGCGCTCGGCGGCTTCACGCAACGTAATCTTTGTCTGTTCGCCATCGGCCTTAAGTGGGGTAGGAATAGTGCGAGAAACGTCAAACACCTGCTTGTCCAAAAACGGTACGCGCGACTCAAGCGAGTGGGCCATCGACATTTTATCGGTCTTTAGCAGGATGTCGCCTACAAGCCAAAAGTAAAGATCAACGTATTGCATGCGTGTGGTTTCGTCGAGTCCCGCCACTTCAGCATATGCGGGTGCCGTTAATTCTTGTGGTGTGGGAATGTTTATACTGGCATTGGTGCGCTTGCCAACGCGCAGGCGATCGCGCTCATTGGGCGAGAAGGCTACACCGTTGGCGTTGGTATAGTACCAGTCTTCGGGTGTCTCACTTGCGCGCTCTAGGTAGTTCGCACCGCGCACGCCCAGCGCACGGGCCGCCTTTGAGGCACCGCGCAGCAGGCCTTTTGGAGCCCAGGATAGCTTCTGGTTTGCGAAAGGTGTCTGATATATACGGTAGCCGCCGAAAAACTCATCGGCACCTTCGCCGGATAATACGGCTTTCACCTGCTTGGCTGCTTCCTGGTCTACGAAGTATAGCGCTACAGCGCTTGGGTCGGCTGACGGTTCGTCCATGTGCCACTGCACGCGGGGGAGTACCTCCCAGTATTCAGCCTCAGAGATATGTTTGGAGCTGTTTGCGATATGCAGCTCGTCGGCTAATTCGCGCGCCCACGTAATCTCGTCGCGCTCACCTTCGTACTCCGCGAAACCTACCGTGAATGTTTTGATGTCGGGATTTTCCTTGGCTAGGCATGCCGCCATGTAGCTGGAGTCAATGCCGCTCGACAAAAACGACCCCACCTCCACGTCGGCTACGTTGTGGTAGCGTACCGATTCGCGTATAGCCTCGTCGATGGCATCGACGGTTGCCGTGCGGCTGCGGCTTTCGTTGAAGTTGTAGGTGGGTTGCCAGTAGCGGCGGGTTTCGGTGGATCCGTCGGCATGCACAGTCATGCAGTGTGCCGGAGGCAGCTTGAAAATGCCCTTGAAAAATGTTTCATCTAATGCTGAGAACTGAAAGCATAGGTACTGCTCGAGCGCCTCTTCGTTGAGCTCGCGCTCGTAAGTGGGGTGTTCCAAGATGCATTTAATTTCGGAGGCAAAGATGAACTGGTTGTTTTGTACGGTGTAGTAGAAGGGTTTGATACCAAAGAAGTCGCGTGCGCAAAACAGTTCGCGTTTGGCGCGATCCCAGATAGCGAAGGCAAACATGCCACGCAGCCGGTCAAGCACTCCCTCTCCCCAGGCAAGATAGGCCACCAGCAGCGTTTCGGTGTCGGAATGCGTGTGGAATTCCCAGCCATCTAGCTCAAGTTCAGCACGTAGGTCCTGATAGTTATATATTTCCCCATTGAATACGATGGCGAAATCGCCCCGTTCGTATGTCGAGGCGGAACCATTGATGGTTGCGGCAGGAGAACTTATGGCTGCAGCTTTATTGCCGGTGGTGCGCACCATGGGCTGATTGCCGTTTTCCAGGTCGATGAGAGAAAGGCGTCGATGCCCCAACGCGATACCGTCGTCGAGATACTGACCCTCGCCATCGGGGCCGCGATGCGCCATGACATCGCACATAGCTTTTAGAATGGGCGCTTGTGCTTCGGTTGCGCCGGTGAATCCGCAGATGCCGCACATATCAGTGATGCTCCTTGCGTCGTTTACATAAGCAGGGTTGGTAGGCGCGCGCTTCAGCCGGAGCCGGGCTTGCCCCTTGTACGGTAGCTATGATAGAGGAAACCGTGCCGCGCCCCAAGCGAAACGCCAAAACCGCAGATTTCCTCTAGGAGGCTTTCTGCGAAAAGGTAGGCAGCATGCAGAGATTTCCCGTTATAATGATGCATTCGGATCGAGGAATCCTCGGCAGAGGCCGAGGGTGCTTTGTATCTTTCCTTTCCGTACTTCTGAAGGGTTTCTTGCAAAACGGCTCTCTATCATGGAGGTTTCGATGGCTTCATCCGGCGCTCCCGCACGCTCGGCGTGGTCGGGCAAGTGGGCGTTCATTCTAGCTGCGGCAGCATCCGCTGTTGGCTTGGGAAACATGTGGCGTTTCCCTTATCTGGCCGCAAAGTATGGCGGCGGCACGTTTTTGCTTACGTATCTGGTGCTGGTATTTACGTTTGGCGTTTCGCTGCTGCTGCTTGAAACGGCGTTGGGCCGACTGACGGGCCAATCGGCCATTGGAGCGTTTAAGCAATTTGGAAAGAAGTACACCATCATTGGTGTTCTTGCATCCATCGTGCCGTTTATTATCGTGCCGTACTACTCCATCATTGGTGGATGGGTGACGAAATACACGGCGGCGTATGTGTTCGAGGGGCCGGCGGCCCTAGCTGATGGTGGCGACTTCTTCACGGGCTTCATTGCCAGCAATGTGGAGAGCTTTTTATGGATGCTTGTATTCATGGCTATTGTGTTTGTTGTGGTGGCGCGCGGTGTTAAGGGTGGTATAGAGAAAGCTAACCTGTTCATGATGCCAGCACTTATCATTGTGGCGGTGGGCATTGCGTTATATACCCTTACCATGCCGGGGGCCCTTGAGGGTGCTGCGTACTATCTGGTACCCGATTTCAGTAAATTCTCTCCAGAATTGGTTATTAGCGCCTTGGGGCAGATGTTTTACAGCTTGTCGTTAGCTATGGGCATCATGATTACGTATGGTTCGTATCTGGATAAGAAATCGAGCCTTACGCAAAGCGTGGTGCGTATTGGTGGCTTTGACATAGGGGTATCGTTCCTAGCTGGCCTTATGATTGTTCCCGCTGCGTTTGTGGCTATGGGTTCGGGAGATGCGGTAGCTGCGAAATCAGGACCATCGCTTATGTTCGTGATTTTGCCGGAGGTATTCGCTCAGATGGGCGGGGCGGCGCAGTTCGTAGGCTTCCTGTTCTTTATGCTGGTGCTCTTTGCTGCATTGACAAGTGGTATTTCACTTATGGAAACCTGCGTTTCTATTGTGCAGGATGGCGCGAAGTGGTCGCGCAAGAAGTCGTTGATTACGGTGATGATATTCATCGTAGTGACGGGCACCTTGGTGAACCTTGGCTACAATGGTTTGTCGTTCATTGAGCCACTGGGTGCAGGTACCACCATGCTCGACTTCTTCGACTTCATTTCCAATTCGGTGCTTATGCCTGTTGTTGCACTTTTGACGTGCATTTTTGTAGGTTGGATTGTAAAGCCTCAGCTTATTGCGCGTGAAGTGAAGTTATCGGGGCCGTTTAAGCTGGAAAAAGCTTGGACGATTATGATTAAGTATGTGGCACCAGTGTTGGTAACGGTGATTCTTGTTGCCTTTGTTGCTGCGCAGTTCGGCTTGTTTAGTATGTAACTTACGCAGAGGCGCGCGATACTGTTTCTTTGTTAGAGCACCGAGGGACGAACCCGAGGTGCTCTGTTTTTTTGCAGGGCAGGAGTGAGGCTGTATGCTTGTTGTCTTTTCGGCAACATAAACCTTAGGTGATTCTGCCACGCGATAATCTGAAGGCATCATCGTTGTCGGAGGTGCCCGTGCGTAACGTTGCGGGGTTGTCGTTATCGGCCCTTACTAAAAGAAATCGCGAGATTCGGGCGGCTTTATCTGAGCCGGGGATGCCTGATAGATTCACGTTCGAGGAAGTGCACGAGCGTTTCGGTATTCCGGTGCGCAAGCTTGCCTACCTGGTGCGGACTGGTGAGCTTCAGGCGACATCGGAAGCTCATTCGCTTGTGATTTCGCGAGCTGCGTTGCTTGCTTACGTATCTCAGCCAAATCGGGTGTTGCATGCGCACCATGTCTCGTTTTTGAAAACACTTGGACCGGGTCTTATTACAGGGGCTTCCGATGACGACCCCTCCGGTATAGGCACCTATACATCCATTGGTGCGGCGTATGGTCTTACTCTTGCATGGCTGGCGTTGTATTTGCTTCCCATGATGACGGCCGTACAGGAAACCGTTTCGCGCATTAGTATTGTAACGCAGCGAGGATTAACCTCTGTTATCGGCGATACCTACGGCAAGAAGGTGCTGTTTCCCTTGGTGGCGGCTTTGCTTGTGGCGAATACGGTAAATATTGGAGCCGACTTAGGTGCGATGGCTGCATCGCTTCAGCTGCTTTTGCCGGTTAATTTTGCGCCTACGCTTGTGGTTGTAACGATAGGCATTGCGTTGCTGGAAACCTTCGTGCCCTACCATCGCTACGCGCGTATTCTGAAATGGCTTGCAGCGGCCCTGCTCGCTTACGTTGTTACGGCTATTATCGTGAAACCTGACTGGTTCTTGGTATTACGAAGTGTGGCAGTGCCTCATGTTGAACTTAACGCCGGCTTTGTGGCTGCTATGGTGGCTACAATGGGTACAACCATCACGCCTTATCTGTTCTTTTGGCAGTCTTCAGAAGAACTTGAAGAGAAGAGGGACCGCGGAACGATGGGGGAGCACCGTGCGGCGGCGGTCACGGTTGAGTTGAAGGAAATGCGCAAAGATACCTACGCGGGCATGGGCATTGCGAACATTGTATTTCTAGCCATTGTTATTACAGCCGCCACGGTGCTGGGTGCCAACGGCATTACGGATGTGGCATCGGCGTCTACGGCCGCCGCTGCTCTCAAGCCTCTTGCAGGTGATTTCGCTTCGGCGTTGTTTACTGCTGGAATTTTTGGAGTCGGTCTTTTGGCTGTACCCGTTATGGCTGGCGCTTCCGCGTATGCCTTGTCGGAGGTATTCGGCTGGAGGGAGGGTTTGGGGAAGAAGGTGCGTCAGGCGCCGGGCTTCTACGCGGTAATTGTGGCCTCCCTGGCCGTGGGTCTTGCGTTAAACCTGCTGGGTATCGATCCGATAAAAGCTTTGTACTATGCTGCCGTGTTGAATGGGGTGGTGGCACCGGTGCTTATGTTTTTCATCTTTCGAATCGGATCAAGCAAAAAGATTATGGGCCAGTTTACGGGACCATGGGGCATTCGTATTTTCGGATGGATTGCTACAGCGCTTATGGGTGTGAGTGCGGTGGTTCTGGTTGTTCTTATGGCTACGGGTAGAGTGTAGGTACTCTTCACGAAGGGGAGGCAGCGCCGCGCATTCTGCTATCATGGGACAATACGTTTGCGTCGCTTGAAAAGGAAGATTCATGTCGCTATCCATCGGTATCGTCGGTTTGCCGAATGTTGGCAAGTCAACGCTGTTTACGGCCCTTACCAATAAGGGAGGCCTCGCGGCCAACTATCCGTTTGCCACTATCGAGCCCAATGTGGGCATTGTGCCCGTGCCCGATGCGCGTCTTGACGTGCTTTCGAAAATTGATGATGCCGCGCGCATTATTCCGGCCACCGTTGAGTTTGTGGACATTGCCGGTTTGGTAGCGGGCGCCAGCAAAGGTGAGGGTTTGGGCAACCAGTTCTTAGCCAACATTCGCGAGACGGATGCCATTTGTGAGGTTGTGCGTTTCTTCGGTGACCCCGACGTGGTGCACGTGGCAGGCAAAGTTGACCCCCAAAGTGACGTGGAGACCATCAAGACTGAGCTAATTTTGGCTGACATGGCTACCCTTGAAAAAGCACTACCGCGTTTGGAAAAAGATGCAAAACGTGACAAGAGCGGGGCTGCGAAAGTGGCCGCAGCTCAGAAGGTGCTTGCCGGGCTAGATGCGGGGCACCGCGCGCGTACGCTTGACCTGTCTGACGACGAACGTGAGCTGCTGCATGATTTGCACTTACTCACGATGAAGCCCATGTTGTACTTGGCGAATGTCGATGAGGATCAGCTCGATGCCGATCTCCCCGAGATTGACGGCTGTGCCCCTGTGCCGATTTGCGCGAAGGTGGAGGCCGATGTGGCCGAACTCGCCGAGATTGATCCCGATGAGGCCAAGGAATATCTGGAGGCCTTGGGGCTCTCTGAAAGTGGCTTGGCGCGTCTTATTCGTGAGGCGTACCGCTTGCTGGGCTTGCAGTCGTATTTCACCACGGGTGTGACTGAGACGCGTGCCTGGACTATCCCTATTGGCGCAAAGGCACCGCAGGCAGCTGGCGTAATTCATACCGATTTTGAGCGCGGGTTTATCAAGGCTGAGACTGCGTCGTTCGCCGACTACAGCGAACTGGGTGGTGAAAAGGGCTGCCGCGACGCCGGTAAACTCCGCCAAGAAGGCAAGGACTATGTCGTGCAAGACGGCGACGTCATGCACTTCAAGTTTAATGTGTAGGTTGTAAAGCTGTGCCCTTAAGGAAGCTGTTTTAGTTATTTGGTATGGGATTATGCAGCTTCCTTTTGCTTTTCTAACTGATTTAAAATCAAAAAGCTGACATTCGCTATAATGAATAGTGTTAGCGGTGTCCGCACCCGGCGGGTGATGCCTTGAACCTAAGGAGAAACCCAATGGATATTTTCAATTTTGTTGCTGGCGTATGCTCTATCCTGTCTTTCCTGATAGGCACACATGAATTGTCAAGAACGCGGAGGACGAAGAATAAGGCGCGAAAAAAGCGGTAGGGCTGCCACCCGTACCGCTTAGCTGATGTCCTGCGTCGCCCGCCGTAGCCTTTAGAACCTCGCGAGCATCGCTGACGTTTCGTATCTTAGCATATTCTCGTATACGGTGAAAAGTAACGGTTCGTGATGAGCAGATTAACCCCATTATATATACCAGTTCGATTATTTTCGGGCTCTAAGTTTTAATAGCGCCCGCGTTTGCTTTCTTGAGGCTCTGTAAAGGGCTTAACAACCTTTCGGTGGAACTGCTCCTTGCTTTCCTGTGGAGTATTTCCCGGCCATTACAAATAAACCAATCCAACAGGAAAGTGCTATCAATATTTTACATATCCCTAGGCCAACGGCTATATTGATAGCATTTCGTGGTATAACATAAGCCGTAAACAAGGTGGGTGATTTTACGGGAGCTTCAAATGCTTTCTAAACACTTTTCAGCATGAATAAGGCACCTATTAGCCCTCGTTACTCTTAGCCGACTACTTCCCATTGACGGGGCAACCTAGCCCTTAGAGCGCTTCAGAACACTATAAAGTCTAATGAAACCGAGTAGGGATTGATGCCTTCCTACGAGCCGATTGCGTCCGTTTGGGCGTGTTGCTTCATTTTGGGGTTCGGCTTATGCCTCGCTCTTCCGCAATACGATAAAGAGTGCTTCTTCCAATGCCGGTTTTGCTGCAAACTTCGGCTATAGATTTTCCTTTATCATATTGAAACATATGCAGAGCCAAGCTTAGTGAGTCTTGATCTACCTTGGGGCGACCGATGGGCTTACCCTGCTTCTTGGCGGCCTCGCGTCCTTCTCGTGCATTTTCTAAGATTATCTGTCTCTGGAATTCCGCAACGCTCGCAAAGATATGAAACACTTATCTCCCCGCAGGAGTGGTGGTATCTATCGCTTCTTTCTTGCTGTGAAGTTCTACTTTCATTTGCTCGAATTTATCCATCAGCTCCAATAGATCGTGAGTATTTCTGCCAAGCCTGCTAAGTTCGTTGATGTGTATCTCATCTCCTTCACGCAGGCGTGAAAGTAAGTCTTGAAGGGCGGGGCGATTGGCATTTTTGCCCGAAGCCTTATCTATGAATATTTGCGTATCACTCAAATCAAGCTCTTTTGCATAGGCTAGTTGTCTCGCTTCGTTTTGATCTTTTGTAGAGCAACGTGCGTAGAAGAATTTCATTCCGAAGACCTCCTGATATGAAAGAGTCCAAAAAATATAATTACTATTAATATAATGGGCAGTTAGTTTTGGAATGATTTTTGGGACGGTATTTAGATGATTTACCAGCAAAATGAGGACGGGTCAAATAGTGTCCTAAAAGTATGATTATTGGGACGTTTTAATACGCGACACAGCTCCAATGGATTGCCGACTATTTTATTAAATGGATTTGTTTTTTATTATTAATGATTGCTCGATATTGCTTTAAATCCTTATGAAACCCGTCTTGTTCCCAATTGCCTGCGGCCAATACGATCTTATTCTTATTTTTCCAAAGGGACGCTTTTATGTCCCTAAATAACTGCTCGCTTTCAAAGTTAAGGGCGAAAATGAAATGGGGATTGTTTGATGGAGCCTCGATTTTAATTGACCTCGAATCTGAGTCGTAATAGTAACCGTGTCTTAGGCGGACGCCCTCGACGATTCTGTATCCGAACACACCATTTGGGTGCATATGCAAGCTTCGGTCATCGAGAAGCATATAACCGATCTTTCGCCCGTTGTATGTGTCGGAGTAATCGAAGTGCTTACAAAGACCATAGAGTTGGAGAACGGTTGAGAAGGTGCACCCCCCAGTTTCGGATCGGATGCCGCCTCTTTGGGTTGGAGCGCGCTTAGGTGAGCTAGATGGTTCGATTAGGGCAGCCATCTTTTCTTCGAAGTCGAAACATGACTCATCGTTTTTGTTCGGATCAAAAGAGACTTCTGAGGCATCGAAGGAACATAGCGGGTCTTTGATGTGGGGGAAGCTCGGCAGTGCTGCAAAGTATGCACCCCTAGATTCCTGCCCTTTCCCTTGCCTTAAGCTCATGAGGGCGCTGCAGAATGGATTTGGACAGTAATATCTCGTGGATAGATCCTCTTTATTGAGGCTGGATGCGTAGATTTTTTTGGTTCTTTCTTTGTCGCGGAAAGCATAATTGGACATATCTAAGCCTCTCCTGTGCATAAAGCTTTACGGCCTTGTTGATCAGTATATCGCCTAATCGCGTCACCGCTTTGTTTGTGGAGGAATTGCTGACATGGATGTCTCGCAAGTATTGTATAGCCATTTGAAAACAAAGATGCGTCAATCTGGTATCCTTGTAAAAAAGTTTAATGGAGTAAAAGACTATGACTATAGTTCGCCCGCGGCTTACAGATTGTAATGATATCTTTGTCTCGCAAGAGGCCGTTGATTTTGCCATTCCCTTCATAGATGAAGATGTCCCGCTTTATTTAGATCCTTTTCTGTTGTGGAGATCGCCCTCACAGCAAGATCAATCGTTACATAGATCAATAACGGATGGTTTTAACTTGCTTGGTCGAATGTATGCTGGGGGTCGTGAGCAGCAGGCTATTGAGATACTTATTGAAATGTCCGAGTGCAGCGAGGCTGGGTTGGGCAATGGAAAATCGAAGCGTGGGCGTAAAATTTCGGCGAGCAGTGCCAAAGAAGTTTTGGAACTATTTAATGAGATTCCTCAATTAGCTATCAACGGATTCGATCATTTTGAGGTTATTCAGCTTTATGTGGACGGAGTTTCTAAGGATCGGGTGAGCGATATAAGCTGTAATCTTCTTAAGTCCTTTTTGGTGGACTTTACTCAGCAAAATTGTCTCAGATATAAGATCCCGACACTCGAAACGCCCTGTTCGATTTTCGATTTTAGAGACAAGAAATTTGTTATCGAGTCGGCGGTGCTGCCATATAATCCGCAAGACGAAAGTTCGATTATTCTTGTACCAAAAAGATGGTTGAGGTATGTCCCTTGGATCAGCTACGATGACTATTATCAGGGCGCATATGTAAAAGTCGGCGATGAGGACAATCTCGAAAAACCCCAAATACTTGAGTTTAATCGGAACAACTACGATGTTGTTTCCGCCTACGTGTCGGAAAAGGTGCGAACTCGGGAATCTTGCCGCAACGACCCTCTTTTTAAGCAGATTCCGATTACCTCAGCGAAAAGGGCGTTAGGCTGCATTACTGATCTGTCAACCGGTAAAGACGACAATGCTGACAAGAAGTATGAAGACTATGCGGCTCGACTTTTGGCATCGCTGCTCTATCCTCATCTCGATTTTGCGCAAACGCAATGTCGTACGGAATCGGGGTCGCAAATTCGCGATCTGGTGTTTTACAACAACTGCGACTATCCCTTTTTAAAGAATTTGTATGATGAATATTCATGCAAGCAGATCATAATCGAAATGAAGAATGTTAAGGAGCTTGAACGTGATCACGTCAATCAGCTAAACAGGTATCTCTCCCCTTATTTTGGACGGTTTGGAATCCTCCTTACTCGAAACAGGCCGAAAAAGTCCATTATTCAGAACATCATTGATCTTTGGTCTGGCCAGCGAAAATGTCTCCTTGTACTAACCGATGAAGATCTTAAGCTGATGGTTAATGTTTATGAAACAAAGCAACGAGATCCAATAGAAATTGTTAAGCAGAAGTATGTTGAGTTCTTGCGATTATGTCCGGCGTAATTTGAAATTGAGGAACCGTATGAAACAAGATGAGATATCGGCATTTGAAAAAGCGCAAAACAGCTTTCGGAAGCTCACGTAGAGGTTGGTATCCTATCAAAAAAATCTCCTGATGGTGTCATGAACGTATTCAAACTCGAACTTATTAACCAGATACTGTGTTCATGTAACTACTTTTTGCAGGGAAAATACAAACCGCTTCACGATTTTGATAAGTTTAATACAGATAGCTTACCAACGAATAGTGACGTTGTTTTTGTTATTGCGCAGTATTTAGGATGTCTTCAGACTTTTGAAAGGGAGCACACTACTTGTACTTTTGGTAGTAAAGAGTGGATTACGGGCAAATAAACGAAGTTTTTTTAACAAGCGAAGGGGTCTACTGAATATGCCAAGGACAAAAACAGCCGTTCCGGACGAAAGAGAGTTCAGCCTCTTGAGAGAACTCGTGAATACTACTTACAGGGAATTCAAAGAACTCTCAAAAAAAGGGCCAAACGATGTGATTAACGAATACAAGTCAAAAAACCTAGAGCGGATTCTATCACCAATAAGAACCATGCTTGAGAACGAAAGCTCTTACAAATACCTCGATGAACTGTCGGATGAGGCGCTGCCCACAAATAGTGATGTTGTGATTTTGCTAGGTCAATATATGCAAGCGATGAGCAAATTCTACGGAGAACACTATCGCAAAACCGGGTACAGCGGATATTAATAATTTAATGAAAGGCTATGGATTTGCCCTGATCTGTAATAACTTTGGACGAAAATGTGTTTCGGTCATTCTGCATCTAGTTTTGCCTAGTTTGTTGTACTTTTGTTGTAAAAGAGTCTGAAAATGCTGACTTGTGTACACTGCGATGTGTTTGGCTGAACTAGATACAGTGAGAAAAATTAACTCAAATATCTAATCTGATCAGCAAAAACACTTAGGCTGCCGCGACGCCGGTAAACTCCGCCAAGAAGGCAAGGACTATGTCGTGCAAGACGACGACGTCATGCACTTCAAGTTTAATGTGTAGGTAAGCTGAGCTTCACTGAGGGTTGCAAAGAAAGCCGCGTATTCTCGCTTAAAAAGGAAAATGCGCGGCTTTGCCTTTGGAGTCCTTCTGACTTGTTGGTGACACAAGCCCTTAATGTATGCCGGGATACACAGCTTCGACAGCAGGTGTAGGTGTGTCGTTGAAGTGATCGCGCGGAATCACGCCGAACTCAACCAGTAATCCGTAGAGGTCGGTATTTTTTATCTTTTCAAGTCCCTTATGAAGGACAAGTTTCTCGAAGGGGCTCATCTCCATGTCGGTAAGGGGCCTTCCGTCTCTGATGAGCGTAGTGGCATTCAATAGATCACGAATGTCAAAAGCACTGCCCCATACTTCGGGCACTCCTCGGTCGACGTTGCATAGTGTGTAGACAGCTTCCATTCCGGTGCGCATGGAATACTCGGTGGTAAAAATGGTATCGCGCGGCGTTTCGGCAAATTGTCCGATGAATGCGAAATTTACGGCACCTTCGGGCACTACATCGGGACGATCGCCTGCGGCTCGCGGCATGAAGAAAGCCGTGATGTAGGGCATCATGCACGGAATGGTGTTGGCGCTCTCTTCGGCGAGTTCTTCAATTTGCGATTCGGGAACGCCGAGATGATAGAGCCATTCCATGCAAATTTCCTTGCCGGTGCATTCACGCATAGTCTTTTTCACGTAATTGCCCGGTACATCGGTGAATAAGCCGTATATCCAGCCGCACAGCTCGTTTTCTGGTTGGGCACGGAATTGGGGTTGTCTGTTGAATGTCCAGCTTAGAAGCCAGCTCGAATCTTTGACAGTAACAATACCGCCAGTAACAACGCCTCCCGAGAACGGGTCGCGACGGCAGATGGCTTCGATATAGGGAACAATTTTTTCATCGAGCGTGGTAACGGTGGCGCTGAGCCAGTTTGATTTTTCTGGATCGCCTATGAATTTCTCCGGGTGCCCGAATGAGGGGTCCTGTTTGGCAATGCGTCGCCACAGGTCGAATCCGGTTCCCTTTTCCAATACGGTGTTAAATTGCGCCGGTTCGTTTTGTGACCCAAAGGACGAGTTGGCGACACAGCTGCCATTAGTGATGAAGAGAAGATCGTTATCGGAAAGGTGGAAAGTTTTCGCTATACCCTCGCATATTGTCTGCACTTCGGTGGCTACCTTGCGCTCTTCGGTGCAAGAGAACGCGACATCGACAACTTCGGTATTTAAATGGAACTGTACTCCTTGGTTTTTTAGGTAATTCACCATGGGCAAGATGAGCGATTCGAACTGATTGTATCGGGTAAAGCGAAGGGCGCTGAAGTCGGGCAGGCCGCCAACATGGTGCACGAAGCGTTGGATGTAGCGTTTCATTTCAAGCGCACTGTGCCAGTTTTCGAATGCGAACATGGTGCGCCAGTACAGCCAAAAATTAGAATCGAGCACTTCATCGGAAAAGTAGTCGGTAATGGGCTTGTCGTCAAGTTGGCTTTCGGGAGTGAAAAACAGGTTCATAATTTCTAAACATGCTTTGTCGGATAAACCAAATTTGTTGTCGAGGTTAGCATCTTCGCCTTTGTTGATGGTTGCGCGACACAAAGAGTAATTCGGATCTCGCTTATTCAGTTGATAGTAATAGTCAAGAATGCTCGTGTTTTCGTCTTCGATAGAAGGGATAGACCGAAACAGATCCCACATCACTTCGAAGTGATTATCCATCTCGCGCCCTCCGCGCATAGTGAATCCTATTTGGGGATAATCCCATCCGTCGCACGCACCACCCGGTTCGGCATCGCGCTCGAATATATGCACCCGCGAGCCATCCATCTGCGCGTCTCTTACAAGGTAGCAGGCGGCCGTTAAACTTGCCAGTCCACTGCCTATGAGGTAGGCCGCTTTGTTTTCAATGCCCTCGGGCTTTGCAGGGCGGGCGAATGCTTCGTAATTTCCGCTTGAGTAGTACACAGGCTTTCCTCGTATATTCTTTCTGCCACTTCTTACGCTGTGGCCGCGTTCTTTACCTAAAGCATCAAATATGGGATAAAGGACGTGTACAAAGTGGAGGGCGCAGTTGTTTTCCTGAGGGTTTTAAGCCTCGTCAGAAAGGA
>JAYFOQ010000032.1:0-15241 GCA_034932485.1 Gordonibacter sp.
CCTAAAGAAGCTCGAGGGGCTTTCTTATACCTTCATTCGGTGGGCGTTGAAGATGCTGCAATCCTGGCCGTTGTTATTGGTAGGAGATAGGGGTCTGCAGCGGGCTTGAAAAACGGTTTGTTATGGAGCAGACCCTACTTATTGGAACGATCGTAATGATATGCGCCTTATGGATCAACGATGTACTCGTCGGTATTGATATTAGCTACGGCTACCTTTCGGGATGCGTGTTCGTACCACTCGTGGCCAGCTTCATACTAAAGCAATTCAGTCCTAAAGCAGGTTTATACGCTCTTGGTATCAGCGCCGTCGTAGTAACCCTCTTCTTCTTCATTGTAGGTACCGCAAGTTCATTACCTATCGTCGGCGGCATGGTGTCGGGATTGATCACATACACCATCGTGAACCTTGTAAGCAAGAAAAAAGTTACCTCTCAGTTTTTTGATGATGGAACGGAAATACCAAGGAAACAGAAGCACAAAGCGCTTTAGTAATCTTGCGTTGGTATTATTTCGAGTTTCCAAATGTAGGTAAAAAAATCAGGTCGAGGAGGTGCAACAGTTCTCGATCTGATTGGTCATCCATCCCAAGAAGAGCTTTCATCTTCCTTACCCTATAGCGCACGGTGTTTGGATGCTGATGTAAAGCTTCAGCCACAGCCCTAATGTCACCGCAGGCTCTCACCAACGCCTCAGCAGTAGCCATAAGCTCTGTGCCATGCGAGTCGTCATAGCACGACAATTTCGAACAGTACAGCGCACTGGCACTCATAAACAACCTACTCGAACGTGCAGCATCCGCAAACGCAGACGTGTGCAAATCCGCCCAACGAACCGCGCGACCGCCGTTACACTCGACAGCGTCGGCCGCCATAAGTGCCTGATGAATACCCACATCGCCATCCGTCAAGCGAACTATCTCACCCACACCACAACGCAGGTTGCCTATGGCGGCCAAAAGCGCGAGACATCGCTCCTCGGCCGACGCCATCTGATTAACACTCGCGTTACCATAAGAGACCAATACCAAAATGCGTTCGCCGTAAGGGCAGACAGCAATCGTTTCTACCGCGCTACCATCGCCCCCCACAGAAATCAGTGTCGACGAAACAGTATCAACCACGGCAAAGAACGAGCATTTGTCCATTGAGGGCATGGTGAGTGCAAAGCACTGCAACATTGCGCCACTCACGCCAGCAATACGGTGAAGAAGCTTGCGTGTATGGTCGTTGTCATGACTAGCTAATAACTCGTCAATAACTCTGCCCTTATCAAGTTCCTCACGATCTCGTCGTATCAAGCCCAGCGACTCGTAAGCCACCTTCTCGTAGTAGGCTCCATCGTGCATATAAAGCGGCACGCCACGCGCAGCACTCTCCTCGCGCACACGCTCACTAATAGGAGGCTCGTAAACGCTCTTGATGGCAATAGCCGCCACATCGCGTCTAATCATCGTAAGTAGAGATTTTTCCGCCATTTCAGGATTACCGTAAGCGAACCCCAAGTTGGTAAGAATAAGTTCGCGCGGCATATACGCTCGATATTCATTGTAGTCGGGCGGACAGTCAAGAATGCCCACGTTGTGCACCTCGCGAGACCCACCCCCCTCGCACGACGTAATAAGCCTCACGTTTTCAAACGCGCTTAAGCCAAGAATATCCGATACCGTGATCAATCGTCCTCCGATCCCCGAGCCGGAAAACACCATATCGCACAAGCAACACACCCATCATACCCCACTCAACCCTCTAAGAGGGGTCCCTATGAAGCGGGTCGAAGAAACACCATGCCCTCAACCTGGCTAGGGGGCAATTTGCTACTTTTCTGGCATCCACCACAACAGAACAAAACCCGCTATGAACAGTACCGATATCGAGAGAACTCCTATCGAGGGATTACCGGTAATCTGCGTAAACACACTCACCAGCAAGGTGCCCAACACAGCGGCATATTTGCCAAAGATATCAAAGAAACCGAAATACTCGTTTGCATGCTCCTTAGGAATAAGCTTACCAAATTCGCTGCGCGAAAGCGCCTGAATACCACCCTGAAACAACCCTACGCAAATGGCGAGTATCCAAAACTCGAAAGCTTCCCGGAGGAAGAATGCTGCAAACAACGTGATGCAAAAATAGGCAGCGATAGCTACCAACAGCATGCGTTTCGTACCGAACTTCGTGGACAAGCGTCCGTAAGCAATAGCTGAGGGGAAGGCCACAAACTGCGTTACCAGCAACGCCAAAACCAGCTGCGTTGCATCAATGCCCAGATCAGTGCCGTAACTGGTAGACATCTTAATAATGGTATGCACGCCATCGATATAGCAAAAAAATGCGAGCATAAACAAACGCAACTTACGATCTTTGAACATACGCTTAACGGTGCACCACAAACCCGAGAATGTAGCGTGTAGCAAGTTTGCTGCACGCTCTTTATAGTGAGTTTGATGGACATTGCGAATGAGGGGAATGCTGAATACCACCCACCACACCGCGGTAATAAAGAATGCTATCTTCATGCCCGTATCCATGGGAATGCCTATGCTTGGCCCCGCCAAAACGATAGCCAAGCAAGCAACGAACGGTACGCATGAGCCAACATAGCCCCAAGCATAGCCTTGCGATGACACTTCGTCATAGCGAGCATCGGTGGTCGCATCTACCAAGAAAGCATCGTAGAACACCATCGAACCGTTTAGCATGACCGAGGCAATTACGTAAACAACCAGAAAGACCAAAGCTGTCTCAGGAATGCCCAGCGCCGCGAGCGCAATAGCCCCCGTACCCACCGTGCCAATGAAGAACTTCTTCTTGTTGCCCTTAAGATCAGCGAGACTCCCCAAAATAGGCATGGCAAGCGCGAGCAGAAGCGATGCGATAGTTTCTGCATAGCCCCACGCAACCACCACCGAGGAGCCCGGCTCTGCCAATGTTTTAAAATATATTGGAATGAGCGCAGTTGCCAGTAGCACGAACGCCGAGTTGCCTACGTCATACATAATCCAGCTGCGTTCCTGCTTGGTTATCCTACCGAGCGCCATTCCGTACCTCCCTCAATCACTTCCCCCTTGCGTCGACGGCAATCTCGCCGCTCGACAAGTACACCATCTATCTGTCGCACTTTTCACGAGCATCATTGGCTCATAACACCGCGAACAGGTTTTTCTTTTCACAACTGGGAAACCGACGGTTAACAAGTATGGCCTCATTGTATATGATAGCGCATAGCGACACCGGTAAAATTAACGTCAGGAATGGAGCCTTTTGTCATGCCCGCTCTCATCACTCATGATTTCTTTGGACAGGATGTCTACGACCGTCTTTTCCGTACAATCGGCGGCACGCATGACGAAGCGCAAGCATTCCTGTTAGGTAACCAAGGGCCCGATCCGCTATTTTACTCAATAGTTAGCCCCAGCCTGCGCGAACACAATCGCCTCGGCAACGTCATGCACAGCGAGAAGCCTAGCGAACTTATCGCTGCATTCAAAAACTCACTGAGCATCCTCGACGAAGACGAGCTTCCCCTTGGTCGCGCGTACGCATTCGGGTTTGTCTGTCACTACACACTAGATTCCCTCGTGCACCCTTTGGTGTATTTTAATGAATACCGTCTGTGTGATGCAGGCGAGCCAGGACTCTCGCGCGTTGACGGCAATGAGGTACACGCCACTATTGAAAGCGAGTTGGATGAACTTGTGCTGTTTGAGAAGCGCGGCGAGACTATAGAAACGTTTTCTCCTTGGCGTGAGATATTGCAGGCCGATGACCGCGTGTTGTCCATCATATCGAAGATGTACGCCTATGCGGCGCTTGTCGTGTACGGACGCATCATTCCGCAAGATATGTTTGCAACTTCTGTGCGCGGCTTCCGCAGCGTGCAAAAACTATTCCACTCTCCTACAGGACGCAAGCGTGCCGCCCTCGGACGAATTGAGCAATTGATACGACCGTTCTCGTTTTTTCAATCCATGAGCCATAGACCCATTGAATTAACGGAAAGCGCCTACAACAACCACGAACATCAACCTTGGGAAGACCCGTATACCGGAGAAGAGAGCACCGACAGTTTTTGGGATCGATACCATAAGGCGCTCGAAAAAAGCGCACTCAACATCGAAACGTTCGACCACGTAAGCTTCAGCCTGGAAGAGGCTCGCACACTAACCAGAGAACGAGACTTCTCAGGACGTCCCGTTGTGGCAACCTTGATATCGGTAGAAGACCGTCAACCCGTCACGCCAATTAGGACATCATGCTCCAAGTCGATCTGACAATCCCCTTTTGGCTAGAACTTGCTGCCGCACTAACCGGCGGGCTTTCGGGTGCCATGAGCGCCGTACGAGCCCGCTACGACATCTTCGGTGTCGTATGCATTGCCCTCACCGCTGGCTTGGCTGGCGGCATCATGCGCGACCTGCTACTGCAAAACTATGGCATCTACGCCTTCCAGAACCCGCAGCTGCTAATGGCTTGCGCGGCGGCTGGTGTAGCCGTGTTCTACTTCGGCAAGCTCGCTGCCTACCTGGACCCCATTATCGCACTACTCGACAACCTCTCAGTAGCGCTCTGGGCTGTGATTAGCGTAGGTAAGTCGCTGTCCGCAGGCCTAGACGTAGTGCCCGCTGTCATCCTTGGTACCGTTACCGCGGTGGGCGGAGGCATCTTACGCGACGTGTTTATGAATCGCGAACCTGAAGCGTTCCAAGCTGGAACCCTCTATGGCTCGGCAGCACTCATTGGCTCAATCGTGTACGCTTTGATGAAGCAAAATCATATCCTAGACCAATACGCTGCCATTGCCTGTGTAGCCATTGTTTTGCTGTTGCGCTACGCGTCACTGTTCTTCGGATGGAGAACCAGCGAGCCACGTGATTACACCGATGTAGTAACCAGTGCCGTTGCACGTCCCGTGCGATCGGTCGCTCGCCGCGTGCGTCCTCCAGAGGGCAAAGTAAAGCGCGACCGCGATCGTAAGTCGCGTGGCTACGAGCGCCTACGGCGTATTTGGCGCGCCCCCGGTAGCACTTCTCCCCTGCCACCCCTCAGTACCGAAACGACAGATCGCACGCCTGGAAGCACCGAACACGCAAGCGACCATATCCTTGTCGATCGCGACGAACTGCGACGCATTAAAGGCGGCAGCGAGGAAGATCCTTTCGAAGAATGAACGGTACTTAGTAGCTTTATTTTACTAAGAGATAAACAAGGTGCCCACATGGCACAAATTGCCCCGTTATGCTGCCTTCCCTACCTTAGGTACACAATAACAAGCACAAACGGGGCAATCTTCATTATCACGACATCTTGCAACGTTAGGCGGTTCCGCCGATAAAAATCGAAAGGCTCGCTATACGTTCTTCAGCAGGATGGTGCTCATCGTGTCAGCAGTGTGCTCGCAGGCATCGCAACATTTTTCCATGCGGTCGAAAATCTGCGTCCACACCAGCACACGCATAGGGCTTTCGCGATCCTGCGTATGCAGCTTGCGAATAACCTTCAAGAACAGCTGGTCAGCCTCTTCCTCATAGGTGTTCACATCGATGATAAGCTGCTTGAATGTTTTAGACTTCTTGAAGTTACGGAAGTCCTCCATGGCCTTGTCCAGCGCCTCGCAGCTCTTCTTGATAAGGCAGGCGAACTCGAGGGCATCTTCGTGCATAACATGGATATCGTACATATAGAAGCGCTGCATCACGTCTTCGATGTAGTCGATGATGTTGTCCAAGAACTGAGCGAGCTCAATGATATCCTCGCGCTCGATAGGCGTAATGAAGTCGGTGGCCACCGTCTGGAAGATGGCATGGTTGATCTCGTCGCCTTCGTGCTCGAGTTCATGAGCACGTTCCATAACAGGCCTGAGGTCCTCTGCTGCGGTAAAGCCCTTAATGGCTTCAATAAGCAGATCGGCCTCCTTCACCGTCAACTCGGATAGCTTCTCGAACTGGTCAAAATAATCAAACTTGTGCTTCTTCGCCATTCTTCAACTCCTTTAGAAGAAAAGTAGGAACAAGTGGGCAAACCCAAACCCGAGCAATCCGCATCCGGGAAATGTTAGAACCCACGTCTTCACCATGTCAATTGCAATACCCCACTTCACCGCACTTTTACGTTTCGCCGCACCCACGCCCATAATAGCTGTGGTATTGGTATGCGTTGTAGAAACCGGAAGCCCGGCGAAAGTGGATAACATAAGGCAGAAAAACGTTGCGCAACTGGCTGCGAATCCTTGGTAGGGCTCCAACTTCACCATATTTACGCCAACGTTCTTAATAATGCGCTCACCGCCTATTGCCGTACCAATGCCCATATTTAATGCGCAGAGGAACATAAGCCACACCGGCAACGCCATCTGGTCGGGCTGACCAAGGCCTGCGGCAAGCGAAATGGCCAAGATGAAAATACTCATGAATTTCTGACCATCTTGTGCTCCATGCATGAACGCCACGCCTGCCCCAGAAACTACCTGAGCCCAGCGAAACGTCTTCGCAGTATTCATGCGATCCATATTACGACAAGCACGTTCTACGATTTTGGAATTGAGCCATCCCAGAAAAAAACCGAGCAACGTAGACAAAAGGATGCCATAGACCACTTTCATCCATTCGCCGCCGTTAATAGCACCAAACCCGCCTTGCAGCGCAATAGCTGCACCGGTAAGACCCGCAATAAGAGAATGACTTTGACTGGTAGGAATGCCGAAATACCAAGCGGTTACTCCCCATACAATAATGGCAACCATGGCAGCTGTGAGGGCAATAAGGGACTGGTGTGCGTCTCCACCGAAATCGACCATATTGAAGATAGTCTCAGCAACAGCGGCCGTAACTAGCGATACCAGCAACAACCCCAAAAAGTTGCAGATAGCGGCCATGAGAATAGCCCATTTGGGCTTCATAGCTCGTGTCGAGACCACCGTGGCGATTGCGTTAGGAGCGTCAGTAGCACCATTGACGACAATAACGCCAACATTAAGCAGGGTTACTGCCACCAGCATAGGATTTGAGGCGAGCTCGGTAATAAACGAGGCCCACTCTATGGTCACGACTTTCCCTTCGACAAAACAGTAAAAAGGCCCAGCAGCAGTCCAGTTTAACGTAAATCTTACGTACAAAAGTGACGGCGAGGTGCTTTTTACGTCGATAAATACGCCATTAGGTAAAAACTGTGCAAAGTTACCCCTTTTCGCCATCATATCGGCCTATCGCGAGGGCAACGCAAAATTACGCGGGACAATCCCGATTTCCCCACAATGCGCAGCCTGATAAACTACAAGTAAATCACTCTGATTTTATGCGTCACTAGGGGTGCCTTGGCATAACTTCAGCGTAAAACAATGAGGGGGATTACATGAAGAAGGGAATCCAACTGCCGCTGCAGACGAGCGACCTTGTCGTCGGTTTCATGGTGTGGGTTATCTTGTCGTCACTTTTGCCGTTCATCAAACAAGACATTGCCATACCATCAGATCAAGTAGCCCTCATTACCGCCATCCCGGTAATATTAGGATCGGTACTGCGCGTACCGCTAGGGTATCTAACAAACCTATTTGGAGCCCGCACGACGTTCCTTGCTAGCTTCGTCTGTCTACTGGGTCCTGTCTGGCTTATCAGCGAAGCGACCACCTATGAGGCACTTATTGTTGGTGGGATATTCCTGGGATTCGGAGGCGCCGTGTTCTCGATAGGCGTCACTTCACTTCCCAAGTACTTCCCCAAAGAACAACACGGTTTTGTAAATGGCGTATATGGTTTCGGCAACATGGGCACCGCGCTGACCACCTGGCTTGCGCCCCTTGCAGCGGTTGCATTAGGGTGGAGAACAACCATAAAATTATATGTCGTATTACTGGTTGTAGTTATCGTCGTAAACTTGATGTTGGGCGATCGCAACGAACCGCGCATTAATACACCAATCATCGCACAAATCAAGGCTATAGGGCTCGACTCCCGCCTTTGGGTTTTGTCGCTATTCTACTTTGTTACTTTCGGTGCCTTCGTGGCCCTTACCGTGTATCTACCAAACTTTCTTACCTCACATTATGTATTGGATGGCGTGGTAGCGGGGGCTTTAACCAGCATATTTATCATCACGGCAGCGATCATGCGTGTTGTAGGAGGCTGGCTGGCCGACCACCTCGATTGCCTCCGTCTGCTTGCAGCTGTGTTTGTCGCTCTCACTACGAGCGCCGTCATCCTCGCTATCGCACCAGAACTACCCGCATATCTCATGGGCATCTACCTTATCAGCATCGCCTGCGGCATTGGCAACGGTGCAGTATTCAAACTGGTTCCTGCTTATTTCATGAAACAAGCAGGACCCGCAAACGGCCTCATATCCATGTGGGGTGGCCTCGGTGGATTCTTTCCACCCCTCGTTTTATCGGCCAGTGCCACCACCTTCGGCACCAATACGCCCGGCTTGGCTGCTTTCGCGATACTATCGCTAGCATGCTTAGCGGTGGCGCTAAGCGTAAGAAAACGCGAGACCTATGCAAACATTTAGGCGTAGTAAGCAAAAACGCGACGGCGTTCGGTGCCAATAGTAGTTTGGTCGTTATGTCCAGGCAATACAACCGTGTCGTCGGGCAAAGAAGCTAAGCGTTTAAGCGAGCGGCGCATATCATTCATATCTCCACCCGCGAAGTCGGTACGACCGATAGAACCACAGAACAGCGTGTCGCCCGACACCAACACAGGTGCGCCGGCGGGGTTCTCCGTGCGCTCCGGATCGAGGAAGAGGCACATGCTTCCTTTGGTGTGCCCCGGTGTCACCATAGTTTTCCATGTCATGGTACCCATTTTTAGCATTTCGCCATCAACGAGCGTTCGATCAACCGGACAAGGGCTAAAACGCGTGTCATCACGCGGCAGCTTTTCGTCGCCGCAAATCATGGGTGCGTCAATAGCGGAGGCGATAACACATGCCCCTGTTTTGTCAACCAGCTCCTTCGCACCGCCCACATGATCGGAATGACGGTGCGTTAAAATGATGGCATCCAGCTTGCGCCCGTTCAATGCCTCAACAATTTTGTCGGCCTTGCAGGTAGGGTCAACCACCATGGTAGCTGTACCGTCAGAGATAATATATACGTTGTTTTCCAGCATACCCAGCACAAGGAATTCAACCGACACACACGTGCCCTTTACTTTGTAAGTCATTTCACTTACTCCTTCTTATTAGTCTTTTCATGGTGCGCAGGTCTTATTTCTTCTTACGCGCCGTCTCTCCTGGGAGCATGCGGCGAGCATCAAATACACCCTCTATGCCTCGCAGCTTACCTAACACCAGATCGATATGCAAAATATCCGAAACCTGGAACAAGAATCGCATTTCAACCATGCCATCGCGATGCGAGGTAGTGGAGGACGTGAGCACATTTGTGCCCTCTTCTGCTAGCAGAACCGCCACGTCGCGCAGTAGGTTCATGCGATCGAGCGCCTCAATAAACACTTCCACCTGGTATGAAGTGCTCTTTGATGGCTCGTTTTCCCACGATACCTCAATAATTCGCTCGGGCTCGGTCCTCAGATCTTGCGCGTTCGGGCAGTCGGCGCGATGCACAGACACCCCACGGCCACGCGTAACAAACCCAAGAATATCGTCACCCGGCACAGGGTTACAACAGCGAGACAAACGAACCAACACATCATCGACACCCTTCACTACCACACCGTTCGAACTATGGGTCTCGTGTTTCTTGGGGCGCTTCACGCTGGTAAGCATGGGGGCCATCTTGCCAGTGGACATGTCGTCCGCGCCCATCCCTAAGGTATCCGAGTCTTCGTTGCCCTTATCAACGAGAATCTTTAGCAGGCGGTTCGACACATGCTGAGCACTCTCCTTGCCGGTACCGATGCTCACCAACATATCATCGGGATCGTTGTAGCCCAAATGCTCGGCTACCGTCTTCACAGCTCGCGCAGACTGGGCACTTGAGATACCCAAACCATGTTTGCGCATCTCTCGCGTAAGTTTATCGCGACCATTTTGCAAGTCGTCACTGCGGCTCGCTTTACTGAAATACGCGCGTATCTTACTGCGAGCCGAAGGAGTTTTTACCTGGTTGAGCCAATCGCGCGAAGGGGTCGAACTTTTTTGCGTCAGAATCTCAACGCGATCTCCCAGCTGCAGCTCGTAAGTAAGTGGCACGATAGCGCCGTTTACCTTAGCGCCCACACAGTGGTTTCCCACCTCGGTGTGGATAGCATAGGCGAAGTCCACCGGTGTTGATCCGGCACGTAGGCTCATCACTTCACCCTTGGGTGTGAACACAAACACCTCAGTAGGGGCCAAATCAACCTTTAAGTCTTTAAGAAACTCACGTGAATCTTGAGATTCATCCTGCCAGTCCACCATCTGGCGAAGCCAACCCAACTGCTGATCGAGCGCATCCCCATCGCCACGCCCACCTTTTTCCTTGTAGCGCCAGTGCGCCGCCACACCATACTCACTGGTACGATGCATGTCCTCGGTACGTATCTGTACTTCAAGCGGACGGGCTGCCGGACCAATAACCGTGGTGTGCAAACTCTGGTACATATTGAACTTCGGCATGGCAATATAGTCTTTAAAACGTCCAGGCATGGGATGCCACAACGTATGAACGGCACCCAATGCCGAATAGCAATCTTTCACCGACTTAACAATAACGCGCACGGCAATGAGATCGTATATTTCCGAGAAACCCTTGCCTTTCTTGGTCATCTTTTGATAAATGGAATACAGATGCTTCGGACGACCCATAATCTGAGCCTGAATGCCCACTTTTTCCAGCTCATCGCGAAGAGTGCGAATAATCTGGTCTAGATAGCCCTCTCGCTCGGCACGGCTTTCCGTAACCATACGACTAACCTGTTTATACTTATTGGGTTCAAGATAATAAAACGACAGGTCTTCGAGTTCCCATTTTAGGTTGTTAATGCCAAGACGATGTGCAATGGGCGCATATATCTCCAGCGTCTCGCGCGCCTTAAAGATACGGCGATCTTCACGCAATGCCCCTAAGGTACGCATGTTGTGCAGACGATCGGCAAGTTTAATAACGATAACGCGGATATCTTTACTCATTGCCACAAACATCTTGCGGATAGTCTGCGCCTGCTCATCGGACAGGCTCTCCACCTCAATACGAGTAATCTTCGTAACACCTTCAACCAAGCAGGCCACCTGCTCGTTAAATTCACGCGCTACTTCGTCAGTCGTTGTTTTGGTGTCTTCCACCGTATCGTGCAACAGCGCAGCGGTAAGGGTCTCGACATCCATACGTAGGTCGGCCAGAATAATGGCCACTTCGACCGGATGAGCAACGAACGGCTCACCACTCTTGCGGCATTGCCCCGCATGAGCTTCACTCGCGAACTTGAATGCTTTAGCAAGCATGGCTTGGTCGGAAACAGGAAGATAAGCAGAGGTAAGACGCGCAAGTTCGGTAAAGCGTTCTTCAGGCGTTTCGGTGCCCCGTGAACCATTTCCTTCCGCACGCGCCTCCGCCGAAAAAGCTTTCTCGGCAACATGAGCACGTCCCAACAGGTTGTCCTCAACCGTCTGCCTGTGCACTTCTTGCTCGAGCGACTCTCCCAGCAACTCTTCGTGGTTTTTAGCATCCTTGCTCATGCGTGGCCCCCTTTCCATCTGAGGACTCAGCGATCCGTAGCGCGTACGGGTAGGATAGGCCTCGAAACGCGTAGATGCAGACTAGCAGAATCGCACGTCATCGCCCAGTCCCGAAATGCCTGAAATATCGCACGTTCCCCTAGACCTTCGCGATAGCGCACGCTGTCGGTAAGTTCAACCTTGCTCTGCGTATCAACTACATGAATGGATCGAGTAACCTCCCCCGATGCGTAAGCAGTATGTGTCTCAATAAGACCTAACTCCCGAAATACCGCCACACCGCATGCGGCCGAAGAGGGACTTATAGCACAACCCCCTTCACTCGCCAATTGCGCCAAGTCGGCATTACTCATCGTAAAAAACTCGCAGGCTTGCTGACGTTGCAGAATACGTAGGCGACGATAAACCTGAGCGAGGCAATCGTGATCGGGCGTCATGTCGCGCAAAATTTGCTCATTAATGCCCGCATCACTACGACCGAACAGCAAATGCACCTGCGCAGAGGCACCATCGCGTCCTGCGCGACCACTCATCTGGTTAAATTCGATCTCGTTGTACGGCAAGTGATAGAGCACAACATGTCGAATATTTGGGATATTTACGCCCTCGCCGAACGCAGACGTAGCCACCAATACCGACAACGCATCAGTACGGAATAGCTCCTCGACACGAGCACGTTCAGTGCGCGTAAGACCTGCATTATAAAAACCAATAAGCGGCGCAATCTGCGGTACGCGTTTACGAAGCGCGCGAGCAACTGCCACCGATTGCTCACGTGAGTTCACGTACACAACCGTTTTATCACCACCGGCCACTAGGTTCGCTAGATAATCGTCGCGATTCTTTAGATTACGACGATCGTCTACACCAAGATTGGGTCGGTCGGCATCATCGAGCACTAATTCTTCAATGGGTAGCACCGACCTAATGGCAGATGCAATATCATCGGTAGCGGTAGCGGTAAGCGCCAAAACAGTGGGTTTACCCAGCTGAGCAACGGCACCCCCGATGGCAGCGTAGGCAGGACGCTGGCCCGCCTTCGCCTGCCCAATATGATGTGCCTCGTCCACAACCACGAAACCGATACGCCCCGATTGTGCAAATTCTCCTGCGTGATAGCCCAAAAACTCGGGAGTGGTAAGCACAATGTCTACCGAACCTTGCGTCAGCCCAGCAAAGGTCTGACGACGTTCTTCCGGCGTACTCTCTCCGGTAAGCACCGACACCGAAATGCCGAAGGACTCTAGCGCCTCATTCAAATGGAATGCCTGATCGGCAATAAGAGCACGCAGGGGGTAAACAAATAGGCTTGCCTCGTGGTCACGAAGTGCCCGACAAGCAGCATGCACTTGGAACGTAAGTGATTTACCGCGACCCGTGGCCATAACAGCCAACACTGAGCGACCCGCATCCAAATGATCGATTACCGCACGCTGCGAGGGATGCAAATTCCCCTCACCAATAATAGCGCGCACGATATCGGCTTCAATACCTCGCGGGTCATGATGGGCTCGCTGTTCCCATGCTTCGCGATTTGCCACCCGAGCAGCTTCATAGGCCTCTACATCCTCGGGATTATGTAGTGCATCGGCGCATAGATCGGCATCGCTCGACGCGTACAGATCGGCTACAAAACTGAGGCTTTCTGGGTTCAGACATGCTTCCAACGCGCAGCACGTACGCGCAGGAGCGAGCGATTGCAACATAGCCTTCACTGAACGCCGCCCACGCCATTCGTCAATCTGCACTTCGAAGGCAGCATTCACCACGGCATCGGTGTGCATGAGTGTTTCGATATCGGTACAATGAAACATAATGCCTGCAACAGTGTTGCGACCGTCCGACAATGTACACGAAAAGTGATTCTTCTCGGCCCCCACGGCACGGCAGTTTACCAACGTCACATCACGCGCCAGGAAACACGGTACAGGGTTCTCCTGACCAAAAGGAGCGAGAAGATCAAGCTTCTCCACACTTTCAAGCGTCAATTCATCCAAAGCGACACAGGTGTCAATCTCAATAAGTGGATGAAACGCGCCTTCGGGAAGCTGGTCCATATAGGCACTTACGCGCTCAATAAACTTGGGGA
Source organism: Gordonibacter sp. (assembly GCA_034932485.1). GTDB lineage: Bacteria > Actinomycetota > Coriobacteriia > Coriobacteriales > Eggerthellaceae > Gordonibacter. Next base: position 13,704 of record JAYFOQ010000032.1, read on the forward strand.
GATTAGCCGCAGGCAGCGTTACCCCCACCGCAGCATCGTGCCCACCAAAACGCGTCAGTATATCTGATGCGCTCTCCACCGCTTTGAACAGGTTAACTTGCCCAACACTGCGTCCGCTGCCGCGAGCCTCGTCGCCATCAATAGTAAACAGCATGCTGGGTACGCCATAGGTATTCACTAGGCGACTTGCAACAATGCCCTTCACCCCTTCATGCCAGCCCTCACCCGACACAATCAATGCCCGCTGACCATGGTAAAGATCGGCGGCCTGCGCTTTTGCTATCTCGGAGAGTTCAGCTTCAATGGTGCGCCTCTGATCGTTCACCGATTCCAGCTCAGATGCCAAGCGGCACGCGGTATCGAAATCATCAGTCATAAGCAGGTCTAATGCCAACTGGGCATCGCCCATACGCCCTGCGGCGTTCAATCGCGGAATAAGCGAAAAGCTTAAGTTGGTGGCGCTCACCGGTTTATCCCCCGCACCACTCGTTCCCAAAAGAGCCGCTATACAGGGGCGTGGCGAAGCGTTTATACGCGCTATACCATCTGCCACCAGTGCACGATTCTCGCCTCGCATGGGCATAAGGTCGGCCACGGTGCCAAGCGTAGCCAAGTCGGTATAGCTGCGCCATAAATGCGGGTAGCCAAAGCGACCACCCAATACCTGAACCAGCTTCAGCGCTACACCCACTCCAGCCAGAATGGAGCTTTCGCAGGCATTGTCGCACTTAGGATCGGCCACCGGCACACCCTCTGGCACCAAGCCAGCTGGCTCGTGATGATCGGTGATAGCCAAGCCCACACCGGCCGCCACAATGGCAGCCGCCTCCACTTTGCAAGCAATACCACAGTCCACCGTAACGATGAAATCGGGAGAAAGCTCTTGCACGCGTTCGAATGCAGCCGCAGTTAAGCTGTAGCCTTCTTCGAAGCGTCGCGGGATGAATGGTGTCGCACGCGCGCCGAGAGCACGTAATCCGCGGGTAAGAACCGAAGTGGCTGAGATACCATCAAGATCGAAATCTCCAAACACCACAATGCGACCGTCACGCCGCATAACCTCTTCGAGCGCATCGGCCACCTCGGACAAACCAGGAATACGGTAAGGATCAAGCCAATCGCGATCTAATGACGGCTCCAAAAAGCTGCGAACCGCTTCAGGCTCACTCATTCCACGGGCGACAAGGGTAGCTGCGACGAAGCGCGGGATACCAAGCCCACGCTCGATACGCGCAACCGCTGCGGGATTGGCCGCTTTAATGTTGAACTGGGCAGACATGGGCGCTCATACCTAACATGCGAGGATTCGTTATTTCACTTCGTATTGTCCCACATTAGCTCCTCGCTGTCACCGCAAAGCACCGAAGCGTAGTCAAGAGGGCGGGGTATGGAAAAAGCGGTTGATTGCATTCGCAATCTGGACACTGCAATAGCAACCTGGACATTCAGAGTTATGGAGCGCTTCTATGAGTGGATGTGGCCTCAGGGCCGTCCAGGTTACTTTCAATTTTGCAATTGAAGGATCGAATTCTTGGGGC
>JAYFOQ010000033.1:0-21485 GCA_034932485.1 Gordonibacter sp.
TCAAGGTTCTCGCCTCCCTTTCGGGGGGCAAGCTGTCGTCGTTTCCGGCGATCAGCGCAAGGAGATACTTTACTCTTCCGTTTCCCTCGTGTCAAGAACTTTTTTTAAAACTTTCTAAAAAGTTCTGCGGTCGTTTGCTCGCGTTCTCAGCTTTGACCAGATCGAAGGCTCCGATACCGCGCTCTCCTCGAAACGCAGCCTGAATATAATACCCGCCACAGGGATACTTGGCAAGGGGTCAATTTGAACTTTTTTGAACTGTGGGTTTGAGGGTCGAGGGGCGAGGCATCGAGGGGAGGATTCGAGGCTTGCAAGGGTGTCTCGCAGGGGGTTGGTTCTCGCAAGGGGTTGGTTCTCGCAGGGGGTTGGTTCTCGCAGGGGGTTCACGAGGCGATACCTATAAGGTCTGCACGGTCGATGGCTATAATAAAGATGAGAAGTTACCGTTTAATCCTTCGGGCGCTCTTTTCTCGGTCTTTATCTATACTATAGAGGTAATAGAGAACATACTGAGTGAATCGTGTGGGTATGAATGTATGTTGCGGGGAAAGGGGCAAATCATCGATACGCATTATTACCATCAAACCATCGCCCTCCCCTCCTATGCCATCCGTGCAATCGAAACACTGGAACAAGCAGGGTTCGAGTCGTGGTGCGTAGGCGGATTTGTGCGTGACGCACTTCTAGGCCGCCCGAGTGTCGATGTAGACATAGCAACACAGGCAACATGGCAAGAAGTGCAACGCGTATTCGAGCAGCGTAGCTACACCACCCATGAGACCGGCGTAGCACATGGCACGTTGACGGTAATAATAGACGGCCAGCCTCTCGAAATCACAACATACCGAGCAGATGGCAATTACACCGATGCACGCCATCCCGATGCGGTTTCGTTTGTGCGCACAATTGAGGAAGACCTTGCACGGCGCGACTTCACCATGAACGCTTTAGCCTACCATCCCCAACGAGGCATTCTTGACCCTTACGCAGGAGTAGAAGATTTACAGGCACGTACCATACGTGCCGTAGGGGAACCCACAAAACGCTTCAGTGAAGATGCGCTTCGCATCCTGCGTGGTTGCCGCTTTGCATCTCAGCTCGGTTTCACCATCGAACAAAACACCTACGCAGGCATGATGTCCTGCAAAAGCAAACTTGCCCACATCTCAGCAGAACGCGTTACTAAGGAGCTCGACGGATTACTTCTGGGCGCATATGTTCACAAAGCCCTTATGCGCACGGCCGATGTCTTAGCTGCGGTACTGCCCGAACTTGTATCCATGAAAGGGTTCTGGCAGCATACTCCCTATCATATATATGATGTACTTGAACACACGGCCTATGTTGCACAAAACACTCCGCCTCTTCCCCTCGTACGCTGGGCAGCACTTTTCCATGACATGGGAAAACCAGCGGCCTTCTTCCAAGACGCCACTGGTATTGGCCACTTTTATGGACATGCAAAGATTAGCGTTGCACTAGCCCGCGGCATCATGGGGCGACTCGCGTTCTCTCCAGGTTTCACTGCCCGGGCGCTAACATTAGTAACCTATCATGATGAGGTAATCGAACCCACGCCTAAGGCGGTAAAGCGGGCACTAGCAAAACTAAACGGCGACATCGATCTATTCCGCGCTCTCTGTGATTTGAAGCGCGGCGACGCCCTAGCCCAGGCCCCCCAGTGTGTCGACCGCGTGGAACTAGCAAATCAACTAGAAAACGTACTAGCAGACATTCTTGCCACCAACGAGGCGTTCACGTTAAAGCAGCTTGCTCTTAACGGAGGCGACGTCATGGCAGCAGGCGTGTTGCAAGGCCCGATGGTTGGTGCAGCCCTTAATGCGGCACTTGATGCGGTTATTGAAGAGCGCGTGCCAAACGAACAGGAATCTCTCATTACCTTTGTGAAAGAGTGGCTGCAACGCTAACGAGTGTGTGACATTCTTCCCACCGCAGCACAACGACCCAAAACAAAACTCGTTCGTGCAAGATACCGCTCTATACTAAAAAGATCTGTGGCGTACGCGCAACAGATCGACGAAAGGAGCGCGCAACCATGTCGGCAGTGACAAAAACACAAAGATACCCGGATCAGGAGTTTGCTTCGACGGCGGAAGAAAAGATATCGGCCGCTCCCTCTATAGAAGACAAATGCATCAAGATTGTTAAAGACGGCCCCTATCTCGTATCGGGTGCAGTGTCCCTCGTTGAAGAGGCCATCGTCCCGGAAGGCGGGCATCTCGAGTATCGCAATATACGCACCTTCCCCACCGATCAGTCCTACGCACTTTGTCGCTGCGGCCGCACAACAACTCCTCCCTTCTGCGACGGCTCACACAAAAAAGCAGGGTTCAATGGTACCGAAGCAGCAAGCAGGATGCCCTACGTCGACCGCGCCGACGTCATTGAAGGCGAAGGGGTATATCTGCGCGACGACAACCGCTGCGCCTATGCGCGTTTCTGCCATCGCGAAGACGGCGACGTATGGACACTTACCGAACGCTCAGGAAGCAAACGTTTAAAAGAAGAGGCAATCAAAGCGTCTTCCGACTGCCCCAGCGGGCGCCTTGTCCACTATGACACACAAAATGACATGGCCTACGAACATGCTTATCAGCCAACTATTTCGATTCTGCAAGATCCTAGCCAAGGCGTTAGTGGCCCTCTGTTTGTCCGTGGGGGCATACCGCTCGTTGGTGCAGACGGCGAATTCTACGAACCGAGGAACCGCTATGCACTTTGTCGGTGCGGCGCGTCACGCAATAAACCCTTCTGTGATGCCATGCATGTTACTATCGAGTTTGAAGATGGGCTTGAAGACTAATGAAGCCTACCATTTTCCGAGCAATTTCAAGTTTTTCAAAAAAAAGAAAGGTAAGGGCTTGACGAAGAGCCCATCTCCCCGTAATATACTCACTCGCGCTTGCACCTTGTAATTAACATTACAGGATGCGCATCGGGTAGCCGATGGGGTGTCGTCTAATGGCAGGACAGCGGTTTCTGGTACCGTATGTGTGGGTTCGACTCCTTCCACCCCAGCCATTTTTACGGTATACTGCACAGCGCACTGCGTGGCTCCGTCGTCTAGCGGTTTAGGACGCCGCCCTCTCAAGGCGGAGGTCGCCGGTTCGAATCCGGTCGGAGCTACCAACGAAACTTGAAGGGCCGAAGCTAACCAGCTTCGGCCCTTTTTCTTTTAATAGAATAGGGTGCTTTCAGAACGCAGCAGCGACAACTCTGACCAAACGGATAGTGCCGAGCGCAATCGAGTGAGCGGCAACAGCGGGTCAGGCTGAAAGGAGCATGTCTCATGCAGGTCGATTTGATCATCGAGAGCAAACGAGTGTTTACCGGAGAGGGAAACACAACACAAGATCTCGCAATCGGTATTGCTAAAGACCGCATCGTTGCGGTGGGACCACGCGAGGACGTACACGCCCTCGTCGCTTCATCAGGTGGCGAACACACGACTCCCGAGGTACGCGATTTTGGTGATGCGTTAATTACCCCGGGATTCCACGATTCGCATCTGCACTTTTTCCATTCTGCGGTGTACTCCTCCCCTCTTGCTACAACATTTCTCGGTCAAAATGAAGCCGATTGCGTAAAGCGCATGCACACCTTAGCAGAGCGACGACCGCAGGGCTGGCTCTTAGCGCAAGGTTGGCGCGAGTATCGGTGGGATCCTCCCCTGCTGCCATCGAAACGCTCGCTTGACGAAGCCTTTCCCACCAGGCCCGTCGCACTGTACTCGGGCGATGCCCACACACTCTGGTTAAACTCAATCGCCCTAAAAGAGCTGGGCGTACACCGCGACAGCGTCCCCCCCGCTGGAGGAGCATACGACCGCGACGATGAGGGCGAGTTAACTGGCATCGTACGCGAATCGGCAGCTATGGAACTTATGCCGAAAATCATGGGAGCCTTCTCTGACTATGAGGTGGCCGACGCCTATCGTGGTTTCTTGGCGCACCTGGCAAAAAATGGAGTAACGAGCGTATGTGACCTTTCACTTATGGCCCATCCCGGCCTCGATTTCGTTCGTGACGACATACACGCATCCTTGCTCACGAGCGACGAGCTAACAGCACGCGTTCACTTATTTCCTACGCTAACAGACGACTTCTCGCGGTTTCAAACCATGCGCGAGCGCTACACAGGACCACTTTTACAGGCTGCCGGTTTCAAGCAATTTTTCGATGGCGTTTCAAGCCAACACACTGCTTGGTTGACCGATCCCTACACAAACGCACGATTTGCAGACGACTGCGGGCGACCCACGATAGACGCCGACGTTATGCGTAGATACGTGTTGGCAGCAGCAGAAAAGGGCTACCCTGTACGTATCCACACCATTGGGGATGCAGCCATTCACGCCGCGCTTGATTTCTTCGAAGAGGCTTATAACCGATTCGGAGCCCTTCCTAACGGCCAACACAACTGCTTAGAGCATGTGGAAAATTTCTTGCCCGAGGATTTAACTCGACTAGCAAAACTTCAGGTGGTAGCAGCCATACAACCGCCCCATATGACATTAGATCCTGGTGGCCCCGAACGCGATCTAGGACCAGATCGTCTACCATATATGTGGCCACTACACACACTGCTTAACAGCAACACAACGCTCGCCTTCGGTACAGACTCGCCCGTAGTAGGCGTAAACTCGATGGATGTGCTGTATAGCGCCGTATGCCGACAAGATCCAGCAACTCATAAGCCCGCCGATGGGTGGCTTCCGCACGAGCGCATAACCATGCCCGAAGCGTTGCGCGCCTACACCAAGGGAAGCGCTACGGCAACAGGAAGACAACATGAATTGGGAGCGATTGCACCAAGAATGCTGGCGGACCTCGCCGTGCTCGATCACGACGTACTAACGTGCCGAGCTGAAGATATTCAAAAGACGCAAGTACTTGCCACGTTCATGGGTGGAACATGCGTGTACGAGAAGTAGGAAGCATCACTGAGGTCGCCGTAGTATGCAAACGCAACACAGCGACCTCAGTTAATTCCCTTCATCAACGAGAGCGCCACTTATGATCAAGGGGACCACTGCCTCGACCTAAATCAAGTCCTGAGGTAAGTGCTCCCGTGACATAATCTTTGGCGCGACGCACCGAAAGAGAAACATCGTACCCCTCGGCTAGACCACAAGCGATAGCTGAAGACAGCGTACAACCCGTACCGTGGGTGTTGTTGGTAGCAACGCGCCCGGCCTGCAGCCAAACAACACTACCGCTCGGCGCAACAAGCACGTCGTCGGCAGTATCCTCACGATGGCCTCCTTTTACCAGCACGACGCCTTTTCCTCGTGCAGACAAATAACGAGCAGCACGTTCCATGTCGCTCTCATTCTCAACAGGAAAGCCGCAGAGCACGGCCGCTTCAGGCATGTTGGGCGTGATAACATCTGCGAGAGGTAGGAGGTGCTGTGTTAGCGCCTCCACCGCGCCATCGTCAATAAGGCGAGATCCGCTCGTAGCCACCATAACGGGATCGACTACGATATTTTGTGCCTTATGCCGCACCAGACATGCGGCAATAGTCTCAATAATGGCAGCGGACGAAACCATGCCAATTTTTACCGCATCTGGACGAATATCATCAAACACAGCATCAATCTGGGCCGCCACAAAATCCGGTTCAACCCCCACGACGCCGAAAACACCCGTTGTATTCTGAGCCGTCAATGCCGTAACTGCCGTTTCAGCAAAAAGACCGAATGCTTCAATTGTCTTAATGTCAGCCTGAATGCCAGCGCCGCCACTGGAATCAGATCCCGCAATGCTAAGCACCGCTTTCATGGGCGATTTTCCTTCCCCTTCTCAACAACGCAAATAGTCACCACGTTGCAAAATACCACGTAGGCTTACCTAACAACCTAAACGAATACCACGGAAACGAACTGTTAGCGCTCCAGTAGCTCAACCGCCTCATCTGTCGAGACAATGCGCGCACCGTAGCATGTTTCCAGATAAGCAAGCCCTTCCTCCTGATTTCCCACAAGAAAGGTCATGGTAGCATCTCCCGCAACCACCAGATTATAGTTATTGTAGAAGGCGTCGGCTAAGGTATGGCACACGCAGATATTCGTATCCATTCCTAAGCAAAGCAAGGTTTTTACACCCAATTCGTCCAGCAAAAGCCTGAGTCCGGTCTGAAAAAAAGCACTGTAGCGTCGCTTATTTATAACGTAGTCGCCCGCACTGAGGCCCAGCTGAGGTGAAGGCTGCGCCTCCTCCGTACCCGCAAGAGCATGAGGCCCCCACAGTTCAAGTTCGCGATCGAGACCGGCAAGATGGGCATCGTTGGCGAAGATGACAGGAACCTTTGCCACGCGGGCAGCAGCACAGATGCGTGCCGCATTATCCACGACAGGCTTCATAGTGGGAGCAAGCGGTGATGTTTCAGGGTCACCAAGAATATCGATAACAAGTACTGCAAGCTGGCTCTTATCAACCGCATCAAGATCAAACAACGTGGTTGTTACTTCGTCTCCAAGCATAGCGTCTCCTTTACTATTGCCTTCAATTCTCGGGTTGCTGCTTCAATGTCTGGGGCAGCAAAAAGAGCAGACACCACCGCAACACCATCGACACCCGTACCCGCCAGAAGCGGAATGGTTTCGACGTTCAGCCCGCCGATAGCCACAACAGGAATGCACACTGAATCAACGATAGCACGCAGTTCATCAGGTGTGACAATACCAGCTTCAGGCTTCGTTGCCGTGCCAACTAGGGCACCAACACCGAGGTAATCAGCACCCGCAGCCTCCGCTGCTCGAGCCTCGGCAATGTTTGCTACCGAAACACCTACGATAGCATTATCACCAAGTACCGCACGCGCCTCGGCGCAAGCCGCATCGCTTTGACCAACATGCACCCCATCAGCCCCACTGATGCGAGCCGCCTCAACATCGTCATTGACAACGAACGGCACTCCTGCAGCGCGACAGAGCGGCGCAAGGGTACGCGCACGCAGTACTAACTCAGCAGGCGGAACCTCTTTCTCGCGCAGCTGCACAAAGGTAGCCCCGCCGCGCAGGACATCTTCAACACATGAGGTAAGGGTACGGCCCTCTAACCAAGCACGATCGGTTACTGCATACAATGCAAGAGCACGAGCAAGTTCTTCCCGTGGATACATAGCTTCTCCTTCACAACTACCTAACAACATAATGGGGCAACGGCTCGTTCCGACAACGTTGGACGACGGTAAGCCTACCCAAGCACTTCAACTCGCGCGCCCGCGTCGAGAGCAGCACCGTCCATGCGAGTAAGCGCATCCAACACATACGTACGAAATGACCCATTGCCGTCCATTCCGCCCATGCGCTCTGCTGCAACCTGGCCTGCTAGCCCCATGCAAGCAACCGCAGCAACCGCTGCCTCAAGCGTGCGACTGGGGTTCGCAACCGCAAATGCCCCAATAAGACAGGTGAGCATACATCCGGATCCCGTAATTTTACCCATAAGGGAAACCCCGTTGCGCACCGCAAACGCTTCTTGCGCATTGGCGATGATATCAATCGAGCCCGTAATGACCACCACAACACCCCAGCGGACGCTGAGTGAACGAGCAAATGCTGCACTTGCAGCGAGGTTTTTTTCGGTTACCGCGTCATCGGGATGAACATCAACACCACGCGTAGTCGCAGCTGCGCCAGCAAGCGCCTTCACCTCCGACATATTGCCACGCACAATACTCACTTCAAGATTATCTAACAGTCCTTCGGCGGTACTGGTACGTAATTTCGATGCGCCAGCACCCACCGGGTCTAATACGATAGGGTGCCCCAACGCCCCGGCATGCCGTCCCGCCACGTACATTCCCTCAATCGTTCGTTGGTTCAAGGTGCCAATGTTTAACACGAGACCACCACAGAGCGAAGTGATATCAACCACATCGGTTGGCTCATCGCTCATGATGGGGCTTCCCCCAACAGCCAGCAGCGCGTTTGCACAATCGTTCACCGTCACGTAGTTTGTGATGCAGTGCACGAGAGGCACCGATGCACGCACGTTGTCGAGGGCTATTTTTAAGGCAAAAGGCTCCATGGACCTACTCCTTTCCCAGATCAACGGTAAGGCCGTCCATAATATTGTTCACCGTACGCATGGCGCACATCTTACCGCACATGGTACAAGTGCCTTCCACCGCAGGCGGCGCGCTCTCAAAGTAGCGGCGTGGCTTTACGGGATCGATAGCTAAATCGAACATCTCATCCCAAGCCACGCGACGTCGGGCATCGCTCATACGGTTATCAATATCACGCGCACCAGGCACACCTTTGGCAATATCGGCAGCATGCGCTGCGATTTTGGTAGCCACAAGACCTTCGCGCACATCATCGGCATCAGGTAAACGTAAATGCTCTGCCGGCGTTACGTAACAGAGGAAGTCGGCACCCGAAGCGGCCGCCACAGCACCACCAATGGCCGCCGTGATGTGATCATAGCCTGGCGCAATATCGGTAACCAGAGGTCCCAGTACGTAAAAAGGCGCATCGTGACACAGGCGCTTTTCCAACTTCATATTCGCGGCAATCTCATCGAGCGCCATATGACCCGGACCCTCAACCATCACCTGCACGCCCGCGTCCCACGCCCGCTGTGTCAGTTTCCCAATTTCAATAAGTTCAGCAATTTGTCCTGCATCGCTGGCGTCAAAGGTACTTCCCGGACGCATCGCATCGCCAATGCTAATGGTAACGTCGTGTTCATGCAGAATTTCTAGCACCTGATCGTAATATTCGTAGAAGGGATTTTCGTTGCCCGTTGCCTCCATCCAAGCAAACAACAACGATCCGCCACGGCTTACGATATTAGTCAGGCGACCAGTTTCACGAAACGACTCGAGGGTACGTCGATTCATCCCCGCATGGATAGTGGCAAAGTCCACGCCATCCTCGGCATGTGCGCGCACAACCGACAAAAAATCTTGGGCCGTAATATCAACCAGCGGCATTTCCAAATGCCCAATGGCATCATACATGGGCACCGTGCCTATCATGGCTGATGCTTTCTCAACAAGCCGAGTACGGAAGCCGCGCGTTTTGCCGCTATTCGATAGGTCCATAACAGCCTCAGCACCCAGCTCCAGCGCTACGTCAACCTTTTTCCATTCCTCGGCCTCATTAGCGAGGTCGCCGGATATTCCCAGATTTACATTCACCTTTGTGCGCAGCCCCCCGCCCACGCCCTCGGGCGAAAGCGCAACATGATGAATGTTGGCAGGAATAGCAATGCGTCCAGCAGCCACACCCGCACGGATAAACTCCGGCTCGCGGCCCTCTTTTTCGGCCACAATCTGCATTTCCTTAGTGATGGTACCAGCACGTGCCGCATCAATCTGCGTCATAGAGCTCCCTTCGTTGGCATTACCCATGTCAGGTTCCTCGGGTCGAGGCGTGCACGGCGCCCCCTCTCAGCCTGCCCGGCCGTATGATGGCTGCAAGCTCCCCGGTATGAAAAAGTACGCAACCAGTATAGCTCTCTGCGCCGAAGAACAGCGCACACCACGCGCAAGTGACGAGTTTTTCATGGAAGCGGCGCAATGCCACACGCAAAGGGTGTCGGAATACCGGTAAGCCCCAGGCTTGCGCCCGGGGCGGATACGTGGTGCCCCCAGGAGGATTCGAATCTCCGTTTCCGGCCTGAGAAGCCGGCGTCCTTGGCCACTAGACGATGGGGGCATATAAAAACGAGGAGTCCTCCTAATACATTTCAGCAAGCACTTCGGCCGCGGCTTCAATAAAGGCATCAATGTCGTGCGTAGAGTGTGCACGCGAGAGGAACAGTGCTTCAAACTGGCTAGGAGCAACAAGAAAACCACGCTCAAGCATGCCTGTAAAATACCGAGAGAATGCTTCTGCGTTACACGTCTTCGCGCTCGCGCAATCATGCACCACGTCGGGCGAGAAAAACAGCGTAACCAACGATCCCTCCTGGTTAACCGTACACGGCGCACCCGCCTCAGCGATAGCGCGGTTAAGGCCCGCCTTGAGTCTTGCGCCCTTAGCTTCGAGATCTTCGTAGATACCCGGCTGTTCAAGAATAGCTAGCGTTGCAAGCCCCGCCTCCATAGCCACAGGATTACCCGAAAGCGTTCCGGCCTGATACACCGGGCCGCTTGGTGCAAGGGCAGCCATCACGTTGGCGCGTCCAGCAAAACAACCCACAGGAAACCCGCCGCCAATAATCTTACCGAGCGTACATAGATCGGGCAGCACCCCAAAGCGTTCTTGTGCGCCGCCAAGCGCCGCACGAAAACCACTAATCACCTCATCGAACACAAGCAGTGCTCCCGATTGGTCACATAAACGACGCAGCCCTTCAAGAAATCCCGGCGCAGGCGGCACAACACCCATATTGCCGGCGATTGGTTCCACGATAACGCAGGCAACCTCACCTTTGTGATCACACATAAGTTGGTTGACAGCATCGAGGTTGTTAAAAGGCGCAACGAGCGTGTCGCGCGCCGCGCCTTCGGTAACCCCTGGCGTTCCGGGAATGCCAAACGTGGCAACCCCGCTACCCGCACTTGCCAGCAAGGCGTCCGAGTGACCGTGGTAGCAGCCATCAAATTTAATAACGAGCGGTCTTCCAGTAAAACCACGCGCAAGGCGCACTGCACTCATGGTGGCTTCAGTTCCCGACGATACCATACGCGCCATCTCTGCGCACGGCACCAACTCGCATACTTTACGAGCCAAGCGCACTTCAGCCTCGCACGGTGCTCCGAACGACAATCCTCGTTCAAGCTGATAACGCACAGCTTCGAGCACTTCAGGCGGCCGGTGCCCCAAAATCATCGGCCCCCACGAGCCTATGAAGTCGATGTACTCATTGCCATCAACGTCTGTCACTCGGCTACCGGAGGCGCGTTCGTAGAACACGGGGCTACTCCCCACATTCGAGAACGCACGTACCGGCGAGTTCACGCCTCCGGGGATACAGTTGCTCGCCGTAGCAAACAAGGCGGTCGAGCGATCGTGGTGCAGAACACGGCTCATTATTACTCCTCCTCGAAGTATCGCATGGATGTTTTCTTGAACTCACGGGTTGAAAGCAGCAAACGCGGCGGGGGTACCTCGATTCCTCCGCATGCAAGCTCAGCGTGAAGATGAGTCGCTACGCACTCACAGCTTGCTCTATCACGACCATGTATCATCGTATAGAGGTTAAATGGCCAGTTTGCATAACGAGGCCGTTGATAACAATGACTCACCGCTGCTGGAGTCGCCAGCATTGCGCCGGCAGCAAGCACCTGATTATCAGGCACGTCCCATACCACCATCGCATTGCTAGAAAACCCCATACGACGATGACGCACCATCGCACCGAAGCGGCGGATAACACCAGCTGTATGCAATTCACGTGTGCGCTCAATCACCCACTCCTCCGAAAGAGTGTGCCCCGCCTGCCCAGAAACATCCTTCGCCGCTTGCGCGAAGGGACGCATCGTGGCACCTATATCTCCTTGCAGCACACGAATAAGTGCGCGATCATCCCCGCTGAGTGGTTCCGCCTTAACGCAGGCAGGCTCAAGAGGGGCGCTCGCGAATACAGGCGATATCCCCTCGGACAAAGTGGCAACTGGTTGCTCGTTTACGGTTACGTCGAAGGCGACTTTAATCTTAAACAGGCGCTGTGTCGGCAACACCAGCACATCATTACATCCCGTTTGAGCTGCGATGCAAGCTAGCTCCTCATCTCGCTCTTTTGCATTGCGCGCGATAAGCGTGAACCACAAATTGTATTGATCGTCGCGCTCGTAGTTATGGGTAACGCCAACATGTGCACTTACGAGATCTGCCGCTCGTTCAAGATTGCATGGCTCAATAGCCAATGCAGCAAGCGTTGAAACATAGCCTACGCGCGACGATTCAAAACTCGCGCCAATGCGCCGAATAATCCCTTGCGAGCGAAAAGCCTCCACTACGCGGTATGTTTCGCCTTCAGATATTCCGCACCTTTCTCCAAGCTCGTGATAAGGTCGTTTACACAGGGGGAAATGTTGTTGTACCCGCGTCAAAATTTCACGTTCAAGGGGCGAGCCTAAATCGATGCAATCAACATGCTTACAGCCACTCAGACCCACTTCAGCGCACATTATGACAATCCTCGATAATCCACCGCGCAGCGTCTTTGGCGTGGTAGGTAATGATGGCATCGGCGCCTGAACGCTTCATGGACAGAAGGGACTCGAGCACAACCCGACGCTCATCGATCCATCCCTGCGCAGCGGCTGCCTTTACCATGGCGTACTCTCCAGATACGTTATAGGCAATCGTGGGAAACGCAAAGGTATCCTTCACCTGTCGTATCACATCTAGGTAAGACAAAGCTGGTTTGACCATAACCAGATCGGCACCTTCTTCAATATCAAGTCTCACCTCACGCAGCGCTTCTTCCACATTCGCCGGGTCCATCTGATAGGCTGATCGATCACCAAACGCTGGCGCCGAGTCGGCCGCATCGCGAAATGGCCCATAGTAGCCGGATGCATACTTTGCCGAGTACGCCATAATGGGCACGTGAGAAAACCCCTCAGCATCAAGAGCAGTGCGAAGAGCAGCCACCCGTCCGTCCATCATGTCGGAAGGTGCCACCATATCAGCCCCAGCGCGTGCATGGCTTACCGCTTCCTTTGCAAGAAGCTCAAGGGTCTCATCGTTTTTCACCTGCCCCCGCTCGTCAATTACTCCGCAATGCCCGTGACTCGTGTATTCACACAAACACACATCAGTAATTACATGGAAGTCGGGCGCGTAATCTTTAATTGCCCTCACAGCCTCTTGTACCATACCGTGATCGTCGTAGGCCTCGCTGCCGTACTCGTCTTTTTGTCGAGGTAGCCCAAATAATATGAGCGATTTCACACCACAGCTTCGAAGTTCGTCCACCTCAGCCGCAAGTCGATCAACCGAAAGTTGGAACACGCCCGGCATGGATGAAATCTCGGTGCGAACGTTACTGCCCGGCTTTACGAACAGGGGATAAATAAAATCGCTTGGCTGCACAACGTTCTCTCGCACAAAAGCACGTACTGCGGGATTCGCCCGCATACGACGCGGCCGATAAGCAGGAAACATCATGATAGACACCTCTCCCTGGCGCGTTTATGCGACGCCAATTTCTTCATCGGTCAGATAGCACGCCGGGTCTGACCCCCACAGATTTCCCGTTGCCGCTTCGCTTCGCACACGAAAGTTACCATTGCAAATATCAAGCCAACGGCACTGCTTACAACGGCCTTCCACGAAAGGACGCTTGTCTTTTAATCGGAACATGAGCTCGCTTTGCTCGGTAGCACAACTCGTATCAGACCATATTTCAGAAAACGACCGCTCACGCACATTCCCTAGTGAAAAATGACGCCAGAATTGATCGGGATATACTTCGCCATCCCAACTTATGCATCCGATACCCGCACCCGTCGAATTACCGCGGTTCCACTGAAGTAATTGCATCACCTCTTCAGCTCTCGCGGGGTCCTCACGTAAGAGCTCCAAATACACAAAGGGTCCGTCAGCGTGATTGTCTACTGTTAGAATTTCAGGCGAACCTCCCCGGTCAAACCACTCACGCGTACGGTCCATAATCAAACGCACGGCTGCACGCGTTTCTTCATGGTTGAGATCCTCGTTCATAAGAGCGCTGCCGCGCCCGGTATAAACAAGATGATAGAAGCAGGCGCGTTTCACGCCTTCAGCCTCCATAACGTCGAACACATCGCCTATTTCTCGCCAGTTGCGCTTATTAATTGTCATACGCAACCCCACCTTGATGCCCGCCGCTTTTGCGTTACGAATGCCTTCGATCGCCCGATCGAAGCTACCCGACAAACCCCGAAAGCTATCATGCGTAGCACGAGCTCCATCAAGAGAAACTCCCACGTAAGACAACCCTACTTCAGCAAACCGTCTTGCAAGATCGGGTGTGATAAGGGTCCCATTTGTCGACAGAACTACCCTCATACCCCGATCTTTCGCATACTGCATCAATTCCACTACATCGGGGCGCATGCAGGGCTCGCCGCCCGAAAACAAAAGCACCGGCGCACCAAACGTAGCCAAATCGTCAATCATTCTCATAGACTCCGCTGTACTCATCTCATTGTCGTAGAGCTTGCCTTCAGAGCCTGCATAGCAATGAACACAGCGTAGGTTGCATGTTTGTGTGCAATTCCATACGACAACAGGTTTTTTATCTTTCGAAAATTGCAGCAGTTCACTGGGCAGCTCTTGCGATTCGCGATGGTAACGCAGCACATCAGCCGGCTCCACGGCTCCGCAGTACAACTTTGAAATACCAATCATATGCGTACCTTCACTTTCCCTCTGCGCCTACCGCGCGATGTTTGACGAGCGCCTCCACTAAGCCGGCAATCGTATACTCCTCGGCTTCGGCGGCGATTGAGAGCCCTTCTTCACGAGCAGTGGCCGAGGTGATAGGCCCGATAGAGTAGAAGTCCACGTTCTTAAAAAGCGCGTCTTCATCTCGATTGCTATCGTGTACAAGATCAATAAAATTTCGAACCGTAGATGAAGACGTAAACGTTACCGCGTCAACCTCTCCAGCGGACAGGCGCTCCAAGGCGAGCTCTACCCAAGCGTGTGGCGGGGGCAGTGTTTGATATACGGGCGCAACGTCAACACGAGCGCCCCGAGCTCGCAACATCTGCACCAGCACCTCCCGAGCCTCGAGCGCACGGGGAATAAGCACCCCATCTCCCGTCGACAAGCCCCCCTCAATAAGCAACTGAGCCACCGCTTCAGCTCGATATTCACTTGGCACAAAATCGGCCACGATGCCATAATCTCCTAACTGCGCATCGGTAGCGGGACCAATGGCAGCAATACGTGCGCACGAAAGCGCACGAGAATCTAACCCTGCGCGGGAAAGTCGCTCAAAGAACGCCTTTACACCATTCGCGCTGGTAAATACAATAAACCGATAATCCGCCAAATGTATAATACATTCGTCAATCGTCGCATAGCTGGGTGGCGGCGCAATATCTATGGTAGGCAGCTCGAGAACAGTGGCCCCCAACGTACGCAGTTGAGCTGCGAGCCCGCTGGCTTGAGAGCGCGTGCGCGTAACCGCAACGGTCATTCCCGCAAGCGGGCCTGGTTCATACCAGGTTAATTGACGATGCAACGCCGCTACCGCACCAACAACAATAATCGCAGGAGCCTTAAAGCCAGCGACTATCGCACGTTCGGCAATGGTTTCCAAAGTACCCGTAAGCACTTCCTGATTAGGCATTGTTCCCCAACGTACCAAAGCGACCGGGGTATCCACCGAACGTCCTGCCTCCATAAGTCGATCGGCTATTACGGGCAGGTTTCGCACACCCATATAGAAACACAAGGTATCCGCACCGCGAGCAATACCATCCCAGTCGATAGATGTCTCGCTTTTTGCGGAATCCTCATTGCCCGTAATAAACGCCACCGATGAAGCTACCCCACGATGAGTAACCGGCACGCCTGCATACGCTGGCGCTGCAATGCCACTCGTAACACCAGGAATAACAGAACAGGTAATGCCCGCTTCACGCAACGCAAGGGCCTCCTCACCACCGCGCCCGAATACAAACGGATCTCCCCCCTTGAGGCGCACAAGAACACCCCCGCCCCTACCTTCTAATTCGGCAGCCTTGCGCACCAGCAAATCGTTAATTTCCTCCTGTACAACATGGGTCGAAAAGCCCTTCTTACCTACGTATATCAACTCGGCAGCTTCACGAGCATGAGACAGAAGCGCCGTATTGGCGAGGTAGTCATACACCACGATATCGGCCCGCTCAAGCGCATCGGCACCCGCAAGGGTAAGAAGACCCGGGTCTCCCGGCCCCGCTCCCACAAGAACAACCTCCACTCCACGCGAAATTCGAGCACCCATCACACGAGTCTCCTCTCATCACCTGTAACGCGCACTTCATCAAGTATGGCGTGCGCGCCCCGAGCCTCAAGCTGTTCCACAACCTGCTGAGCAAGTACACATGCCTTGCGAGAAACTTCTTTAGCGCCCTTGACGTCGACAGGTTGAACCAAGAGCGCGCGGATACTGCTTCTTAACATCAACGAACCGTCAAGTTTTCCCACGAACGCATCAATAACAATTTCGCCACCCTCGAAACGGGCGTATGCCCCAATGGGAACTTGGCAACCACCATCAAGCGCACTCATGATATGGCGCTCCGCCGCCACGCAGACATCGGTAGCAGCGTCGCGTACAGATGCGCAAGCGCGTGCCGCCCGCTCGTCGCCCGAGCGAATTTCTAAGCCTATGGCTCCTTGTCCTACAGCCGGCACTACCCTATCTGAGGAAAAAGTTTCGGCAACCTCATAACCCCAACCCATCCGTTGAACCCCGGCAGCTGCCAGCACGATAGCGTCAAGTGCCCCCTCGTGTACTTTTGCTATCCGGGTATCCAAGTTGCCGCGAACCTCCACGTAGTCGAGATCATCGCGCACCGCACGCAACTGAGAGAGTCGGCGAAGTGCGCCGGTACCTACGCGGGCACCCGCTGGCAAGGTTGCGAAAGTTGTACCCGAAGAAGCAACGAGAACATCGCGCGCGTCGGCACGCACCAAGCACCCCGCCAGCACAAGGCCTTCCGGTAATACCGTTGGCACATCCTTCATTGAGTGGACGCAGACATCCACCCGCCCATCGAACAGCGCTTGCTCAAGTTCTTTAGTGAACAGTCCCTTATCGCCAATCTTCGACAGCGCAACATCGAGAATCTTATCGCCTTTTGTTTTAATAACCTCAACGGAAACTTCTAGGTCAGGACAGGCTTCGCGCAGGCGATCGGCCACATGATACGCTTGCCATAAGGCAAGCTTGCTGCCGCGAGTTCCTATGGTAAAGGGGCGCACGAGTGCTCCTTTCGGTTGTGAGGACAGACTCCGCCACCATGACGAACGCATGAACCGCCAGCAACAAGACGACAGGTGCGACCCTCGTCACTTCGACACGAGAAACCCTGTGGGTAAGCATCGAGGCCAAACAGGTAGCGCGCAGCCTCGGTGTAGCGATACGCATCAGGGTCGCTCGCCTGCTTACGCAATCGGGCGGTAGGGCCATGAAGTAACTTCTTGGCTACCGCATTCGCGAGCGCATCAAGTACGGCAATTTCACTCTCACCTGCTTGGTCACCGCGAATTGCAGCAAGAGCTTTAGCGGCTCGTGAAGTCTCAGCCTCACACACACTGTGTGCCTTATCGTGCATCTGCTTCACCGTGGGAGTTACTACGCGCTCTTGCAGCCACGCGAGAAATGCGTCGGTCTGCTCGGCCACCAACGCTTCCGCGCGCATTGACTCCGCAATGCGTAAGCGCGTGTTCTCGGCTACAACTGCTTTAAGATCATCTAAATCGAAGTACTGAACCCCCGGCACGTCAGCGCAGGCGGGATCGACCGTGCGCGGTAAAGCCACATCTACAATCACGAAAGGCGATGTCGAAGCGTCTCTTTTCTCAATGGCGCGGCCAAGCATCTCTTTCGTGACAAGGTATTCGCTGCAACCAGCGCAGGCTACAACCAGATCGACCTGGGTTAGCTGGTCCTCCAGATCATCCAAAGTCGCTGCAATGCCCCCCATACGGGCCACGGCTTCTTCAGCCCGAGCTAACGTACGATTCGCAATTACCACACGATCCACTCCGCGCTCTCTAAGATAGGTGAGAGCAAGACGCCCCATCTCGCCAGCCCCCACCACCAGGGCACTACGCGCCGCCAAACCACCAAGCTCACGTTCGGCCAACTGTACCGCTACTGTGGAAACCGAAACCGACCGCTCGCCAATAGCTGTTCGTTCACGAACCAGCTTGCCTACCTCGAGGGCGTTGCGAAACAATCGACGCATAACTTCATCGACCGCATGCGATTCTTCGGCGACAGCAAACGCACGCCGAACCTGCCCAATAATCTGCGCCTCGCCAAGCACAAGAGAATCAAGAGAAGACGACACGCGAAATAAATGTTCGACGGCTCCCGGGCCCTGCTTAACAACCAGAGTGCGGCTAAGAAGTTCCACGTTGCGTTCGTCCATACCAGGAAGACTACTCAGCAGACCAACTATCGCCCGCACGCCATCGGGTGCCGTAACAGCCTGCGCATACACTTCGGTTCGATTGCAGGTAGACAAAATTACCGCTTCCATAACAGCGTCATCCGAAAGCAACGCAGAAAGCATATCGCTCAGCTGATCATGGGGTATGGCCAGCTTCCCTCGCAACTCGACGGGGGTTGTCTTGTGGCTTACCCCCACCGCTAGAAGCGTCATCGAAGATCACCCGCCGCAACAGCAGCGGCCTCTCTATACACGGCTTCGGCCTCGAGATGAATGCCGGCGTGAATGCGCTCAAGTAGCGCCAAATCGCAAGCTGCTTCAAGCACAGAAGCACGCTCAGCCTCGCTGTCGGGAATATGCAACCGTACCAATTCCCTCACTTCAGCCAATAAATTCACGTAGTCTTCCCACTCATCTGAGTAGCGCTCCTCAAGCTCACGTCGCACACGCTTTGCAAGGGCGGGTGCAGCTCCACTTGTAGATACAGCCATTTGGAATAGTCCGCGCCGAGCCACCGATGGAACGATAAAATTGCAGTGCGGAGGATCATCCACAACGTTTACTAGAATGCCGCACGATTCAGCCCTGGCATACACTGCTTCGTTCACCGCAGCATCGTTTGTAGCTGCATATACTAAAAACATCCCCCGTATATCGCCAGAATCGAATAGCCTTCGCTTAAGCTCGATACAACCTTCAGCCGCCCACCCCTCTAAACGAGGAGTAGCCTGAGGCGATACAACGCACACGCACGCACCCGCCTGCACCAAACCTATCACTTTGCGCTCGGCAATTGAGCCGCCACCGACAACAAGCACTTTCCGATTGCGTAAAGCAAGAAACACCGGATAATACGGCGTCCTCCCTTCGACCGACTCGGAAACACGCATGAAAGCATCGTTTGCCACGCGAACTCCTTTCTCTACAAGCTAACCTGCTCTTTGAGCCGCAAAGCGCATAAGTACATGAGTAGCCAAGCCGGGTATGCCAGCTCTTGAGCCCTTGTCGGACCACCTTTAAAATTATGCTTGGTTCTCGTCTTTTGCTTTGCAAGGTGTGCAAACGCCATCATCTTGAGTCGCCTATTAACGACTGCAAAAGCAGCATAGGATATGACGCAACGTCACCGTCAACGGTATTTTTTACCATAATCTAAATTTAGGGCTCAGTTTCTAACGACAGGCGCCGCGTATCAGCCAACCATCTCACCCACGATCTGAGTATCCAACGGAACTCGACAGAGTACTCACTTGGGCAAATGCACACCAGGGTAGCTGAATTGAGCGCTGAGATTGCCTCCACCTCAGACCGGCTGACTTGAATGCTGAGAGCGCCTTCACCTCAGGGCGGCTAACTTGAATGCTGAAAGCTCCTTCACCTGTCCATGATATTTATCTGATTAAAAAGGTCATGGACAAAGGGGGCTCGATTCTTTATACCATCAGCACGCGTAAGCCCACCACTACAGCATTCCCTGCAAATCCCCCGTTCAAGGGCTTGACGATACTTCTATTCTTAACTGAAGATAAAGAATCGGCGCGCTTTTGTCCCGAACTAACCGGACACCGCACGTCCCACTCGAGCCAACCGAGTGTCGCGCGTTTCACCAAAAGTGACCGGGTGTCGCGCGACCCAACCCAAGCGGCCGGGCACCGCATGTTTCGCCCAGTCGGTCGAGCGCCGCACGTTTCGTCCCAGGCTCTGAACGAGAAGCAGTCAGCTCCTCAAAACAGTATGCCTGTCGATATCTAACAACAGATACAATCAAATGCCACTTTTAAGAAAGAGGGTAGAACACATACAACGTGCCCGACTCGACACCCACCAAAGCAGGCTCACCGGTCAGCTCGTTTGAAAGACCGCGAGATGTACGATTCGAGAGTGGCTCGTCATCAAGCGCGTATGCCATACCACGCTCAATAACACCTTCGGCTCGATCACTAGCCGCAAACACCGAGACAGTACCCGATTCAAACGGCGGAAGCTCAAATACATCAGGGCCCGTCAGGAGGCGGACAGCATACGAATCGGCAACAGCAGTAACGTAAGCACCCTGTTCTGAAAAACGAGCGAACAATTGCAGGTTCGCCAGAGTATGATCCAGCCTGCCACCCAGCCCACCATACACAACCAACTCGTCTTGGTCCCAAGCAACCGCCTTCTCTAGCGCCAACTCCATGTCGCTTTTGTCTTTCTTAACAGGAAAGCGCGATACGCGACGGCATTTGGGTACATAGCCGAGCGAATCAAAGTCACCCACCGCCATGTCGGGCATAACATCTATGGCCTCCAGATGCGCGAACCCACCATCCACGGCAATAATAAAATCGAACTCTCCCGCCGCATGACGAGCAAGAAAGTCCTCAGCATTAAAATCAATTGTTGCGACCAAAGCACAGGTAGCCATGCAGTTTCGCCCTTCTCCGCTTATACACAACCGCCTCAAGGGGGCCATGATAATAAAATAAAACAAAACGACCTGCGAATTTCGCGGGCTTCGCGTATTCACAGCCGTACCACACGTTCGATTTGTTAGAATACCATACGCGAGCGGGCCAGACGGTCGCGTACCTTTTAGGTGCGAGGAAAGTCCGGGCTCCAAAGGGCAGGATGCCAGCTAACGGCTGGGCGGGGTGACCCGACGGATAGTGCCACAGAAAAGAAAACTCTCTTTACGCTTTTGAAGCGTAGGGAGAAAAGCTGAAACGGTGCGGTAAGAGCGCACCAGCGCGTCGGCAACGGCGCGGCTTGGAAAACCCCATCCGGAGCAAGCGCAAATAGGAACGCAACACGGCTGCCCGTCGTACGTTCGGGTTGCGTGCTTGAGGCGTGTGGCGACACACGTTCGAGATAAATGGCCGTTCAACGACAGAACCCGGCTTATCGACCCGCTCGCATTTCACCTCAAAGAACGTCATAATCATTCACACGTTACATACGCAAATAAGGAGCGCCCATGATGAAGCTTGGCATGATTGGCGGAACAGGACCGGAATCCACTCTGATATACTATCGTGAGATTGCCGCACGCTTCCAGAAACGCCATCCCAGCGGAGCCTTCCCCGCTCTCACCATTGAAACCGTAAACATGTACGAGATGTTAGGCTACGCAAAAGCTGGCGATTTTGATACACTCGAACGCTATCTTGGAGGAGCCGTCCGCAATCTCGAAGCAGCTGGTGCCGAGCTGGTCATCCTTACCGCCAATGTCGCGCACGTCGTGTTCGATCGGCTACAACACGGTACCAGCACACCCCTACTTAGGGTCTGCTCCATAAGTCATAATCCCAGTTCAAGTGGCATTTCATGCTAGTTTTTGCTATAATGAATGCAAGGTTTTTGGGTGTATCAGATCAAAAACCTTGCACCTCTAAAAGCCCTTCGCCTTAATAACT
>JAYFOQ010000034.1:0-90245 GCA_034932485.1 Gordonibacter sp.
AGCTCGAGGGGCTTTCTTATACCTTCATTCGGTGGGCGTTGAAGATGCTGCAATCCTGGCCGTTGTTATTGGTAGGAGATAGGGGTCTGCAGCGGGCTTGAAAAACGGTTTGTTATGGAGCAGACCCTACTTAATGTTTACGTTCAGTTTGTCGACACCCTTAACGCCAGCGTTCTTGGAAGTCATCTCAGTGCCGTGGTCGATAGCATCGGTAAACAGGAAGCATGGGATGGATGCTGTTACCGGATTCTTGCCAGCCGAAAGCGATCCAAGAGCAGGGCTATTACGCGCCTCACGTGTACCATTGTTCGTACCCGCCAGACCAACCTGGCCAACAAGGCAGGGCAGTGCCATGATAGACCATGCGGTCCATTCACCATTGCTGCGGCGCTGAGGACCCCAACCCTGGTTTACGTAGAGAGGCTTCGTGGTGCCGATTTCCTGAGCGAGACTCTTAATGCGATCGGCCGAAATACCGGTGATCTTGGCTGCCCACTCAGCCGTCTTCTCCACCATATCGTAGCCCTCGCCCATGATGTAAGCGCGATACGATAGGTTTTGTCCCTGGTAAGCTTCGGGCATGGTCTCCTCGTCATATCCTACGCAGTACGTGTGTAGGAACTCAAGGTCGACCAGATCATTGGCAATGAGCTCATGAGCAATACCTGCAATAAGCGCGGCATCGGTACCGGGATTGATGGGAAGCCACTGCTCGGAGTGGCCCATGATAGAGTCGTTCATGCGCGGATCAATCATGTAGATCTTTGCATTCGTTCGCTCACGTAGGTGCGCCCAATCGTAGTGGGTCGTCAGGCCGCCCTGGCGCGTTTCCGTGGGGCTCGACCCGAAGATAAGAATAAGGGCCGCGTCTTCAGCAGCACTAAACGAGCTACCGCCTGCGCCCTTGGCGCCATACATGTAAGGCGTAATGCACGAAATTTGTGCCGTAGAATAGCTGTTGTAGAAGCCGAGATAGCCACCTACAAGGTTCAGGAAACGATTAAACGGACGGGCTGTGGTTGCCGATACGCCCGTAGCGTACGGAATATAAACGGCCTCGTTGCCGTACTTCTCAATGGTCTCTTTCAGCTTGGTTGTGGCGGTCTCGATTGCCTCTTCCCAGCTAATTTGCGTGTACTTGTTCTCGCCACGCTTGCCCACACGCTTCATGGGATAGTTGATGCGGTCGGGATGATTCATCCAGCGACGATAGGTACGCCCGCGCAGGCAAGCACGCGGCTGCGGGTCGTCAAAACCAGCATCTTTACTCGTGTACGTCTCAACCCACACAACCTCGTCATCTTGCGTGTGGAATTTCAAACTACAACGACCCGGACAGTTAATGGCGCAGTGACCCCACGACACCTTCTCCTCTGCGGTGCTCTTCGGCGTAGCTTCTTTGCCACCTTCAGGTGTGCATCCAAAAAGCGACAAAGCGCCGCCTCCTACTGCCGTTGCGCCCAGACCGGCCAATGCCGAGCCCTTCACGAACGTACGGCGAGACACGGTGCTGTCAGTTGCTTTCGACATGTCTCCTCCTCCTGCTTGTTTCCTTACGCATGCGAGCTCGTCCACTTCGCACCCCACGCCTCCCGCGTGGGGCACAACCGCAAGAAGCGGCTGCGTGCTGGATATAACTATGCCCAATATTCTTTATCCCCGTGTCACATAAAACATGCGAACTTTAAGTTTTACCTGATCAGAGGGTTACGGTTTAGGTATCTTTCAGCTTCCGCTAAGGCCATCTTGCCCTATAAACTTCCCGACCCAACCGTTCAAGCATAACAGGAGCCCTCGTTATAACGTGGCTGGGATGCACAACTTCCACAGGTTCAAGGAACGGAACACTTGCTATACTGCTCTGAAATGCCAAGCAGACACGCGTATGCTTATGTAGGGTCTGCTCCATAACAAACCGTTTTTCAAGCCCGCTGCAGACCCCTATCTCCTACCAATAACAACGGCCAGGATTGCAGCATCTTCAACGCCCACCGAATGAAGGTATAAGAAAGCCCCTCGAGCTTCTTTAGGTTGAAGCACAGCACCGCCATCGCGACAACCGTCTCCGTCGTTTCCTTCAGCCTCGTCATCACGCGATCCATACCGTATGAGTGCTTCATCGTACCGAATGCGCCTTCGACGCAGTTGCGATCACTTGCAGACTCACGCTCGCGTCTGCAATCTTCTCGCGCTACTTGCGGGTCCTTCGAGGGTCGTCCCAGCTTCGGACCCGACAACTCGATGCCGCGAGCCTTGCACCAGGCTCTGTTGGCCCTGGTCGTGTATATCTTATCGGCAAGGATGCGCTTGGGATAGGCACCGTGTCGCATTTTGTAGCCCTTTGCAGCATCGGTTAGTCTTGAGGCTTCGTTGTAGGCTTCAAACGATGCATAGTCGACACGAGAGAAGCCATCTTCAATGCACAGGTGGAGCTTCTCTCCGAACTCGGTGTTGGCGTGCGTTTTGCCACGCACGACAGGGCGCACCCAGGGCTGTTCGATGGACACGATGCGATGATCGACTTTGGTTTTGTGCTGGTCATGCATCTCTTTTTGTTGGGCATAAAGCAGGCTGATCGTCTCGATCGCGATAGCATCTCGTTCGGTAAGTTCAGCATGTTTCTGCTCGATAAGCTCAGCGATAAAGCCTAAGTCACGTGCGACGTATCCAAGCTGCTGCCGGCGAGCCCGACGGTTGAGCTTGTAGCTTCTGCGCTTGGCTTTCGACCAGTTCAGAAAGTCACGCCGTGCTCTTTGGCGATACATGCGGGGCTTTTTGGTGCCTGTTTGGGCGCAGAGCTTGTCAGCAAGAGCCTCGAGCATTTCGCGTCCCTTGTCAAGCAGGGCCACATCTTGTGGATACGCGATGTTGGACGGGGCGACGGTGGCATCCATTACAAGCGTGCCGCCGTCGCTATCGTCGTGGTCATCGTCGTTGTTTTCCTTTGCTTGGGCAGCAGCCGCCCGCGCACGGGCGATAACGAGGTCATTGATGCGGCGAACCTCGTCTTCCGGAAAGCGCTTTCTGAATGCAACCAGGGTCGATGCCCCGAAAGGACAGCCCTTGTCGAAAGACTTGCAGCCGATGAAGAACTGGAGATACGGGTTTTCGGCAATCTGGTTTACAAGCTCGGCATCGGATACGCTGAGGCATTGCTTGAGCAGAAGAGCACCGAAGGCCATGCGTGCCGGATGCGCCGGAGCGCCGGTTGTGCCGAAGCTTTTTGCATAGGGCTTCTCAATCTCGTCCCATGGCACAAACGACGCCATGCGCACCCAACGGTTGTTAGGATCGAGTGCTCCGAACGGGAAGATGAAGTCTTCGATGGTGAGTTGCGAGTGGTCTTTATACATGCATGTTCCCAGTTATTAAGGCGAAGGGCTTTTAGAGGTGCAAGGTTTTTGATCTGATACACCCAAAAACCTTGCATTCATTATAGCAAAAACTAGCATGAAATGCCACTTGAACTGGGATTATGACTTATGGAGCAGACCCTACTTAAGCATCACTTTTATTCAATTTATAAGTAGTCAATTACGTCTCTCTTACTTTTAAGGCATGTTCGAATCTTTCTCTTTTACCGAACTCCCAACCTCTTTTTGACTCTTTATTCGGCTTTTTTAAAACTCTTTTTTAGTGCACGGAAGAAGATTGTGATTCTAACGCCAGCAAAATCACCTGAAAATATCATGGTAAACTGCATTTCGAACACGAGTCTAAACAAGGAGAACAAATGAACACCTATGTCGGTTTTTACGCACGCTTCGACACTCTGTCAAAAAAAGAAGCTGCAGCGTTATTAGGAGCCGATAATTTAGTAGGAGATAGCTTTGACATCGTATTCGAAACCGAAGATGGTGAAACTACTGCTTGGATGAAAAATCGATTCGGAAAACTTGTTGCTTTTTTTGACACCGAAACCACTCATCAATTGAGAGTTATAAAAGCACGAGATTGGAATATAAAAGCTCTTTTATCGTTTATAGCTTTCACGGATCGACCCGAACCCGGGCACTACTGGGGTGAAGTGGCAATAATTTGCTCTTCTCTTGAACAACAAGAAGCTTTTGATCATTTCTCAAAAGGCGTTGCGCAGCGATTGATGGAAGGAGTTCGTCCTGAGATAAACCTAGGGGATCAAGGTATAAAGCAAGTGATAACATCGCAAGGCTCTTGGTTACCCTCAAAAACCGTGCCTCTACCGAAGGGGCAAAAAGGAACCGTTGTTCTAAAAAATTCACGCAAGATATCAGAGAAATTTATCGAACAAGGTCGTCAAGGTAATAAAGGCTGTTATCTAATCAGCTGGCTTTTCCTTATTGCTTTGGTTGTAGGTATTGTAGCTGCACTTAAATCTTGTAATGTTTTTTAATGCCCACGTTTGGAATGTTTCACGTGAAACATTCCAAACACGTCCCTACGCAATAAGACATCCTACTTACTAGCTTACAAAACATAGCCCCACTGTTTCACGTGAAACAGTGGGGCTATGTTCAATTACTTCCTAAAAGCGTAGTCGATAAGCATTGTGCAGAGCTGTGGAAAGGGTATTCCCGCTACACGAGCTGCATCAGGTAATAAAGAGGTTCCTGTCATACCTGGAATAGTGTTCGTTTCAAGTATCCACGCGATATCTTCGTCGTCCAAAATAAAATCAGACCTAGAAACTCCAGAACAACCAAGTACACGATGGGCTTCTATTGCCATCCGCTGAATTTTTTCAGTGATCTCCTCAGATAAATTGGCAGGGCAAATATGTTCTGCAGCGCCAGGTACATATTTCGATTCATAATCATAAAATTCATTTACAGGAACAATCTCAATGATGGGAAGCGCTTTCGGATCATCATTTCCAATAACTGCAACAGTAAGCTCCTTGCCACTGATATATCTTTCTAAAAGTACCGAATTATCCAACTCGAATACTTTTTTAATCGCCTCACCAATAGCTTCTTTTCCCTCTACAATAAAAACTCCAAGCGCACTGCCTTCCGTGGCTGGCTTTACCACACAATGGTTCCCTAACTGGGTCACTATATCATCCAAATTAATAAGTGAGGATAAAGAAAGTGTTACAGAAGGGGGGGTAGGAATACCAGCATGATTATAAAAAATCTTCGATTTGACTTTATCCATTGCTAGAGCACTCGACCATACCCCAGAACCAATATAAGGCAGGTTAATCATTTCTAACAATCCCTGCAATGTTCCATCTTCGCCATATTTACCATGTAAGCAAATAAAAGCAATATCAAAGTCACCATCAATAAGGGTTTTAAGATCCTCTTTATTTACCGGATCAAGAACCGTTACCGGGAATCCCGCCTCCTCTAACGCACAACGAGCACCCTCACCAGAAGCAAGTGAAACTTCACGTTCACCGCTAGCGCCACCCACCAACAACGCCACGCGGCAATGCTGGGGCTCAATGCAGTCATCCATGGAGCCTTCTTTCGTCTTTCGAAGTCAATAACTTAAAGAAGTATAGCAAATTACTCTTTACTACGCGGTGCCCCTTCTCCTTGAGTAACAATGTTTCACGTGAAACATTCAACGACATCTTTAAGATATAATACCGCTATGGAAAAACCGATCAAATCATACTCTTTATTAGAATTTCAGGATCTTATAAAAGATCTAAATCAGCCTTTGTTTAGAGCAAAACAGCTTTCAGAATGGATATATCAACGAAACGCAAGCTCATATGAAGATATGACAAATCTTCCTAAATCTTTACGTGAGAATCTTCTAGAATTTCATCCTCTCTATCAACCTTCTATTCTCGATAGCCAAACTTCCTCAGATGGAACCCAGAAATTTATACTTGGTTATCATGATGGCGTTTGCGTCGAGACAGTTTCAATACCCTCTAAAGACGGGCGTCTTACTGTTTGTTGTTCGTCTCAAGTTGGTTGTGGTATGGCGTGCTCTTTTTGTGCTACTGGGAAAGAAGGTTTCAACCGAAATCTTTCAATAGGTGAAATTGTCGACCAAATAATAATCGTCCAAAACGAGACAAAACGTCGCGTATCCAATGTTGTCGTGATGGGACAAGGGGAACCTTTTCTTAACTACGACAATACATTGGAGGCACTTCGCATACTTAATCACCCAAAGTTATTTAATATCGGAGCCCGACATATTACCTTGTCCACATGTGGCATTGTTTCTGGAATAGAAAAACTAAGTTACGAACCCGAACAGTTCACCCTTGCGATATCGCTACACACGGCAGTACAGCAAATTCGTGACATAATTATGCCTGGAGTATCAAAGTACCCCTTAAAACGGCTTAAAACAGCCCTTATGAGCTATGTTGAAGTGACCAACCGAAGGGTTAGCCTAGAATATGCTTTAATTCAAAATATCAACGATCAGAAGAGCGATCTCGAGGCTTTGACTGAATTTTGTCACGGATTACTTTGTCACATCAACCTAATTCCATTAAATAAAGTAAATGATTCGCCATGTCAACCAAGTAGTTTGAAAACTATGAATTCTTGGTTATCATCATTAAATAATTCTGGAATAGAAACTACCGTCCGCAATTCACGAGGCACTGATATAGCTGGAGCATGTGGACAACTAAAAAATGCATTTAATAATAAAATTGAATAGTTTTCTCAAACCAGAATGTTTCACGTGAAACATTCTGGTTTTGTTAGATACCGTATAGAAAAGACCCCAACTGGGGTCTTTTCTATACGGTACGTTCGTAATGTTTCACGTGAAACATTACGACATTGAAGCAAGTAATTCTTCAAAAAGCTTTTCAAGCTCCTCTTCATCCTTAAACTCAATTTCAATTTTATTCTTACCTTGAACAGTTTTCACTTTAACATTAGTGTGCAGCACTTCACGAAGCGCCTTAGCAACAGTTTTAAATGATTTCGGGGTAGGTTGCCGCGGAGGATTCGATCCCGATGCCTTTTTACCAGCAAACAAGCGAGCAATTGCTTCAGTTTCACGCACAGAAAGCTTTTCATCTACCAATTTTTGAGTTAATTTTAGTCGATCTTCTTTCGAGGGAATAGAGAGAATAGCACGTGCATGGCCAGCAGTTATCTTTTCTTCAAACAACAACTGCTGGGCCTCTTCAGGAAGTTCTAATAAACGGAGCGCATTAGCAACTGTTGATCGTCCTTTTGACATAGCAATTGCAACATCAGATTGAGTTAGGTTTCGACGCTCCATCATGCGGCGATAACCGTATGCCTCCTCTATGGGATTTAGATCAGAACGCTGGATATTTTCAACAAGAGCCAACTCAAGAGCCTTATCATCATCGGCATCTTTAATCCTAATGGGAACTGTTTTCATTCCCACAAGACAACAAGCTTGCCAGCGGCGTTCTCCTGCAATAATTTGATATTTGTTATCCCCAACTGGCCGTACTAATATAGGTTGAAGCAAACCATCTTTTTTTATAGAGGAAGCTAATTCTTCTATTTGTTCCTTTTTAAAGTGAGTACGCGGTTGATCAGGATTAGGTGAAACAGTTTCTATAGGAACCTCATCGGTTTTTCTTTGAACAACACTTTTAATGGTGACATGATCTTCCTCATTGATATATTCTCTGGAAGCATCCTCTGCCCCAATATGTGAGATTTCATTTACAACCACGTCACGAGGAGCAACAACATTTCTATTTTCTGGAATCTCTCCAGCTTCAACGATAACTCGAGGAGAAGTCTTTATTGGTTCAGCAGGAATGGCTTCTTCGTAGGCGCCCCCAAGCAGCGAGTTTAGCCCTCGGCCCAAGCCGCTTTTCGTCGATTTAGCCACGGATAATCACTTCCTTTGCGAGATTAATATAAGATTGAGCACCTTTCCCTGTAGGATCATATTGAGTGATAGGTTGCCCAAAACTAGGAGCTTCTGAGAGTTTTACTGTACGTGGAATAAGTGATTCAAAAACTGTTTTACCAAAATAGTTTCGAACTTCCTCTACAACCTGCCGCGATAAAGTTGTTCTTCCATCATACATAGTGAGAAGAACCCCATATATATCAAGCGATGGATTAAGGAGGGTTTTGACACGTTTCATTGAATCAAGGAGTTTTGTCACACCTTCCAAGGCGTAGAACTCACATTGAATTGGTATAAGAAGCTTATCAGCCGCAACAAGAGCATTAACCGTTAGAAGTCCAAGGGAAGGTGGACAATCGATAAAAACGTAATCATATTTACCTCGAAGTGATCCCACTGCATCTCGAAGTCGATTTTCACGCGCCATCTCTGAAACTAATTCTACTTCGGCTCCGGCAAGATTAATTGTCGCTGGAATAACGTCTAATCCCTTACACACATCAGGAATAATAACCTCTTCAACTGGAACGTGATTGAGTAATACATCATATATGCAATGGTCTACACGACTCTTCTCAATACCAAGACCGCTTGATGAGTTTCCCTGTGGGTCAAGATCAACAAGCAACACTTGTTTACCTTCATCACCTAATGCAGCTGAAAGGTTAATGGCAGTAGTTGATTTACCGACCCCACCTTTTTGATTAATAATGGCAATAATTTTTGTTTGACCAATCGCGCGTGTTACAGGTTCTTTGTCTTTGAAAGATTTAATAGGCTTAAGGGGAATTTCCTTTTCAACCTCTTGAACCACCTCGCGCTCGATGATTTCAATATTTTCAATAGAAATATCATCCTCATACAATTGATCATCGGCAATAGCAGGTTCTTCTTTCGGTTTGACAGTCTCTGCTGCTTTTCTTTCGCGTTTCAGACTATCGAATAGTCCCACAAAGGCCCCCTTCCATGAGCATTTATAGCTAGTATACCTTGTTTTATGTTTCACGTGAAACATTGTAGTTATGTAGTGGTCTTCATTTTGCTGATAAAGCGGAATTACATAACCAAGAAAAAGAAAAAATATTTGAAATCTAGCGGTATTTTGAATTGCATACAACGACTTATATAGGACTTAGTTAGCTAAATTTGACAAATTACAGAAGGTTTTGATCAGATAATTAAACGGTTGTTTTGCAAGGTTGAGGAGGTAAGGTAATAGCATATTAACAAGGAGGATATTATGAACCGTATCATCAGATCTAAACTCGCTGAATATGCACGTTATATGAGAAAAAACATGCCTCCTACTGAAAAAACACTGTGGTATCAATTCTTACGTAATTACCCCATTCGCTTCTCACGTCAAATACTAATAGGTCCATACATCGTTGATTTTTATTGCGGAAAGTTAGACTCAGTATTGAACTTGATGGATCTCAACATTATGAAGAAAACAATCGCTTGCATGATGAAATTCGTACAATCTATCTAGAAATGGAAGGTATAAAAGAGTTAAGATTTTCTAATTCTGCTATCCGAGAAAATTTTGAAGGTGTATGTGAACTTATCCATAGGGAAGTTCAAAACAGAAGAAACGACTCTTCAGAGATCTCTTTATCTTTACTTACTAAGAAACATTAGTGTTTCACGTGAAACACTATAAAGGCTTTTTTTGGGCTAATCCCATTCTTCGAGGAAGTACAATTGTTGCGCGACTCATCTTTTTAAAACAAATAATACGTCTCTGAGTTTCCCCATCACTTAAATAAAGATGTCTATCAGAAATAAGTTTCATTCCTAGTTTCTTCTGTAAAGAGAGAGCATGATCCCATTCATCATCTTGCACATTTGCTTTATAGCAAATAAGGAAACCACCTTTCTTAAGTAAAGGGCTTGCTAATTCCATAAGCACTGAAAGTTTTGCAAGAGCCCTTGCGGTTAAGACTGCAAACTCTTCAGGGTAGTCTCTTGAGAGGTCTTCGATGCGACCTGCATAAGTTGAAATCGATTCGGTTAAATCAATTTCTTCTAGAATTTTTTCAACAATGCTCATCTTTTTTTGAACAGAATCAACGAGTATAGTCTGTCTACCTGTTTCAATAGCTAAAGGAACACCTGGAAACCCACCACCTGTGCCTAAATCGCCATATAATCCTTCGGGAGCTTGTTGCAATTCAGGTAGACCAACAAGTGAATCTTCAAGATGAAGAACACGTGCTTCTTTAAGAGAGGATATCCTCGTTAAATTAGTTACTTTATTTGCTTCAAGAACTTTATCTAAATAACTGTTCATAAGATTGCTATTTTGCATGGGAGTCCTTTTATCGACTGCGTAGAAGGAATACAGTTTATCACTCCCTATACTTTGATTGATAGAAAGCAATTAAAGTAAATATCCATTGTTTCACGTGAAACAATGGATACGTTAAAAGAATGAACTACATACTACAGTTATTTTAATTTTATATAAACATGTTTCACGTGAAACATGCTTATATAAAAAAGAGACCCCTTAAAAGAGGCCCCTTTTTACTTTCAATAATGTCTAGAGAGGTAGAATAACTACGTGCCGAGCACTACCTTCACCCTCAGAGGCTGTTTCAACACGATTATCATTTCTAAGTGTAATATGAACAATACGACGCTCATAGGGTGTCATAGGACGCAGTTTAATACTCCGGCTTTGACTTGCGGCACGATTCGCTGAAGAACGAGCAATAGATTCAAGTTTTTGACGTTGACGACTCTTATATCCTTCAACGTCAACCACAACAGGGTAGCGAAATCCAATGGTACGAACAGTGATAGCAGAAACTAAAAATTGCAATGCATCAAGTGTCTTACCATGACGCCCAATAAGAACTGCCAAATCACCACCAGTAATATCGAGAATCAACTCTCCTTCATCACCCTCATATTCATCAATAGTAACTTCACCAACACTGAAGTACTTTAAAATATCCTGGAGAGCGGCAATTGCGGTATCGGCAATGCGATCAAGTTCTTCATCACTTAATTCCAAAGGCTCTTCGGAAGTAATCTCAGTACTCTGCTGCTCTTCGATAGTTTCATCAGTCATAACAGACTCCTTTGATATACACCCCAATAGAGCCGACTTAAATCAACTCCATTGTTTCACGTGAAACAATTTACGCGGTTTTTAACTCTTCTTCGTAGGACGCTTTTTCTTAGCTTTACGGGTAACATCCACTTCAATAGGTTTAATTTCAATAGTTTCAGCAACTTCAGCATCACGTTTTTTCATAATGCGCATAGACACTTGCTGTTGCCCAACACCAATAAGTGAAGAAGCTCCCCAGAACAAAAGAACGCCAGCTGGTGAGCTCCAACTAATCCAAAGCATGAAAACACTCATGACAGCAGCCATGATCATTGTTTGTTTACGCTGTGGGTTATCTTTATTACCCATCTGCATGAGAACCATCGGTAAGAAGGTGGCACCAGCAAATATCACCATTAAAATTAAATAGGGAACAAATGTTCCAAAACCCTGCGCGAACGCCTCCGAAGGACGCATAACTAAGCTGGGTACTAAATGGTAAAACTCATAAGTGGAACCTTCAGTACGAGATCCCATCTCAGAAAGAACTTGAAACAACGCCATAAAGATAGGCATTTGTAAAAGCATTGGAAGACAACCAGCGAGTGGATTAAACTTTGCTTCAGCATAAAGCTTCTGCATCTCTTCTTGTTGACGTTGTGGATCGTTCGCATACTTGGTCTGTATCTCCTTCATAAGAGGTTGGACCTTTTGCATTTGGAACGATGACTTTGTCTGCTTGTGCATAAGTGGCGAAATCAACAGACGGAAAATAACTGTAACGATAATAATAGACAGACCCCAGTCACCACAGAAATCGTAGAAGAACTGGATTATATTAAATATTAGGTCCTTAAATGCGTCCCACATAAAGCGTTTTCCTTCCCATAACCAAAGATACCCAAAGCCCCCGTCTAAGGAACGGGATCATAGCCGTGAGGGCCTCCTGGACGGCAGCGTAATAACCGCTTTACCGTCAATTTCAATCCTTTTAAGAACCCATAACGTCTGAATGCGATAATTCCGTACTCAGAACAAGTCGGTATGAAGCGGCAGCATGAGGGAAAAAGAGGAGAAATAGCCGCACGATAGAAGGTGATCAAAAACACCGTAATAATACAAGGTAGGCGTTTTATATGACTTATGATCGTCCCCATCGCATAAACCTCATCGCACCCCAGCTCGCTTCAATGTATCGTCACATGCTGCTAGCACTTTACTATAAGACACCCGTGTGATGTTCGACTTTGCGAGGAAAATCACATCGCAACCCTGCCATGGGCCCCCAAGATCGCGACATAATGCTCTCATACGACGCTTGGCCGTATTACGCCACACAGCGTTGCCTAATTTCTTCCCAGCAACAAAAGCAGCACGACCTGGTTGGTCGTGCTGCTTTTCGTTTTGTACCACAATAAACGTGAGATAAGACGTGTGTAAACGCTTTCCGTGAGCAAATAGGGAGGAAATCTCAGTGTTGGATTTTATAGTCTCCAACTCACAACCCCATTTACACGCAGAGGCGCTTACGCCCCTTAGCACGACGAGCAGCTAGCACAGCACGGCCGCCCTTCGTCGACATACGGGCACGAAAGCCGTGGCACTTGGCGCGTTTGCGCGTGTTCGGTTGGTAGGTGCGCTTCATGGTTATTCCCTTTCAATACTTTCAAGAGCAACTTCCAAAGTATATACCATGTCAATCTATCGTCAAGTATTTTCCCTCGTAAGAGAAGTTATTAAACATATCCTCACTATTCAAACATTTAGAAATCGAATAAGTAAAAGTAAGAACTCTTGAAATAAAAAACGGTGAAAAAGAGTAATCAAAATACTATTTATTGGTAATTCGAAAAAAATTTGCTAACAAAATTGTGGAAAATGGGGAAAACTCGACTTTCACTCGAAAGACAATGTGGAAATCTCAAATAATAAGCTTTTGTCAAGGCTTTTTTACTAATAAATCAACTAAGCGTCTACCAGCCATTTTACCTTTATTGATTCCTAGATATATACTCTGAACAGGTACTTTATAAAAACTCATTTATAAATATTTTTATTACTTTTAAGTTTTGACGTTTTTAAAAAAATGTCTCGTTAATAAGTATTCAATCAAAATACATACCATCTGGGAAAACCTCAGAAAGACGAAAGTCAAGGAAAATTTCAACAATTAAGACTTTTTTTAAAGAATTCCACTTCACTTTCTTCAGTCTTTTTTAATGTTTTCCACTTTATTTGAATAAAATGTTGAAAACTCTGAAAAGCCCAAGTTGAATACCGTTTTATTTTCAATAAATTATGAAAGTAGGTAGAATGAATAAATGAATTACGCAGGTGAATAGATTCAATGCCAAAAAAACGGTACAATGCCGTTGAATATCTTTGAAAAATAATGAATATCGAATCTGAAAAACGGAATACCATTGAACACCCAGATTGAAAATTCAAAACCAACTAATGAATCAGCTGATGAAGGGTCGAATTCGTTCGACTATACTTACGTGCGCACTATCGCGCGCATTGCCTTATACGACGACCTTCGTAGTGCACCAAGAGTGACGGAAATTCAACCGGCGCCAACTGCTGAATTTATTGAAAGTCTTGCATCGAAAATTTATGAACAGGCAAAAATGGCCGGTGGTGCTGTTCCCTATACTGCAATTAGGGAAGTTTCAGAAAATTTTATTCACGCTCGATTTGCTGAAATTATTGTTTCTATTTTAGATGACGGAAACACAATTCGATTTGCTGACCAAGGACCAGGAATTGGACAAAAAGATAAAGCTCAACTTCCAGGGTTTACCTCAGCGGTGGAACCAATGAAGCATTTTATTAGAGGGGTAGGATCGGGGCTCCCTATTGTTAAGGAATATCTCGAATTTTCACACGGAACTATCTCAATTGAAGACAATTTAGGAGCAGGATCAGTCGTTACCATTAGCTTAAAAGACAAAAATAATAGCCAAATAAACGAAATAACGCCCACTAATCAATCTTATGGAGCATACGCCGCCCCCTATAAACAAGGATCGAACAATTTTCACTCACCTGCAGCCGCTCTCGTTCCACCTTTATCTCAGCGCGAACGCGACTTCCTTCCTATTTTCCTCAATGAAGGAGCATTAGGAGTAACTGACCTTGCACGCCTTACCGGTGTACCCCAATCGAGTACTTACGTAACACTTTCCAAACTCGAAGAAGCTGGACTTATTGAGAAAACTGCGGGACAGAAGAGGATTCTTACCGATCTCGGATTCCATGTGGTGAATTCGTTATAATCACCACCAAATAAAAGTCTCCCATACACTACAGTAAACAAACAAGAGTAATAACAAACAAACGTTTATTAAATGAGTAGTAATTAAATGCTAACGAGAAGTTACCACTATTAAGGAGAACCTCCGCACAAGGAGATTGCTATGGATAGCGAAAAACTCGAACAAGTCTGGGGCGCACTTTGCGATCAGGTAAAAAGCTATAACAATATCGATCCATCGCAGATTAATGCATTCTTTTCGCGCCTTCATCCTCAGGCGATGAGTGAAGACTTTCTTATGCTCACCGCAGACAATGATTTTATTAAAACGTGGATTGAGCGCCATTATATTGACTTCATTAAACAAGCTCTAATGGATATCTATCAAGTTATGTTCACTGTTGTTATCGAGGTAGATATCGTTCCTGAAAGTAATAACACACCAGCTGGAGGCTCTTCTTTCCAAAAACAAGGAGAAGCTCCATTAGTGACAGAATTCAATAAGACCAGCATACCAGGAAATAAAGAGGAAAAACCTCTAGTACCTATATCTGATAAAATACAAGCTAATTCATCAGATTTTCAGCCATTATGGGAAGATATCGAGGAAGAACCACCTTTAAATTTCAATAATTCACTTCGAGCACAAAATGATAATCCTTTTGATTATACATCTCATAACGAGAGCATTGTTTCTGGTCAAGATGGCCCAACATCTACCCTTACTTTTGAAAACTTTGTTATTGGTGACTCAAATCGCATGGCATACTCAATGGCTGTTGCTGTAGCAGAAATGCCAGGTAAAGCACATTTAAATCCTTTGTTTATTTATGGAAAATCAGGATTAGGCAAGACTCATTTATTGAGAGCTATACAAAATTACGTACACGAGACTATGCCAAGGTTATCAACGATTTACGTAGACTCCGCAGAATTACTTTCCGACTACATGGAGGCAAGCGCAGCACACGATAAGGAAAAATCAAGCTATAAGAATTTTAAAACGCGCTATGAAGAAGCTGATGTGCTACTTATCGACGATGTGCAATATTTACAAGGTAAAAAACAAACACTTGATATAGTTTTTCAAATATTCAATAAATTAACCAGCCAAGGACGACAAGTAGTTCTTTCTGCGGATCGTGCACCAAAAAATATCGATATCGACGAAAGGTATAAAAGTCGATTCAACTCTGGAGGCACCTTCGATATTCAACCTCCTGAAATTGAAACAAAACTGGGTATCGTAAAGAGCTTTGTAGATGAATATCGCGAAAATGAAGGTAAATCAGACTTTTCAATTCCTAACGATATTCAAATGTACATTGCTGAAAGCTCTAGTTCTAACATTAGAGAATTAAAAAGTGCAGTAACAAAAGTCATTTATCAGATGACATTCTTCAATCAACCAGATTTAACATTAGATGATGTAAGAAACCTTCTAGAGAACCATTTTTCTGGAGGGCCATCAAAGCGTTTAACTATTGCTGATATTCAAAAAGAAGTGGAAAACTTTTACAAAGTAAGTCACGCCGATCTTATAGGAAAAAAACGTACTCGAAATATTATTTATGCACGGCAAATTGCTATCTACCTATCACGTCAACTATTAGATTTACCTTTTAATGATATTGGAAAAAAATTTAACCGCGACCATTCCACTGTCATGTATTCAGTAACGAATGTCGAAGAGAAGATGAAGGAAAGTCGTGAATTACGCGAAGAATTAGAAACTTTAAAACAACTTATTCGAGAAATATAAAACGCGATTCTTAATTAACATCTGGTGTTACATGAAATGTTTCACGTGAAACATTTCAAATAGTATTAATTAAGAATCAATAGAGATTCACTATCCTGAAAGAATAGCAAGAATTAATCGAATACGAACGCTCGTTCGGAGGAAAACTGATTGAAAAATGACTTGTAACTTGACGATAAACTGGGTTAGACGTGGGAAAGATAATAAAAGCAATAATAAGTGTTGATGAGAGGAACACTTATTACACGATAAATTTAGTAGTAAAAATTAGTTTTGACGTGCGATGACGTTGTTTATCCACAAATCCACAGTCCTTATTATTACTATTATTAAAACCTTACTATAATTAAGAGAAGCGAAGTTAAAAACAAAATACGATGGGACATGTAAAAGTGGTCATCTTATAAGAGGAAGGAAACGCCTTGAAATTCAGTATTAACCAATCGGAATTACAAAATGCGCTAAGCGTTGTACTTAAGGGCGTTGCGACTCGTTCCACCCTCCCTATTCTTTCTGGCGTCTATCTTGAAATACGTGGGGACGAGTTAACACTTCAAACAACAGATCTGGAACTTTCAATTCAATATACAGTGGCAGCGCTCGTTGAAGAAGAAGGTCGGGCGGTAGTACCCGGTAAGTTATTTACTGATATTGTTAAAAATCTTCCCGATGCTGCCGTTCACGTGATAGCTGATGAAGAAGGCGCTGTTATTACTTGCGATACAGCCTCTTTTTCGATCAAAGCACTCAACCCTGAAGACTTTCCTGGTTTTCCTCATGTTGACGTTACTCAAAAAATAGAGATTCCTTTTAATCAATTTTCATCAATGGTTCGACGTGTTGCTCGTGTTGTGTCTAAAGATGAAAGTAGAGCTATCCTTACTGGCGTATTAATCACGCTTGAAGATCGCTATCTTAAAATGGTAGCCACTGACTCATATCGCCTTGCAATTACCGAAGCGGAACTGCCAGAAACAACTGCAGATGGATTTCAGGCAGTTATTTCAGGTTCTTTCCTTCAGGATATTGCGGCTCTTCCTAAGACGGATGAACCGGTATCTATTGCATTGGCAGAAAATCAGATTGTTGTTACCTATCAAGATACAAAGTTTGTTAATCGTCGTTTAGAAGGAAATTTTCCAAATTACCGACAATTACTCCCCGATTCTCATGCTACGCGTGTAAGCATTCCTGTTGAGCATCTTATGGGAGCAGTAAAGCGTGCTTCTCTTTTAGGTCAATCTTCTTCTCCTATTAAATTCGATATAAATATTGCCTCTCAAACCACTCAGCTATCAACTATTGCTCAGGATGTGGGATCAACTCAGGAAACAATAGGGTGCCATGGGGAAGGGGAAGATGTAGAGATAGCCTTTAATTACGCTTATTTACTTGACGGATTATCTGTTGTGGGAACAGGTGAGGTATTCTTAGAAGTGCAATCATCGCTTAAACCGGGTATCTTTAAAGCTCCTGAACCGGAAAATTTCCTTTACCTAGTCATGCCAGTACGTATTTCATAGACCCTCACAGCATGATTTATTATTGGAAATAATAGTGGATCTTACTATAGACCGTATATCATTCAAAAACTTTCGCAGCTATGAGTTATTTGAACTGTCTAATTTAGGCGCGCTTACCGTATTTGTTGGACCAAATGCAGTAGGAAAAACAAATATTATTGAAGGTATACAACTTCTTACAGCAATGCAGTCGTTTCGCCATCCTACTTTTGATCAGATAATACGTGAGGGTTCTACGTTTGCGTGTTTAGAAGCCGACTTAACGGATGGGAATCGCGACCTTAATTTCTCTCTTCGGTTAAATGAAGGAAAAAGGCAATATTTTCTTAATGGTAAAAGTAAACGTACTTCCGACTTAAAAGGTATTATTCCCTCGGTAACCTTTACTCCTGATGATTTAGGGTTAGTAAAAGGATCGTCGGGCCCACGGCGTGCTGCTATCGATGCATTAGGATCACAACTCTCGGTAAATCATTACGTTATAAAAAAAGATTACGAAAAGGTTTTACGGTATAAAAATAGATTACTAAAAGAAGAAGCATCGCCTGACCTTATTGCCAGTATAAATGAGACACTCGTAACTTGTGGTGCTCAGCTTTCTTACTATCGTGCGGCCCTTTTTGAAAAGCTTATTCCAATGGTAAAATCTTACTACGCGGCGATTGTTACTGGGCATGAAGATATGGAGCTGTGTTATATTCCCTCATGGGAGACACATGATCAGGCTAAAATTAATTCGTTTTTCTTTAATAGAAATGAAGCGCGTGGGAATCTTGAGTGCGCTCTAAGTCGCTTTAATGTTGAAGAGAGGGCTCGAAAACGTGCGGTGATTGGTCCTCATGCCGATCATATTGAGTTTTTTATCAACCAACGTAATGCTGGTATATACGGTAGCCAAGGACAACAGCGTTCCTTAGTCTTAGCTTTTAAACTCGCAGAAGCGTCCTTAATTCAAGAGGTATTACATCAAAAGCCAATACTTCTTCTTGATGATGTGATGAGTGAACTAGATGCTTCACGACGTAATGCATTGATATCTTTTATTGAAGGAGATATTCAAACATTTATAACCACTACTAATCTTGCATATTTTGATCAAGGATTACTTAATAAGGCCCGCGTTATTAAATTAGCGCCTTAAAAATGTATTATCCGAGATACCTTTGATACTAATTTCGTTTCTATTGTAAATTTATGCATGAGAAGCGCCCTTTAGGTTGATATTTCATTTTTTGGTTAGATTTTAAAATAACTTGAAAGAACCCTTCTATTGCCGTTAAATGGCAATTTTTAATAGGATTTTTACGTGGGCTGACAAAAATAATACACAATAGAACAATCGCGCCTTATATGCCGTCTCACTGCTTTTTAAAGCC
Organism: Gordonibacter sp.; assembly: GCA_034932485.1. GTDB lineage: Bacteria > Actinomycetota > Coriobacteriia > Coriobacteriales > Eggerthellaceae > Gordonibacter. The sequence continues at coordinate 18,788 of JAYFOQ010000034.1, forward strand.
GTCTGGAATGTTGGTATCGTAAGTTGGTTATGATACAATTCTGAAGTTATCGAACAGGGTGTCATCTCGCTTTGCATATGTTTCGTCTCTTTTTTGGCTACTTTGTTTAGCGTAGAAAGTCTTTTTTCGATAATCTCACCACGAAAACGCACGGTAAAAGGAGCATGTCAGTGGCAAACAAACCTGACCATTACGACGGTTCTGACATTCAGGTCCTTGAGGGCCTGGAGGCGGTACGCAAACGTCCGGGTATGTACATCGGCTCGACAGGTCCACGTGGCCTTCATCACTTAGTGTATGAGGTCGTAGATAACGCTGTCGATGAGGCGCTTGCTGGATATTGTGACAATATCGATGTATGGATACATCCCGATAATTCCATTACGGTTGACGACAATGGTCGCGGCATCCCTGTGGATAAGCACCCCAAAGAAAAGATTCCAACAGTTGAGGTTGTTCTCACTATTCTTCACGCTGGTGGTAAGTTTGGTGGCGAAGGGTACAAGGTGTCGGGAGGCTTACACGGTGTAGGAGTCTCGGTCGTGAATGCCTTGTCTGAGAAGGTGAGGGTACAGGTTCGTAAAGACGGAATTGAATATGAAATAGCCTTTGAACGCGGCAGAACATCAGAGAAATTGCATGAATTAGGTAAGGTGTCGCGTGGTAATGGTACGACGGTGACCTTCTGGCCTGATCCTGATATTTTTACTGAAACTACTATTTATGATTTTGATACGTTAGCGAATCGCTTCCGTGAAATGGCTTTTTTGAATAAGGGATTAAAAATTACCCTTCACGACGAACGCGCCAACCCTGGCAGCGTGATGTCGGAAAAAGCACCGGAACCCCGCACTGAGACATTCCAATTTTTGGGTGGCATTGTAGATTTCGTTAAATATTTAAATGAAGGCAAAGAGACATTGAATAAGCCTATTTATTTTGAGGCTGAAAATGACGATGGTACTGTAGAAGTGGCTATGCAATGGACAACATCGTATTCAACGAACTCGGTTATGGCTTTTGCAAATAATATTAATACCCACGAGGGTGGTACCCATCTCGACGGCTTCAAACAGGCAGTTACGCGTACTATTAATGAATATGCGCGCTCAAAAGGTATTTTAAAAGAAAAGGATTCCAACCTTTCCGGCGATGATACACGCGAAGGATGCGCTGCTATTGTGTCGGTAAAATTACATGATCCTCAATTTGAAGGTCAAACCAAGACGAAGCTTGGTAATACTGAGATACGTCCCCTTGTTCAAAATGCCGTTACCCAAGGACTTGCGGAGTATTTGGAAGAAAATCCCAAACCGGCAAAACGTATTATTGATAAGGCAACCCAAGCTCTTAAGGCACGAGAAGCAGCACGTAAAGCGCGTGAAATGACGCGCCGTAAAGGCGTTCTTGATTCATTTGCTTTACCAGGCAAACTTGCCGACTGTTCAAGTAAAGAGCCTGCAAATTCTGAAATATTTATTGTAGAGGGCGATTCCGCAGGCGGTTCGGCTAAGCAAGCGCGCGACCGCAAGACGCAAGCTATTCTTCCTCTACGAGGTAAAATTTTAAATGTCGAGCGTGCCGGTTTACACCGTTCACTTTCTTCTGACACGATTAGCTCGCTTATTACAGCTATCGGCACGAATATTGGTGACGATTTCGATGCTGATCAATCTCGTTATCATCGCATTATTATCATGACAGATGCCGATGTTGACGGCGCACATATTCGCACTCTGCTGCTAACTTTTTTCTACCGTTATATGCCAGAGCTCATTAATCGCGGGTACATCTACATTGCGCAGCCTCCTATCTTTGGCTTGAAGAAGAAAAATTCCCGTAGTCCTAAAATCGAGCGCTATATTTACGACGAAAAAGCATTGTCTTCAACGTTGGCTGAGTATGATAATCCCGATAAATTTGATGTTCAGCGCTATAAAGGCTTGGGTGAGATGGACCCTGACCAGTTGTGGGAAACCACGATGGAGCCGGCAACTCGTACTCTCTTGCAGGTAAATATTGACGACGCTGCCGAAGCTGAACGCGTGGTAAGTGAGCTTATGGGTGATCAGGTAGAACCGCGTAAGGAATTCATCCAGAAGCATGCGCGCGACGTGCGCTTCTTGGATATTTAAGGAGAAGACGACGTGACTGAAGAGAACCAAGATTTTGATTCCGCCGTCAATACCGACGACGAAAAGGTAGAAGAGATTGAAGATGTTGAAGTAGTTATTGATGAAGAGGGGGAGGATGACGAACGCGTTGTTGGTGTGTCCCTTTCTGAGTCGATGGTTGCACAGTCGATGATTGACCCCGATATGCCGAGCCCCCATGGGTCTATTGTTGAGGGTGCAAACGGTGGTGAAGGAACTACCGTACGTGCAGCTTATCTGGGTAAAGAGATGCAGACATCGTTCCTTGAGTATGCTATGAGCGTTATTGTCGCGCGTGCTCTACCTGATGTGCGTGATGGTTTAAAGCCGGTTCATCGACGCATTCTATATGCTATGAACGAGTCGGGATATACGCCGAGCCGTCCTCACATGAAATCTGCTCGTACCGTTGGTGACGTTATCGGCAAGTATCATCCTCATGGTGATACGGCCGTGTACGATGCTATGGTGCGTTTAGCTCAGCCATTCTCTCTGCGTGTGCCCCTGATTGATGGCCATGGTAACTTTGGCTCAATTGATGGCGACGGCGCTGCGGCTATGCGTTATACCGAGGCTCGCCTCGGTAAATCGGCGATGGAATTACTGCGCGATTTAGATAAAGAGACGGTTAATTTCTCGCCGAACTATGACGAGAGTCTTGAAGAGCCGTCTGTTTTACCAGCTCGCTTTCCTAACCTGTTGGTAAACGGGTCTCAAGGTATTGCTGTTGGTATGGCAACAAATATACCGCCACACAACTTAGGCGAGACCATCGATGCGACCTGTATGATGCTTGATAACCCGGAGGTTACCACTGAGGAGCTTATGACTGCCCTTCCTGGTCCCGATTTCCCTACGGGTGGCATCATTATGGGCAAAAAGGGTATCGCCGATGCCTATGAGACTGGTCGCGGGTCGCTTACTATTCGAGCAAAGTGTGATATTGAGGAAAAGAAGAATGGGCGGTTTTCTATCATCGTGAAGGAAATTCCCTACATGGTGAACCGCCAGCGTTTGCTTGAAAAATTGGGCGAGTTAGTACGTGATAAAAAGCTGCCCGAAATTAGTAATATTCATGACGGTGCCGACCGTCATGGTATCGATATTATTATCGATTTGAAGCAAAACGCTATTCCTCAAGTTGTCTTAAATAAACTCTACAAGCATACGCAGTTACAAGTTGGTTTTGGGTGCATAATGTTGTCCTTGGTTGACAACGTTCCGCGAGTTTTATCACTCAAGGAAATGCTGTTTTATTACATTGAGCATCAAATAGAGGTTATTGTACGTCGTACCCGGTATGAGCTTTCAAAGGCTGAAGAGCGTGCTCATATCCTCGAGGGTTTAATTATTGCATTAGATAATATCGACGAGGTTATTAAGATTATTCGCTCGTCGCAAACTGATGCAGAAGCCTCCACGCGTTTAACTGAGCGGTTTGGTTTAACGAAAAAACAAACGGACGCAATTCTTGAAATGAAATTGCGTCGCCTCACTGGCCTCGAGCGTGGTAAGATCGAGGAAGAATTAGCAGCACTTCTCGAACGTATTGCTTACTACAAGCGCGTTTTGGGAGATCCGGCGTTGGTGCGCGAGATTATTAAAGAAGAACTACTAGAGATTAAGAAGAAGTTCGGAACCTCGCGTAAAACCAGGCTTTCAGGTGATGCAAAAGATATTGATGTTGAAGATCTTATCGCCGACGAGAACATGGTTGTGACGGTGACGAAATCAGGCTATGTTAAGCGCCTACCGGTAGCAACGTATCGTCAGCAAAAACGTGGCGGCAAGGGCATGCAGGGCGTAAACTTAAAAGACAATGACTATGTCGAGCATTTATTTGTTGCATCGACGCATGCCTACATGTTGTTCTTCTCTACAGCGGGTAAAGTATACCGTTTGAAGGTGTATGAGCTACCTGAGGCATCACGTCACGCCCGCGGAACTGCTATTGTGAATCTTCTACCTCTCGCCAAAGGTGAGACCATTTCGGCTGTTATAGCGACGAAGGATTTCCCTGCCGACGAATTCCTTATGTTTGCTACCTCGCATGGTATGGTGAAAAAAACTTCGATGGAGTTGTATGATCGCACCCGTCGCGATGGACTTATTGCTATTAACCTAAAAGACAATGATGAGCTTATATCGGTAAAACGTGTAGCACCCGGCGAGAACGTCATTATGGTATCCAGTGCCGGTAAAGCTATTATGTGGAGTGAGGATGAGGTTCGTGGTATGGGTCGCGACACCATGGGTGTTCGCGGTATGAATGTACCACCTATCGCTCGCGTGCTTGGCATGGAGATTGCCAAACCAGACACTCAATTATTTGTTATTACCGAGAAGGGTTATGGTAAGCGTACCCCAGTGTCTGATTATCCTGAGCACCATCGTGGTGGGCAGGGTGTATTTACTATTACCATGACTGAGAAAAAAGGTCTTCTCACCGCCATGAAGATCGTTACAAATGACGAAGAAATCATGATAATGTCTGAAGAGGGCGTTATTGTACGTACCCCTGTGTCCGGCATCTCCGAACTAGGACGTTCAACTCAAGGGGTTTGTGTAATGAAGGTGGCCGACAACGATCGTGTTACTGCTGTGGCTATTGCTAGTCGAGCTAAAAAGAAGCGTGCTGCAGATAGTGATGAGCAGTTAAATGAAGAGCAAATTGATCTTCTGGAAGAAGAATCGGAAGAAGAGGGAATCACCGAAAACGAAATTGACGGTGAGTAATTACCCTTCCAGAAGAGATAAGTAAACTTGTAATAAAAATGGCGAACCTCTTGTAGGCTCGCCATTTTTATTAGGTTGTAGGGCCCCAAAAGAGCTTAGGACTTTTAGCGGAGACTTTTGTTAATCTATTTTCTAAACTGCGTGATAATAGAAAAGGAATGTTTCACGTGAAACATTCCTTAAGTTCGTAAAGGAATAGAGAAAGATAGTACGGAATAATAAATATATTTACGTTATTCTTCGAAATCCTCCGGTGCTATTTCTGCAAGGAAAGTGCGGAACTCGGCAAGTTCTTGATCTTCACCAGGTATCTTATTGAATACGTAAGGAAAAGAAGCGCGTTCAAGCACATCTTCTTCGATATAAATTGGTGCTTGTTGTCGGATGGCTAATGCGATTGCATCCGAGGGGCGTGCGTCAAGATCTATTAGGCGATCGTGCTGTTTTAAAGTTAGCCTTGCTAGAAACATGGCACCTTTGACATCATTAATAACGACGTGTTCTACTCGTGCGTCTAAATTTGTGAGAGCGTCAAGAAGTAAGTCGTGTGTCATTGGACGAGCAAAGCGTGCTTTTTCTAAAGCAATACCTAGTTGAGAGGCTTCATTTGCACCTATCCAGATAGGGACAATGCGCGCCTTCCCTGGCTGGATGGGTTCCTCTACTGGTTGTAGCACGAGAATTGATGGGGCCGGTGCTGTCATAACAATAAGAGTTTGAACATTCACAGGTATCATCGATGCTCCTTACCAGATTATGAAAGCCATTTTACTGAGGCTTCTTTTACGATTATAGCGTTCCTCTGCTTCATAAGCTCTTACTACGAAGAGCGTTTTTCTCACGATTTTAAACCGCTACTCTATTTAAATTTTAATTCGATTATCTATCTAGTTCCGACTTGTAGGCGTACAGCGTGAATCTCATTTTAAGAGGTTAACTTATACATTGAAGAGAAACTAAAAGAATGGCGTTTGCTCGTAATTACAACCCAAGACTGGACTGTCCAGCTTTTTCGTGTAGCGTCAAACCTACGATTGCAATCAACAGTCAAAAGCGGCTAAAAGCGCAGTTTAACAGCACGTGACCAACCTTTGAAAATAATTTCAAAAAAGGGCTTGATCGAAAATCGTTTCCGGGGTATATTGTTCAGGCACTTTTTTACGGGCCCGTAGCTCAGTTGGTTAGAGCGCACGCCTGATAAGCGTGAGGTCGCTGGTTCAAATCCATTCGGGCCCACCACTTTTTTGCAATAAACGCTCCACCGTGAGCCGAGTTAGCCGGTGGAGCGTTTATTAGTTTCCGAAAAAAGGTGCAACTGTTGCATGTAGGATTAATGTGCGACACATAATGGGGCATTAGCTCAGCTGGGAGAGCGACGGCTTTGCAAGCCGTAGGTCAGGGGTTCGATCCCCCTATGCTCCACCATTAATGTAAAAGCCGACATCGTCGGCTTTTTTCATTAAAGACCTCAGCTTATAACTCTCCCTTTGCACTAATGATTGTTTAAATCGTCGCAATTAGAAGAAGACGATTTAATTCAGGTCAACAGGCATATAGTCTGTCACACACTAAAACTGGGGCATTTGGCTAAATATAAATAGGTATGTCATGCCAAGTACCGCAATATGGGCGGGATAGTAGGCGTAGAAAAACCACTTTAAAGGTTTACCACGGGCTCCTTGGTAATTTGATAGTAGTGGAATAGTGAATGTACATCCAATAAAAGGGTAGAGTGCTTGAGGAAGATAATACCAGTCGTTTACGGTGATTACTTCCGTTATGAGGCTGCCTAACGTAGGAATACCTAAGGCAGCGATAGCAATTCCTACCGGCGCCATAACAGCACCGCGCTGGCCTCGAAGCACTTTGAATAGGTAGACCATAATTACACCGATAAAACCCCAATCACATGTAAGGCTACCTATGATGGCGACGGTGAATAATATCCAGAAAACAACACGGTTTTTAACGTGATCATCGGCGTATAGAATACCTAAGCTAATAAGAAGAGTAATGAGTACATTTCCCATAGGAGAGAGAAATAAGCCATAAGGAACCTGTGCTACCAGAGCAAACAGGCCGAGTCGAAGCGCATATTTCTTCACGTTTGAGGTATGGAGGTATCCTACTACCAAAAGAAAAGCCATTATAGGAAACGTGAAACCACCTGCACCGTATAGTACGCAAAGGGCGGGAAAGGGGAGTACGTCGTAAAAGATATTGGCCGTATGATTCATAGTCATCGCAATAATGGCAATAATTTTAAGAGAGAATGAGGTTATGCCTGCTGTACTTACCTTTGCCGCGTGATAACTATTATCTGGTGACATAGGCTCCCTCGTTGTCGTAGCCAGTAAGCTATCGATTATACTTGATGTATGAATCTTTCAGGAACTCGCAAGCGTCATCCTCTCGCGTTTGTTGCTTTCGCAACCATCGTTACCGTAGTATGTTTTACTGTAGTTCCATCTGACACTTTAGAACAAACTTTTTTACAAACAGCACTTCTGGCTGTAAGTATGCTGATTTTACTAGCAATAACCCAACCTGCCGTACTGTCGCTCAGATATAGATGCGCATTTAAAGAAGAAGGAAAGAGCGCCTATCACAAGCGGAATTTTTTATTTGTGGCAGTATTACTACTTGCCAACGGTTTATTTATTGGCGTTGTTACTGTCTTAAGGATACTGGGAGAAGTATCCAATGTAGAGTCTCCTGTGTTGGTGGTACCTACGTTTGCTCCAATTAGTAATATCGTACTTTTTGTGGCGTTATGTGTGGCTACCGGAATATTTGAAGAAGGCTTCTTCCGCGGTGTTCTTTCTTGCGGGTTTACTGACGCTTTACGTATGGAGGGTAAGGAAAACTTTGCGCTTCTAGGGGCCATTGTGTCGGCTTTTATATTTGGTTTTCTGCATGTAACAAGTGTTCCTCTTGGTATATCTCTTAATGAAGTGATGATTATGCAGCTTATTATGAAAACCATACAAGCCACTTTCTTCGGATTTATTATGTTAGCAGTGCTTTTTCGTACTGGCAATTTATGGATGGTAGCGACTTTGCACGCGGGGTTTAATATTCTTTCTATGGGTCCTGCATTTGTAGTTACGGGAATGATACCCTCAACGTATATTACAGGTGACCCAATCGACCTTGTGGTACTCATAGTAAGTGCCCTTCTCCTTGTCCCCCCCGTAGTTTATGCTTGGCGAATTCTTGTACGGTTGGCGCCTCTACGCGAACACTAGCCCACGTACATTCTGTGTCGCTACCCTGTGTGGAGGGATCATTGTGTGGCGACGTGGTAGTATACTGCCTCGGAAAACGATCACGACCATGCGGGGAGCGATGAACCGAACTGAAGCGTTGCGTATCTTGGGCTTGGACGATGAGGCTACGTCCGAGGATATCAAGATAGCGTACAAGGAGACGGTGCAAATTTTGCATCCTGACCGTTTTGCGTCAAATAAAAAGCTTCAGGACCGGGCCACCGAGCAGTTTAAGAACTTGCAGGAAGCTTATGAATACCTTACTAGTGGCAAGGGTGCTCGTAACGGAGCATCACGTGCCGCAACGTCGGGTACTTCTCGTGCGTCCTCTCGGAGTTATTCTGCGGCAAGTCAAGTGGAAGCTCGTATCGCTGGAATACAAGCAGCACGTACTCAGTTGGTGAAACAACGCGACGTATCTATGGATGAGCGCCGTAATGCTATTGCAATGACAGCCATTGGTGCCATTATTGCGTTGCTTGCTGGAAGACGTCCTTTTGGCATCCTGGGTTTTATTGCAGGTATTGCCGGTGCTGCTACAGTATGGGGTATTATCCAAGTCGTTTCTTCTCAACGTAGCATCGGGATACTGAATGAGCATATTGCCGAACTGAACGCTGAGCAGCGTCGGTTGACTGATGAGTTAGAAGATTTGGAGTGACCGCATTTCAGCACCACAACCGGTAGCCTTTCCGCTTATGAACGGATAAAGTAACGGTTATTTTCCGGATTCGCCGGAAGGGGGTAAAGAATATCACCCTCTACCTATTATCGGCAAGCAAGAACAGACAAAGAGAATCAGAAAGAAGTCGTATGAAACAAGAGAGCATCCGTAACGTCGCTATTATCGCGCACGTTGATCACGGTAAAACTACGATGGTTGATCGCCTACTGTATTCCAGTGGAGTATTCCGTGAGAACCAGCAGGTAGAGGAGCGTGTTCTAGACAGCAATGATCAGGAACGCGAACGTGGCATTACTATCCTGTCAAAAAATATTTCCGTTACCTATAACGATGTAAAAATTAATGTTATTGATACGCCGGGCCATGCCGACTTTGGTGGCGAGGTGGAGCGCGTGTTAAATATGGCTGACGGTGCTCTACTTATTGTCGATGCTTTTGAGGGACCTATGCCCCAAACTCGCTTTGTTCTCAAGCACGCGTTGGCTCAGGGTATGCGCATTGTTGTAGTTGTTAATAAGATTGACCGACCGGGTGCCCGTCCCGAAGAAGTGGTCGATGAGGTATTTGACCTTATGGTTGAGCTAGAGGCTACGGATTCTCAGTTAGATTTTCCGGTAATTTACGCTTCTGCTATGAATGGTTATGCCCGCTTCGCGCCTGATGACGAGAACATGAATATGATTCCGTTGCTCGAGACTATTCTCAATGAGGTGCCAGCTCCCGATTGTGAGCCGAATGGCCCCGTGGCACTTCAGATATGTACTGTAGACCACTCTAGCTTTGTTGGTCGTATTGGCGTGGGACGTTTGTATTCGGGCACCATCCACAAAGGTGAACAAGCTCTTGTTATTAAGAATGATGGAACCCGCTATAACACCACTATTAAAGAGGTGTTTACGTTTGAGGAATTAGGCAAGAAGAAGCAACAGGAAGTACACGCAGGCGACATTGTGGCTGTAGTGGGCGTTGATGATGCCGATATCGGCGATATGGTTACCAGCCGCGAGAACCCCGTGCGCCTTGATCCTATTCAAGTTGAAGAGCCTACGATGGCTATCGTGTTTGAGGCCTCCACAAGTCCTCTTGTTGGCCGCGAGGGTGATATTGTGGGCGCTCGCCAGCTTAAAGAGCGTCTTATGCGCGAGGCAGAGAGTAATATTTCTATGCGCATTCAGGAGCTTGAGGATAAATCAGGCGTTGAAGTTGCTGGTCGTGGCGTACTTCATCTCTCTGTGTTGATGGAGACTATGCGCCGTGAGGGTTTTGAATTCCAGGTAGGACGCCCACGCGTTATTATCAAAAAGGATGATAACGGCAATAAGCTTGAGCCTATCGAGGAAGCGACGGTGGATGTACCTAGCGAGTATGCAGGTAAGGCTATCGAAGTGTTCGGCAGCGCTGGTGGCGAGATGACCGATATGTTCCAGCGTGGTGAATCTACCCACGTAGTGTTTAAAATTCCTTCGCGTGGCACGATGGGTCTACGTACTCGTCTCCTCAATGTAACGCGTGGAGAGGCTGTTATGTTCCATCACTTTAGCGAGTACGGTCCATTCCGTGGCGATTTCGGAGGTCGCAAGAATGGTTCAATGATTGCTATGGCCACGGAAAAAAGTGTCGCTTATGCGCTCGATGCACTTCAGCAGCGTGGCCGCTTGTTTGTTTCCCCTGGCGAAGAATGTTATGAAGGCATGCTTGTGGGTGAGTCGGCTAAGGAAGGCGATATGGTAGTTAACGTGGCCAAGTCGAAACAGTTGGGCAACCAGCGCTCGTCTGGTGCCGATAAAGCCATTCAGTTGGTCCCTCCCGTTACCTTTACGCTCGAGGAAGCTCTCGAATACATTGAAGACGATGAACTGGTAGAGGTAACGCCGCAAAATATTCGTTTGCGCAAGCGTATACTCTCGTCCGTCGAACGTAAAAAGGCAAATAAAAATTAAGTGCGAGCCGCCGGTTGAAGAGCCGGCGGCTTTTTTATGAGCCCATTACGCATCTCTCAATACGTTCGGGGTTCATGAATCGAAAGTGGGCTTATTGTGCATCGTGTCAGCCTCATTTGGTGGGTGTGCGAGAATACAGCGCATAGTAACGTATTCATGTTTGGCAGTACTTGAGCCGGCATGTTCGAGGGAAGGGTTCTATGAAGACTGCGAACATCATAAAAGCCGTATGCGTTGCGAGCTTAGCTGCAACGTGTGTTTGGAGCCTAGCTGGCTGTACGTCAGCTGGTACTTCCAGTTCCACAACGGGCGGCATTGCGGCTACGGTCAATGGATCTGAAGTAGCCGAGGATGACGTAACGGCTATGATCGAAAGTATCCGCAGCCAAATGGGCGCGGAAACCGAAGACGCTTGGGGCAAATGGCTTGCTGAAAATAGTATGACCCCCATTTCGGTGCGTGAGGAGATGATCGACTCGTTTGCCCAACAAGAGCTGATTAAGCAAGGGGCTAAGGAGAAGAATATTACAGTCGACGGATCAGAAGTTGATGCCATCATTAGTAGCACAAAGGCTCAGTTCGATAACGATGATGAGAAGTGGAAGGCGGCTCTTTCTCAGGCTGGTTACACGGAAGATAAGTATCGTGAGATGATAGAAAATCAGCTTATTCAGAAGAAATTTTCTGAGAGTTTTGCCTCCGATGAGGAGCCTAGCCAAGAAGACTTACTGCAGTACTCCCAGATGTATGCCTCTGCTTACGATGGCGCAAAACGATCGTCTCATATCCTGTTCGAAACCGGTGATGAATCAACTGCTCAAAACGTACTTGACCAAATCAACGCCGGTCAGCTTGACTTTGCTGAAGCTGCAAAACAATATTCTAAGGATGGCAGCGCCAGTAAGGGTGGCGATGTTGGTTGGGATAAGATGAGCCAATTTGTTACTGAATATACCGATGCACTTAATGGTTTACAAAAAGACCAGGTAAGCGGTTTGGTAACCAGTAAGTATGGTATTCATATTATTAAGTGTACCGACGTATTTAATGCCCCCAAGGAGAAGAGTGCTGACGGTACTGAAACGGTGAAGATCACGAGTATTGATCAGATACCAGCCGAGTTCTTGACCACTATTAAGTCGTCGCTGAAGCAACAAAAGCAGAGCGAAGCATTTAAGGCTTGGCTTGCTGAATATAAGGAAAAAGCTGATATTAAAATCAACGAGATGCCAGCGGGTCTTCCCTATGCGGTAGATATGTCTAAGTATCCAGCACCCACTAATACGGAGGGATCTGGAACGGCTACGACAGATGGCACCAACCAAGGCACGACGGAAAATAATCAGAGTAATGCGAGTGGCGATGCTTCTACCAATCAACCGACAGAGGGCAGTAATTCAGGATCTCAACAACCTTCCGAAGCTGCAAATTAGGTTAACGCAAAAGTTTTTTGTTTTGAAGTAAGGAGAAAGATGCTCATGGAATATTCTGTGGGCATCTTTTTTGCATCATGATCTTCTTGTGACGGTAGTTGAGCTGTTGTATACTACGTAGCTGCTGCATGAGCGCTTCTGATACGAGCATGCTGCTTTTAGTGAAGCGGAGAGATGACCGAGCTGGCCGAAGGTGCACGATTGGAAATCGTGTGTGCGCCAAAAGCGTACCTAGGGTTCGAATCCCTATCTCTCCGCCAGAAGAACCACGCGTTTTAACGCGAGATTATAAAGACGAAATTGCTTTATCCGGCGGGTATTATTCGTCGAAGCCTCAAAGGCCGCATAGGAAACCGAAGCGGTCTACCCCACGCGGAGGGGTGGCAGAGTGGTTGAATGCGGCGGTCTCGAAAACCGTTTTACCCGTAACCCGGGTAACGAGGGTTCGAATCCCTCCTCCTCCGCCAGTTAATTTTTCGGCGCCGTTAGGCGCTTTTTTTGTTGCCTGGCTCTCTGTCGGTTGGTCTACGGTTTCGGGGCAGCTGTTGGCTTGCGGTACTGCCCGTACTATCATGTTCGTAGCTTCTACGCTTATGCCGCGTTTCTGCGGCCGATTCGTCCAAGAATGGGGTTGATAGTTATGTGGATATGCCCCCGGTGCGACCGCACTTTCAAAAATACCGATCAAGACCACTTCTGCATTGATCTTTCGGAAGTGGACGAGTATATCGCCGAGCAGCCGAACGAGGTACAACCGCTGCTGCAGAGCGTGCGTTCTACCATACGTGCGGCGGCGCCCGACGCTATAGAGAAGATATCGTGGCGCATGCCCACATTCTGGCAAGGGGAGAACCTCGTCCACTTCGCTGCGTTCAAGAAGCATATAGGCATTTACCCCGGTTCTGAGGCTATGATGTCGTTTGCCGATCGCCTCAAAGGCTACAAGACCAGTAAAGGTGCCTTACAACTTCCCCTCAATAAACCGCTCGACCTTGAATTGGTGGGCGACCTAACGCGCTGGCGCGTTCGCCAAGTGGAGGAGAGGGCCCGGTCGTAACGCGCTTGCGCCCTTTTTCGACGGCGTCGTCACGCCTGCATTAATCTCATCTTAATACCCCTCGGGGCACCTTAACAGTGTCCTTATTCGTTTCCCCGTATTCTCTAAGACGTTTTATCGGATACGTCTGCCCGCGCGCCCATCGAGGGTCGCGGGCGCTCAGAGAACAAGGAAGGAAACTGATGGAACTCGTAACCGGCCTAGTCGGGGGATTGAGCGTGGCAGTGACGCTCTATCTTTTCTACATCCTGCTCAAGGGAGGTGATGAGTAATGACGGAAGAGTTGTTCGAATACGCGGCGTATATGGCTCTGCTTATTGCGCTCGCGTTGCCGCTGTCTGGTTACCTCAATAAAGTCATGGCGGGCGAGAAGACTGTATTGTCACGTGTGCTCGTGCCTGTCGAGAATTTCATCTACCGCGGTGTGCGCATCGATAAGAACGAGGGCATGAACTGGAAGCGCTACCTGGTGAACGCGCTGGTGTTCTCGGTTGTGTCGTTCGTTGGCCTGTTCGCTATTCTGATGCTGCAAGGCATCCTGCCGTTCAACCCCGAAGGCTTGCCGGGTCTTTCCTGGCACCTCGCGTTCAATACAGCGGCGAGTTTCGTGTCGAACACGAACTGGCAGTCTTACAGCGGCGAATCGGCGCTCAGTTATTTCTCTCAGGCCCTCGGCCTGACGGTGCAGAATTTCGTGACGCCCGCTGTGGGCATGGCAGTGCTGTTCGCGCTGTTCCGTGGCATTGTCAGCGAGGGAAAGATGAGCTTGGGCAACTTCTGGACGGATGTGACGCGTGCCGTGCTGTTCGTGCTGCTGCCGTTATCGCTCGTGATGGCTATCGTCGATGTAGCGCAAGGCTCGCCCCAGAATCTGAACGATTACGATACGGTCGAGCTGCTTGAGCCTGTGGGTATTGATGCAAACGGCAACGTGATTGATGCCGATGACCCTGCGGCGGTACAGACGGTCATGCAGGGGGCTATTCCCCTCGGGCCCCAAGCCAGCCAGGTTGCCATCAAGCAGCTGGGAACGAACGGCGGCGGCTATAACGGCGTGAACTCGGCAAGTCCGCTTGAGAATCCCACTCCGCTGACGAACCTCATCCAGTGCATATCGCTGCTGCTCATTCCCATGGCTCTTGTATTCAGCTTCGGCCGCTTCGTGGGCGACCGCCGTCAAGGACGCGCCCTGTTCGCCGCGATGTTCGCCCTGCTCTTGGTGGGCCTGGTGGTTATCGGGTTCTTCGAACTGGCGGGAACGCCGCAACTGGCGCAGGATGGTGCCGTCTACATGGGTATGACCGACCAGTCGGGCGGCAACATGGAGGGCAAAGAGACGCGCCTGGGCGTAACCGACTCGTCCATCTGGGCTGCTTTCACCACCTCGGTGTCGAACGGCTCGGTCAACTCCATGCACGACAGCTTCACTCCCATCGGCGGCATGATCCCCATGATCCTCATGGCCCTGGGCGAGATCGCGTTCGGCGGCGTGGGTTGCGGCCTGTACTCCATGATCGGTTTCGTCATCCTCACGGTGTTCATCGCGGGGTTGATGGTGGGCCGCACGCCCGAGTACCTGGGGAAGAAGATCGGCCCCAAGGAGATGCGCATGGCCATTGTTCTGTGCATTACCACGCCGGTGGTCATTTTGATAGGCGCCGGAGTCATGTGCCTCGATCCCGTTACCGTGGACAGCCTGAACAACTCAGGTGCACACGGCTTCTCCGAAGTGTTGTACGCGGCCATCTCGGCGGGCGGCAACAACGGCTCGGCGTTCGCGGGTTTCAATGCCAACACACCGGTAATCAACTCCGTGTTGGGATTGGAGATGCTGGCGAACCGCTTTATTCCCTTAGCGGCTACACTCGTTCTTGCCGGAAGTCTCTGTAAGCGCAAGAAGGTGGCAACGAGCGCCGGCACGCTTTCTACCAGCAACGCCATGTTCGTGTTCCTGCTTCTTCTGATCATACTGCTGGTTGGTGCTCTCTCGATGTTCCCAGCATTGGCGTTGGGTCCCATCGCTGAGCAACTCCAGATGGTACTGGGTTAGGTAGGGGGAAGGGAAAATGACAACTACAACGAAGGAAACCTCTATGAACACCCAAGCAATGCGCGCCGTGCGCGACGCATTTGCAAAGCTCGCCCCGCGCGAGCAGGCAAAGAACCCTGTCATGCTGATGGTCTACCTGTCGGCCGTCCTTACACTGATCCTGTTCGTGCTGTCGCTGTTCGGTATTTCGGACTCTCGGCCCGGTTTTATCCTGGCGATCTCCGTAGTGCTGTGGCTCACGGTGCTGTTCGCTAACTTCGCCGAGGCATTGGCGGAGGGGCGCGGTAAGGCCCAGGCTGACTCCCTGCGTGCGGCGAAGCGCGATGTGGAAGCCCATAAGCTCAACGACGGCCTCGTGGCGAAAGGTTTCCATGAGGACGATCCGGCTACATTCTTTCATTTGCATGCGGAAGAGGTAAACTCGGCCTGCCTTAAGAAGAAGGACGTGTTCTTCGTGGCCTCAGGCGAGCAAATCCCTGCCGACGGTGAGGTGGTTATGGGCGCCGCGTCGGTGGACGAAAGCGCCATCACCGGCGAATCGGCTCCGGTTATCCGCGAATCCGGCGGCGATCGCTCGGCTGTGACCGGTGGCACTACGGTGCTTTCCGACTGGCTGGTGGTGCGCGTGACGGCCGATGTAGGCCACAGCTTCCTCGATCAGATGATTGCCATGGTGGAGTCGGCCGCCCGCAAGAAGACGCCGAACGAGATCGCGCTCGAGATACTGCTGGTGGCTTTGACCATCGTGTTCCTTCTCGTAGCCGTGTCGCTGTTCACCTTCAGCGGCTTCACGGCTGGCCTGGGCGATCTGTCGAACCCCACAACCATCACCTCCTTGGTCGCCCTGTTCGTCTGCCTGGCGCCCACAACCATCGGCGCGCTGCTCTCCGCCATCGGCATTGCTGGCATGAGCCGCCTGAATCGCGCCAACGTGCTGGCCATGAGCGGTCGCGCGGTCGAGGCCGCGGGCGATGTGGATGTGCTGCTGCTGGACAAGACGGGTACCATCACGCTGGGCAACCGCCAAGCCGCCGAGTTTATTCCGGTGGACGGCGCCACCGAGCGCGAAGTGGCCGATGCTGCTCAGCTGGCAAGCCTGACCGACGAGACGCCCGAAGGCCGCAGCATCGTGGTGTTGGCCAAGGAGCGTTTCGGCATCCGCGGCCGCGAGCTGGAAGGCTCGGGCATGGTATCGGTGCCGTTCACCGCGCAGACCCGCATGAGCGGTGTAAATTTCGATGGCCATGAGATACGTAAGGGTGCAGCCGACGCGGTGCGCGCTTACGTCGAGGCTGCGGGCGGCGCGTACAGCACCGCCTGTATGCTGGCTTCCGAGGAGATATCGCGTGCTGGTGGCACCCCGCTTTTGGTAGCGCGCGACCATCGCATCTTAGGGGTCGTCTACCTGAAGGACATCGTGAAGCAGGGCATTAGGGAGAACTTTGCCGACCTGCGCACGATGGGCATCAAAACCGTTATGATCACGGGCGATAACCCCATGACGGCTGCCGCCATTGCCGCCGAAGCAGGTGTGGACGACTTTATCGCCGAGGCGACGCCCGAGACGAAGCTGGAGGCCATTCGGCAGTACCAGGCCGATGGGCACATGGTGGCTATGACAGGTGACGGCACGAACGACGCTCCGGCGCTCGCCCAGGCCGACGTGGCCGTGGCTATGAACAGCGGCACGCAGGCGGCCAAAGAGGCCGGCAATATGGTGGACCTGGATTCGTCGCCGACGAAGCTCATCGATATCGTGCGCATCGGAAAACAACTGCTCATGACGCGCGGTTCGTTGACCACATTTTCCATAGCAAACGACCTAGCCAAGTACTTCGCCATTATTCCTGCGCTATTCGTGCCCCTGTACCCGCAGCTCGCAGCCTTGAACATCATGTACCTGGGCAGCCCACTGTCGGCCATTATGGCGGCCATTATCTACAACGCGCTCATCATCGTCGCGCTTATACCGTTGGCGTTACGCGGCGTGAAGTATCGCGAAGGATCGTCCCAGAGCCTGCTTACCCGCAACCTGGCTGTGTACGGACTGGGTGGTATCGTCCTTCCGTTCGTGGCTATCAAGCTGCTCGACATGCTCATGGTGCTTGTTGGCGTGGTGTAACTCAAAGTGTTTCGTTGTGTAGTAGAAAAATGAGTGATCAAAAAACCAGTGATAAAGACGAGAGAATGAAAGAAAGGATCGATCATGAAACAGGCGAAAACATGGGGGAGCGCAGCAGTGTTCTTTCTCGTGATGACGCTTCTCTGTGGTGTTTTATATACTGCTGTGTGTACAGGGATTGCGCAGCTATTCTTTCCATACCAAGCAAACGGTTCTATTATTGAAGTTGATGGGAAGAAGTATGGAAGCGAGTTGCTTGGACAGAACTATTCGGAACCCGACCATTTGTGGGGGCGGTTGACGAACATGAACGCCTCAATATTTAGTGACGATAATGGCAATCCAATTATGTGGTATGGTCCATCGAACCTGAGTCCGGCTAGTGCGGAATTCGAGGCGGTTGTGCGCAACCGTATCGAGCAGATACACAGTGCTCATCCCGAGCGAGGAAACGAGCCTATTCCGAGCGATTTAGTAACGTGTTCGGGTAGTGGTCTTGATCCTCATATTTCTCCAGCGGCCGCCGATTATCAAGTGGAGCGTTTAGCGAAAAATACTGGGAAAAGTGAATCGGAGATCCGCTCCATTATCGAACGCTGCACCGAGAAGCCCCAATTGGGTATTTTTGGAAATGTTCGTGTGAATGTGCTGAAGGTAAACCTTATGCTTGAGGATATTCTGTAATGGGAAATGATAGCTTTGAAGAAATAGTCGCGTAGTGGCCAAAAGGTGAGTAAAGCGAACTTCCTCTACCCCAAGTGTTTCACGTGAAACACTTTTGTGAAATAGCAAACAATTGCAGCTTTGGCTGGCACTTTTGAAGAAACGCCGAATAACTAAGTGTTTCTCGATTACCTGTAGCAGGAAGCCCTACACTGAGTGTTAATGAAGAATTAACACCGTTTCGAACCATCGTAGCTTTTGGTTCGATGACCCGCTGAAAGGAAAAAACAATGGTAGACCGTGTGGTAGAAAGTTCTGATGTAGAGGTTCCTGAAATTCCAGAGACTCTTGAGAAAGTTTTACTCTTCGTGCTTGAAGAGGCGAAAGAGAAGTTAACCCAGGGTTCCGACGTGGTGCCCTTTACGGCTTTGGTAGTAAAAGAGAATTTATTTATTGAAAATCATCCGGGCGAGTCGGCGGAAGAGTGCTTTGGTTTTGCGCGTCATACGGTGGAGCACGCTCGCGGCGCTGAGGCATATGCCTTGTGCTACGACGGCTATATCGAAGTGGACGATGATACGAAGGACGCTTTAATTGCTGAAGGTGGTATTCCTGGCGAGGATGAAGGCGTTGCGATCGGTTTCTTGTACACGATGGACGAGAACGGACAGCCCACGTTTGAAGCAGAACCTGCCTATATTGGTGAGGCACCGAATTTTATGGAAAACCTCAAGGAGGCTGCCGAGTATGGTGACGACGAAATTGAGGAAAAATATCTCGACGAAGAGATAGAGGACGAGGACGAAGAGAATTAGTCGCAGGAAGCTTCGTTAAAGACGCATTACCTGGTGCGATTGAGCGGGATAGTGCCCAGGTGAGAGTCACTGGGAGTGTTTCACGTGAAACACTCCCAGTGACCAGCTGTAATAAGTTTTAAGGCACAAAATGATATTGTGTAATTACACGCCAACCATCAGCTTGATGGTTGGCGTTTTTTAAGACAGCTAAAAGTTATTATTTTGGGAATTATTTTTATGATTTCGTCGGCATTGAATGTTCGATGACTAGATTGCTGGATTAGTGTCAGATTAAAACGGTTTTAGTCCGATTTGATTACGGTGGATTCGCAAGGTTGCGTTGCTATACTGCGGCCCAAGAGAAGTTCAGCGGATGAGTGGGATTGCGAGGCGGGGCAAACGGCCCGAAGCAGGAAATCGCCTTAGTCAACAGATGCTTTGCCGTCATCTTGAGGAAGTCTTTCTGCGAGCTAAACATGGTGAAAGCATGTGCGAACAGATAAAGAGACGAAGATTCCCTTGTGGCTGATAAGGTCTTTTGCTAGACTAGGCAAGCTTATCCTGCTCCGGGTTAACTGCCTTCACCAGCCCCGGGGCCGCAAAGACCAAAGGAGGTGAGCTGATGAAGGCTTATGAATTGCTGTTTTTTGTCGCTCCGTCTATCGACGAAGAATCCCGCGCCGCTGTTATGAAGCGTATCGAGACCACGATCGCTGAGGGCCAAGGCACGGTTGACAACGTCGACAACTGGGGCAAGCGTAAACTCGCTTATGAGATCAACGGTCTAACCGACGGTGACTACACTCTCATCGATTTCCATGCTGATCCCACTAACGTGGCTGAACTCGATCGCGTTCTTCGCATCAATGACGCGGTTGTGCGTCATATGATCGCTAAGCGTACCGATCGCGATTAACCGCACGTGGCATAGGGCGGGCAAAGGCCGCCCCAGCATGAGAAGAGGTAGAAGACATGAGCATTAACCGAGTTATCATCAGCGGGAACCTAACGCGCGACCCCGAACTGCGCAGCACTGCGGGTGGTTTGCCTGTGCTGGGCTTTGGTGTGGCCGTAAACGATCGCCGCAAAAATCAGCAGACTGGTGAGTGGGAAGATTATCCCAATTTCATCGACTGCACTATGTTCGGCGCGCGTGCTGAGAGCCTTTCCCGTTTCCTATCTAAGGGCACCAAGGTGTCTATCGAAGGTAAGCTCCGCTGGAGCCAGTGGGAGCGTGAGGGTCAGAAGCGCAGCAAGATCGAGGTGATCGTTGATGAGCTTGAGTTCATGTCGAGCCGCAACGATTCGTCGTCTTATGGCGGCGGTCATACGGGCGGCTACTCCGCTCCGGCGGCGGCTCCTATGGCCGCACCGGTGGTTGATGCCTCTTCTTCGGTTTACGATGAAGACATCCCGTTTTAAGCGATACTGAAAGAGGTTTGAAATGTCCGATTACGCGAAGCAGCCGCGTCGCAAGTTCTGCCAGTTCTGCAAGGACGATGCGCAGTACATCGACTACAAAGACACGCAAATGCTGCGTAAATACGTTACCGACCGCGGAAAGATTAAGCCGCGTCGCGTGACGGGTGCCTGCACCCAGCATCAGCGCGATGTCGCGAACGCTATCAAGCGCGCCCGCGAAATGGCCTTAATGCCCTACGCGGTACCCGCCGTCAGCGGCCGCGGCGACCGTCGCAGCCGTTAAGGCGAAGGAGGAACTATGAAAGTCATTCTGCTTCAGGAGTTGAAGGGCAAGGGCGGTGAAGGCGACGTTGTCGACGTAGCCCCCGGCTTCGCTAACAACTACCTGCTTCCCCAGAAAGCCGCAGTTCTTGCGACTAAGGGTAACCTCAAGCAGCTCGAGCAGCGCAAACACAATATCGCTAAGCGCGAGGAAAATCGTGTTGCCGATGCAGAGAAGCTTAAGGCATCTCTTGGTGGTATCGTGGTAAAAGTTGACGCAAAAGTGGGCGAAGAGGGTCAGCTGTTCGGCTCTGTTACTTCCACGATGATCGCTGAGGCTATCAAGGCTGCAAC
Source organism: Gordonibacter sp. (assembly GCA_034932485.1). GTDB lineage: Bacteria > Actinomycetota > Coriobacteriia > Coriobacteriales > Eggerthellaceae > Gordonibacter. Next base: position 39,730 of record JAYFOQ010000034.1, read on the forward strand.
CGACCTCGACGTAGATAAGCGTCGTATTGAGTTGAGCCACGTTATTAAAACAGCTGGCGAGCATGAGGTGTCTATCTCCCTCTACCGCGATATTAAGACGACGGTAAAGCTGTATGTCGGCGCCGATATTCCGGTTGCCGAAGAGGCTGTTACAGAGGTTGTCGAAGTAGTGGAAGAGGTTGAAGCTGCTGAGGCTGCAACCGAAGAATAAAAGTTTATCCACCGCACTTTGATGTGGAAACTGGGGAAAACCCCCCTTTGCCCCGCTCGTGGGTGAAGGGGGGTTTCGCTTTGTTGTGGATAACGTTTTTTACATCGGTAGCGTTAAAAAATAACGAATGAACTGGGACAATTCTTGCAGTATTATAGATAGTCATACTGCCGGATAGAAAGAGAAAGTATGCCAGGCCCTCTTGCACCATATAGTCCTGACTTCGCACCTGAAGACGGTGGCGGAAGCGATCGACGACACCTTGAACCTCAGAACATTGAGGCAGAGAAGTCGGTCTTAGCGGCATGTATCCTGACCCAGGAGGCAATAGAAGAAGTTGCAGCTAAGCTCGTTCCAACCAGCTTTTACCGTGCATCGCATCAGCGTATTTTTGAATCGATGCTCGATCTTTATGCGCGTCATATTCCGATCGATCACATTTCGCTTGCCGACAACTTGAAAGCTGCAGGACAATTAGAAGCGGTAGGAGGAAAAGCTTATCTTGTCGGATTGGCAGGAGATACTTTTGCGCTAACCAATTGGCAAAACCACGTTGAAATTGTAAAACGTACTTCCATTTTGCGTGATCTTATTCGTGCATCGACTTCCATTTCGGCACTTGCGTACGATGCTCCTGACGACTTAGACATTGTGGTCGAAGAAGCAGAAAAAACGCTCTTCAAAGTAACGGAGCAGCGCGTTTCCTCCGCTTTCCAAAAAATGGATACCCTCTTAGTTGAGGCATTCGAAGAAATTCAGGAAATCGCTGCACAGGACAATAAGATTGCCGGCGTAGCGTCGGGGTTCAAGGATGTAGACGATTTATTCCATGGCTTTCGTGGTGGCGATTTGGTTATCTTGGCTGCTCGACCAGGTGTTGGGAAAACTTCGTTTGCTCTCAATCTGGCCACAAATTCCGCAAAGCTTGGCGCAACGGTCGCGTTCCTTTCGCTGGAAATGAGTGCATCTCAGCTGGTGCAGCGTATTCTTTGTGCAGAGGCACGAGTGAGTCTTTCGCGACTACGTGCAGGTCAGGTGCATGATGCCGACTGGGGAGCTATTGTTGAAGCGTCGAGTAAGTTGTCTAATCTTGAGATGTTTATCGACGATACGCCAGCTCTCTCTATTCTGGAGCTGCGCGCAAAGGCTCGTCGTGAACTACGTAACGCTAAGAAAGGCCTTATTATCGTCGACTACCTCCAGCTTATGCAGCCCCCTAAGGCGCGTGCGGATGGTAATCGTGCGGTTGAGGTTGGCGAGATATCCCGAGGTTTGAAGGTGCTCGCAAAAGAAATGGACATGCCAGTTATTGCTTTGTCTCAGCTTTCACGTGCGGTTGAGATGCGTGGTAAGAAGCGCCCAATGCTTTCCGACTTGCGTGAATCGGGATCTATCGAGCAGGATGCCGATATTGTAGCTTTCATCGATCGAAGTATGGATGAAATAGAGGCCGAGAGCGAAGATCGTCCCGATCTGGGCACCGCGCAGTTGATTGTGGCAAAGCATCGTAACGGTCCCACGCGCGATATCCCGCTTGCATTCAACGCGGAATACACACGCTTCATGGATTTCATCGACGATTCTCGCGCTGGAAGTTATATGTAAGCTTCCTGTAGACAAATTCACGCTACACTAGTGAGTATGCGCAAGCAAGTGACATTTATTCACGCTGCCGATTTGCATCTGGGAGCACCTTTTCGCGGTTTGCGCGCCCTTTCGGACGCATGGGCGAACCGCTTACTTATGGCCATTCCCGAAGCTTACGACCGCGTTATCGATGCGGCATTGAATCGCCGTGTCGACTTCGTAGTGTTCGCAGGTGATATATTTGATGATGCAAGAGCATCCTATGGCGATTATCTCCATTTTTTTGAGGGTCTGCGTCGATTGGATAAGGCGGGTATTCCTGCGTATCTCTGCACCGGAAACCATGATCCCTTTACCTCATGGCAACAAAATTTCTTCGCTCTCCCGAAGAATACCATTATGCTTCCGGGTGATAAGCCTGGCTTCGCCGCCTATCGGCGTGATGGAGAAACTTTAGCCTTGATTGCAGGCCGGGGCTACTACAACCAGACGTGGCCGGCTGATGAAGATATTGCTGCTGGTGTAACACGCGCGTTGGCTGAAGAAGCATTATTGCCCGATGTGCCAGACGCTGCACAGGCGCCTTTTGCGGTAGGTGTGCTGCATACAGGTTTGCACTTGGATTCGCTCAAAGCTCCCACGAACCCCGTCGCTCTTTTAGCCACCGGTATGGACTACTGGGCTCTCGGACATATTCATGTAAAATATGCCTACCCCTCCTTCGAAGATCCTCGTTTGGTGTTTTCAGGCTGCATACAAGGGCGCGATATAAAAGAGACTGGTACGCGAGGTTGCTTTGCGGTAACCCTAGCGGAGGGTAAGCGCAACGAAGTTGAGTTTATTCCCACGGCAAGCGTGGTATGGCAACGTATGGATGTGGATGTGTCTGACTGCGAAAGTGTTGCCGATGTTACCGATAAGATTATGCGCGAGCTGTTTCGTGTAAATGGCAAGGCTCATTGTGAGGAGATGTGTGTACGTATTACCATGACGGGAACGACCTCCCTGCATCCGGTGTTCACGCGGCCGGGTGTTTTGGAAGATCTGCGAAAGCATATTAACGACGGCTACCCACTCTTTTTCTGTGACGCACTACTTGATTCTACCCAGCATCCTCGCGATCGAGAGGCTCTTCGCCGTGAAGGGTTATTTCCTGCGATATTTTTGCAAGCCTCAGACGCTTTACGCACTAATCGCGAGGAAGCGATAGCTTATCTGCAAGAAGAGTTCTTAAAGAAAAACATTCAACTTCCCAGCGCCTACACACGTCATGTAGACGAGCTGGCCGCAGATGCCGAGAACCTGGTATTAGATCTGCTGGGCAAGGGGGACGAATGACGTCCGATCACGGCAGAGCGCCGTTTCTTAAACGCATTAAGATAACTTGTTTCGGTGCTTTCTCCGAGAAGGTTGTAGGTCCTTTTAGCCCAAACCTGAATGTTGTTTATGGGCGAAACGAGGCAGGAAAAACCACCCTCACCTCGTTTGTGGGTGGTGTGTTGTTCGGCTGGGAAGAAGCACGCGGGGTGCGTAACACTTATAAGCCGAAGAATGCAGAACGCGCAGGGTCCTTGTTTTTTGCCCATCATCTTGGCAACGAATCAGCTGATGAACTGGTGCTATCGCGCGTTAGGAATATCGACGGCTTACAGGGCTCCACTGAGCTAGTGGAGGATGTTGATAAGGAAACGTTTCAGACGATGTTTTCGCTCACTAGCGACGAGCTACGTAGTCTGAGAAACACCACCGATGTTACGGCGAAGTTGCTCACTGCTGGATCGGGCACCGGGGCTAGTCCTGCTCATGCTTTGGCTGAGGTTCAGGCTCGTCTAGCTGAGTACACGTCGAGGGCATCGGGCATTGAATACTCTATAACGAACTTAACTGCCGAGCAAGATGAATTGCGTGCAAGTATGGCGGCAGCAGCGGACGAGGCCGATCGGAACAAGTCGCAAGATAAAGAATTTCACGAGCTTGCCCCACAGCGATCGCAGCTGCTCTCTCGACTTGATGCTCTTAATACGACTATCGAAGCGCTTACTGCTCAGCGAGCTAGCCTAGAAAAACTCGATTCTCAGTGTGTGGACTTGCGTCGTCAGCTTGACGAATTGCAGGAAGATGAAGCGACTTTTGCTGCTGAGCGCCGCCTGCGCAAGCAGGAATCCGATCCTACGCTTGCTGCCCTTAGCTTGTCGGATGAGAGAGCTTTGCGCGACCGGCTAGACACGCTTGCAGAAGAACAAGCAAAGTGTTCTCATAGTGTCGATTTAGCTAAGGAAAACTACGCCGCATCGCTTGCCGCTTATGAAGCACTGCTTGAGGTAGACGATGTTGAAGCAGCCTCTGAGAAGTATCGACGCCAACGTCAGGTGCAAGTGGTACTCTCTATTGCGCTACCATTGGTATTTATGGCTTCCGGTGTTCCGCTGTTTATTCACGGGCGCGAGATAACTAGTCTATCATTTACAGCCTTAGGTATAGGCTTGGTGGTATTCGCTCTGATATTAGCCGCCGCATCGTTGGTTATGCTATTTCGTCCCGACAAAGATGCCGAAGCCCTTGATGCTCGCCAACAGGATGCTCGGTGGGTTATGTTGCAGGATAAGAAGAAGTTGGAGGCTTGTCTAGTTGCCCAACAGCAATTGACCGCTCGCCTCGCCGATCGACTTGCCGCCGCCGGCCTTGAAGCGGCCCATGGTTCTGTTCGTACAGCTCGTTTGCTTCTCGATGAAGCGAGGGAACTGCGAGCCGAAACTAGTTTACTACAGCAGCGGCAGCAAGCGCTTGCTTCGCGTCAATCTTCAGTACAGGACCGTTTGGCAGAAGTTGAGAGCCAGCGTGAGTTGCTGTTAGAACGTGCGGGAATGTCTGCTTTGGCAACTCCAATGACAATCGATGCTGCTATTAATCAGAAGATTAAGCAGCGTGCTGGTTTATTGGAAGCAAGCGAGAGTCTTAATCGCCGCTACGGCGAGCTCAAGCAAGAACTTTCGCAGGCGAAACAAACACGAAGTTTTGACGAGATAAAATTGCGCTATCAACAAGTAAGGACCCGCCAAGACGAGAGTGCTCGGGAATATGCACGATTGCTCTTGGCGAAACGCATGCTTGAGGCGGCTATTGCTGCGTGGGAGAGCAAAAGTCAGCCTGAGGTATATCGTCAAGCCAGCCGTCTTATGGCTTTGATGACTAATGATCGTTGGGTGAAAGTAGGCATGACTCCTGAAGGTAAGTTGCAAGTAATTGATGCGGTAAAGACGGTGCGCGATCCGGTACATTTATCGTTAGGAACATGTCAGCAACTCTACCTTGCGTTGCGTATTGCGTTACTTATGACGGCCGATAACGTGGGTCGTGCGATTCCTATTTTGGCTGACGATATTCTAGTGAACTTCGACGCCCGCCGACGCATGGGTGCCGTTCGCGCTCTGGCTGAACTTGCTCGTACTCGGCAGGTAATCCTATTTACCTGCCATGAAGAAATAGTAGAGTCCATGCGCTCGGCGGATCCGGCGCTGAACGTTGTAGAACTGTAATATAATCATATATTTGCGGCGGGAATTGCCGCAGCGTCCGCGACGCGACGGCATGCGCCGCGGAGACACGCAAACGGCGGTAGCTTCAAAAACTTCCGCTCGAGATCCGGCGTATAGAGACGCCGGGCGAAAGGATGCGAACATGCCCAGCACGGTACTCGTCGGCGCCCAATGGGGAGACGAAGGCAAAGGCAAGATCACCGACCTCATCGCACGCGAATACGATTTCGTTGTGCGTTATCAAGGTGGCAACAACGCCGGTCACACGGTTATCCACGGAGACAAGAAACTAGCGTTGCATCTCATGCCATCTGGTGTGATGTATGACCATGCAGTGCCAGTTATTGGCAATGGCGTGGTTATTGATCCCGGCGTGCTCATTAAAGAAATGGCCATGCTGGAGGCTGAGGGTATTTCGTGCGGCAATCTGAAGATATCATGTGATGCTCACATAATCATGCCTTACCATAAAGACTTCGATGGTGCCGACGAAAAGCGTCTGGGAGACAATAAGATTGGCACTACGAAGCGCGGTATTGGTCCGTGCTATCAGGATAAGGCTGCGCGTAAAGGCATCCGTGTCCAAGATTTACTGGACGAAAAGATTTTCCGCTTGAAGCTTGAAACAGCGCTCGCTCAGAAAAATCCCATTTTAGAGAAAATATACGGTCTGCATACCTATACGGTAGAAGAGATATGCGAAGAATACTTACCCTATGCTCGTATTTTAAAGCCGTTCATGGCCGAGACAGCGCAGCTACTTAACGATGCCGTGCGCAATGGTAAACAAATTCTGTTTGAGGGCGCTCAGGGAACGCTTTTGGATATCGACCATGGTACGTACCCATATGTTACTTCGTCATCGTGCTGTGCTGGTGGCGCAGCGACGGGTTCTGGGGTGGGTCCTACGGCTATCGATCGTGTATTAGGCATTCAGAAGGCTTACATTACGCGTGTTGGGGAAGGCCCTTTCCCCACAGAGCAGCGCTTCCCGGAAGATGGTGGTGTTGGTGAGGAAGCTGAGATCGGTGAGACGCTATGTAAGGTGGGTCACGAATTCGGTGTAACTACGGGTCGTAAGCGTCGCTGCGGTTGGTTTGACGCGGTTATCGGGCGCTATGCTGCGGAAGTGAATGGACTTACCGACGTGGCTCTGACTAAACTGGACGTGCTCAGTGCTTTCGACACCATCAAGGTATGTACTGCGTACGAGTGTGAGGGTAAGGTTTACGATTATTTCCCCATGCAACAAAGCGTGTTGTTCCACGCTAAACCGGTCTATGAAGAATTGCCCGGTTGGAAAGATGTGGATATCACGGGGTGTCGACTATTCGAAGAATTGCCTGAAAATGCAAGAGCCTACGTGGAGTACCTAGAAAAGATTACCGGCGTGCGTATTAGCATTATCGCCGTAGGTCCGGACCGTGATCAAACCATCTTGCGCGGTTGGGACCGCTAGCAGGTTGAAAGGAAAGAGAATGAACATCTTGGTCTTGGGCGGCGGCGGACGTGAGCATGCCATTACCTGGGCGCTCGCAAAATCTCCTCGTACCGACAAGCTCTTCGTGGCACCCGGTAATGGAGGTACGGCGGGTATTGCGGAGAACGTAGCAGGCTTAAAAGTTGAGGATGGTCAATCTGTGTTGGCCTTCGCTCGCGACCACGATATCGACTTAGTGGTTATCGGGCCCGAGGCACCGTTGGTGGCTGGTGTGGCCGACGTGCTGCGTGAAGCGGGAATTCCTGCGTTTGGGCCCGACGCCGAAGGAGCACAGCTCGAGGGTAGCAAGACCTTCAGCAAACGCTTTATGGACGATCACGGTATTCCTACAGCTCGTTACGACAGCTTTACCGAATTGGAGCCAGCGTTGGCCTACGTGCGTGAGTTGGGCGCTCCTATTGTGGTGAAGGCCGATGGTTTGGCTGCAGGAAAAGGTGTTATCGTAGCAGAAACTGAGGCTGACGCTGAAGTTGCCGTACGGAGCTGTTTCGATGGAGCATTCGGCGATGCTGGTTCAACCGTACTTATTGAAGAATTTCTTACTGGTCCTGAGTGTTCGCTGCTTGCGTTTGTAAGCGCTGGTAAGGCTCATTGTATGGCTACGGCACAAGATCACAAACGTGCCTTCGATGGTGATAGGGGGCCGAATACGGGCGGTATGGGTGTGTATTCGCCGGTGCCTATCGTAGAGCCTGATGAGCTAGCTAGTATGTATGAGATCATGGAGAAGGCTGCGGCCGCTACTGCCGAAGTATTTGATTATGATTACCGTGGCGTACTTTACGGCGGCTTTATGTTAACGCCCCAAGGCCCGAAAATGCTCGAATTCAACGCGCGCTTCGGCGATCCTGAGACACAAGTGGTACTGCCGCGTCTGGAAACCGATCTCGTTGATATCGCGCTCGCTGTAGCTGAAGGACGACCCGATGATATCAATCTGCGTTGGAGCGAGCAGTGGGCAGTGAGCGTTGTTTTAGCAAGCGACGGTTACCCGGGGTCGTATGAAAAAGGTAAAGTTATCCTTGGTATCGAAGAAGCTGAGCAGCTGGAAGGGGTGACGGTGTTCCATGCCGGCACGACTACCAACTACGATGGCGAATTGGTTACTGCTGGTGGTCGCGTGTTGAACGTGACTGCTTTGGGCGACTCTTTTGAAGAGGCGCGAGAACGTGCTTACGAAGCTTGTGATCTTATTAACTTTGAGGGCAAGCAGTATCGTACCGACATTGGAAAACGTGCGGCCGAAGGCCGTCAGGCGTGGAATTAGAGGCGAAGTAATTCAATGCTTTCAGAACGCATGCTTACTGCCGTCGTGCGGCAGACTACCAAGAACTACCTAAAACTACAACCCACGACGGAAGCGTGTGTTCCTAGTCCTAGGCCGGGTATGAAGTACATGTTATATATGCATGTACCCTTTTGTGAGCGTTTGTGTCCGTACTGCTCTTTTAATCGCTTCCCCTTCTCCGAAAACCGTGCTCGGCCCTATTTTGCCAATATGCGCAAAGAGATGCTTATGCTGAAGGAACTAGGCTACGATTTTGAAAGCCTGTATGTGGGTGGAGGCACACCCACAGTTTTGTTGGATGAACTCTGCGACACGATCGACATGGCAAAAGAGACGTTCTCTATCAAAGAGGTGTCGAGCGAGACGAACCCCAACCACCTTATTCCGGAATATCTGGATAGGCTGCAAGGTCGAGTGCAGCGTTTGAGTGTAGGTGTTCAGAGCTTCGACAATGGGCTTCTTAAGCAGATGGATCGCTTTGATAAGTATGGATGCGCAGAAGAGATTCTTGAGCGTGTGGGCCAAGCGAGTCCTTATTTCACCTCGATGAATGTGGATATGATATTCAACTTCCCTGCTCAGACTGAAAATATTCTGATCAACGATATTGAGCGTGTTGTTGAAAGTGGTGCCAGTCAAACCACTTTTTATCCGCTTATGGCATCGCCAAGCGTTGCGCGTTCGCTCGCGCAAACGGTAGGACGAGTTGACTACGCTCGCGAACAGCGTTTCTACCGTATTATTGATGAGCTGTTAACTGGGGGCGATAAGCCACTGTTCGACCACGGTAGTGCTTGGGCATTTAATCGTCGCGGAAGCAACATTGAAGGCGAGAAAGCTATGATCGACGAGTATGTTGTCGATTACGAGGAGTACCCCGCTATCGGCAGTGGTGGTATCACCTATTTGGGCGAAACGCTCTATGTGAACACGTTTTCTGTCAATGATTACAATGCAGCTATTGAGGATGGTCGCATGTCCCTTATGGGCAAAGCTACCTTCAGTAAACGAGATCGGATGCGTTATCGCTTTATGATGCAGCTGTTTGGTTTGCGCCTAGATAAGCGTCAGTTCCTACAGGATTTCGGCTGTACGGTAGAGGCTGGCTTGCCGGTGGAAACGATGTTTATGAAAGCATCGGGAGCATTTGCCACCGATACACCTGAAGAATATACCCTTACCCCCAAAGGTCGCTATCTTATGGTAGTAATGATGCGTCAGTTTTTCATAGGCGTGAATAATCTGCGCGATCAAGCGCGTGCTGCCCTTACGGGGGAGGAGCGCAAGCTTATCTTTGGAGAGTAAAGAGGGTGAACCAGCATGAGGCGGGTATCTACCACAGGTAATAATTCGCTACGTATGGGCGGATCGGGCTTCACCTTGGCTGAACTGCTTGTTGTGGTTGGTATAATAGCCGTACTGGTTGCCATTGCTATTCCTGTATTTACTGCATCAGTTGCCTCTTCGCAAAAAGCGACGTGCGATGCAAATCGTCGGGCTTTGAAGGGCGAGATAGTTACAACCTCGCTCAATTCAGGCGAGAGGGACTGTTCTAAGATATTTGCAAATCCCGAGCAGTACGGCATTACCGATCGTGCCGCCTTTACCTGCCCACTTAGCGGAGAATGGACTTGTGACAAGGCGGGAACCGTCAGCTGTAGTAAACATTTACGCGAAGAGGACGATGCTCAAACCGCCGCCAGTAAGACTTATCTTGAGTTGTGGGAAAAGTTCGTTAACGAGTACACCGATTCTTATCTAAACAACAACCTCATGCGAGATAAGTTCTTTGCCGAGGGAGGCGATAAGACGAAGCTCGATTACGCAGGGACGCAGTATACGGTACAGCCTTATTATGCAGCCAATGGCGAGTCGTGGCTGTTCGCCAAGGAAGGAACAAGTAATAGCTGGAATGCGACTCTCGTTTACGATCCAACGGACGGCTCGTGGTACCGGGCGCTCAACTGGGCTGGAACAGAAACGGGTGCAGCAGCGATTACCTTTAAGGACCGCGCCGATCTTCATGCACAAGTCTCCAGTGCCACGAGTGGAAAAGATTCTCATCTTACCTGGGAAAAGGTAACCGACTTTACTATTACCACAACCTCGTAGCCTGCGTTATGCATTTTTCTTCTCAAAGAAGGTCACGGTTGCTGTCGCGTTGACGGTGCTAGTAGACTCTGCCTGTCCTAGTTCGTCGCCCGTAATGGTAATGTCGCCAACGAGGCAGGTATATTGGCAGTTGATAAGCTTCGTTAACACCGATTGTGCGGCTGCGTATGAAGAGGCGGAAAACGTGATACTTACCTTGCGCCGTACAAGCGAATTTGAGGTGTCGGCATCGGAAAAGTTGAGGGAGTAGCTGTTCGCCTCGGAGAGAATGGTGTCAAGCGCCGTGATCTCGTTTTTGGTATTGTCGTAAGCGGGCAGGCTCTTTCGCGCTGCACCTTCTGCCTTTTCTTGCTCTATCTGCGCTTCGAGCTGCGTCTTTTTTGCTGCAATGGCCTGTTGGATCACTATTTCATCCTGTACCCCACCGAGTTTTGATTGCGCTCGTGTAATGGTATTTAGTGAAGGTTGTAGTACCACTAGGTAGTAAAAGCATCCGAGCAGCAAAAAGGCCAAAATAAGCAACAGAACCTTTTCACGCGTAGAGAATGATCGATTCATGACGTAGCTCCTGTTCCTGCAGTGGCACCTGACGAGCTCGTGTCATTTGTCGAAGCTGCCTTGAGCGTAATAACAACGGTGGAAACGACATCGTCATTTTTATCGGTCTTCGCCGTGGATACCGAAACATTAGAAACGATAGAGTTGGTTTCGATTGATGAGACCACATGCGAAAGATCGTCAAGGGAGGTATTGCTAAACTGCAGTTTGACGGTGTTTCCCGAAATGCTGACTGATTGCAGATTGGCTGAGCTTGCCACCGAGTTTTGAAGTAACGAGAAAATAGCTGCTCGATCGGCAAGCGATTTTTCTTCGTCGGATAAACCATTGATTGCGTATTCAGAATACGTGTTCTGAAGCTGTGCGTAATTGGCATTGCTTTCTTCAAGCTTGTTCAATTGTGTTTGTGCTGCAGCGAGATTTCCGGTGCTTGTTGAAGCGGCACTCATAACATCGACAATGCCGAATTTAGTAAAGAGAGCAATGGCAATGAGGGCTATGGCGAAGACGACGATGCTTCTCGTAGAGTTCCGGGTATTCTCGTTGCAGGTAACAAGATTGATTGTCTGCTTGGTAGGATAGACGGGGTTTTTGCTTCGCTTGAGCGTTAATTCAAAGGCCACGACTACTCCTTACTGCATTGCGATGCCGACAGCTGCGGGGCAGAGGCGGGCGTTGCTATGGTTATGCGTCGATGGCGGCATGATGGTATCGATATCGAGCACATCGATAGAAAGATGCTCAACTAAAGTTTCGATAAGGGGAGCCACGAGCGATCCGATGCCGCAATAATACACGGCATCGAGTTGGGAGTCGGGATAGTTGAAGTTAAAAAAGCTTATGATGCGCGCTAACTCGATGCCAAGGCGTTCATAAATATTGTTGCATTCCGCAATATCTTGGGCATTCTCATAATTGGTTTCTAAGTACGTTTTCGCCAAAGTGATGTCGATGCTAAAATGATCGGCTACGGCAGTGGCAAGTGTGGACATTCCCACTTCAATGACACGAGTTACCTCATAGCGTCCCTGAGGGAATAGGTAGACTTTCGTATCGCTGCCGCCGATATCGATAAAGCAGAAGTCGCGGTAGGGGGTCTGCGGCATGAGAGAAGAAGCACCGGGTGCGTCGGGTCTTGTTCCTGCATTACGTATACGCGTTTCGTACGCATCGACGATGGCTGCATAGGACATGATGTCCGGAGCTGCCTTCTTTAGCTTGAGACCTGCACGCTTGCACATATTTTCGTAGGAGGTAATGGTGTCGTTGAGTGCTGCCGCGGCGAGGACGTTCATCACTATAGGCGCATCTGGCACGCTCTCGACCTGTGCGGTGTTAGCTGACAACCCGGATGCAGGTGTTTCTTGTGGGGAGTATTCCTCGGAACCATCTCGCTTTGTGTCAAGAATTGCATAGTCGAAACGGTATTTGTCCTTGCCTTCCGCGATATAATCTTTGAACTCGAAGGGAAGATTTATTTTGAGTTCATCTGCCGTCATGGCGGGCAGTGCGATGCGTCGCGTAAATACATCGTTGGAGTGGAGAACCAAAGCGGCATTTTTGGTGGATATCTTATTCTTTCGCACGGCATCCCGAAGAATTTCCGACATGGTTTCAAGCGATGTTATGCGCCCGTCTTTTACGAGGTTATCGGGCAGCAACTCAATTACCACCAGTTCGATTGTTTCTCGTGAGCAAACGACCAGTTTTAGATGACCTGAGTCGACGTCGATGCCAAGGTATGATTTTGCCATTCGCTACCCCTTTTCTCTGAGGCAATTATAGTGCACAAAAAGCTTTTGTGATGTTAGCGCCCAACAAATAGCGCGGCATTTGCAGCGAAATGAAGCAAATGCCCTTAAGGAATGCTATCAAGGTGATTCTTGTTCAAATTAAAACAAGCTGAAGTAAGCTGTGAGCACAATTGGCCCGACAATAAGTGTTATCCATGTAGCTACGGCAATGGAGGGGCCGAATGGGAATGCACGAGGATCCTCTGTCGACTCGCGCGACTTCTGGGTTATGAGGGCAAAGAAAATGCCGATGATGCAGGCGACGATCAGGTTGAACACGCTTGCGGTCACTCCGAGAAAAAGTCCCACCATGAAAACAAGTTTGATATCTCCCCCACCAAGGCTTTGCCGCCCGATAGCCTTATCGAAAATAACAGCCAGGCCCCACAGCGCTCCCGCGACAATAAAGGCCCCCAGCAAGCTGTCGAGCAATACCGCCACAAGGGGAGATGGTGTGAACGCCAACATGAGGCTACCGAGACCAACGGAAGTGGGGTCGATAGTATAGCCGGGGAAGGTGGCAGCCCAAGCGAGAATACCGCCAATGATGTATCCGTTAGGAATGGTGTATGTTTCGAGATCGACGAGTGAGAGCCCAAGGAGTATACATCCGAGCGCGCAAAGTCCGAGCGCATGGATAGAGAGACCGTAGACGGCCACAATACTGATGAAAAAGACAGCACTTATTAGCTCTGTCACCATATAACGGGCAGCTATTTTGGTGTGGCAATAACGACAGTGTCCTCGCAGAAGTATCCAGCTTAACACGGGTATGAGATCGAGGGGCGATAGCGTATGCTGGCAGTTTGGGCAGTGGCTGCGTCCCTTGAAAACGCTTTCGCCGGTTATGCTCCTGAATGCCAAGCAGTTAATGAAGCTGCCCATACACGCTCCAAGCAACCCCGCAACGGCGAGGAAAAACACGGGCCATACCGGTGAAACTTGGGTTAATGAGAACAGCGACACGACAACCCTTTCATGACTTTAGGCACCTTCGATCCATGAGCAGGTAATACTGCCCGATTCTTGTACGGCAATGATTGTAAAAGTACTTGCCTGGACGCTAGTTTGCATTCCGTCGATGGTGAGATGTGAACTTTCGTTATACCCCGATGGCTTTGCGGGCACGAGTGAATTGGTTGCTTTGTCGTAATAGGCAACCGTGCGACCCTGGGAGTCGAGATGACTGGCATGGGTGAAATCGCTTTGTCCCGTACAGCGAGGTACTAGGCAGGCGTTATGGGCTTGGGTAGACGCGATGCTGGTAGCCGTATTAAGCGTGCTTGCGTCGTTGCCTTCGTGCATCAGTTCAAGGAGGAAAGTTCCGAGGGCAACGAGCAATGCAACACCGATGCAGGAAATGCCGACGAGACATATTGTCTCGATGCGAGAAAGACCGTCGATTTCCTTAAGCTTGTTCATAACAACTAGCATATCACAGGAATAAATGGAGAGGATTGGTTTTGGCGCGTTGTCGCAGCTATGAGCAAGAGATATGGCACTAGGGTGTAGCGCAATAGCGGGTGCGGAGTTTCCTTGAAATTGAGAGAGATTGAAGGTTTAATGCACGGCTAGGAAAGTGCGATCCAGCCGCCAGAGCCGGTATAGCCTGTTCCCATCGTGGAGGGAGCGATAAAGTACTTCCCCTCAGAATAGAGTAGATCGCCTTTTTGGGGCGCTTGAGGCCACTCGGTGTTACCCCAGCCCTTGTCAACCTTATCGGCATCAGTCCATATCTTGGAAGCGTTGTCTATCTTAAAAAAAGCATCGGGATTGTTTCGCATTGCCTCTTCTAGGGTGAGGTTTGCCGCATGGGGAATATAGCCAGTGTAACCAGCAACATAGGTTCCCGTGCTGTCAGAATATACCTTTCCGGTTTGAACGCTTGCGCCACCCCCGCCATCGAGATTGTTCTTGACGGCGGCCCAGTCTCCGGACGTGGTGATAGTGTGCGTATCTCCATTCTTGTCGGTAACGGTTATCGACCCAGTTGAGCCGCTGCCTGAGCCTCCCGATTCGCCTGGTTGTCCGTAGTAAAAGGAAACTGAATTGGCGGCAGAGTCAATCGTGCATTGTAACGTTGACTGAGGGTTGACCGATCCGTTGGCGGAGATGCCACTCTTGAGTGCAACTTCAAGGCAGCGGGCGCTTGTCATTTTCGTGAAATCGCTCTGATAGTTGGTAAGGCACTCGGCACTTGCCGCGGCTTTTGCGGAACGGCAGTTCGCATCATCGACGGCTTGCTTGGCGTTTGCCGTGGAAGCGGTAAAGACAGGAATGGCAATGGCTACGAGCACACCAACGATGGCTACCACAACGAGAAGCTCGGCTAGGGTAAAGCCCTTGGTGTTTTTAGAGACCGATGTCACGCTGTGCACTCGCCTTCTAAGACTCATTAATTGATAGCTGAGAGTATCATAAGAGGATGTCATAGTAAGGGGGAGTATTCAAATGTTAACAAGCCATACATATGATACCGAGCGTTAACGATTCTTTGGTTAAGGCAGATTAAGTTTGCAAAGTTGGGTGATGAAGGAATAAAAAACGAGCCGCATACGCGGCTCGTTCGCTCATGATTGGTTGTGTAACGATTATGACACTGGTTTTATGGTCACTTTGCCATCGGTGCCGATAGCGTAAGAAATATGTTGACCCTTATTCCATGTCACACCGGATTGGCCAGCAATATTTGGCGTAGAGCCAAGATCGCTGCTGTTAGCCAAGCAAATAAACGAGCCCGAAGCCTCCTTGGTTACCGCACCGTCGGTGTTAAGGTACCAAGTTTTATCTGTTCCTGCACTGCCGTCGAGTGCTTTAACTTGGACAACAGCATAGCCAGAGCGGATATTTGCCTCGTCGGTAGCAGCTTGTGATTTGCTTAACGAAGCGCTAAACACGGGGATGGCGATTGCTACCAGTACGGCGATGATAGCAACAACTACCAGCAACTCGGCAAGGGTGAAACCCTCTTTGTCCTCACGTACCTTTTTGATCATCTCTTTCATAGTATCCTCCTTAGCGAAGCTTTCAGCTTCTTCGGTTGCTTTTGCAACCCCTGTAAAACCTCAAGTAGATTAGCGTTCTTTCCTCTGTAGGCATGTAACTAAGCTGTTACATGCCTGAGTAGATAGAAAACATTGCTAAGTATAGCGCTATAACTATATAACCTGCAAATATAGCAATAAAAATTAGAAGTGCGGGTTCAAGTTTTGACAAAGCTTTTTGTATAGCACGATCGGTTTCGTCGTCGTAGAAGGCACCCATAGTGGCAAGTGTTTCTTCTAGTGCTCCCGTCTCCTCGCCAACCGTTGCCATTTCCACCAACGCCGAAGGCATGAAAGGTACTTTTTCCATACATGCTCCAAGTTGCTTACCCTCTTCGAGCTGCGAGGTCATCTTCCCGACATTTTGACTGAAGAGGTAATTATCAAGCACCTTTGCCGTTATGGTTACTGCGTAAGTCATTTGAAGCCCCGACCCCAAAAGTGTCGACATCGTGTTAGCAAACTGGGCTGCGTTCGATAGTCGTGCGATATTGCCAACAATTGGAATTCTCAGCTTAATGCCTGCCCACGTGAGGCGCCCTTTTTCAGATTTTGACCACATTTTGAATGCAATACCCAAGACGACGATAATAAGGATTATCCAAACGATATTGCTGCTGATAACATCGCTTGAGTTGATGAGAATCTGCGTAGCAAGAGGCATCTGTGCACCATAGCTAGAGAGAATGTTTTTAAAGGTGGGTATAACGGCCACCATTATTATAGCCACAACGACTATAGCAACAACAATAACGAATAGAGGGTAGGTAAGCGCTTGGGCAAGCTTAGCTTTCGTTTTGGAGGCTTTGTCGTAATAGTGGTGAAGTGTGTCGAAGCTCTTGTCGAGGGTACCGGCTTGCTCGCCCGCTCGAACTGTCTCGTAGAATAAAACGGGAAGCTTTGATCCTCCTTTACTTTCAAAGCTTGTGGCAAGCCCGTGTCCTGCCATGACATCTTGTCCCACCTCTTCCAAAATGGCCTTGAGCGACTTGTCCGATGTTTGGTCGGCAACGAGTTGCACGCATTTTGCCATACTCATTCCGGCATTGAAGATAATGGAGAACTGAGAGCACATGATGGATATAGCTTTAGGCTTTATTTTGCCGGATCCTATTTCCATCTTCAGGAATTCTGGCCGGTCTTTGACGGCGACAATGTTACTGACAACGCGGCAGGATGCACGAGCCTTTTCGATTGCCTCAAACTCGTCGAAGGCTTCCACGACACCCGTTATTGGTTGGCCTGAAAAAGACGTTCCTTCATATTTAAATACGGCCACGGTTCATGCCTTTCTCATGCTGGTGCGAAGCGCTGTACGGGGATGATGCCAGGACGGTATGTTGGTCGGTGGTGGTGTCATGTTCAAAACCGCCCGGTGCTTTTTGCCACGTATTCGGAATCGTGTGCGGCATCGATGGCGGTTTGGGCCTCAATTATATTTCGTTTGTACAGGTTAATGAGGGCGTTATCCATAGTAATAGAGCCGACCGCTGCCGAAGTGGAAAGAGCGTTGGCAATCTGGGGTGTCTTTCCCTCACGAATGAGGTTGCGAATGGCGGGAGTTACCATCATGAGTTCTGCTGCCAAGGCGCGTCCGCCGCCTCGCTTGCGTACAAGCTGTTGGCTGAGCACCGCGTGGAGACAGGTTGATACTTGCATGCGCACCTGCTTTTGCAGCCCTTCGGGGAATACGTCAACCATGCGATCGATCGAGTCGGCCGCTGAACTGGTATGAAGCGTAGCTAGTACGAGGTGACCGGTTTCTGCGGCAGTTAAAGCTGTCTCGATGGTATTGAGATCACGCATTTCGCCAATGAGGATGATGTCGGGATCCTCGCGCAGAACGGCGCGCAGCGCGTCGCTGTAGCTTTCGGTGTCGGTACCGATTTCGCGCTGGTTGATTACACATTTGTCGGGTGTATGAATGTACTCGATGGGGTCCTCAAGGGTGATGATGTGATCGAGACGCGTGTGGTTTATTTGGTCGAGCAATGCCGCCATAGTAGTCGATTTGCCCGAACCGGTTTCGCCGGTAACAAGGATTATGCCACGCTGTAGACGGGGAAAATCGAGCACTGCGGGGGGCAGCCCTAAGCTTTCGAGTGAGGGAATAACATCGGAGAGCAGACGCAGCGCCGCGCTTACGTTTCCCTTCTGACGAAAAAGATTGACGCGCACACGTACTTTGGCGACGGTAATTGCGAGGTCAAGCTGACCGCACGATTTGATGGCATCGTAGCTGTTACCAGCAATACTGCGCGCATATTCTTCACATTGCTCATGAGTAAGTACATCGCAATTCGGCATATCGGTTAACTGTCCGTCAATACGGTACTTTGGCGGTAGCCCGCAGACAAGGTGAATATCCGAGGCGTTGTCGGCGTGTGCTTGCGCAACCAGTTCTTCAACAGATAACATCATTGCAGCTTCCTTTAGTCGAGCGTGTTGATGGTGCGCATTGCCTCTTCGATAGTGGTAACGCCCTCGAACACGAGCTGGATGCAGTTGGTGGATAGGGGTACAAAGTCAGAGTTGTCGAGAATAATCTTTATCTCGTCACGGTTGGCATTGTCGGAGATGGCCCGTCTGAGCGTACGATCGATGATGAGTATTTCGAACACAGCAGTGCGCCCTCGGTATCCCGTATGAAAGCAAAGCGGACAGCCTTTGCCGCGGTAGAACTTAGTCTGAGGGTTATAGGTAAGCCCAATCGCCTCAAGTTCAGCGGGGGTTGGCGTGTACTCTTCCTTGCAATGAGGACAGATGCGCCGGACAAGCCGCTGGCTGATAATGCCGCGCAAGCCCGACGCAATAAGGTAGGATTCCACGCCAATATCGAGTAGGCGGTCGATGGTAGATAGCGCGTCGTAGGTGTGGATGGTTGAGAGCACTAAATGCCCGGTGATGGCACCGCGCATGGCGATTTCTGCCGTCTCGCCATCACGAATCTCACCTACGGCGACGATGTCAGGATCTTGACGCAGGATAGACCGCAATCCACTTGAGAAGGTCATCCCCGTTTTCTCGTTGATTTGCACTTGATTGATGCCATCAATGTTGTATTCCACCGGGTCTTCAAGGGTGATGAGCTTAACTTGTTCGTTGTTAAGCTCGTGGATCATGGTGTACATCGTGGACGATTTTCCAGAACCAGTTGGTCCGGCAATAAGAATAACGCCGCTATTAGCATGCATAAGCTTCTCGTATTTAATTAAATTGTCGCCCGTGAGTCCGATGCCATGAGGGTTGAGTAGCTCGGTGCTTTTGTCGAGCAAGCGCACCACGACCGATTCACCATAGATGGTTGGCAAGGTGGAAAGGCGCAAGTCGATATCCCGGCTTTTGATGCGTACATTAGCACGACCGTCTTGCGGAATACGGTGTTCGGCGATATTCATGCCGCTCATAATTTTCAGGCGGGAGATAACGCTACCCTGAAGATCGCGGGGTACGGTGAGCACGTTGCGCATCAGGCCATCGATGCGCATGCGAACTTGAAGATCGCCTTCGCGGGGCTCAAGGTGAATGTCGGAGGCGCGCTCTGTTGCCGCACGCTCGATAATAGAGTTGACGAGGCGAATGGTGGGCGCGCTTTGTGCGTCGTCTTCACTATCAAGTGTGGTGCCGCTGAAGCGTATGTCAACCGCATCGGGGTTAGCAGCAGATGCTTCGTTGCGCATGTCCTCGATGGCGCGCGCAGCTCCTTCGTTTCCATAGAGTTGCATAATGGCACGTTCGATAGCGTTTTTGGTGGAAACCATGGGGACGATGCGTCGTCGTGCTGCCGTGCGAGCCTCTTCCTGTGCGATGAAGTTCATGGGGTCGCTCATGGCGACGTACACTTCGTCGGGAGTCGCCTTTACCGGTACCATGTTGTACTTGCGTGCCATGTTTTTGGGCATGGCCTGTGTCAGTTCGGTAGGTAATATAACGTTACTCAGATCGATGAAATCAATGCCAAGCTGCATGCACAATATATCGATCAGTTCTTTTTCGGTGATGAAGCCCGAATCGATGAGTGTCTCGCCCAATCGCTTTCCACTGCCCTTTTGCGCAGCGAGAGCACTATCAAGTTGATCGGTAGTGATGTAGCCGCTTTCGAGCAACATATCTCCCAGTCGTTTATACGCCATGAAAATCTCCTGTTTCTACCAATTGTTAACCGCGCGAACGGTGTGGGTTGTGGTCGTGTTAATAGCGTTGATGCGTGTTCCGTCTGCATTATATATAGCTAGTGCGAAGGTCCAGATTCCTGTTGTCGCATCCCATGTCAATGTAGTGAGGTGGGCGGTGTAGGTTTGTGTCGATGCCTTATTGCCGCCCGCTGTGGCACCAGTGTTAACAAGAGGGAGGGGTATGGCGGCAGATGCGGCAGACTTGTCTACCCCTTCGGCGAGATCTATGCCGTTAAGCATGATGATACCGGTGTCGTCCATTGAGCTGTTGCTTAAAAAGAGTCGGTAACCGCGCGTAGCGCTGTCGAACGCCCATGCCTTCGCACCTTGGATGTTTGCCGAGCCACCCGGAACTTCTGCGATAGCATAGGCAAAGCGCAGCTCGTCCTCGACGGCGGTTACAGCATTGCGATAGACAGCTTGAGCTTCGCTGACTGATCGAACTTGGGAGTAGGCATTAATTGCCACGCCGATACCGACAGCAACCGCCATGGTTAGTAATCCGACTAACGCCACGACGAAGAGCAGTTCGGTAATGGTAAAACCAGCGTTGAGGCATCGACGTGTTGAGATAGGTTGCGCTTGGCGTGAGTAGCTTGGATGCAGAGGCGCCTGCATTTTGTGAGCAACTTTCGCGAGAGGATATCGGTCAAGGAAGGAAAACTTCATCATGATCGTCCCAGCGTTGGGTCAAGCAGGTACCGGGTGAAGGTGTATTTGCCATCACCGCTTGATACATAGGTGTTGACCGTGAACGACGTGGTAATAGGAAAGGCGAGGTCGTTGGATGCGGCGGAATCGGCCTGCATGGTGATGGTGGTTGTTCCCGTCGACGCAACGGTGGTCGCCATGTCAGAAATTTGCTCGTAGGTTGCAGTTGTTCTGTCGGCACTCGTTATCGATGTGGTGGTGGCCACGTTGATCATTGTGGCGAACAGTACGGTGGCCAACCCAACAATGAGGATACCAACCAAAACTTCGGCGATACTTTCTCCCGACGTTGAGGTAATTCTGCTCGTAGCAATGCATTCCTGCAGTGACCTGCTCATACTAGGCACCTCCTTGTGTAGTGCTGGTTTGAACAGGCTTACGGATAATGGCATGGCCCCAGGTGACACTGGCGGGTGTGGTGCGCGCCTCGTCGGCATAAAGGATAGCAGCGGGAATTTCGCATACAAGGCGGTAGTTCTCTTCGGGGTTTTTCCCTGCGGTGCTCGTTTGCGTATAAAGCGTTATATAAAGGGAGTAAGCTCCGAGGGAGTGATCGGTTAATGTTGAGGTGCCTGTTGGTGTGGCAACCATGCGCATAACTGCAGTAACAGGGATGAGGCTTCCATTTTCTGCGTTAGGGGCTGTGATGGTGAGCGTTTGAGTGGACGAGTTGCTTGATGTGGCAACCCGCGTCGCCGCCTGAGCAAGCCATGAGTGAAGGTTTCCTGTGGGAGCTTCCTTTGGCACGGTGCAAGTCCAGTTGATACCACCGTCGGCGGTGGTGCAAGTGGCGGTTGACAGGGCGTCGCGCAAAAGTACGGCTGCCGATGTGGTGGAGTAGTAGGCTTGCTGGCTCTTCTCGAGCGCTGCAAGCTGACCCGTGGTAACCGTTGCTGCCGTGAGTACGACGGCTCCCACCATAGCGCACACGAGGAAATAGAATAAAGCGATGAGGATGGATGCGCCACGTGTGCCTACGCCGCGCGTAAAAGATAGGTATGTTGTCTGGTTGCTCATCTTTTTAGGATACCGTAACGTCTTGGTAGTAGACGGTATTTCCCAGGCGAATTTCGTAGGTGTACTGTCCAGCAGTAGGGGGTGCGTCAGTTACCGAAAAGGAAACATAGCCCCAAGAGTCGTTTCTTAGTACGGAGCCTCCCGTCTTAGTGATGTCGACACCGCCGCTCTCCTGACCAGCATTGCGGCGCAGCACCGTCATCGTGACATCATTATTGCCATTAGCGTTATTAATGCACCGAAGGGTTCCGCTTACCTTGCCGTTCGAAGCGGTAAGAAGTATTTGTCCACCATTGAGAAGCTCGTAGACGGGGGCAGCTACGCCATTTGCTCGGGGAACAGTGAAATACGCCACATTGCTGGCGGCACTTCCTGTTTGCGAGATGCCTTCGGTGTCATAGCATAGGCTGTCTGAGGAATAAAAGAGATTCGCATAAAGGGAGAAAGTTCGATATGAATACAGTGAAGGGAACGCAGTATAAAGTGAAGCCCCATCAAGATAGCGGCTAACTTGCATTTTGATGGTGTAGTTGCCCTGCGGCTTGTTCCCAAGATCAACGAGGTAGTATCCGCGCCCTGTGGTGTTGTCGTTGAAGTAGCGTGCATCTCTTTGAACGCCCGCCTGGTCGGTTACGGTGATAATGCTTCCGAGGGGGAAGGTGTTGTTGTGCCTATAGCCATAATAGCAGTCTAGGTTCAAAGCGAGCATGACTTGGCTTTCGTTTGCTTTGGTACTGATATAGGAAGTGGGAGTATTGAGGTGTAGCGTTGTGGTGTAGGTGTCATACATAAAGTTGTCTGAATGACCAACTTTCACCTGATTTGAAGACGCGCCGCTGTCAGGGTTAAGAAATGTTGTTTGTAGGTAGTTGCTATCGGTAGCATTTGCAATGGGGTAGGCGGTTACAAGTGTGTTGTAGTGTTCGGTTGTATGCCCGATGCCATCGGTGCGTGTGTAGCGAAGAATGTCTTTGCCGGTACTGATGCTGCGGTGGTCGAGGGTAAGGTAGGTGGGTGAGGAGCCGGTTTGGCCAAACCCGGAGTTTGCCTCACTGAAATCGACGATGAAAAGGAGATTTTCAATGATTACCGTATTGCCTGTAGGATTTTTATAGAACGCCCCTGTTGCTTCATTCTTGAAATATTGCAAGTCGATTTTATTCAACCATTGATTACCCGACTCGAAATAATAGTACAAGGGGTTGAGGGGATTACTGTAATCGACCATAGTGATTTTTGTCGAGGGGGGTAGCCACGAGGATCCCGTCTGCCCATGTACGCTCGTGCTTGCGTTCGTGGTGAGATACGTTTTTATTCCCCCACGGTAGGCACCAGGACTGTATGTTGTTACGAACTGCGAGGTATATGAACTGGTTCTCGTGATAGGAGTCATATTTTCAACGGGAATATTGTCATAAATCTTGCCATAGTGAGCAGACTTGGTAGCCGAGGCATAGGATTTCTCGATAGACAAGTCAATAGTGATACGATAGGTTCTCCCGTCAACACTTTTAAGGGTGAAGACGATGGGTCCACTTTGAGCATCAAGCTCGTCGGCAAAATTACCGAAGTTGATGGCAATTGTCGCGGGGACCAATCCGGTCGGGCTAGACTCAGAAACATAGGGAGAGTAATCATATGACCAGGTGGTGTTGGTACCTTTGTAGAGAGGCAGGCTATTCGATACCCCGTGCGTCGTATCGCCAAGCGTCAGACTGACGGTGTAAGCACCGCTGTTACCTGAAGCTGTTCTCATGTCTTTGAGTGAATCGGACACAACGATGGGGCCATCAACCGAGAGGGCGGTGGCTGTCTCGGTGAAATCGACAGGAAGGTAAACCATTATCTGGGTATCGACACCAGTGGTATACGTTTTGAGGTCGCGTGTGTACTCGTACCTATTACCTTCGATGAACCATATGCGGCAGTCCTTGCCATCTATATCAGACACTGCCTGGGTGTAAAGATTCAGATAAGTAAGGGGATTTGTCGTTTCCTTGTTGAGAGAAACGAAGGTGCCAGTGCTGTCTGTTGGCGTATGCTCGGCGAACACAAAGGCGCCGCCTTCAGCAGCCGTATTGCTGACTAGTGAGAACAAGCCAGCAACCGTACCATAACTGGCATCGGCAATGTCTGCCGATTGTTTAACGTCCAACCAACGTCCACTGTTCAAAATGATGGTGTTGGTGGTTGAGTGTGCTGCTCCGTCAGCATCTTGCCAAGTGCCCGCTCCCGTTTGAGCAAAGTTGCGATACGACGTTTTCTCGCTATCTGTTAGGTTGTCGCCGTAAGTAGTGAGAGGCAGGTTAGTAGACGGTTTAGTAAAGGTGCGATCTGGAAGAACGTCCGACCAAAGGTTTCCAAGGCCGTTGACCACGGTATCAAACTGGAGGGTGGAATTGCTATAAACCATCAGGTTGCCAATGCGGTTAAGGGAATAACGAGTAGTGTCGCTTTCGTTGACGAGGTCTTTAGCTCCCTTGAGGAAAATGTTGCAGTTGTTGACGATGACGCGGTCGGCGCGTTGAAGCGAGAAGAAGCTTTTGCGGCTAATATCGTTGTTGGCCGATGTGTTACGGAGGTCTATGAGGGTAACGAAGCGTTTTCCGCTTGCGCGAGAAAGGTTGCCGTCTCCATAGATGCCTCCTTTGACAGTGCTGGTAAAGTTGGTGTTCTGTCCCTTGACATAGAGGGCGGTGTTTCCGAATACCGTAATGTTATTGGCACTGACCGTGTAAGCATCAGCGATATTACCTCCTCCGAAAACCGATCCTCCTAGGTTGATGGTTCGTGGTGTATTTGCATCGGCAGAGGAACTAACAACGTCGATAGCTTCAACGCCCAACCCTGCCGCAAAAGCGACGGAGCCATCGAGCGCGTTGACGTAGATGGAGTTTCCGCCATTGATAATAACTTTGGTGGCTTGTTGCGGTTGTCCGGACTGGTTAAGCGGCGCATAGGAGTAGCTCTGGTCGCCTCCGCCAAAGACATCAGCTCCAATAGTGGCCTCATGTACTTTGACCGTCGACGTTCCGAAGCAAGCACCGAGGACGCGTGGAAGTTGTCCCGATGCAGTGGCAAGACCAGCACCTCCGCCGAAAACAGAGCCGTTTATTGTTGCCTTTTCAATGGTGACAGCAATGTTTGCGGCCTTCGTAATTGAGTAGGGGATGGAATCGCTAGTAAGTGTACCGTCTCCGGTAGTGCCAAGGTTGCCGCCTCCGAAGACGTCACCCGATACGGTCGCATTTTCTTTGAGCGTTATAGTTGTATTTCCTTGAACCCAGCCGATGAGCTTTTGCAGCTCGATGTTTGAGTTATTTTCAATATATTTTCCTTCACCAGCAGCGTAAGCCGACCCCCCTATTGACCCGCCGCTTATGATAACGGTTGTGCCATTGTTTCCGAGTACGGCTCCGAGTGCGCCGCCCCCAAAAACTGAGGAAGAAATTGCGACGTTTTTTAAGGTTGTGGTAGCCGACCCCGATACGAGTCCGAGCAGATTTTGAAAATCGCTGGAAGTTGTGTTGGATGCAATAGCGCCCTGCCCTCCGCCATACACGCTTCCTTCGACGATGCAATTTACGAGTGTGTTTGTCGTGTTTCCTCCGACGATGCCTACTTGCCCCCCGCCATACACACTTCCCTTAATATCGTACCCTGTCAGGGTGAGTGTGGAGGTGCCTACCACGTGTCCAATTGGTCTTTGGCGCTCGACGGTGGCATACGCTCCCGCGAGCATCTGTCCCTGTCCTCCACCGTATACGCTTCCTGAGATGGTGTTCGAAGCTACGCTAGTAATGGTGGTGACCGTGTTGCCCGTAATGGTTCCGAGGGCGCTTCCACCAAAAACCGATCCGTTAATCGTACTGTTTTCAATCGAAAGGCTGACGTTGCCGGTTATCTGGGCCATGTCGTCGGTGGCGGTCGCGTTGGTGTTAGATACACCTCTACCGCCACCGTAGATGCTTCCGTTTATACGGGAATTAGATATGTTTGTGGAGACGTTGCCAACAACTTGTGCAAGCGCACTTGTGTTCGAGTTGTTGGCAAGATAAGTTGTTGTTCCTGCGCCGCCGCCATAAATGTCGGCGTTGATGGTTCCGCCGACAATGTCGAGCGTGGTATTGCCGTAAAGGTTACCTGCTTGCGTACATGCGTATCGGGCATTGCTTGTGCTTACACCTGGCGACTCGCCGTAGCCGCCACCGAAGAGACTGCCATTAATAGTGCCACCTGAAACACTCACTCGAATATCGACGTGGTTGGAGACGCTTCCATCGTTTGCGAGCTCTCCGGTGATACCACCTGCTCCGGCTGCGAAGATGCCGGTGAGGCTTGTATTGATGCCGTTGATGGCACCAAGTGTGCCGCCGGTGATGGCTATTGCTATGTCCGGATTTGCGCTATCGCCGAATGCTTTGAAACGTGAATCAACGGCTAGGTTTTGGCTGCCGGTGTAACGCCCGAGGCAGCCACCATACAGCTGGGCGACTTGCCCACCGTTGATCGTCACTTGTGTTGTACCTACGAAGTCGTTGTTGGGGTATCCGTCCTTGCAGTCTCGTGGGTAGCCAATGCTTGAGCCGAGCACGAGGGGAACGATGCCGTTTTTGACGGTGAGCGAAGACTGCGCGTAGATCGTGCCATCGGTCTGACCGCCGCAAACAAGGCCAACGTCGCAGTTTGTTCCGCTGCCACTCGATAGGGAATCGGCAATGTCAATTGTGATGTTTACCTTAAAGGGCTTTTCTTCGCTTCCGAATTGGTTGTGGGAGGTGGTGTTGAGTTTGCTATTGCGACCGCCTCCGATGATGCGCGAGTAAGATCCGCTTTTAATGACGACGGTGCACTCTTCGCCATTGTAGCCGGTACCCGGCGTTTGATCGTAATCTAAGAATCCTCCAACAATGTTGAAGTCACAAACACGAGTGCCGCTAATCAGACCGATGGTGTCGTTTTGGGTTTTGAAGTTCTCCATCGTAATGCCCGTGTCCATAGTAAGTGAATTACCCTGACAGTAGATATAACCGAGACTGTTGGACGAGTGTCTGAAGATAACGTCTTTGAAGGCAGTATCGGCAAACAGTTTTATGCCGTTGATGTTGGAATTGTTGTTGTTGCAAATGAGTTTTGACGATCTTGTACTGCGGTAGTCGGTGTTTTGATATTTTGAAGTAAGGGTAGCAGGCTTGGTGAATGTGCCCGTGGTTGCCGTGTTGCCATCGACGGCATTGCTGTAATACATAACCACGATAGTGTTGTTATCGACACTGCCGCCGTCGGCAGCGGAATCAAGCTTTTCGTATGCTTTGGCAAGTGTTCTGACGGCACTTGTGGAGGAAAGGCCGTCGTACCCGTCGTTTCCTCGAGAGCTGTCGAGGAAGATGGTCTTTCCGGCATTGGTTGCATACGCCTCAATTGAGACATCCGAAGCATATCGACTGGTGGCAACTACCTTGAAGTCACGATAATCACCAAAATCTGTCTTTTCAAGTGTTGAAGTCGAGGCACTTGCACCGTTTAGCTGCGTGGTGGAATCTCCATCGACTCCATACCAAAGATAGTTAAACGTACTGTCGGTGAATCCCGTGTCTACTGCAGTATTTTCCTCGGTATCCAATCCTTCCTTGTCAACCGAAAGTGCGCTCGACCCCGTCTCATTGTTGGGGGGCATCGTTGTTGCGCTGAAGCTGGTAATGGTTGCAGGATCGTTGGGATCGATGTTTTTCGTGGTATTCAGCTGCAATCCCTCGGCGGCATTGACGATAAGGGTGGCGAAACCCGCCGTTTTCTCTTGTATATTTTTCGCATTAACAACAACTGTTTGCTCGTTGGAGGTAAGGGGAATCGGTAGATATGACCCCGAGGCGTTTGATGTATGGGTGGCTTTTCCGTCGACGGTCCACTCGAAGGCGAAATCTTCAAGATCGTTCGCGCCGAAAGTGCCCGTTACATGGGCAGTAACGGTGGCTTGGCCGTCAAGTTTTGTGTAGTCCGCGCTCTGAACGCGGCGGAAATCAAGCGTGAGAAGGGAAGAGTTGTCATCAAGGTGCGCGATGCGCCATCCGGCATAGCCCTTTTTGTTGTCGCGTAGCGTTGCCAAAGCGCTAGCTTCTGAGGAGGTTGTCACGCGATCTGCTTTTTGGTAGATACCGTTCGCCCAAAGGGCCTCGTCGGTATAGTCTCCATTAAGAAAGGAATGGTAGGTGGTGGAGAAAGAGCCAGCATAGAAGCAGGCTTCCAGTTGGTCACCCGCCGCATTCACGGCTGTTTTAGAGGCGTCGATACCTGAAGTATTTGCCGTGGAAGTGGTCGTTGACGGGGTGACATCATTATAGGCCGCCGCCACAAGAGGCCCCACGAATCCGTTTGCTTTGAGAGAACCTTCAAAGCTGCAATGGGTCAGCGAAGGGAGAACCGCCTCTGCTCGTGCCTGTATCATGCCGACAAATCCTCCAGCGTAGGCAGGTGTTGGCGGTGTTTCCTCGGTGCTACTTGTC
Source organism: Gordonibacter sp. (assembly GCA_034932485.1). Lineage (GTDB taxonomy): Bacteria > Actinomycetota > Coriobacteriia > Coriobacteriales > Eggerthellaceae > Gordonibacter. The sequence goes on from JAYFOQ010000034.1 coordinate 67,766, forward strand.
GAAGGTGATGACGACGAGGTGTCGGTAGTGTTGGCTAAAGAGCTGGAGGCTTCGTCATTTGTGGGAAGGCCGGCAGAAGGCGTGGTCTCGTTGGGGGAGTCTTTAACGGTTGTGGCATCTGAGACTGCACCCGCAGAGATCGATTCGTCGGTAGTTGAAGTGCTTGCTGCTGCGCCTTCGGCCGACACTGCCGGCGACGACGATGGGGTGTTTGACGTGTTTTGCAGTGTCTGGTTAGCGCTTGATGCGGAGGTCTGCGATGCGCTGGTAGGCGTTGCAGTTGGTGTGTTTATCACCATGTCAAGCAAGGCGACGCTGCAATTGTCGACGATGGCTGTATTCGTTTTCCCTTGGGAGACGAGGCTTCCCGCCATGCCTCCGAATGAATAGGAGTCAGACGACGTACGCGGTTGCGTGTTCTTATCGAGGATGACCGTCTGCGTAACGCTGCAGCGCGATATGTTTGTGTTGATACCAAGGCCAACGAGCGGTCCGACGGATAAATCACCGGAGGTGTGCGAAGTTCCTTTGATAGAGGTGTTGAACAGGTTGAGGTTTACGATGGTTGCATCGTTGGTGCAACCGAATAATCCCGCTTGGGCAGCATTAAGGTTGGTAATGGTTAGGTTTGAAATGGTATATCCATTGCCGTCGAAGGTGCCACGGAAGCTGCGATCGGCGGCCTCGTCGGTGGTGGTGAGCGCGTGTCCGATGGGAATCCAGCTCTCAATGGAAGAAAGATCGATATCGTTTGTCAGACGGTAGGTGCCATTAAGAGGATATTCGGTAGTGCCTCCTCGGTTGATAGCATCGGATAACGCCGAGAGCCCTTCAGCAGACGAGATATCGATGGGCTGGGCACCCCAAGCATCCTCACCAATTGCGATCAGGGTAGGTGCGCATACGGCGAGTGTGGCCAATATGAGCGTGGAGACAAGGGCAACGACCCTTTGTTGGGTGGCGCCGATGAGTTTTATGGTAGCGCCGCGGTGATCGCTGCGAGCGTCGTGCGCGTGGATGCGGATGTTTTTCATTGCGCTGACGCCTCCTTTACTGTGATGCGGTGATGTTGTATACGGCAAAGCTCTCAGTAGTGAGTGCTTGGTCGGAGCTGGTCTTTAGGAACCTAAAGGTGGCGCTCGCGCCGGCGCGCAACGGATAAGCGGTGATATAGCGGCCATCGGAGTAACGGTAGATTACCAGCTCGTTGCTTTGATCTGATACGACAGCCGCCGAGGTAGTAATGGTGATAGAGTCAGTCGATGTGTTTCCTGCGGTAACGATGACGTCGGCATAGCTTGCGTGATCTTCAACATAATAGTGGGGTCGGTGCTCGTTGCTCAGCACCGACACGTTGATGGTAAGCGTTTTTGCTAAGGTGTAGGTTGCAGGCGACGCCGATTTCTTTTTATAGATGTTGATGGTGATCGATCCGCCATTGAAGCTGCTCGCATTATCTACCGAAATGCCCGAAAGCGTGTGGTAGGTAAACTTTCTCGTATTAATTTCCCCATTGCTGGGCATGTCAAATTGATAGTAGCCATTGGCATCCGGCTGGATTGACTGTACCTTGCCGGTCGCGATTTTGTAGGCGGTTAGCGTTGTGCTGTACGAAATGCCGGAAGTCGCACTAATTTTGTAATAGAGAGTTTCGTTTGAATACGTGTCGGCGTTGTAGTAGTTTTCAAGGTTTATCGAGAAGGGTTCGGTTTTGTTGGCGTTGTCCTTTTGATCGTAGTAGAGAGGAATGGTAGCACTCGTCTCGTAATCGGCGATGACGTTTGAAGTGAATACAGCGTCGTCGGCGGTGGTCCATATGCCCGTGCCATATCCGTAGGCCGGTCGGCACAGGGCCTTACCGGTTACGCATTTTGCGGTAATGGAAAACTCGTCTCCTGCCTGAAAAGTGCTGAGATAGTTTGAAAGTTGGGCATTGCCCTGAAGGGACACCAGGTTGATGGAGTAGATGGTTTTGGTAGTGGGGTCTCCGTAAGAGCAAAAGCTGCTATCGAGCAAGGTGATTATCTGGTTGTTGTTGATGAGCCTGACGGTTGGTTGCAAAGAGATGCCATCGGAAGATAAGGCGAGCATAACGCGTGATTCGGCGTTCGTATTGTCCAGTCCGCTTTTGCTAAGGGTAATGATGGTCGTTGTGGATCGGGGGGCAAGTGTGGTGGTGCCATCAGGGTCTTTTACGCCTGTCAGGTTGGGATCTTCGATGGCGAAGGCCGAGCTGCGTCCGGCTGACACAACGGGGGACTTTAGGATAACGGATGAGAGGTTGGCAGCATCGGCACCGCCGTAGTAGCCGATTTCTGGATTGTGGTTTCGACGGCTATCGAGGGTGCGAAACCCGTCGGAACCGCTGCTCTTTCCCTCGGTGTAGTATGCAGAGACGGCACCGGTGCTTTCCTTGGAGTAGAACACTCCATAGACTGTAGCGGTTTCATAGCAATATTCGATGACGTAATCGTTACTACGTACGGTCTCATCGATAGTTCCGGGTGGCAAAATGCCGTTAGTGCGAGCTGCAGCGGCGTTGACGGCATAGAACGTATAGTTTTTGTTTTCCTCATTGTTCAGTGGGGCAGCATTGGTCTTGTTGTCGGGGCTTGCGTAAGTTCCATTGTCGCCGGTCCATTCGCCACTCGCCTGCAGATCAGCGATGTTGTTCTGCGCGGCGATGTAAATCGACTTAGCTGCGTTGTCGTACTCGGTGAGCGTGATGTCGCGTAGATAGTTAGCCACGGCAATACCGGCGATTGCAGCGAGCACGGCAAGAATGGCAACGACGGTGAGCAGTTCTGCCATGGTGAAGCCTGCGTTGTGACGGGGGCGAGGGTTATTGTTCTGTGGTCTGTTATGGCGTACGGTCTGTATTGGGGTAAGATGGCAAAAGAGAGAGTAGCGGTTTTGCCGCCCATCTAACAATGGGTTCAAATTGTCCCTATTCAAATGTCTTTCCGCCATCATCATGCAGCACCCTTGCGTTACGCTTTAAATGAGAGCCGCGCGATGCCCTCTTGTTTGTCTGGTTGTTCCGAAGTTGCGATTATTTACGCAAGTAAATAGCTTAATTATAGCGCGAATACGCGGTAAAAGAGGTTAATAGATACTAATAAGGTTAAGCCTCGAAAAGTTGGGAGTACAAAAAAGCTGTTTCTTTGTGGCATCGAAGGTGTAGTGGCTACGTTACAGGTAGCCTAGTGAACTTTTACGACGTATTGGCTCCTACCTCGCCGCTTCGCTTCGTAAAGAGCTTCATCAGCAAGTTGGTATACTTCATCGTAGTTGTAAGAGCCTTCTCTAAGCAGCGCAACACCGATACTGACGGATGTTTGATGCTGAATAGCGTTTTCTTTGAAGAAATTTACGCCTTTTTCTATCATGCGGCTACAACGTATGGCTATATTTTCTTGGGTGATAGGGCCTGCGATAAAGGCAGAAAATTCATCGCCACCAAGCCTGCAAAGCAAGTCTTTCGGACGAAACTCACTTAACAGCAGTTGGGCGACATTACGCAGTGCCTCATCTCCAGCAAAGTGTCCATAGGTATCATTCACTTCTTTAAGGTAGTCGATATCAACAACAATGAACGCACCTGACATCTTGTCCTCTAGGAGTCGAGTGACCTTTTCTTGGAATGTGGCGCGATTTAATAAGCCAGTCAAGCCATCTTGCTCGGCACGTTTTGAAAGATTGATCTTTTCTACCGTCTCTTCGTTGATATCGGTGATCTTTCCAATAATGGTCATAGGCTTACCATTTTCATCCGTGATAATGCGCGAAGTGATGCGTAGCCATACTTGTTTGTTGGTCTTGTCGATATGGCAGAGATCGACGATAGGTTTTTGGGGATTCGTGATGGCTGATAATAAATCGGAGCTTAGAGGGGTGTCGGTGCGTGTACTTACCTGCTCATAAGTGCGGTAAGCGCTCTCATCACTTTCTTTTTCAAGGATATTTTCATGTTTGTTCCGCTCGGATGGTGTTGACATTAGGAGAGTGTCTGTTTGTGGCGCGTATTCGAAAAACTGCTCGTTAGAGATACGATAAATTTCTCGATGTCGTTGGTTTTCTTTGCGGGCTGCTTTTGTTGCTTTCATTCGCGTGCGTAGAAGAAGAGCGAGCAGTATGATAATTACTAGTAAGACAGCCATACCGCCGATGAATATTTGAACAAGATAGGTTTTGATGAAGAGCTCAAACTGATCGTTTTGGGAAGGCAACGATGCTTCGTAGATCATAGAGTTGAGTGTTGAAGTGGGAATGCTGCGAATAGTTTTATTAAAAATAAGAAGTATGGTGGGATCTATCGGGGAGACTAAGCCGAAAGAGGTTTGGCTGGTTGATATTGAAACAGGAATAAATTTAAGATTGGTAAAGCTACCTAAATTAATATAGTAAGGAGTTGTGTAGGTGTTGCCGTACGTGTAGTCTGCAAGACCTTTATTGACGGCAGCAAAGCATTTTTCCATTGTATCGAATGTGATAATTTCGGCTCCATTTGCGAATGCTGAACCTTGAGCTAGCTCTTGAGGAAGAGCTAGCTTTAAGTTGGTTAGATCACTTGGATCTACTGCTTTATTGAAAACTACAAGGGTGTTTGCGGTTACGTAGGGAGCCGTAAGGGAAAGGTTATACTGAGATGCTATCGAAAAATTCTGGTCAATCCCCGCAACGAGCGTGATATTGTTTTCTCGCAGCGTTTGGGCAAGGTCTGAATTGAATTCAAGGGGTACTATCTCAAACTGCAGACCACTCGATTCTGATATGTGGTCAAGTACGCCTTTGGTAACGCCAGTTAAAATCCCATTTTCATCAATATTTTGAATGGGTGCCTTGTTGGTGACGATACCCACTCGTAGAGGCTTATGGGCTGCTGCATAGGCTTGCTCTTCGGGTGTAAGTGATAAATCTGAGCCGCTTGCCTCGTAGTACTTTTTGTAAAGGTCAGATTGTAGAGTCGGATTTCCTACATTGAGGCTTTCGATGGCTTCGTCGATAGCGCTGACAATATCTGAACTGCCTTTTTCTGCAGCGAAAAAAACAGGACGTTGTTGAAACGTGGTGGCAATGTGAAAGTCGGGATGAAGATTAATGTCAAGATCGAGCAGCGCATCGGCCTCTCCCGTGTTGACTGCTATAGCCATTTCCTCATACGAAGCACATTCGATCTGTATAAGCTCAATATTGTTTTTGGTGCAAAAATCAATAAGTTGGTCGCGGTATATTTTGGAGGTGCGCAATACGGCAACAGTTAGCTTGCTTAAAGTGAAAATGTTAGTTTTAGAAACGTTATCTGTGTTATTTGCAACAAACAAGCAAGGATGAAACGAACCGTAGCTGTTATGAGGGTACTCGTATAAACCAGAAAGCTCAGAACTGTAATTCATCATGCCGAGAAGGTCTATTTTGCCCGTTTCGAGCATATCAAGCGTATTAAGTATCTGGCTATTTTCATCATCTCCCGTAGCTGGGATAAACTCGTAGTTCCAGCCTGTATATTGTGCGAGTTGTACGAGGTATTCGTAGGTATACCCCGAATAGCGACCGTTTTCGTCGATAAAAAAAGAGCCTGGTTGATTGACGAAACCGACACGAATAGTTTGTCCTGCCGTGGCCGCGTTGATTTGGCAACGGGTTGTGTCGCTTTCTGCAAAGGCAGGCATCGGAAAAAGGGTGCAAACCAGTGCACCAACTAAGAGCCACCTTGCTAAAATGCTGACACGACGACGCGCCATCGCGTTTCCTCCGAAGTTACCGTCTTATCGGTTGTTTAACGGTTTATGACAGACTGAGCACTTGATGTGCTGCCTATCTTGTCTCATTATACGTCAAACGGGGAATACTGGTGTTGATACATTGCTACCTAATTATTAATAAAAAGTGGGAAAAAGAATGCTTGACCGATATCGATACCATACGTATAATATTTCCTCGCATCTCCAACGTCATTGACGCTATGATGCCAAAGATGGTCGGGTAGCTCAGTTGGTAGAGCAGCGGACTGAAAATCCGCGTGCCGAGGGTTCAAGTCCCCCTCCGACCACCACTTTAACTTGCGAATGCTCTCGACTTCGGTCGAGAGCATTTTTGCTAAAAAAGTATCCTCTGGTCTAATCTGAGGAGATTGAACAAGAAGGCCTTTCCCAGAAGGTTTAAAACCGTACAATACGTCTAACGTTATTCTTCACGCCGTCCTTGCAGGCTTGCTTGCGGTGGTGTGTTCCCCTGTCACAGAAGGAGCGCTTGTATGTTCTTCGAGAATAGTAATCCTGTTGTTGGAATTATCATGGGGTCTGAAAGCGACATGCCGGCTATGGAGCCGTGCATGAAGCAGTTGGACGATTTTGGTGTGCCTTACGAGATGAAGGTCGCGAGTGCTCATCGCAAACCGATCGACGTGCACGACTGGGCCAGCACGGCACACGAACGTGGCATTCGCGTGATTATTGCGGCTGCGGGCAAGGCGGCTCACCTGGGGGGCGTTGTGGCAGCTTACACGCCGAACCCCGTTATTACGGTTCCCATGAAGACAAGTGATTTGGGTGGGCTGGATTCGCTTCTGTCTATGGTTCAGATGCCGTCGGGTGTTCCGGTGGCATGTGTGGCTATTAATGGTGCCAAGAATGCTGCCATCCTCGCGGTACAGATGCTAGGCACCGGCTGCGATGAAGCACGCCAAAAAGTTATCGATTTCAAACAGGGAATGGCCGACGCATAGGCCCGTATTCGAACTTGTTGTAAGTGTGCGAGCGTCCCAAGGGCGCTCGTTTGCTATTATGAATTAAATAGAGGTAGCTAAATTTCGACACAGGCGCTTTACTGCGGGGGCGCTTATGAGCGGGCTTAAGACGAGGCGGTAAGCGAGAACATGACAAAAAAACTGTTGATGGGAAACGAATTGTTCGCGCACGCCGCACTTGAAGCAGGCGTGCGCGTGGTGGCGGGATATCCGGGTACTCCGTCGTCGGAATTAATTGAGACTATTGCCAAGCTGCACGCCTCGGGCGCAGCGCGCGATGTTCATGTTGAGTGGTCTACCAACGAGAAAAGCGCTTTGGAATTACTTGCTGGCGCGTCTTATACGGGAGCGCGTTGCTTGTTTACCTGTAAGCAGGTGGGGCTGAATGTGGCAAGCGATGCTCTGATGAGTTTAAATTATGTGGGAGTGAAGGGCGGCATGGTGTTGTTTGTGGCTGACGATCCGGGCCCCATTTCGTCGCAGACCGAGCAGGATACGCGTCGTTTCGCATCGTTTGCGAAGCTGCCGGTTTTTGACCCCTCAACGCCCGATCAGGGATTTGCCATGATGCAGGCAGCCTTCGATCTATCTGAACGTTATAACACCCCTGTTATTGTGCGCCCTACCACGCGCATTAATCATGCTTCAACGTTTTTTGATGTGGCAGACGAAACAGTTGCGAAGCCGGTGCCCGAAGAGGGTTTCGAGCGCGATTCCAGATGGGTTATCTTCCCTCGCCGTGCATTTCAGGGACACGGAGAGATTAACGAGCGCTTGCAGCGTATCGCAGAAGATTTCGCGAACGAGGCCACGTTAGCTGCATTTAACCCCCAGTTCGAGGGCGCCGGCTCCAAGAAAGCTTCCGATTTCCAGGCGGATCAGCGAACGAATGTTTCACGTGAAACATTCGCGAATAAAAAAATAGACAGCAAAAAAAACGTTGGTTCTTCCGCTGTAAAACCACGGCTGGGTATTATGGCTGGTGGGGTATCTACAGCTTACGCGCGAGAGGCCCTCGATATGATCGAGAAGCGTGCTTTAGCGCAGGGTGTTGCGATGCCATTCTACCGTTTTATGCAGGTGGGCACACCCTATCCATTTCCTCGCGAGGCGGTGGCGCGTTTCGCCGAAGGGTTAGACCAAATACTAGTGATAGAAGAGCTTGATCATTTCCTTGAAGACCAGCTGCTGGCTTATTGTGGCGCCACTCACGGTGTATTCGATGTGCGTGGTAAGCTTACCGGTGATGCTCGCGATCGTGGCGAGAACGATGTTGATGATATTGCCAGTAAAATCGCGTCGTTCTTTGGTGTTCCCGAGATTGCTCCGGCACTTCTTTCTGAGATATATGATGCACCCGAACCGCTGCCCGTTCGCCCACCAGTGCTCTGTGCGGGATGTCCGCATAGGGGTAGCTTTTATGCAGTTAAGCGCGCTTTGGGTAAAAGCCCTTCAGTGCTCTGTGGTGATATTGGCTGCTACACATTAGGTAATGCGCAACCACTCGACGCAGTAGACACGTGTTTGTGTATGGGTGCTGGCATTACCATGGCCCAAGGTTTTTCGGTGGCCGAACCACAAAAGAAGCAGGTAGCATTTGTGGGCGACTCGACATTTTTTGCGAGCGGCCTTCCGGGTATTGCGAATGCTGTTTACAACGGTCATGACATTACCGTATGCGTGTTGGATAACGCGACCACGGCCATGACTGGCTCACAGCCCCACCCCGGAACTGGCATTACGCTTATGGGTGCTAAACGTACTCCTATATCCATCGAGCGTGTGCTAGAGGCAATGGGTTTCGAATGTATCGTGCACGCCAATCCGCTCGATTTAGATGCCTCTACAAAGGCCGCACAGAAGGCCATTGCTTTTGAAGGCCCAAGTGCTCTTTTGTTTGAATCGCCTTGCGTACAGCTGGTTCGACCCGGCAATCCGGCTGTGGTCGATGCGGATACCTGTACGGGCTGCAAGAAATGTATTACTGAGATTGGCTGCCCTAGTATTGGTTTTGATCCCAGCGCGCGTGGTTTGAAGAGCGCAACGCGCGGACAGGCATATATAGACGAGAGTCTCTGTAATGGATGTGGTCTCTGTACGCAGGTCTGTCCTTTTGGCGCGCTGTCGATAATCCAGAGGTCGGCAAACCTTTCGTTCGAAGCCCCCAATCATGCAAACGAAAGCAGTGATGCGCAAGTTAATACAGCAAAGGGCGCGGAAGGGAGTTCGCATGCGTAATGTGCTTTTGGCTGGAGTGGGAGGACAGGGAACCGTGCTTGCGGCCAAAGTGCTCGCTCAGGCAGCAGAACAGAAAGGCTGGCAGGTTCGTACTGCTGAGACCATCGGCATGGCGCAGCGTGGTGGCAATGTGGTGTCGCATGTGCGTATGGGCGACCAAGGTGAAGAGGTGCTAGCTCCCTTGCTGGCGCAGGGTACGGCCGATTTAATTGTTGCGTTCGAACCCGCCGAGGCTGCGCGCGTGCTACCTTTTCTTGCAGCTGATGGAGTGTTGGTTACGGCCACAACGGCCATTCAACCAGTTACTGCTGCACTGGCAAAAGAACCGTATTGTGCATCCGAGATTGTTAAGAATCTCGCTTTGCAGCTGGAGGGTACCGAGCGAACCTTCGTGGTGGTAGACGATGTCGCTCTTACTCAGCAAGTGGGTAGTCGTAAGGTGCTCAATACGCTGCTGCTGGCAAGTGCTTTGTCGGTGGGTCGCATTCCCCTCGACTTGGAAGATTTGCGCCGCGCGGTGAAATCCTGTGTAAAACCGCAGTTCGTCGCACTTAATCTCGCAGCTATTGAGGCTGTCTCTGCATAACTAACGCCTTGCGTGCGAACTGCCGGATGTTTGTTTGTGAACCTCGGTGATAGGCCTTCGCGAGGCGAAACGGATTGATTGAAAAACGACTAGGCATTCCGCACGTGTTCGCCTAAAATAATAGGTATGGAAATCGTGAATGATATTGTCTCCTCCCTAGCCGTGGTTTCGGCTGGGCGATGGCGCTAGCTTCAAGTTCCGCTTGTCGGGCTTGGAGCACAATTGCGTGCCACCGTTTTGAGCCGCGAACAGGACTCCCGCTTGCTAGGACTTGAAGCCTCTTTCTTTGCGGTATTGCCGCGTTCTTGTCTTTATGCCACAGCCTGAGAGAAGAGAGACCTCCATGCAAATGAACGATGAACAACTCGCCTTGATTAAAAATCAATTCAAAACCCTCAAAGAACGGTCTGCTTTTTACGCTTTAAAGTTTGATGGCATCGATCTTTCCGATGTGCAAACTCAAGAAGATTTTGAGAAGCTGCCCTTTTCCGAGAAGGATGATCTTCGTCGCGTGTACCCGCTTGGTTTGCAAGCGGCTCCCGATGAGGAAATCGTGCGTATTCACTCGTCGTCGGGTACGACGGGTACGCCAGTTATTATTCCTTACACCCAACAGGATGTAACTGACTGGGCTATTCAGTTCGCACGCTGTTATGAAATGGCTGGCATTACCACAAGCGATCGTATTCAGATTACTCCCGGATACGGCCTTTGGACAGCAGGAATTGGCTTCCAGCTGGGGGCTGAGCGATTGGGCGCTATGGCTATTCCTACGGGGCCTGGCAATACCGAAAAGCAATTGCAGATGATGCAAGATTTAAAATCAACCGTACTATGCGCCACAAGTTCATATGCGTTGTTGCTCGCCGAAGAAATTGTCGAGCGTGGTTTGCGCGGCCAAATTCATCTGCGCAAAGGTGTTATCGGTAGTGAGCGCTGGGGCGACAAAATGCGCCAACGCATTGCCGGTGAGCTGGGTGTGGAAATATTCGACATCTATGGTCTGACCGAAGTGTATGGTCCTGGTATTGGTATCTCATGTAGTGAGCATAAGGGTATGCATGTATGGGCCGATTACCTTTACATCGAAGTGGTCGATCCGGTGACGGGTGTTCCTGTGCCCGATGGTGAAGTGGGTGAGCTGGTTTTGACTACGCTTCGCAAGCAAGGAGCGCCGCTCATTCGCTATCGCACGCACGACCTCACGCGTATTATTCCTGGTGAGTGTGCTTGCGGGTCGGTTTATCCGCGTATCGATACGTTAACGGGTCGCACCGATGACATGTTCAAAGTGAAGGGCTGCAATATTTTCCCTGCTCAGGTTGAAGAGGTTATCGCTATTACCAATGGAGCTTCAAGTGAGTACCAGGTGATGATTGAAAACATTAGCGGAAAGGATGTGCTTACGGTGTTGTTTGAGACACCGCTGGAAGATAAGGCAAAGGAGCGTGCGGAACAAGAGCTTGCCATGATTTTTAAGGCTAAATGTGGTTGCACACCCGATGCTTTAGGAGTGCCAATGGGCGAGTTGCCACGCAGCGAGAAGAAGACTAAGCGCATTTTTGATAGTCGTTACTAGTTGCTTTTGGTCGGAGGGATTGGCGGAACACCTCCCTCCGACTCGCGTGCGTGTCGAGAGTCTGGAAGACGTGATTCTTGTGAGATCTTGGGCAACGACCGCCACGTAACGCTATCGGGGTAATAACCTCTCCTAACTTTTTCACTTCCCTATTCGCTCTGCTATGGTAAAGTATGCGCATGCATACAGCAGGGGAACATACCGAAACTGTTTTTGGCAACCTTCAAAGGGTTGGTGTTTCTTTCGTTTCCTCTTTCTATTATTCCTATCGATACCTCTAGCACATGGGTTTGCCATGATGCTACGTCGTGTGCGGCGGGCATCGAGAGGGCAAGGTCATGTGCGCCACCGTGGGCCAAGGAGCTGCGGACGGCGTAAATGTTTCACGTGAAACATTCGTTCGTATGTTGAAGTGTCCGATTTGTGGTTGGGTGCTGTTTTGTTGCCCACTCATTTTTTAGATAATGCATAGGTAAAACGATAGGAATCACTCATGGTTGAAAAAATACTGATGGTACTTATTTTCGTGGGTGTGGCGGTGGGCGTGGGTATATATTGCCGCCAACATGCCAAAAGCGTTGATGGGTTTGTGCTGGGCGGACGTAGTGTAGGACCGTGGCTCTCGGCGTTTGCGTTTGGCACGAGTTACTTTTCGGCGGTTATATTTGTGGGTTATGCGGGGCAGTTTGGATGGAAGTATGGTATCGCTGCTACGTGGATCGGTATTGGTAATGCCATTTTAGGTAGCTTGTTGGCGTGGTGGGTACTTGGTCCACGCACGCGTGAGATGACGCATCGTCTGGGTGCGTCCACAATGCCCGAGTTCTTCGGCGCACGTTTCCGCTCGAAGGGTTTGCGCATTGCGGCCGCAGCCATTATCTTCGTATTTCTTATTCCCTATACCGCCAGTGTCTATAACGGTTTATCGCGTTTATTCGGCATGGCATTTGGTCTGCCTTATGAGGTGTGTGTTATTGGGATGGCGGTAATCACGTGCATTTATGTGGTGCTGGGCGGTTACATGGCCACGGTAGTGAACGACTTCATTCAAGGTCTTGTTATGCTGGTGGGCATTGTTGCGGTGATCGTTGCGGTGTTAGTGAACAACGGTGGCTTTACCGAGGCTATTAATCAGTTATCTTTGATTCCCTCTGAGAGTAGTGAGATGGCCGGGCCGTTCGTGAGTTTTTTTGGTCCCAACTTGCCCGATCTTTTGGGAGTTATCGTTCTAACCAGCTTGGGTACCTGGGGCTTACCTCAGATGGTGCAAAAGTTTTACGCAATCAAGAGTGGTCCTGCAGTAAAGCAAGGCGCCATTATTTCTACAGTATTTGCCATGGTTGTTGCGGGCGGTAGCTACTTCCTTGGTGGTTTTGGGCGCTTATATGCCGGCCAGGTTGAAACGACTGCGTCTGGCACGCCTGTGTACGACTCTATTATTCCCACCATGCTTTCCACGCTGCCCGACCTGCTTATTGGCATTGTTATTGTGCTAGTGCTTTCTGCCTCTATGTCTACATTGTCGTCGCTGGTTCTAACTTCATCCAGTACGCTCACCCTTGACCTAATTAAAGACAACATCGTAAAAGATATGAGCGAGAAAAAGCAGCTCGGCTATATGCGTGTGTTGCTGGTGGTGTTCATTGCCATCTCGGCTGTGATGGCAATTATGCAGTACAACTCGTCCATCACGTTTATCGCACAGCTTATGAGCATATCGTGGGGTGCCTTGGCTGGGTCGTTTTTGGGCCCGTTCTTTTGGGGTCTGTACAGCAGGCGCATATCGAAAGCTGCTGTATGGGCAAGCTTTATCATAGGCGTGGGACTAACCACTGGAAACATGATTGCCGGGTTCTTTGGCGTGCCGCTTATTGCTAGTCCCATTAATTGTGGCGCTATTGCTATGGTGTTGTCGTTGGTGGTGGTGCCATTGGTAAGCCTCTTTACGAAGAAGGTGCCTTTTGAGATTGATCCGCCGCATGCCGAAGGTGCTATTGATCGTGAGTATGAACACGATTTGCAGGGAGCAATAAAATAGTTTGTGATGCCGGCCCATGAAAAGCCGGCATCAATTTATTGTTGGAGGAAGGGTGTCGTGAAGACAAGCTGCTGGTAGGAGAGACGATTGGCGTGCGTCAGTGGGTTTCGATGATCTGATTGAGGTGATGGGGGCGCTATACTGTATGAGATATTGTTTGTCGGACTGAAAAGATATGTTCATGTTTCTACTCTTTCTTATCTACTTTCCTACCCTGCTGTTCGGTTTTCTTTTTTTCCGGAACTACCGCAAGGAACCAAGGCAATTTCGTAACGCCCTTTATTTGTTACTGTTGTGTCTGTTCTTATTTTGCGGGCTCTCCATTCAGTTTCAATTGCCGTGGCTCGTTATTATCGGGTTAGCTGTTATTCCCCTTGGTACTGCAGCTTTAGTGGTGTTTCTTGTAGCAAATACGTTCGTTGTGGTAAAACGCGAAGGTTTTACGCTGTCACATATTCTGCCAGCACTCTTTGCTCTCCTTATCGTGTTGGTTTGTATAGCCTTTCCTTTGTTTGCAATGATGGAAGTACCTTCTTTCGTTTTGGCGCTGTCGGGCCTCATAACACTTGAGGGGTCATATCTTGCTTTTACCTTTCTCGCTCTTCTGTTGTACTCAGGGTTATATCGACACCTGCCTAAGCGCAGTGATTATAACTATGTTGTGGTACATGGTGCGGGCTTGTCGGGTGCGCAGCCTACTCCCTTGTTGGCCGGGCGTCTCGATAAGGCTGTCGAATTATGGAAGGCTATCGGATGTAAAGCAGATATTATTGTGTCGGGAGGGCAGGGCGACGACGAGCAGGTTTCTGAAGCGGCAGCAATGAAGACCTATCTTGTCGATAAGCACGGCGTGCCTGATAAGGTTATCATTAAAGAGGAAAAATCAACCACTACATGGGAAAACTTAGTTAATAGTAAAGCTATCATGGATGCGCGATCGGGTGTTGATGCATACCGTGCCGCAGTCGTGACGAGTGACTACCATGTGTTTCGTACCGCTGAGTATGCACACAAGATTGGTCTTGCTGCTGATGGTGTGGGTAGCAAGACGGCGCGATACTTTTGGCCTACAGCATTCATTCGTGAGTATGTAGCAGTTAATAGTGAACATCGCTGGCCCTTTGTTATGTTGTTTATAGTGTGGTTGGTACCGGCAGCTCTTATTTTTTCTGCTCGTTAAGTCATACATCATTATATTCCCTGTTAGATTGCAAATACCTCGTTTCGTGTGAGCCAAAAGTACGGCCTTTCGTGTGATGGGATGCAGCGTGAGCGCCCTATAGTTCTGGGTGTTGGAGGGCGGACTATCGCCCCGATGAAAGCATTGAGAGGAGCTCTTATGGGGAAGAATTTCACGAGAAGGCAGATCGTGGCTGGTGCAGCGGTTTTGGGAGGCACGCTTGCTTTGGCAGGATGCGCACAGCCCCAGCAGAAAAAGCAGGGTGATGCTGGGTTGAACAAAGAGTCCGTATCGGCCGACCTTGTCGTTGTTGGTTCGGGACTGGCGGGCCTTGCGTGCTCTACCGCTGCCGCCGAGAAGGGCGCAAGCGTTTTATTGGTAGACAAGGCTCCGTTCCTTACTTCGACCTTTCTTACGTCGAAGGGTAATGTATCTCTTGCTCAGGTGCCTGAGAATAAGGAATTCTGGCAGTACGATTCAGAAACCCCCGACACCATGGACGAGTTCGAGAAGCGTTATCGTGCGCAGACTGAGTTGGGCAAGGTAAATGTGCCGTATCCCGACTATGATCGCATGCGGCATATGATGGAGGAAAGTTGTGCCACTATTGCCTGGGTCGAGGAGCGTACGGGCCTAAAATTCGACAAGTCATTTACCAAGGAGATGGTAGGTACCGATACCGTAAAGCCAGATGTGAGCGCTGACCCTTCGAAAGAGGCTGGCGTGCAGGTGGCCGAGGGTTTCGCTAAAGAGCTTGAGCGTTTAGGTGTACAAACAATGGTTAACACTGAGGCCTTGGAGCTTATCCATGAGAACGGAACGGTTGTAGGCGTAAAAGTGAAGGCATCGGGTAGCACGCAAGAGTTGCGCGCTAAGGCGGTTGTGTTGGCAACGGGAGGTTTCGGCGGCAGTCAGGCATACTGTGATGAATTAGTGCCTGTCATTAACAAAATGGGTCTACAGTTCTTAGGTAATGCTATGAACACGGGCGATGGTATGACTATGGCTACGGCACTTGGCGCTGCCACTTACGAGGGAGCCGATATTATCTCGAACGTCATCATGCCCACGCGGGCGCTGACGAAGGCTGATGTGGGCTTCCAGAAGCTCTGTGATAACGGTATGGAGGGTGCATCAACGTCGTCTAAGCTCCTGGTGGATGCATCGGGTGTTCGCTTCGTGAATGAGGCTGGTCCGGTTATCGCCTTGTCTACCGCGATGGTTGATAAAAATGCGAGCCCTTACTATGTGCTTTATGACAGCTCTAACGCTAAAGTGGTAGAGCTGTTGGAGAAAGGTCTCTCTACGGGCGACGTGGTGAAAGCCGACAGTATTTCTGCTCTTGCTAACCAAACGGGAGCTTCTCAGCTTGTAGCGACATTTGATGCTTATCAGCAAGCAGCGGTGAACGGCGCCGATACAGAATTCAAAAAGAAGGCTGAAATGCTTGTGCCCTACGGCACGGGTCCATACTACTTAGTGACGTTTGTTCCGTCATTTGTGGCAACTATGGGTGGCGTGAAAACTAATGGCGATTGTCAGGTTGTCCGCGAAGATGGTTCGACTATCGCAGGTCTCTATGCGGTGGGTGAGGCAACGCATCGTTTTATGTACAACCGTAACTTTGTGCGCCATTGCTCTAATTCTAGTGCATTGACTATGGGCCGCCTTACCGGTGCCGCTCTGGCCGAAAAGTAAGGGTAACCAACTTAGCGCGGGCTGACCCCTTCTCTCAGCCCGCGCTAGCACACTCATCGATCAGATCAAGCAGTTCTTGGCGTGAATGCACGTCCATTTTCGCGTAAGCGTGTCTCAGGTGCGTTTTTACGGTATGTTCAGACAATACGAGCTGGTCGGCTATGTATCGAGCGCTGCGTCCTGCTGCAAACTCACTGGTTATTTCGCGCTCGCGGTTTGTTAGCTGGAAGGAAGTTGTCAGCTGCTCCCATACTTCTTTCGTAGGAGTACCTACGGTGTTAAGGGGTGTCTGATCGGATGCTTCGTCGAGCGCCGGCATGCGTAATTTGGCGGCATAGCGAAGGTAGCTGCAGAAGACAAGGGACAGTGCTGCTACCAGTACCCATATGCCCCCCATAAGAGCTAAGTGAATATCGAGCGCCCCCTGCTCCAGTAGAGACTGAGCTACAAACCGTCCTAAAGCTACGGAAAGGCGAGCCACGCCGAGCGCTAAACCCAACAAGAAAAAAGCTGGTAACTTGCGCTCGTATGCTTCGCTGACAAGCATAAGCCATAACAACACATAGAAGGTAATTAAGAACGATACCATGAGCGATCCGGCTGCATATGAATCGGCAGAATCTAGGTTTCGATACAAAAGGATGGATACGAGAAATAGCACAACTAAGGGGCTAATATAGTCTATGTTCGCCTTGCGCGGTCGAAAAATCAATAGTGCAGCTGTCATTGATAGCGCGATGATAACCGTGAATAGAGAGGTAAGGTCGGCCTGTGCGTATTGCAGCCCATTAAAGAGATCTAGCTCGATAACGAATCCGCATACAAGAGAGATTGCAAAAGTTCCGGCAACGGCACGTTTTGTACGCGAGAGTGCTTCAGCCATCGAGGTGCGCGGTACAATCGCTTCTTTCATTACGCTCGCGACATAGGTGTTGCTGCGTAAGCAAAGGCGCAGTGCAACCATAGATAGCACGAATACAACGAGCAGCACCATCAGCTGACTACCCGGGAAAATCATACGGGTCAGTGGAGGTAAGGCAACATCGATAACGTACGAGATTGCGATTAGGGGTAGTGCGTATAGGGGCCGATAGCTGGTGAATACTTCCATCCAGCACAAAACAGCAAGCGACCAACCGGCGCCAGCCGTGATCTGCATGCATACCAATGCGATTGGGTGATTGCTGTCAATAGCAACTAAGACGGCATAAGCCACGCTAGCAACAATGGCGGCCCTGAATAACGGTTGCGCTTTATCAATTCGTCCGAAATAGGAAAGCACTGCCACACATACAAAGGTTAGTCCATCGATAGATAGCCCTACTAGGGCATAGGGGTGGGCACTGTATGGTCCGGAGTTCATGTCGAGGAGGCGTGCTCCTTGCAGTAATCCAAAGCCGAGGCATGCCACAAGAGCGAGCAATGCGGTTTTCCTGTTGAGAAGCAGGCGGGATTCCATAGGTTCCTTCTTACCTCAGAGCTCAAAGCCATTTTAACGGCATTACTATAGCGCAAGCATTGCGAGGTTGACGCCGAGAGTTTTGCTAAGGCAGCTTTAACGGCATCCCGTTCATAAGGTATTCGTTACTGATATTTTCAGAGAGCAATTACAAAAAACTCTTATGCCGAAAGAATGTAGGGCAGCGGCTGATCGTGGGGTTCGCAAGGAACGATCTCTACGCGCTGCTCTTCGAAGGCGACACCCACGACGAGGGCATCCTTGCGCAAGGAGGGCAGCAGGCGATCGTAGTTGCCTCCTCCGTAGCCCAGGCGATTGCCGTTGCCGTCAAAGGCCACGAGCGGTACGATGACTGCATCGAGCTCATGCGGGACGACGCTTTCGTAGCCATCGAACGCTAAATCATCGTGGCAACGGCAACGAAGGGGATGAGTTATTAACGCTTCGTAAGCCTTTTCATAGAGAGCGGCGGGCACGCGGTAAAAAACCATGCGCGAAGGTTCTTTGGAGTCTGCTGGATTGTCGCGCACCATGCAGGGAAAGCACACTTCCCACCCTTGCTTATAGGCGGAGGCTACCAGATTGCTTAAATCTACCTCACTTTGCATGGCGCTGAACACGCCTATGCAGGGGTTTTCGAACGCTCTACTCACGCACAATTCGACCGCATAACAAAGCTCGGCGCTCTTGCTTTTACGAGCCCGGAGAGGCAGGGCATCGCGGCGTGCAAGTACTGCCAAACGCATGTTTTTCTTATTGTCCATACTCTTAGTATAGCATTGGACTCGCCGGTTTGTTGAGGATTTGGGTTGGGTTTGTGAATGCATTTAACGGCAGTCGATAACTGCAGGTCAAGATTGCGTAGTAGTAACCATTTCCAATCGATTTACTATGCAAACACTCCAACGGCCTTGCTATAATCTTTTTGTTTTCGTTACACTTGATGCGTTTCGAATTGCTCCGTGGATGGCGGGGCGAGCTTATAGGAAGGATGTGCGTGCGGCACTCTTCCTTAAAAGGCGATGTACATGATTGATTTGCTTTTATATGAAATCTAATCATTTAATTTAGGCACCGAAGGCTTCCGTTATGGTAGCAAGTTAGGAGACAACCGTGCAATTCAAAGCATCCACAGACTACGGCATGCGCGCCATTCTTTATCTGGCGGCGCAGGGAACAACGTGTTCCTCAAAGGATATCGCAAATGATATGTCCATTCCGCGCGATTATCTTATTCAGTTGGCACAGTTGCTACGCAACGCTGGGCTTATTGAAGCCCGACCGGGCAAGCATGGCGGATATCGTTTGGCGAAAAAGCCATCCGAGATTACGGTGTTGCAGATAATGTCTGCGCTCGAAGAAGATGCGAAGCAGTCGACGCGTACTAAGCGCTCGACACGCAAAGGCGGCACTATGGTTCAAGGTATCAAGCAAACATACCAGCTTATCGAGGAAAGTTTTGACGCTTATCTCGATAGCTTGACCATTGATATGCTACTTGAAAGCGTAAATGATGGTGAAAGTGCCCGTTCGTTTTTTGCGGCGCGGCTGGAAGAAGAAGGAAAGCGCCTCGCGCAGACTTCGTAGTTCAAAAACACGCCGCGCCTGCCGACATCAGTCTGCAGGCGCGGCTCTTTCGGTGACCAGCAACCTTTCTCGCCATAGTAGCGAGGGTGTTTGCTTACTCTATGCCTAAAACCTGCATAACTAATAATGCTGCGGTTAGTATAGTTACTATTCCTACGGTTACCCAGATAAGTACACGCGATACGATACGTGTGCGATAGTTTCCCATGATGCGTCTATCTGCTGAAATCACCGCCATAAATACGAGCAATACAGGCAGAATAATGCCGTTTACAAACTGAGCCGTTAACATAACGCCCATAAGGTCAATGCTAGGAATAAGCACCACAATTGCAGAAAATGCAATAACGAAGGTGAAGATGCTCTTAAACAGCGGAGCTTCTTTCCATTTGAACGAGACACCAGCTTCCCAACCAAATGCTTCACAAATAACAAACGAAGTAGTGAGAGGAAGCACGCACGCGGCGAGAAACGATGCAGCTATGAGGCCGATGGCGAAGAGTGCAGTAGCATATTGTCCTGCAAAAGGTGCAAGAGCCTGGGCGGCATCGGCAGCTGATTCGATTTGAATACCCTGGGGGAATAATACAGTACCGGTGGTAATGATAATAAACCATGCCACGAGACACGCCGCAATGGTGCCAGACACTACATCAACTCTTTGCGAAAAGAAGTCTTTAATGCCCACTCCCTTTTCCACGACGTTGCTTTGGGCGAAGAACATCATCCATGGTGCGATGGTAGTACCTATCATCGCAATGGTAAGAGAAACGAAGCTGGTGTCGTTTACCACCTGGGGAACTACCGTACTTATGAGTGCTTCGTCCCAATTTGGTTTGGCCATAAACGCGGCGATGACATAAGTAACAAACACCAGTGACAATACGAGAAACACCTTTTCCACGCGCTTGTAGCTACCGCCCACTATGAGGAGCCATACGGCAATAGCGGCTATGGGAACTGAAAGGTATTTAGAGACGCCAAACATTTCCATACCGCTCGCTATGCCAGCAAATTCCGAGAAGGTGGTTGCTACGTTACCTATAAGAAGCGCCAACATAGCAAGGGCTGTCAGTCGAATACCAAAACGCTCGCGGATGAGTGCAGCGAAGCCCTTACCCGTAACAGCACCCATGCGCGCCGCTGTCATTTGTACAACCACCAGCAACACGCACATAATGGGTACCACCCACAGGGTTGCGTAGCCAAACTTTGCTCCTACGGTGGAATAGGTTGAAATGCCGCCTGCGTCGTTTCCCGCCATGGCGGTAACTACGCCAGGGCCGAGTGCGGCCAAGAGTAGCCAAAGTTTGCTCGGACGTTTTTTTTCTTGATCCAGCTCACTTGTAGCGATATCGAGAGGCGCTGGGGAGTCGGTTAAGCTGCCTTTTCTTTTCATCATCATAAAGCTACCTCCCGGCGTAGCCGATGATTTGCAGCAGTATCAGGGTGTACAAGACGAGGAAAAGAATGGACGCGAGCACAATACCTATGACTTTCAGAGCGGTGGCTTTTGTCTTTTCGCCACTCACGTCTTCTTCAATAGCGTCCCAAGCATCGTCGACGGTAACAATGCCCAATAGCATGTGGTGTTCGTCGACAACCGGCATAGCTGGTAGTTCGTACTTAAAAATGTCGGCAGCAACGTCTTCTTCCGTTTCGTCTGGTGTTGCGAAGATGGGGTCATCAAACATAACATCACCGACGGGTTTTGCATCGTCGGTTAATACTAGTGTGCGCAGGGATAGCAGCCCCACGAACTCGTCGTACTCATCTAATACATATACATAATGGACAGTGGGATGGTCTTCGGGTAGCTCGCGCAATACCTCGATAGTTTCACCGACGGTGGTGTCTTTGTGTACGGCTACAAATTGCGTAGTCATCATGCCACCTGCGGTTCCATCTTGGTAACCTAGCAGTCGGCGAATTTCGGTGGCATCCTCCACTCCCATGAGACGCAGAAGCGTTCCTGCTTTTTCGTAAGACAGGTCGCGAACGATGTCGGCCGCGTCGTCGGGGTCCATGCTGCCAAGCAGCCCGGCGGCGCGGGCATCGTCAAGGTCTTCAATGAAGTCAGCCTGATACTCGTCCTCCATTTCAGATATTGCTTCTGTTGCCTGCGCGTCGTCCAAGTGCTGGAATACGTTAGCGCGTTGCTGTGGGTCTAGCTGTTCAAGGATGTCTGCTACGTCAGCAGGATGCAATTCGTCGAGGCGTTTGTGGGTTACCGACAACTGTACTTCAGACAGGTCTCGGTCTAAAAGGTCCATGTAATTCCAGGCGATAATGCGCTCGTCGATGCGTTTGCCGAACAGCTTTGCTCCGGCTACTATGGCTCGTTCGAGCCAGGGAGAGAGACCGCGCAGGATGCCGCGCGTACCCACCTCGGCCCCTAATAGGCGCAGTTGTGTTCCTGATACGGACAATTTCAGATCGTTTACGCGTACAACTTTCAAGCCCTGCGTATCTACGATCTGACGATTAAGTAGGTCGCGTGCAAGCAAAACCTCGTCAGGCTGTAGATAGCTGAAGCGAATGTCATGCGCCGGAACAGCCAATACAATACCGTCTTCATCGAACTCATTGACATACTTGCGCCATGAGATCATGAAGGGAACTTTACCTGGTCCTTGAAAGGCCAGGCTAGTAATACGAGGAAATACCTCGCCGGTTGAGATTGCCAAATCGGATACCGTACCGATCTTTTCGCCGGTAGCATCGACGACGGGCTTTCCCATCATTTGAGAGAGATAGAGCATCTTAGTTTCCCTTGTTGTCAGGCTCGCGGCTTGACGTGGCGTGAACGTTAAGCAAAATATGCCAAAATGCAGGTGCGTGGTGTTTCATGGGTGCCAGACCAGCGAGCGTCGCAGTCGTCCTTCGACTGCCGACAGGGGGAAGATCGAAGGAGGACTACTTACTGTGAGGTTTCGATTTTCGAACCTTCAAGTACGTTCCTTTCCTTCAACAATAAAAAGCCGCACGTGCTGTTTCCAGTCGTTGCGGACAAGTTGCCTGTGGCATTTGTCCACAAACAAAAAAAGCTGTTAAAATGGTGCGCCGTGAGGGATTCGAACCCCCGACGTACTGATTCGTAGTCAGTCCCTCTATCCAGCTGAGGTAACGGCGCACGTCGAAACAGCAAAAGTTATTCTGCCAGCAATAAAGGATTCTGTCAACGATTATTTTGCAGAAGTTGAAAAAAAGTTTTTCTTACGGCTAACGGTTGATTGCATTCGCAATCTGGACACTGCAATAGCAACCTGGACATTCAGAGTTATGGAGCGCTTCTATGAGTGGATGTGGCCTCAGGGCCGTCCAGGTTACTTTCAATTTTGCAATTGAAGGATCGAATTCTTGGGGC
>JAYFOQ010000035.1:0-20234 GCA_034932485.1 Gordonibacter sp.
GAGCCCCTCGGCCCACATCATCTCGACATAGCGCACCTTATCTCTTTCCGTGTACATGCAGCTCCCTCCTCGCGGCCCCTACGAGGCCACTCGATCGGTTGTGGACCGCCTAACAGCGGTCCAACTTTCTGCCGCACCCCCAAAATGTTGCATGAAACAGGAAGCCAAAAAACTACGACCAGGCATTTTAAGCAAGAGACTGACCCACATTGGCAAAAAGGGCGATCGAATCTTTCCTTATGCAGCAAATCGCCCCAAACATGGCGAAAAAGGGGCCGAGAGCCCGCAAAGACGCCCTCGTAACAACGTCGCACAAAGAAAGAAGACCCCGCCCTATCAACCGTGGCGAGGCCTCCTTCAAGCAGCAAATCAAACACTGCCGCTAAACAATCTTCTTCCCAAATACCGCAGCCAGTTCACGAAGTTCGCCTACGAGATCCTCGAACTGAGCGGGAGTTAGCTGTTGCGGGCCATCTGACAGAGCCACGGGCGGATTGGGGTGCACTTCAATCATGATAGAGTCGCAACCCGCAGCAACCGAGGCCTTCGCCAACGACGGTACCAAATCGCGCACGCCCGCCGGATGAGAAACATCCACGCAAACGGGGTACAGACTTTGTTTATGTACCACTGGCACAGCCGATATATCCAACGTAAAGCGCGTTGCCGTCTCAAACGTGCGAATACCACGCTCGCACAGCACTACGTTATCGTTACCTTCGGCTGTCAAATAGTCGGTAGCGGCAAGCCATTCTGAAATAGTGCCAGCAAAACCACGCTTATATAACACCATCTTGTGCGACTCAGCCGTGACCATGCCGATGTTTTTTAGCAAGCTAAAATTCTGGAAGTTACGCGCACCTACCTGCAACCCGTCTACATAAGAATGCACGAGTTCACAATGTGCGGAATCCATAACCTCCGTCAACGTAAGCAATCCGTACTTGTCGCCCGCAGCCTTCATAATGCGCAGGGCTTCTTCGCCGAGGCCTTGGAACGAATGCGGGTTCGTCCGCGGCTTAAACGCCCCGCCACGAATCCAGTGCAGGCCCAAACCTGCAACACATTCAGCCACCTCGTTGAATTGCTCTTCACTTTCAATTGAGCAGGGTCCGGCAAAAATAGTGATCTCGTCGGTGCGCGTGCCCAAATCTGGCAGTTTCGATGCTATCTGTTCGCTCATACCGACGGAGTCTCCTTCATTACCTTGAGAATACTGGAGTAGATTTCCCGTAGGTTCTCGTTGTATAGGGGACCCTCATTGAAACTATTTACCCGAGCAAAGATTTCCTCCTCGCGCCTCGGGTCGTACAGGCCCATGTGTGCGCCGGGCTTGAGACCGCGAATGACCAGCGAATGACCAGCGCGCTTATTCAGCAACGCAACGATCTGGCGGTCGATCTCGTCGATCTTGGCACGATGTTCTTGGATCTCCCCGAGGGAGCCATTATCTTCAGACATCGCCTTATCCTCTCATAACTCTCAAAGCGGTAACGTTTCAACCCCCGTCCCCCACAAAGGGCGACATCTTGGGTAACACGTGTGATGACATGATAGCAAAAGCGGCACGCCCAGCAGGACGCGCCGCTTGAATTTACAAGGAAGTTGCTATGGAATAAATCAAATTCGAGAGCGAATTAGAAGTAGCCGGCAAGCCGAACAACACTGCCAAGAATAGCCCTGTGAATTCTACCTACCTGTCTTGCCTAACCGTCTAATCGCCTACGGCAGCATGCCCATCGTTTCAAAGGCGAAATAGCCCAGCACCAGCACGCCTACAACAATGCGATACCAACCAAATGCGGTGAAGTCATTTTTCTTGATGTATCCCATAAGAAACTTGATGGCAATAACCGACATAACAAATGCCGTGACAATACCTACCACCAGTACGACTATCTCCGTCGTGGTCATAGCAAGCCCTGCCAGCACGAATTTGAGAGCCTTTACCAAACCCCAGCCAAACATGATGGGGATAGCCAAGAAGAAGGTGAACTCGGTAGCAGCCGTGCGCGAGCAACCCGAAAGCATGCCGCCGATAATGGTGGCACCCGAGCGACTGGTGCCCGGAATAATAGCCAATACCTGGAACGCGCCAATCTTAAGCGCCGTTTTCCAATCGATGTTGTCTACGCTGGTAATTTTGAATATCGAAGCCTCGGCCTGTGCAGCTACCTCTGCCGCATCCACCCGCGCATGGCGACCATGCGGCACGGCTAGCGATGCTTCAGCCTCTTGCAAGCGACGACGGTTGCGGCGCTCCAGCACGATAAACACTATACCGTAGAGGATGAGCATAGCTGCCACAGTAACTTTGTTGTAGAAATGCTCGTTTACCCAATCGTCGAACAGAATACCGATAATGGCAGCCGGAATGCAGCCGATAAGCACCATACCCCACAGGCGCCACGTACTCTTCTTCTCTACGCGGGTCTTTTTTGGCGAAAAGGGGTTCAACTTATGGAAATATAAGATAAGCACTGCCATGATGGCGCCCAACTGAATAACCACAAGGAACAGCGCGAGGAATTCATCGGATACCTGCAGCTTCACAAACTCGTCCACAAGAATCATATGACCGGTCGACGAAATGGGTAGCCATTCAGTAATGCCCTCCACGATGCCGAGGAGGAAGGCTTTTAGGGCTTCGAATATCATGCGTGCTTACTTTCTGATCGGGGATAGGACGATGGAGGGGTTAGACGGGCGCGTCAACGTTTGTGCTGTGAGGAATCTTGCAGGAGTGCAATAGCCAGCAGAGCAACCGACAAACTTAACCCAAGAACGACGAAGTGGGCGTTATCTTGCCCGAGCACCGTAGAGCCAAAGGTAACCACTGCGATAATGAGAGCTGCCATCTTGCAGAGGTACGAAATACGATGGTTGAACGAATGATGAAGGTCGCGACGACGCTCATCATCAAAGTCGCAAGATCGAAGCGACTTTACTTTCCTGCGCTGAGTAGCTTCCAATACAGCATTCGCAATATCGTCTGCATCGAGCGCTACACTGGTGGCAGCTGCATTTTGGGATGGCGCTGCTCCCACGCCGCTTCCGTTTGTGGGCCGTGACGCGCTTGCCGCGCGCTTGTTCTCGATGTCCTTTTGGTTCTCCATGCGCTGCATTGTACACGACACCGACAGCGCAGTGTCGAAAAACGAATAAGCCCCCGCTAGCTTACGAGAAATGAACATGTTTCAGACCTATGCAGACTACGTGCAGTACCACGCGGGAAACAAAGGCGAAACAGTATTGCGAGTAAGATATACTGGAATATATTTGTAGCTAGCGCGACCCAATTACAAGGAGTACGTACGTGACGAACAGCACCTCTCCCGACCAAAACGTTATCGTCGTCGATTTCGGCGCCCAGTACGGGCAGCTGATCGCACGCCGCATTCGTGATCAGCTCGTATACTCAGAGATTGTCCCCTGCGACATTTCCGCAGCCGAGATGAAAGCGCTTGCGCCATCGGCCATCATCTTGTCGGGCGGCCCCGCGAGCGTGTACGCCGAAGATGCACCGTCTATCGACCCGGACATTTTCGAGTTGGGCATTCCAGTGTTGGGCTTTTGTTACGGCCAGCAGATTATGGCCGTTACACTGGGAGGTGCCGTGGGCCACACCGAGAAGGGCGAATATGGCGCTGCCCCGTTGACGAGGTGCGACGAGGGTGCATCTGCCCTATTTGGCAACACGCCCCTGGAGCAAACTGTATGGATGAGTCATCGCGACGCGGTATCCGAAGCACCTGCAGATTTCACGGTAACAGCTTCAACCGACGTGTGCCCCGTTGCCTCAATGGAGTGCGCGTCGCGTCGTTTGTACGCAACGCAATTCCATCCCGAGGTACGCCACACACCTTACGGCGACGAACTGCTGCGTAATTTCCTCTTTACTATTTGTGGCCTGACTCCTTCTTGGACCATGGATTCCGTTATAGAGGATGCCGTGGAGGCAATCCGCGCGCAAGTTGGAACAGATCGCGTAATTTTGGGTCTATCGGGCGGAGTTGATTCATCGGTAGTAGCCGCGCTGTGTGCGCGAGCCATTGGCAAGCAGCTAACCTGCGTGTTTATCAATCATGGCCTACTGCGCAAGAACGAACCCGAAGAGGTTGAAGAGGTGTTCACCAAGCAGTTCGACGTAGACTTCGTGCACGTACATGCCGAAGACCGCTACGCCGCACTACTGGCCGATGTTGTTGAGCCAGAGGAAAAGCGTCGTATTATTGGCTTGCAGTTTTGGGAAGAGTTCTTCGCTGTTGCGCAGGATTTGGACGGTGTCAAGTTTCTTGCTCAAGGCACCATCTATCCCGATATTATTGAAAGCGGTGCCCGCAAAACCGGAGGCAAGGCTTCAACTATTAAGAGCCACCACAACTTAATCCCCTTCCCCGAGGGTGTACATTTCGACCTGATTGAGCCGTTGGATCACTTTTTTAAGGACGAAGTACGGGCATTAGGAACAGCCCTAGGACTCCCCGACCACATTGTGCACCGCCAGCCCTTTCCCGGGCCAGGGCTCGCCATCCGCATTATTGGAACGGTGACGCGCGAGAAGTTGTCGATTCTAAAGGAAGCCGATGCCATTGTGCGCGAGGAGCTGGACGCCTACAACGCTCGCGTGTTCGAGGAGACGGGCGAACGTAATAGTGAGCGCAGCGTATGGCAGTACTTTGCCGTACTGCCCGACATTAAAAGCGTGGGTGTGATGGGTGACGAGCGCACCTATGGCTATCCCATTATCCTGCGAGCTGTGGAGTCAAGCGACGCGATGACCGCCGACTGGGCGAAGCTACCTTACGAGGTGCTGGGGCGCGTGAGTGGCCGGATCGTTGCCGAGGTGCCGGGAGTGAACCGCGTAGCCTACGACATTACGAGCAAGCCACCAGCGACGATCGAGTGGGAATAAAAATTACGAACATATGTTCGTAATTCGGGTAGTGCAAACTCGTTACATCAGATAGCGCGAAATACTATCTGATGTAACCGAAAACGTGTAAGCCACCTGCACGCCACATCTTGTTCAAACTCATAACCTCTCTGATGCACTTCTTTCAGGGAGGTTATTTCATTGCTTTTACCTGCGACAATGTTAGTAAGGGGAATAAAACGAAGCGGATGGATTGCTATGGCTTTATTCTCCCTTTTATTCCCTGGTATGAGATTGCACGAGATGATACGGAGAATTTTGAAGAGGTGCTAACCACCTCAAACTCAAAGACCAAAAAAATATTCTTGAACTCATTTTGAACTCAGTGCCCTTTTTGGAGCGTCAAAAACACGTTTCCGCAGGTAGTTAATGGGGAATAAATTTGCTCCTTGACAGAAATGCAAAATGGGGCTTACCGCCCCATTTCTGCAAGATTCATTTATTCTGAATCGATTTCAGACCCCAAAAGACGCTTTCCATGCCTCATATTCTTCTTCGCCGATCTCTTCCGAGGTGTATTTATCGTGCATCTTCTGCCAGGCCTTGAGTGACTGGGTGAGCTTTTGTGCCTGCGGGGCCGCAGGATCGATTGTGAGGGCCAAGCCATCCTTTGTGCTTGTCGGTATCAATCCAACGGTTTCCTCGAGCCTGAAGAGCGCCTCAAGGATTTGTCGCGAGGTTTCAAAGTTATAATCCGCTAATGCTGCTGGGGATATCTCGAGCGCCTTTGCAAGAGCCTTTACCTGTACCTTCCCCGGATTGCGCAGCTCCAACTCATAGAGGCGCACAGACGACTCCGATGCGCCAATCTTCTCGGCTAGCTGCTTTTGTGTGAGCCCTTTGGCTTTTCTATAGCGGAGGATTCGTTTGCCGGTTCCCATGCATTACCTCATACGTCTTCCGGTTGCTTCAATTATCTGCAGGCTGAATGTTACCTCAGTACACATTTGTACGCAATTGCTTGACCGTACTTTAACGTACTGTTAGCATGTATATACAGTACGTATATGTACTGTATTGGAGATAAAAACATGAGTTCCTATCGAATGGTGGACGCTCGGGAAATAGCGGAGCGGCTTGGGATAACCGAGAAGCATGCGTATAAGATCATCCGCTCCCTTAATGCCGAGCTTGAGGTGAAGGGATATTGCATCGTACGCGGCAGAGTAGACGAAAGCTACTTTGCGAAGCGTTATTTCCCCGGCGAAGAGGAGGACGGCAATGCCCGTATATAAGGACGAAAACGGCACATGGCACACGCAGGTTTGGTATACCACTCGATGCGGCGACAAGAAGCACAAGGTCAAACGAGGATTCACGACCAAAAAGGATGCCCTTGCGTGGGAAAGCGACTTCCGTGCGTCGAAAGCCGGATCGATGGACGTGACTTTCGTGGAGTTTTGCAAGCTCTATGAGGAAGATATCAGACCAAGGCTCAAAGAGAATACATGGATGAACAAGTCTTACATGATACAAGACAAGTTGATCCCATTCTTTGGCAAGAAACCCATGTGTGACATAACCTCGCTAGATATCGTCAAATGGCAAAACGAACTGGTTGGCTATAGGGACGAGAAGGGAAAGCCATTCAAACCAACATATCTGAGAGCTATAAACAATCAGCTCAACGCGATTATCAACCATGCGGTTCGCTACTACGGTCTGCGCGTTAACCCGGTTGTCAAAACCACCAAGATGGGCAGTAAAAGCTCTGACGAGATGCAATTCTGGACCAAAGAGGAATATCTCGCCTACTCAGATGCCATGATGTCGAAACCGGCATCGTTTTATATGTTCGAGATCCTTTACTGGTGCGGATTGAGGGTCGGCGAGCTGCTGGCGCTGTATCCAGAGGACTTCGATTTCAAGAAGGGAGTCGTTTCCATCACGAAGTCGTACCAAAGGATAAATGGGGAAGATGTTATCACCGGGCCGAAAACACCGAAGTCAGTCCGCATCATTACCATGCCGCAGTTTTTGATAGAGGAGTTGGAAGAATGCTTCGCGGGCAGACAAGACCTGGTTGAAGGCGAGCGCGTATTCACGCATACCAAGTATTATCTAGGTCATGAGATGAGGCGCGGGTGCAAGGAGACGGGCGTCAAACGGATACGTATTCACGACCTGCGCCATAGTCATGTGTCGCTGCTTATCGAAATGGGTTTTTCGGTGTTGGCGATTGCCGAGCGCATGGGACATGAGAGCATCGATATCACGTATCGTTATGCGCATCTGTTCCCAAGCGTGCAAAGCGATATAGCATCTTCATTGAACGATGCTAGGGGTGAGTGAACATGCCGTGCCCGAATGAAGCCAGGAAACGCAGTGTGACTATCGGTTTTCGCGTTACACCGGAGTTTAACCGCGTGCTTGACTTGGTGGTTGCAGCAAGTGGCATGACCAAGCAGGACTACATCACCGCAAAGCTGTCTGACATCGAGATAAACGTTCGTACCAACGTGCGCATCCAGAAGGCCCTGAAGGACAGCATGACCGATGTGTATCGTGAATTGAGGCGGATTCGCAAGGCGGGTGACATGGATGAGGAATTGACGGGTGTGGTCAAAGCACTGTCTAAAATCTTCATTGACCTCCAAGATGATGCCGTAGTCTCAGACACCGAGCGGGAACACTCTGCCATCTTCGGAATGAATCGTGGCTAGCTGAGGCGTCCGGCTGCTTAGCATCGCGAACACGGCTCAATATGTTTCTACGATGCGAGTCTTCCTTGTGTTATGGCTTCCAAGGAGCCTCCTGTGTGGTAACGGCCCCATGGCACCCCTTGAACTCTGAATACTCATCGAGAACCCCAGCCAATGCAAGGGCGCGAAAACCTTTTGGCGAGTTTTCCTAATAGATGACCAAAAGCTCAAAGCCTCCGGTTTCGCTTTATTCCCTTGCATTACCCGAGAACCCCGATGGCCTTCGAGTCACAAGGTTTGCTCATAAGGGGCGAACCAGCAACTTGCAGGAGGTCATCATGGAAGCAATCATCAACGACAAGGCTTATCGCAGCATCCGCACTTTTCTTGAGCGTAGGGATTTCGACATCATCGAAAGCAACTGGGCACATGGTAAAGACAGCATCGACTTCATTGCCAAGGAAGATGGTGACTTGGTGTTCATAAGCTGCGCTGTCCGCGACAACGAAGGCAAGGGCCTTGGCGATGAGAGAAGCGACCGACAGTCTTTTGAGCGCATCGCCGCCGCTTATCTCGTCGAAAGCCAGGATATACCCGAAGGCAATGTCCGCTTCGACATCATCACGATGTTGGTCCTAGGTGACCACAAGGGGCTTCTGAGGCACCACCGCAATGCGCTTTCCGCGGCCGGCAGTGACCTCCGCTAGCCGCTGTAGCAAGTCAGTCCTGGGAAGGGAAACCTACCCAGGACTTGAAGCTGCTTAATCCTCGAAAGTATCTAAATTCTTTTCTTCGCCAAGCAATGGGTGTTGTCCACCGCCCCGCCACTCTCCTGTAGATAGCCAAATCTCATAGAAGAATAGCCACTCAATTGCCCAAGGGACAACCGTATTGGCTATAACCTTATTTCTACTCCATTCACCGGTGCCGGGCAGGTATAGACATATCCTGACCATCTTCTCTTTCTCGCGAATTTCATAACGATGAGGAAAATCTGGATCGTCGAGTCGTTGTAAACCATCCCCAATGACCCACGTCTCTAAACCCTCTTTCAGTGAGTATTTAATTAAAACAGTATATTCACGGGAAAGTGCTGTGGGTCTTAGTTTTCCAACCCAAACTAGCTTTCGTTTTTCGATGGTGCCTTTGCCCTTAGGGTAGCTTCCCTTCAAGGCAGCCAACTGCCGAGGTAGGGAAATGGGAGATTGTCGACTGAAACTCCTACTCCCCATAAAAAGTATGCTTCTTCACTGGCTTTGCAGCTGCTGCGCGACTGGTTCCGACAAGTCCCCCAGCGGAACCAAGAACACCGAGTTCTCCCGATTTACTAAGAGTATGCATCTTGTCACCAATAGAATTATAAGCTCTAGTTACAACTCTATCGCCAAACGCAGGTTTCATTCCTTCAGCAATCAAATCAAGACCGAATGCGCTTTCGGGGTTATTGATAATGTCTTTTTGAGCTCTTTGCAGCCATCGATAGAAGCCCTCTGCTTTGCTTCGCTCTTCGTTCCACTTATCAGCGAAGTTTTCACTTTTCTCGACGGGGTTTTCAATATGGTAAAGCCCGCTTGAGTCAATCCTTACAGCTGAATCCATATAGGAAAGGATTTCCTTTAAGGTCTCATAAAGATTACCGCTCCCGCTATAGCCCATCCCCGCCAATGTTGAAATAATTATTGATATTGGTGCGTCAGAACTATCTTCGGCAAACATAATATCCCTATGTCGTTTCAGCAGTTGAACTGCTTTTTGCAAAGGCGTACGCACGTTATACGTTTGTACGGTCTCAATATCCACAGCGTTTCGAACTGCATATTTTTGACGGGCTTCCATAAGGCTAACCGTCATACGCTTTTCGAACCATAACCCGTAGAGATGAGGGTTACTATACCTTGACTCGTAAATGCCTGGTGCCTGCCTATGCGTCAAACGGATGCTGGTCTCGTCATTTGTATACCGATCATATCTTGGTGCGCAGGGAAGAATATCCATATGGAAGCCGCTGTAGTTCAGAGTCCAGCATCGCTTACCTTCGGGTTCCATGCTTGAACCGTAGCGATCGCTATTCTCCAAAGGAGTTCCAATAGTGTTTTTTATTCTGTCTTCATCCCATGCAGATGCGTCTTCTAATAAACAAACCAAATCGATGTCATAATCGCTGTCTTCATCACTTAACGGACGAATAACCGTCCCTAGGTTAAACGATCCCTGAGGCATAATCTTTACGTCGCTATCGAAAATGTTCTTTCCTAAAAATGAGCCAACAGCCTCATAGCTCTGTATCGCCTTTGTGGACATAGTCTCAGAGATGTTAATCTCATCGGCAATGGCATCAAATATGTGGCTTAGTTGATCTTCCCTATTCCCCACTGGTCCCTCCAATTGAAATCGTCTCTTCAAACACCCCGTCATGTTCATTGAAAATCACAACCGGTAGATCACTCGTAAACATGTAATTCATTCCAAAGCGTACGGCCAGGGAGTTGGGCATTGCAGGAAAAAGAAGGATGGTCTCACAAGATGAGAACATATTACGTATCTCATCCATGACAATACGGTTTGCCTTTATAAAAGCATCGGCAATGGCTTCTGATTCGACAAAATCAAAATTAGGTTCTGCAATACTTATTTCGTATATAGGAATTTCCGCGTTTAGTATTGCTGCAGTTACCCTCTCGTGGTTAATGCCGGCGCTCAATGAGAGAACTAGTGCAACGTTCTTTGATGTCGTATTAGGCTGCTGCGGTCGGTTGATTTGATAATTAACTTCATAGTCGGTTCTTTTCCATGTCCACTTTTCGCCTGTCCTATGGCATTGGTAGGGGTGAGAATCGTATTGGTCACTTAGTAGCGTGCCGAGCTTGATCAGGAGAGGCTGCGGAGCCAAAGCAAAGATGGAAACTCCTATGCCTCTCTCCAGGGCCGGCTGAGCCTTTTGCTTGAAAGCTAATTCTAAAATTGCTGCTTGCTGGCAGATATATTCTGTATCCACATTTTGTTTTGGTCCCGTCACGCCAAGATTAATCGGCTCATTGAATTTTGGCAGCTTTGAATCATTTACTACCGCTTGTTTGAAAAGATTGGTGTCATGACGCGAAATTTCCATGTCAATATTTGAGAAATACGTAACCATCTGCGTTTCGTTTTCACGCGGTATGTTCATTAGGCAGCGAACGCGCTCTTCATGGGCTGTCTTAACCTCAAGGAGGTGGTCTACCAGGTAAAGGTCCTCTTTGTCGTCAATCATTTTATGATGCTCCGCACATAAGAGCATGAGGTTGTTCGCGTCGTTTATCTCTTCGTCTCGTAAGTCCGCAAGGCGTCGTGGACCGTTGTCAGAGACGGCAATGATGTGCGCTTTTTCGGCATAGTTTCCGCTTGATCCATACGCGGAGTCTTTGTATAGCTCCCGACCACAAACCTCACAGCGACCAGCTGCTTGCCCCCATAGCATGCATTCAACTGCTTTTGATATTCGTCTCTTGTTCCCCATGTGTTCCTATTCGCCCTTCTTTTCCTGGCATTCGTCATACACCAGAGCACACAGCATTTTGCCAATCAGGCTGGTTGCATCGTCGCGCTTTGAAATCAGGTCAAAGAACTCACTGCTTTCCTCCATAAGGTCTCCCAGCATGTTCTCGTAAGCTTTGCCAAATGACGATCTGAAATCCTCGATGGAGTTGTTTTGCGCCTGCAAGCGAACCTTTTTGTCGTTGATGAGCTTGTCCTTACCGGCTTCAAGAAGTTTTACCGCAGCTGGGCCAAACTCGGTACCGAACATCTCATTTAGCTTCGCTATGATCTCAGAAAGCCTGTCGTATTGCTTGTCCGGTTTCACGCCAGCGGTACCGGCAGAATTGCGCATTTCCTGACTGTCACTGATAGAAATAGACCCACTGCCGGCCTTACGGATTTCAAGCATGGTTAGGTCCACCTTGTCCCGAACGTCAACAACCTCACCGCGTTGAGGCGGGATCTTTTTCAGTAGATAGTTGATATAGACATTGAAAACATGGAGTTCGCGATCGTTAAGGGCAATCATTTGAGTAACTTGGGCGTATACGCGACGGAACTTCCGACAAAGATCTCGGAACTCGAACTGTTTCTGGTCGTCAAGTGCGTCGAATCGATCCTTGGCGGCTGAGATAATACCTTCGACATGCGCTAACGTTTTCTCAGGGTTATTGTCCTTGTAATAAATCTTGCCAATCTGCTCAACCTCTGAGTACAGATAAACGTGATAGCCGTCCAGTCTGTCCTTGATATCGAAGACGACGTGAGGGTCGCTCACCTTGTCGATCTCTGCATCTAGGTAATAGGTTGAGAACGCTGCCTGAATAGTCTCGGCCTCGTTCACGAAGTCGAGAATGAAGGTACGCTTGCCATCGTAACAACGGTTTAGGCGCGAAAGGGTCTGGACAGCCGTGATTCCACTAAGCATCTTGTCCACATACATGGCCTCGAGTTTCGGTTGGTCGAAGCCGGTTTGAAACTTATTGGCAGCAATGAGTATTCGGTACTCGTTGCTATCGAATTGCTTTGCCGTCTGCGTTTGTGGGAAACTGTTCAAATCCTGCTCACGAACCTCTCTTCCTTCAGTCTTCACGGTACCGGAAAAAGCGACAAGCACTCCAAGATTGGCGTAACCCATACGTTCGATGTATGCCTTGAATGCATGATAATATTTCACCGCCGCCAATCGCGATGATGTCACGACCATCGCCTTTGCCTCGCCCTTCAGGTCCTCCATGACGTTTTCACGGAAGTGCTCGATGATGATTTCGGCTTTCTTTGCAATGTTTGCAGGGTGAAGCTTCACTAACCCCATGAGAGCTTTGTTGGTTTTTGCGCTTTCCAACTTCGGATCATCCGTAACCTTCTTGGTAAGTTGGAAATAGGTGCTGAACATCGTGTAGTCGGTCAGCACATCAAGAATGAAACCCTCTTCGATTGCTTGTTTCATGGAATACAGGTGGAAGGGATGGGGCTTATCGTCTTCCCCTCGCGTGCCGAATACATCCAGTGTTGCCGGTTTCGGTGTAGCGGTGAAGGCAAAGAACGAAATGTTATCAAGCTGGCCCTGAGCTGCCAACTCGGCATCAAGCCTATCATGGTCTGACGGCTCAGCCACAGCCTCCGCCTGTTCCTCTTCGGCTGCTTGAGCTAGCAGCCTTTCCATCTCGTCTTCGGAGACATCCCTTACGTCAGTAAGAGCTTGTTTCATCTTTGCATGGCTTGAACCTGACTGTGAAGAATGAGCTTCATCGATGATTACAGCAAACTTGCGTTGCCGGACATCGGTATCTTGATAGATGCTTAAGAATTTCTGGATGGTGGTGACTATTATCTTGTCGCGACCATTGATTGCAGCGCGCAAATCGGATGAGTGCATCTTATTACTAATACACTTCACCACGCCGCGTTTATGGTCGATGCTTTCTATGTTGTCTTGAAGCTGTTGGTCTAGGACAAGACGATCGGTAACGACAATCACCGAATCAAAAACATTCT
The DNA here is from genome assembly GCA_034932485.1 of Gordonibacter sp. Classification (GTDB taxonomy): domain Bacteria; phylum Actinomycetota; class Coriobacteriia; order Coriobacteriales; family Eggerthellaceae; genus Gordonibacter. Next base: position 13,093 of record JAYFOQ010000035.1, read on the forward strand.
CATCGTCGGCATTGTGCAGCGAAGAAAGCTGGTAAGCAATCCAAGAAATGGAATTTGATTTTCCGGAACCAGCCGAGTGCTGGATTAAATAGTTCTTTCCAGACCCGTGTTCACGCACATCCTCGACAACCTTCCGGACGCAATCCAGCTGGTGATAACGAGGGAAGATAATCTTGTCCATCTTGTCGCGACCGGTCTTTTCGTCATCTCCAAACTCGATTCTGACGTACTTCTGAACAATTTCCAACAACGAGTCTGGCGCTAATACTTCCAAAAAAAGATAGTCGGTCCTATATCCGTCGGGATTCGCTGGATTGCCTGCTCCGTTGTCCTTGGTCCCCTTGTTGAACGGTAAGAAACGCGATGTCCGGGAGCCATTAAGCCAAGTAACCATCGAAGCGTTATCGTTATCTACTGCAAAGTAAACGAGCGACCGGTGGTTTGGCATAAATAGCGTTTCGCGCGGGCTGCGATCCTCTCGCCACTGCACTTCGGCATCGGCAATATACTGGCCGCTCAGGTTATTCTTCAACTCCAAGCAGGCTACGGGAATTCCGTTTAGGAACAGAACCATATCGACGGAGTCATCTTCGTTAACGTTTTTCAATGTGCCATAGCGCAGCTGACGCACCACCTCAAAACGATTCTTTGAATACAGTTCCTCGGCGGCAAGATTCATGCCCGATGATGGTCGGAAGAAGCAAAGTTGAATCTTGCCTGCTGGAATAACTTGGATTCCGTGACGCAGTGCGTTCAGGGCACCACCCTGCTTGCCATGGGGTTTCAGTTCCTTGCAGAGGCGTTTTACTAATTCATATTCTGCTTGATCGCCATAGTAGCCTTCGAGTTTTCCCCACGCATTGGGCTGTGTTTCTTTTACAAAAGCGACTAGCGAATCGACCTTTATGGCAGCAACACGGTCATAACCTTCGTTAGTGGATTTCACCCAACCACATTTGATAAGCTTACGCTCTGCGTCGGTCTCGAATTGGCGCTCTGTCATATCCGCTTTCACGACGAAGTATTCTTCTTTGTAATGCGTTACGCCATCAGTATTCTCTTTTGGCATTAGTCCACCCCCGGTACCTTGAACTTACCTGTAACAGCCTCCGAAATAAGTGACTTACGATATTCTTTTAGCTTATTGACGAGCTGCTGCTTATCGGTGATGAGAAAATCGATTTCGATAGTTTTTGCTTCTAGATAATCAGTTACAGCTTTCTGCTCGCCAAGTGAAGGAACTGGAATCAGAAAATCCAGAAGCATCGGAAGCCGAACCGAATCAACCGTAGACTTTGCATTGCACCTATCAATTTCATAGTGAAAAAATTCTTGCATAAAAAACCAGAGGAACTTTGCTGTTATGCCACGCAGCGATCGAATGCAATAGACTCGTTGGTGAACACCATACTCTCCCGTTGCATAATGAAAAATGCGCCCGGCTCCTGCTCCGTCGCCCGCCATTAGAACTGCCTCCCCTGAAAATGAAGACTCGTTTATTCGCTCCACTTTTGGCGATCGGACATAAAACGGGAATTTACCGTCTTCAGTTGCATCAACCGTGTCATGATTTCCCGTGGAAATCCTCCCCAGAAAACGCAGTTTCTTTTCGTCCCATTCTTCAGGTATTTCGCCAACCCAGTCAATGTCGCTGTCCTTCATGGGTACAGTGGGATCGAGACCCTTTGTGACAGCTTCGGAAATGACCGCCTTGCGGTACTCCCTCAGAAGCTCAATGCTCTTCTGCTGATCAATAACCAATCCGTCAATCTCGGTTGTTTTTGAATCAAGATAATTTGCGATTGCCCGTTGCTCGCTAATTGGCGGAATCGGAAGAGAAAAGTTTTTAAAAGTATCGGCTTGTAAGCGCCACCTACCCAATCCACTTACTCCCTGCCCTAGGCCGTAGAATATTCTGCCGGAATAGCAATGTTGAAATACGTATAGATAATAGGAACGCTCCACTTCAGCCGAGATAGGTGTAAAAACGCGGTAATCAGGGCTCGTTACCCCGATGTAATCTGAACAATCAACCCAGCCCGTAAGAAGGTCCATGTGGTTCATGATATAATCGCCTGGATAGACCCATTGGTACTTCGAATAATCTTGCGCTAACTGGCCTTCTCCAGAGGTAATATTCTTAACTCGAATTCCATTTTGAGTGACAGACAAAACTTCTGGCCCTATTTCGCCAGCAATCCTCTTCTTGATAGCAAAGCTATACTTCAGTCTCGACGTTTCCCACTTCTTAGGTATTTCACCAATCCAATCGATGTCGCTGTCTTTGAATTCTGCGTATCGTTCCATGGTTATGCCTGCGCCTTCTGTAGCTTATCGGCAATCGATGCCTCTAGCGCACGAATCTCAGCTAGGATATCCGCACTCGTACGAAGCGGTGTGTATTGATAGAAATAGCGCGTAAAAGGGATCTCATACCCTACTTTATCCTTCTTGCGGTCCATCCAAGCATCCGAAGCATAAGGCACAACTTCGCGCTGGAAATACTCATCGATGTCCTGAGCCAAAGGAATATTCTCCGTATCGCGCAACTTGTTATCAGGCTTAGGATGCCCCTTCTTGTCGGTCTCCACATTTCCCATCTCATCAAGGAGTGGGCGTTCTATCGTCACCGCCGTATAGCCAAATTCGGTCGTATCGAAGATCTTACAGATATCACTTTCCTTGAAAGCGGTGTACTCTGCAACGATGCGCGCTCGCTGTTTCTCGCTGATCTCGCAACGTTTGGATCCAAGGTTCTTGCGCATGCTTGAATAGATGCCGTTTGCATTTATCAGTTGTACCTTACCCTTGCGGTACACCGGTTTCTTGTTGTTGAGAACCCAGATATACGTTGCGATACCGGTATTGAAGAAGAAGTCGTTGGGCATGGCGATGATTGCTTCCAGCAAGTCATTCTCCAGAACCCAGCGACGTATCTCGCTCTCGCCGCTACCGGCTCCGCCGGTAAACAACGGACTGCCATTCATGAACACTGCGATACGCGCACCACCATCTTCTCGGGGGCGCATTTTGGAAATCATGTGTTGCAGGAACAATAGCTGGCCATCGCTTACCCTCGGCGTTCCTGCCCCAAAGCGACCGGAATATCCTTGGGTTTTTGCTTCCTTCAAAACATCAGACTGAACTTTCTTCCAATCCACACCATATGGTGGATTGGAGACGATATACCCGAAAGTGTCACCTTTGAATTGATCGCTGTTTAACGTGTTGCCTCGGCGAATATTTTCGGGGTTGCCACCCTTCAAAAGAATATCAGCTTTGCACATGGCATACGTGATGTCATTCAATTCCTGGCCATATACATTCACCGTAGCTTGCGAGTTGTATTCCAGAACCTTGTCCTCGAAGATGGAGAGCGCACCACCAGTACCGCAGCAAGGGTCATAACAACTGATGATGCGTCCTGGGATTGTAAGATCTTCTTCAGCTTCCGCAGTAATTATATCTACCGCCAGAGCCAGGCCATCACGGGGAGAGTAGTGTTCACCAGCGGTCTCGTTGCTCATCTCTGAGAATCGGCGTAGGAGCCACTCGTATATGTCACCCATATCGGAATTGGAGAGAGCGTCAGGGCCTAAATCAACCTTGACAAAGTTTTCCACCACCTGAAACAACAGATCGTTATCATCCAAAGAAGAGACGGTATCTTCGAACTTAAAGTAATCGAAAATCTCGCGAGCATTCTCCGAAAAGCCCAAAACATAATCGACAAGGTTCTCCTTGATGGAGCCTGCATCATCCACGAGTTTTGTCATAGTGAAGCGAGAAAGATTGTAGAAGTCTGACCCGCTTGCCTTCTTGCACATCGTGGCTTCCATATTGGTGCCATTGTATTTCTCACAGGCCCCGAGCACCTTGTCTTTGGTTGGCTCCAAGACGCAATCCAAGCGCCTGAGCACTACGAACGGAAGGACAATATCGCCGTACTCGTGCTGTTTGTAATCGCCTCGGAGCGTATCTGCAACGCCCCAGATGAAACTTTTGGTTCTCGATATGTCTGCCATTTCTACATCCTTTATTGTTTGGTTTCGGTTAAATCATCGATAAGACAGCTGCGGATATACGCAGAAAAACTCATTCCCTTCAATGCTGCTTTTTCTGCGGCGGCATCCTTAAGGTTCTTCGGAATACGTAGGGTAATTGCAACCTGATCACCATCGGAAAGATGTCGTTTCAATTCAGTATCAGTTGCACTACTTGCAGCAAGATCAGCAAAGCTTTGTTTTGACATATGCCCTCCATCACGTGCATTAATTCTGCAATATAAATGATACCTGAAGTACCGGACATTTTCCCGAGCTTGCAGCTATGCCGCCAAAAGGCCGGCTTCAATCAAGTTCTCGATTGCATGCTTGAAGTTTGTCTTTGTAATTTTCAGACGTTCTCCGGCCATTAAACGAAACACCCTTGGGTATCGATCTCTGTGAGCTTCCATGTAGGCAATTACACCAGAGGATTCGTTTGTGCCTTTCGTCTTATGGGGGACCGCACCAAACAAGACGGCACAGACAAGCGGGTTGTACTCGAGGGAACGGTAGTCGAACCGGTGAGACTCATCAAAGCCAATAAATTCGATACGGCTCTTGTCAATCCCGAGATCCTTGGCAATGCCAATCAAATCCTTCGGCTTCGCTGCCGTATCACCGATAACCACGATTCGCCCTTCGGCATAGGTTTGAAGAGATCCCTTGGCATCGACAAGATCGCCCATGCCAAGAAGCACCAAAAGCTCCTCTAGTTGGCCGGATTGGTTTAGAATGACAAGGGCTGATGTTAGCTTCTCAGCCATGAGCTCCGTCATGGTCTCACGAAGCTCTTCGAGTTCTTCTATAGACAATCGTTCCAATGCCACCCTCCTATCTTTCATCCAGAATCGAGGCCATCTTGCGCTTGGCTTTTTCGATTGCGAACTTGTGAGCGTCGATTTCCTGTTGCAACAACCTATACCGAGAGGCGATCTTATACTGTTCTTCCATCGGGATAAGCGGAATCTCGATCTCTGAGAAAGCCTTGATTGGAAGACTTTGCATCGTTGTGCCGACACATTCCCTTCTCAATTGGGACAGTCCCTCCTCTGTCTCCAAATATGCTTTTATAAAAAGAGGATCGACCTTATTTCGATCCAGGCGAAGAATGTACAGGTTGCCCGTTGCAAGCACACTCTCATAATCAGGGACATCAGCAACGGCAACTTTGAAATTCGGACCAATTTTCGATAAAACCAAATCGCCAGACTTGACGCAGTACTTTTTCAGAGACGAATCTATCTTGGTAAGGTAGGGCAAATCGGGCTCGATGCACCCATCGATTATGTTTTGAAGCATGAGGTACCTGAAATCCGTGGGCACCTTCGAATTCAGCTTTTCCAGCTGGTTACTCGTTATTCCCGAACCACGAGTAACATCCAGTGCGACATCCGAAAGCGGAATTCCATTTTTCACTTTAACCCGTTCGGCTGTATAACGGGTGGGATCTAGATTGAATCCTCCTGCGACAAGCTCCTCATAAGTGACCAGATGACTGAATGATTTTTCGTCATGGGCAAGAAGTCCGATGATTCTTTCGATATCGGTGGAATTGAAATAGCAAACCCTGCGACCCCTCTGGTATATATCCGTAGCATCCACCATGCGGATGGTCTCGTTACCTTGGCTCAAGACAATCATGTTCGTTGATATCCCTGTATAGGGAGAGAACAATCCTGCTGGCAGCGCAACAACGGCTTCAATCCAGCCCTTTCCAATGAAATATTCGCGAATCTTTGCATCTGCGGAATTGAAGGAACTACCACTTGTCATAATCCCGATTGCTTTACCTTTGGGTTTTATCTTGCTGAGAATCTGCATGCTGAATAACCAGTCCGACGAATGGAATCGCGGGATCTTAGTTATTCCTGCTTGCTCGAGTTCGAGGCGCTTCTCTTCTTTGAACCGTGAGTCATTCATGCCGAATGGGTAGTTCGAAAAACATTTGTCGAACTCTCCCTCGACATGGAACATGTCGGCTTGTTCAATGCTGACAGTGTCTCCGAGCACATCAGCTCTGATCATGGCGATCGCGCTCATGTCAGTATTGATATCGTATCCATATAGCTTTTTACCTAGCTTCCCAGAGGCGACTCTTACCAAAAACGACCCCGTTCCAGTTCCGAAGTCGGCAACTGTTTCACTGGGCTTAATATCAAGGATTTCGATTGCTAGGTTTGTGAGGGAACTCGGCGTGCTCCAGTATCCGTTTTTTGCATTGCTCATCTCGACTTCAAGATTTGTGTCAAGGATCAGGCTGTCCAATTCTGAGACATCTTCGGGAAGCAGATTAAGTAAAGTTACGATATCGAGCATCTTCTCGCCACCGCTTGAAACAAATAGATGATTGACAATGAAATGAAGGATGCGCTTGTTCGCTATCCGCTTATCAAGAAGCGACATTGCAAGTTCCGAGCGAATATCATCGCCTAGAACCCGCTTTGAGTAGCAAGCCGCAATAAAGGCCATATAGGCCCGACTCTGCTCCATACTTCCCCGGAGAACATCGAACGTCTTCCAAATATACGCGCCCTGTGTATTGTCCAAAACTGCCTCCTTGGTAGAACATAACCAAACTGAATGATTTTATAATAACACAGATTTGGTAATTGTCTACCAAAATATTTGGTTATTTATTACCAATATATTCAACCACACCTTATCCTTTCACCCTTGCATGGAACCTGCTTGCTACTGGTAAGGGGCGCGATGCTTTATCGATTTCTTTTCTTCTTGCTCTTCAACTTAAAAGCCGAAAACAAACCATTCCGTTTCGAAAAACCACCGGCTTCCGCCTTCGCTGATCTCCTTGCCAAGCACAGAACCCATGCGTGCTCAGTCGCTTATACTCCCTCGCTAATCGGCTCTCATAAGGTGCGGTTATCTTATAAAACCCTAAAATCCCAAGTGAAAGGCCGACCAAGGAAACCAACAACGCGAATGTCGAAAAGAGCTCTGATTCTGCCCCAGATTGGTTGACACACTGATTTCCGATAGTATGAAAGCTATCAGATAAGGATGTGTGAAAATGGAAATGAAGAAAAAGATCTATACCGCAGAGTTCAAACAACGGGCGGTCGAGCTCTACAAACGTTC
>JAYFOQ010000036.1:0-85581 GCA_034932485.1 Gordonibacter sp.
CCTAAAGAAGCTCGAGGGGCTTTCTTATACCTTCATTCGGTGGGCGTTGAAGATGCTGCAATCCTGGCCGTTGTTATTGGTAGGAGATAGGGGTCTGCAGCGGGCTTGAAAAACGGTTTGTTATGGAGCAGACCCTACTTAGCATCCTCGAGCCCACCTGCCAAGAAATCAACAACCAGTCTCTTGACAGGATAGCTTTGATCGGAACCAGATTCACCATGAGCCAGCCTTATTTCAGGGAAGCGTTTCTTGCCCAAGGTATCGAGGCGATCGTCCCGAATGCCGAGGAGCGCGCCGTTATTGATGACATCATTGCAAGGGAGCTTGAATTCGGCATAGTCAACGAAAGATCAAAGACTCTTGTCGACGCTATTATAAGTCGACTCATAGTTGAAGAGGGTGCTCAAGGCATCGTGCTAGGCTGCACCGAACTGCCCCTCGTGTACGGGAAAGCCATCTTGCCAGTACCTGTCTTCGACACGATGCAGCTTCATATTGAAAGCATCGTTGACCGCATGTTTGGGGAAAGCAGGGAATGTTAAACCACGCGGTTTCATATCGGCGTATCCGCCCATCTGTCTTTTTTGAAGCTCTTTGTCACGCCGCAGCAAACCATCGGTCTAATAATAAGCAACGGGTGCAAGGGGCGCGCCTGAATGGTAATTCACCAACCCTCTTTTACCAACAAGAGTCCGGCCAACACAGGGGATGCTGTCACAAAACATCACGCTCTGCCTCCTTCACCTACGCTCTCAACGAGGGTTATCCATTAACCCGGAAACAAGGTATAAGCACGTCCTTGGGCAATATCATGAGGATGGATGGTCATGCCAAAGGCGCACTCCAAAGCCCCAGACGCAAGCACTTCGCCAACACTTCCAGCCGCAACGGCGCTCCCCCGCTCCATTACCAGCAGGCGATCTGAGTAGCGCAGCGCCAAATCGAGATCGTGGATAACCATAACCACGGTCTTTCCTTCTTCCTCATTAAGTGTACGAACCAGCTCCATAACCTCATGGCAGGCACGTATATCCAAATAGGTAGTAGGCTCGTCCAGCACAATGAGACGCGTATCTTGCGCAAGCGTCATAGCAATAAAAGCGCGCTGTCGTTCACCACCCGAAAGGCGCCTCAAGTCGCTGTTGCGAAAGCGTGTAATACCTGTACGTTCAAGAGCGTACTCCACCTGGTCTCGATCTTCACCACTCAGTCTACCTTGGTGTGCAAGGTGCGGATAACGGCCACAAGCCACGAGGGCCTCGACCGTCATAGCTGGGGGGCGACTCGCCTGAGCAAGCACAGCCACCCGCCGAGCCCGCTCCTTGGTACGCAATGCGAGCGTCGGAAAGCCCTCCACCCACACCTCTCCCTCGCTCGGCCGCAACAGACCATCAAGTAGCTTCACCATAGTAGACTTTCCGCACCCGTTGGGCCCCACGATGCTCGTTACGGCACCATGCGGAAAAGTGGCCGAAAGGTCTTGGATGAAGGGGTCTTTGACATACGAGAACGATACACAACGCAGCTCGGCAGCAGGCAGGGCCAATGCTGAGCTGCACGCTTGGTCGCTCGTCGTTAAGTTCAGAGTGTCGCTCGATGCGCGAGGGTAAAGCACCCGCACACGCGAAGTATCGGCCTTAATCAAGACTGTTTCTCCTGTTCTTCAGAATAAGATAGATGAAGAACGGGCCACCCAAAAATGCCATAAGGATACCAACCGGCACCTCGTAAGGAGCAAATAACACGCGCGAAAGTAGATCGCACACCACAACGAATGCCGCGCCCACCACCGCAGAAAGAGGTAAAACAAAACGATTGTCGTGGCCAACAAAGAAACGCACTAGATGCGGAATGATAAGTCCCACGAATCCTAAGAGACCCGCAAAGCTTACGGCTGCACCTGCAAGCACCGCAGAAAGACCCAGTAAGCTCAGACGACAGGCGCCCACATGAAGACCGAGCGCATGGGCCGTCTCGTCTCCTAACGCCATAATGTTCAGACGACCAGCCGCCAAAAGTGCCGCAGCTAATCCTCCTGCGATATAAACTGCTGGCCAGAGCAAGTTGTCGAGCAACACACCCGAAAGGCCGCCCACCAAAAACGACGACGACCCAATATAGGCATCAGGATTTACGATAAGAATAGCATTCATACCTGCACCAAATACCGTGGTAATGGCAATACCAGCCAGCACCACGGTAAGTCTCGACGTATTGGCCCCCAGCGAAATACCGAAAATGATAAGAGCGGTAACCAGCGCCCCCGCGAACGCCGCCAAGGGCGGCAACCAAAGCACACTGGGAAACACACTGACGGCAATAAGTACAAACAGCCCCGCACCCGAGTTAATGCCAATAATGTTGGGGCTGGCAAGGGGGTTATCTAAGACCGCCTGTATGATAGCACCCGCCACAGCAAGTGCTGCACCAGCGAGCAGCGCCGCAAGCACCCGTGGCAAACGCACGTTCACCAAGATACTCTTCGCTGCCGCAGACACGTCACCACCGGTCGCCCAAGCTACCAAATCGCCTAGGCTTACCGATGATGACCCCACCAAGAATGCTGCTACCGTTACCCCCACAAGCACGACAAGAGAAACCAGCACGACCAACGTTTTACGCACTTCTACCAAGCCCTAGGCGTACAGATTATCGAACAATGCACGATAGCTCTCGGCCCATTGATTATTGGGCTTGTATAAGAACAGTTCTTTCGACAAGGTAAGATAGTTACCGCTCTCCACCGCCGTAAGCGTTGCCCAGGCAGGGTTCGCCGCCGTAGCTGCTTCGAGGTTTTTCAACGCCGCCGTATCGTCGTTGCCCATTGGTACGACAAAGATAAAGTCGGGGTTCATCTCGATAATGGATTCGAGACTGAAATCTTTCAATAGACTCTTGTTCTCGTCAGCCAGATTCTTTACACCCAGTTCTGCCAGCATAGCCCCTGTCATAGATGATGAGGATTGCACGCGCGTACCTCCCGAATAGGTGGTCATAAGAAGCGCTGTGGGTGCCTTATCCGCAGGAATCTTCGCCTTCACCGCCTCGATCTCATCGGCAACCGTTTGGCCATTTTGCTGGTACAAGTCATCGCGACCCGTAATATCGCAGCACGTACGCAACATGCGCATATAATCAGGAAAGGTGGTTACTTCAAAATAGGCAACGGGAATTCCCGAAGCGTCCAGCGCTGCTTTCAGGTCGGCTTGACTTGAGTTACCCCCACGTCCACCCGTACCGCTGGTCATAATAACAAAGTCGGGCTCCAAAGCGATGATGGCTTCCAGGTTGGGATTGGAAAAATCGCCCACCTTCTGCACATTTTCAGACTGCATATTGTAGCTATCAAATGCATCATCAGAAGCGCCCACCAGGGTACCACCTGCCAGTTCCCATGTGTTGGCAAAGCTTCCCATGCAAGCCACTACACGATCGTGCGTGCTAACCTTTACCTCATTGCCCATATCATCGGTAAACGTAGTACCTGTCACTTGTTGCGTGGCCGCATCTTCCGAGGCTGTCTTCTGCCCGGTTCCCTGCTCGGACTTCGCGCATCCTACGCCCATAAACAACATCGAAGCGGCAAGTATGCCCGAACATCCCAGCGCAAACCCACGCTTCAATAACGTCAATCTCATCAGTTTATCCTTTCAATATACCGGTTAGCACAAGTGAAAATTAAGCCAAGGGAACGGTGAGTTGCTGGCTGTGAGCGCAGTAGTCGTCCTGAGCCAAGATATCCCCGTCGTGATAGTAGGCAGCGCGAGCGCGACACCCCCCGCACCCCTGGGCGTAGTCACAGTTGCCACATGCACCGGAATAGTCTTTGGTGCGTAGCGTCTCAAACACGAGACTCGTACGCCATATCTCGTCAAATGGAGTCTTCCGCACGTCGCCGGCCTCTTCGGTCATGTAAGCACAGGGGCGAACCAGACCCTCGGATCCGATGACGCAATACGTCAGCCCTGCCAAGCAACCCCGCTCAAAGCGCGTATCAACACCCAGCTGCTGGGCGATGCGAGTAAACTGAGGAGCACACGTGGGCTTTACCTCAATGGAAACTTCGGCCGACTTGCGCATAATATCTTGCAAGAGACGCTCGTTTTCAATCACCCTTAAGCTGGTTTCTTCAATATATTTGCCACGCCCAACCGGAATGAGAAAGAAGATATAATGCGCCATTGCACCTACACTTTCAGCGAAGTCGGTAATGGCGCAAATTTCATCCCTATTCCAGTCCACAACCGTCGTATGCAGCTGGAACGGGAGTCCCGCCTGTTTGCAGGCCTCAATACCCTGCATGGTTAACTCAAAAGCCCGAGGAAGCCCACGAAACTCATCATGCTTAGCTGCATTGAGACTGTCTACACTAATACCCATGGCACACGCCCCGCTTGCCTTAAGACGACGGGCGACCTCGGGAGTAATAAGGGTTCCATTCGAGCCAAACACAGGACGCAGTCCCCGACTGGCCGCATGTGCAACCAAGTCGTAGATATCCGGACGCATAAGCGGCTCTCCACCCGAGAAGATCATAATCTTAAAACCTGCGCGTGCGATCTCGTCGATCATTTTCATACCTTCGGCCGTCGTAAGCTCCTGGTCGGTAGCTTCCTCGGCATCTTGGTAACAGTGCGCACACTTCAGGTTACATTGGTTCGTTGTCATCCACGATACAATCATGCACGTGTCCTTTCATCGATTGTCAGCGCGCCGAAAGCGACACCATCTTAGGTCAGACAAAACAGGGGGCAGTAGATGGTGGGCGGACGCAGCGCCGGGGAGGGAGGAGCGGCGCTGCGTCAGTCCTACAAAAGAGGTTCCGACTAATCAGCCGGATCGGGCTTTGCGCGATAGGCAGCCACAATAGCCTCAAGATAATCAAACACGGACTGACGCAGTTCATCAAACGAACCGTCCGTACCGTGGGGAGCAATATTCTCCATAAGAATGAAGTTACGCGCAGATGCGGGAGTCTCCTGGCCTTCCTCGAGGGCAATATAGCGCTTCGCTAGGTCGCGGTTGCGGGGGCCATCCGCCGGCTCACGTAAGGGCATAAGTCGGATGGTGTCAGCAATAAGCTCATGCCACTTCGAAACCGATTCACCACGGGCCGCACGATCGGCAGCCTTGCCCTCGTCGGCAGCATCGTCGCAAATACAGGTAAGCCGCCAGAAAAACTGACTCTCACCTTGACAGCGTTCAACCGTGCTTGCGAGACTTTCCCAGTCGGGAGCGCCAGCACCCGCTAGATCATGCACAGCTCGCAGCGTAGTCATGCGCTTAAACAGTTGCTGAAAGCGATCTTCGATAGCATCCATCTGTCCATTAGCGAGCTTTTGTAAAGCGGAGTATTCGTCGAAAAGGCCTGCATCGGATTTGATCTGGGCCAAAGAAAGCCCCAGGTACTTCAAGGTCATAATGCGATACAGATCTTTCACGTTGGCATCCGTGTAAAGACGCTGGTTTTGAGGGCCCTTTGCCGAGGGCGACAATAAGCCCTGTTGGTCGTAGTATTGAATCGTGCGCACCGTCACTCCGACGCGCCGAGCCAACTCTCCTACCGTCAAGTATCGTTGGTCGGTCATACCCATCTCCTTGCGCGGCCCTTGCGTTCCCTCAACGCGGGCGGCTTCTCGTCTAGCACCGAGTAGATTGCCCGGCGCAACGCGAGCATACGCGATGACGTTACGTCATCGTCAACGAAGATACGACGTCCTCCAGAAAGTCACGACAAACTCGCGGGTATTCCCCTGCTTTACGCCCTCAAAGACGTGCTAGGCTGCTGGTCCACTCCGCAACCCGCTCCTCGCTAACCTCCACCGCGAGCCGCTTACGCCGCGCAGTCACGCCGCTCACTACCGACACAGCACTCTTTGCCACACCGAGTTCCGCGGCTACCGTTTTACATACCGCCTTATTAGCCTTGCCGCCATCAGGTGGAGCCGTTACGCGTACACACACCTCGTCAGAACCTGCCGCATCAGCGCGCACCCCCATAACCTCGTCACGCCCCGATCGGGGCGTGACGTGAACAGCTATGATAACCGGTTTACCCAAGGCAGAAATACGTAAGAGTTCTCAACCTAGTCGATTTCTTCGAACTCGAAATCGTCATCGGCATCGCCAAACCCAGAAAGGTCCTTCTCTACTCGAGACGGCGTAGGTGTGGCGGGAGCTACCGATACGGCATTTGTCTGAGGCATCGCATAGGCAGCAGAAGCATCCAAGTTAATAGGGGCTTGAGCTGGTGAGGTAACAACGCGTGCCGTCGAGCTGGATGTTTCCAAGAAACCAGTGCGAGCATGCGCGCTTACCGGCAGGGCTCCAGCAGGGGCACTACCACCGATATCGGCCAACTTACGCGTGGCGTCTGTAATGAAATCGGTGAGCAGATCCTGATACTCTTCCCGAGAGTCCTCACGGTCATCCTCGAGTTTTTTGATGGCGTCGAGCACTTTTTGCTTCTCAGCCTCGGCTTTATCAACGATACGCTTCGCCTCTTCGTCGGCCTCTTTGATAGTATTAGCCGCAGTGGCGTTGGCGTTCGAAATAATCTCGTCGGCAGAACGCTGAGCAATGATAAGCGCTTGGGCAATGGCGTTGTCATCGGCCTTCTTCGCCTCAAGTTGACGCTCTAGATCGGCAATGAGAGCATCTTTAGCAGAAAGAGCCTCTTCATTGATTGTACTAACCGGAGCTTCAACGTCTTCAATGCGAGCAGGCGTGTCAAACCCAGCAAATGAAGAGCCATCGTACTGACGCTCCATCTGGTCGAGCTGTGCATTCAGCCCATCGATTTCATCAGCGACATGTTCAAGGAACACGTCCACTTCATCAACGTCGTAACCCTTACGATCGATGGAAAAACTTTGATTGTGGATCTCAGCCGAGGTGATAGCCATCTGTCATCCCTTCGTCTTGTTCGCTTGCGAATCCGATTATGCGCATTAAAACAAGTTTAACAGTAAACGTACTCCAAATTGTAATACAAGCAGGGCGATGATGGGGGTAACGTCCACCATACCTCCAAGCGGGGGAATCAACTTTCTAAAAATATTAAGGTAAGGATCGCATACTTTTCCCAGAACGCGATAGATATCGCCTAAAAGACCACGTTCGTGAGGAAACCACGACATCATGATGTACACAAAGATAACCATGCTGTACACGTCGGCAATTGACGCGATAAGAAATTTAATATTTAGCACTGACCAAGCTCCTTAGACCGGCAAACAGCAGCTGTCACGCCGGCATCGATCGAGCGAGCAAAACCCGCTTCATCCATGGCTGCCAACGCAGCCAGCGTCGAACCACCCGGGCTACATACCGCAACACGAGTAGTCTTGGCATCTTGACCCGTTTCCTGCATAAGCAACGCCGTTCCATACACGGTTTGCTGAGCAAGCGCTTCCGCCAAACCCGCATCAAGCCCTTGAGCCGCACCACCATCGCGCAACGCTTCAATTAGTGCCGCAACATAAGCAGGACCAGAGCCACTTACCGCGCCAGTCGCATCCATGGCGTCCTCATCAATGATATATGCCTTTCCCAAACAACCAAACAGGTTACGCACCAGAGAAACATCGCTCTCGCTGGCATGGGTGCCCCCGGTAACCGTTGTGGCCCCAGCACCCACCAACAAAGGGGTGTTCGGCATAGTGCGCACTAGACGCGCATCAACGGGCAGCACCTCTTCTAAGCGCTGCGTACTCAGACCTGCCGCTATAGACACAAACAGCGGTCCACTCTCACCACCCTTATAGGCGGGCAATGCAGCAATCTCTTCCAGCACGCCTATCATTACCTGAGGTTTAACTGCAAGTAGTACGATATCTGCACCGTCAATCTCGCGCGCATCAACCACACACGAAACGCCATAGCGATCTTCCAAATAGCTGCGACGCTCCTCGCCGGGGTTAGCCACCGTAAAGTTGGCAGCACTCAGCTGATTGGCAGGGCCCTCATGTGCCGCAATCCAGCCACCCATGATAGCTTCGCCCATCTTCCCGCCACCGATAAGGGCAATGCGGGTTTGGTCGATTAAGGTCATCTACAGCACTCCTTGGTTGCGCAGAGCTTGACGCTCAGCATCGCTCAACGCACTACCCCGCGTTATGGCAAACACTTTGTCACCGATACACTCCACGCTGGCATCAAGAGCGCTCGACACACCGAACGAAAAATCTAAGATGCGTTTCGATAGCTGATCGGGTGTGTTGCGCAAGGAAAGCACTGCGGCATCACCCGCCTTGAGTATCTTTGCCACATGTTCAACTTCCCCATAGCTGGCAGGCTTAAGTACCGAAAGCGATCGAGAGGGCTTGTGTGCCGAAGAACCCGAACCAGCATACGCCTCGTATGGGTCGAAAGCATTCGTAGTAGCAGCAGGAGTAGCAGTCTGAGCTGGTTTTGCTGCCGGCGACGCTGTAGGTAGAGCAAAGTCGCCAAAGCCCGTGTCAGCCTTACTAGCACTCGTCGAAGTATCGTCGGGCACACTAGACTCGAACAGCGAATTCAATCCTTCCGAACGCTCACGACGCGCAGCAGTATGAGCGGGCGACGACGGCGCGGGAGACATAGTATCAATTACCGTGCGCTCACCTCGATAAGATGACGAAGAGACACCCGTCACACGACGAGGCGGCAGTGGATCACGCCTTAAGCTATCGGGCACCTGTGTATTTGCGCGCACATCGTCGATAGAAACCAGTTTTGGGAACTCAGACGAAGATGAACGCGACGCATGAGCACCGCTCCTACGCGCTGGACGTGTGGTTACGGGCGCATACGGATCGTAACGGGATGCCGGCGCACTGTCGTCGTACTCGGGACCATAGTCACCGTAATCGTCACCGTAGTCACCGTAATCGTCACCATAATCGCCATAATCATCACGTTCTGCACGGGTATCGGCAAAGCCGAGTTTCGACTTAATGCCGTCAAGCATTCCCCCGTGTTCCGATTTCATGATTTTGGGCAGCTCCATGTTCACCACCTGCTTCGTTTTTATCCGACGGTCGAGCCGCCGCTGCGTATCCCCGCTCTTTACCTATCTACCTACCCATTACACCCCATTGAACCTTGGGTATATGGGCATTATCTCACAACCGACATTCCGGCTACTGAAATCTTAACTTTCAAAGGCATCGTCAAAGATCGCGCGCCCGATGCGCACTATGGTAGCGCCCGCATGTACAGCCTCGCGCCAGTCTTCACTCATACCCATAGAAAGCCCATCGAATACTGCCGCTCTATCTGCAGGCATGTTACCGCGCAGCATGGCATGTAGCTGCGCCAAATCTTCGAACGTTGTACGTGCTGTCTGCTCATTACCCTGCGGTGCCATGGTCATTAGGCCGCGCACGCGCACATGTGGAAGTTGCCCACATATCTCCAACAACGCCGCCACATCGTCGGGCGAAAGACCACTCTTGCTCGCCTCTCCCGAAACGTTCACTTCCAGCAATACTTCTTGCACTTTACCTATTGCAGCAGCAGCTGCGTCGATTTTGCGCGCATGCCGCTCTTCGTAAAGGGAGTGGATAAGTGCAGCGTATTCTACAATAGAAGGAATGCGGCGAGATTGAATGTTGCCGATGAAATGCCAGTTTTCGTGAGGGTAAACGGCTGCCTTCTCCGTTAAACTATCGGGACGATTTTCGCCAAAGTTATGTGCTCCGCCGGCCATCGCCTGTCCCACAGCATCAGGCCCTACCGTTTTCGACACAGCTACAATATCGACCTCACCCGGATCGCGTCCTGCTGCACGGCAAACTTCGGCCACTTCAGCCGACACACGCTCGAAACGCTGACAGACACCCATGAGAATTATCCTTTCTGCAAAACGGCAAAAGCGCCATGACGTCCACAGGTACCACCCGACGCTCGGTAAGAAAAGTACTCGTCTGGTTGACAGGCAGTGCATACCCCCGCATCAACAACACGCTGAGCCTGTAAACCTGCAGACTCAAGATCCAACGCAACAGCATGCGTCAAATCGACATGCTTATCATCGGGTGCTACCGCTTTGCCAAACCGCTCAACAAATCGAGCTCGCACGTCGGATCCCGTCTCGAAGCACTCTGCGTGGATATGAGGACCAAGGTAGGCGTTGTACGAAGCAGCAGCCTCAACGCTACCTGAATACGTATCTCGAGCGACAAGCCGGCGCACCGCCCTACTCGCAATGCCTGCCACCGCACCCCTCCAGCCAGCATGAGCCACAACAAAACGCCCCGTAGGCGACACTACTATAACCGGAACGCAGTCGGCAAAACAGAGCAATGCCCCTACCTGGGGCACATCCACCAAGAGCGCATCGGCGCCTGCCAATGCTTGAACGCGAGCCGTCTCGATGGACGTCACATCGGATGCAACTACCTCTACAACGTGATTGCCATGTACCTGATTTGCCATAATCAACGGTACATCAGGCGCACCCATAGCTTCAAGCAATAGACTGCGGTTGGTTGCTACCGCTTCCGCATCATCTCCAACGTGTCCACCTAGGTTAAGAGCCGAAAAGGGGGATTCGCTCACCCCGCCTGCGCGTCCCGTAAACGCAATACGTATGCCCGTGCGGGCAAAAAGCGCTTCGTCAGTAAGCACTGATAAACGACGCGCGCCAAAAAGGCGCGCGTCGAGGTGGGGTAAGGGTAACATCTCGGCCTGCATTGCGCAGTTGCCTCGCACCCTAGCGCTGGCGTTTCAGGAAGTCGGGGATGTAATCCTCGTCCGCAAAACGTCCGTTGCTCGATGACGTAGAATACGACACCGGCGGAGCGGCAGGCTGAGACAGAGACGAAAGCGACGGTTCAGAGGTAGAGGCAAACAAATCCTTGCGCGAGAAGTCCATGGAAGATTGCTGCTGGGCGCCATTCTTGAAGCCCGTAGCAATAACCGTAATGCGCACTTGGTCGCCCATAGCCTCATCGACGATTTGTCCATAAATAATATTAGCGTTATCGTCGGCGCAGGCTTCAACCGTACGAGCGGCAGCATCAACTTCGGTAAGGGTAAGATCGGGACCGCCCGCAATAGAGAACAAGACGCGCGAGGCGCCTGCAATAGAAGTCTCAAGTAAATTCGAGTTCGTGGCCTGCTGCGCCGCATCGAGCGCACGATTCTCACCCGTGGAAATACCAATGCCCATCATGGCTGTTCCCGCATCCTTCATAACGGTGCGGATGTCAGCAAAGTCGAGGTTAATCAATCCGGGAATGGTAATAAGATCCGTAACACCCTGAATGCCCTGGCGCAACGTATCGTCAGCAATGCGGAAAGCATCGAGCATACTGGTCTTTTTGTCTACAATTTCAAGCAGACGATCATTCGGGATAACAATAAGCGTATCAACCTTCTGAGACAATAGGTCTACACCCTGCTCAGCCTGGTTACGACGCGTGCGTCCTTCAAACGAGAAAGGCTTTGTAACCACACCCACGGTAAGGGCGCCAATTTCCTCGCGTGCGATCTCTGCAATAATCGGTGCAGCTCCTGTGCCCGTACCACCACCCTCACCAGCAGTAACAAACACCATATCTGCCTCGGCGAGTGCCTCGCGGATCTCTGCGCGGCTTTCCTCTGCCGCCTGGCAACCCACTTCGGGATTCGCGCCAGCACCCAGACCTCGCGTTAACTCCTCGCCGATGTGGATCGTCTTGTCGGCATCCGACATGAGCAAGGCTTGGCGGTCGGTGTTTACGGCAATAAACTCGACTCCGCGCACGCCTGCCTCGACCATGCGGTTCACGGCATTTGTGCCGCCGCCTCCGACACCGACGACCTTAATGACCGCCAAATGCTCGGAACCCATTTTGTTTGGCATTGTTTCCTCCACACCTGCTGCGTTATTTAAGCTGCGTTTCCCTACGTGGGTACACTTCACGTGGGGTTATTGTACACGATGATCAACCATTTGCAAATTACAGCGCGGCAATGAAATAAGTACATCCACAGATATAGCGGATGAACGAATTACACAGCGCGCCACGTAGGCCTATCCACTACACGTACATTAATATAGACCACTCCGGGATTTTCCTCCATGATCTTTAGTACCACACGTTCTTTATCGCGAATATTCTCCGCCTTACCAAACGCAATTTCCGTACCATCATCCAGCACGAGCTTTGTTTCATCGGCTCCGGCAGCAGAAACCGTTTTCACGCGATCGGAAAGGTCGGTGGTCATGCCCGAAACAATATCGAGCGCATTATTTACCGTAGCATCCGAGCAATAGGTGCCAATCTCGGCCTTGGTACCATAAGGGACGTCAACAATAGCAAGCGCCGAGGCGGCATCTTCGTAGATCTTCGGACTCGTTTTCTTGCCAGCCTCAGAATCCTGATCGGGGATGGGCATGAGCCACATATGATCGGAGGCGACGGCCCACCTCTTGACGGTTTTAGCATTGTCGGTAGGCACCTCGACGGTGGCCTTAATAGTACGCTCAGTTACCGCCAGTTCTAAGGTATTGGGAAACACCCGCTTCACTTCGACATCCTGCACCCAGGCGTTCTGAAGTAAGCTATTGCGTATGCCCGCAGCATCAACACGTAGTAGCGTCGTATTTGCAGGCACGCTTGCCATAGCCTCCATGTCAGCTGAAGTTAGATGCTCAACTCCCGTTACCGAAACGTTCTCGATAGCAAACAGGTTGGAACTGTATACCGCAATACCACCGACAACCAGCACCGCAACCACACTCACGATAACAGCCAAACGCACAAGGTAACGACGATAAGTGCTTTGGGCACGACTGGCGCGCTCATGAGCGCGAACATCACCCACACGCACCGAAGTAAGCCGCTGCTGCGAACGAACACCCGAACTTGAAGGATAGCGGCCTCCCGGCATGGCACGATAGCTTTGCTGGGATGCGCGCGAAGAAACGGAGGGCGCAGTACGACCCGATTGACGACCCGAAGAGGCGCCACGATTGGTAGAACGACCCGCCGCGCGGGGCGTGGTGGTTCGCGGCGCCCTTCCGGAAGACGCCTGCCCACGCCCGCGCGCGGGCGCTTTACGCGAACCCGAGGAAACGGACTTCCGGTTGTAATTCGATGCCATAGGTTTCGTTTACCTTCGCCTGTATAAGTTCGATAAGATCTTTCACGTCACGTGCCGTAGCGTCGCCCGTGTTCACGATAAAATTTGCATGCACCTCTGACACTTGAGCACCCCCACAGCGAACACCTTTCAAGCCCGCGCGCTCAACAAGCGAGCCAGCAGAATCTCCCGTCGGGTTGCGAAACACACTGCCGCATGAAGGTTGCGTAAGCGGCTGCGTTTTCTTCCGACGCGCCAGTGACGCTTCCATCTTACCGCGGATGAAGAACGGATCAGCCGGCTCTACGGAAAGTTCGCATTCGACAATAATCTCGTCAGAGCGAAACGAGCTGTTGCGGTATGTCCAGGCAATCTCTTCTCCCGAGTAACGCGCCAGACCCTTTTCCAGGGAGAACGTCGTTACCGAAGCCACACGCTCGCCAATCCACTCGTCGCGCGACCCCGCGTTCATGCGTAAAGCTCCACCCACCGTACCCGGCGTACCCACACAAAATTCGAGGCCCGCAAGCGAGCGGCGGAATGCCTCCTGCACCACCGACGACAGCGGAACCCCCGCACCTACACAAAATCGCCCGACGCCCTCGTCAAAGCGACAGGTGCGAAAATCGCGCCCAAGCGTAATAACCACCCCAGGAAAACCCTCATCAGCCACAAGGAGGTTGCTTCCTCTCCCTACAACCACACAAGGAACATCCATAAGATCGCAAGCATCAAGCAAACGCGCTAGCGCCCCCACCGACGCAACCTGTACGTAAAAACGCGCAGGACCACCAATGCGATACATAGTATGTCGAGCCATAGGCTCGGCCGGGTAAATATCACCATCAAACTTGTCATCGACGAGCAGTGCCTCGAGGGCAGATGAAGCATGGCGTGCAGTCACAATGCTTCCTTAGTCCTGAGGTGCCGCAGCAGGTGCCGAGCCGCAGGAAAGCGCGTCAACCAGCTGAGGACCAATGGCCGTCACGTCGCCTGCGCCCATGGTAATAACCAAGTCGCCCGCAGCTGCTTTCGACGCAAGATACGGCACAACCTCTATACGACGAGGAACATAAGCGGCATCCGGATGCGCTGCATGATCAAGCACAACATTCAAAAACGTCTTGCCACTGACACCTGGAATAGGAGCCTCTCCCGCGGGGTACACATCCATGAAGGTAACCGAGTCGGCTGCATCGAACGCGCGTGCAAACTCATCATGCAATACCTCGGTGAACAAGGGTGCCCGTGAGTAGCGATGAGGCTGAAACAGCACATGCACATGACGATAATTAAGCTTGGATGCCGCTTCAATAGTGGCCGCAATCTCAGTGGGGTGGTGTGCATAGTCATCTACCACCGTGACACCAGCAACCTCACCAACAAGGTCGAACCGACGCCGTACGCCCGCAAAGTTGGCAAGCGCTGCGGCGGCGGCTTCGGCATCCATACCAAGGGCATCCACCAGCCCAATAACGCCAGCAGCATTGAGCACGTTGTGCACGCCAGGATTCTGCTTGAGGCTTGCCGTAATTTCGCGCCCATCGGGTAAGCGCAAACGAAATTCACTGCCCACCCCATGTGGCTCCCACGCAAGAATACGAATATCACAATCTTCGCCGAAGCCATACATAAGCAAGGTGCGACCCGTGGCCCGAGCAAGCTCGATAAGCGCATGGTCTTCGGCACATGCCACCACAACACCTTCGGCTGGAACCGAAGAAATGAACGCACTAAACTTCTCGTAAATCTCGTCTAAATCTCGATAATGGTCCAAGTGGTCGGCTTCAATGTTGGTTACCAGCACGGCATGCGGCGACAGATACGTAAACGACTTGTCGCTCTCATCGGCCTCAACCACATAGTGACACCCTGCTCCCGAGTGGGCATTCGTGCCATAAGCACGCACGATGCCTCCAATAAGAAACGTTGGATCTTCTCCAATAGCATCCATAACACTAGCTAACATGGATGACGTGGTTGTCTTACCATGCGTACCCGCCACTGCAAGCGTACAAAGATCGCTGCCTAAATGTGCAAGCATCTGTGCGCGATGCCAGATGGTCAGGCCTCTGTCGTGAGCAGCAATAAGTTCGGGGTTGTTGTCGAGAATAGCGGTAGACACCACGACAATATCTACCCCCGCAGGAATGTTTGCCGGATCGTGCCCAATATGCACCTCGATACCAGCAGCTTTAAGCTGCTTGGTATAACGACTCTCTTTCAGGTCCGATCCACTCACGCAGATGCCCTGGTCGAAAGCAACGCGAGCAATGCCGCTCATACCCACGCCGCCGACGCCGATAAAATGTACCGATTCGATACGCTGGTTTTCCATAGTGCTGTTACAGCCCTTCCCTTATGAGTACGCTTCCATGGTAGCCCATAGAGGACTCACCGCGCCGCTGCGCACACAACATCTGCCAACTTAACTGCAGCATCACGCGTTTTTTGAGCACGCGCTGCCTCACTCATACCTCCGCGCACCTCTGCATCCTCCACCAAGATACGCACCAAACGCTCAAACTCAGGAGTATCCACTTCGGCATCTGCAATCATAAAAGCGCACCCAGCATCCACATAGGAACGCGCATTCGTAGTCTGATGATCCTCTGTCGCATGCGGAAAGGGCACGAGCAATGCCGGGATGGCACGTGCCGATATCTCGGCCAACGACGTGGCACCAGCGCGCGATACGATAGCATCAGCCGCGGCCATAACTTCACCCATACGATCCTGATAACCGAACAAATGCCAGCGCTGCCTTTGTTCGGAAGTCAATGCTAGCTCTTGAGTAACGGCCTCGAGTTCTTTCTGACCTGTCACTTGCACGATATGCAGATCGTCATAGCTCAACAGTACTTCTTTCAAAGCGCAGATAGCCTGGTTTAGGTGACGCGCCCCAAGACTACCCCCCGTAACCAACAACATACGAGACTGCTCGGGAATACCCAAAAGTTCTCGCCCTTGTTGACGCGTGGCGGCGAACACTGAGGCGCGAACAGGATTACCCGTAACCACGACGCGCTCTTGAGTCTTCGCATCAAGTGCACGGGCGGCATGTTCATAGGTTAAGCACACAGCTTCTGCACGTTTTGCCAAGTACTTGTTTGCCATACCCATAACGGAATTCTGCTCGTGTACTACCACGGGGATGTCACGCTGCTCTGCCGCACGTGCTACCGGAATGCATACATAGCCCCCAAAACCCACCACAACATCGGGGTGTATTTCATCAAACCATCGCTTCGCCTTGCCGGTGCTTTTCTGAATCTTCGCAATGCTTTTGGGTAACGTAAGCGGATGCTTGCGATTAAAGCCCGAAGCCTCAAACCCCGTGAAGGGGATGCCCGCTTCCGCCACAAGACGCGCCTCCACACCCGTGGGCGTACCGGCAAAGCGCACATCGCAACCGCGTTCTTTAAGCACGTCAGCCAAAGCCAATGCCGGATTGATGTGACCGGCAGTACCGCCACCAGAGAGAACAACCAACATAATGCTACCTCCTGCCTTTACGCGACGATGAATTGCTCGATCGTCCCGCATTCACATCGTTTCGTTTTGCCCCTCGCGAACTTACTGCATCCCAGCCAATACCCCCACAGCGACGCGATCCACGAGAAGATGCTTTAGTATCCGATTCGCTACGACGAGGGGCTCTCGTAGGTTCGGGCTCAGCGCGCACAATACGCAAATCGGCACGACGACGCTCGTAAATACTGGGTTCGGTAGCGGTCCCTTGCGATACTGACAACACCAAGCCCACCATAATGAAGGTTGCAATAAGGGAAGAGCCACCTGAAGACACGAACGGCAGCGGCTTGCCTGTCGTCGGCAACACGCCAATAACGCAGCCTATATTCAAAAATGCCTGAAACGCGATCATTACCGCGCAGCTTCCTGCAACCATAGTGCCAAAATCGTCCGGCGCCGAACGAGCAATACGCATACCCGCGTACAGCAGCGCCAAAAACAGCCCTATCACCACGAGCGCCCCCACCATACCCAACTCTTCACCAATGATGGCAAAGATAAAGTCCGTCTCAGCCTCAGGAAGATACAGGAACTTCTCGCGTGAATTTCCTAACCCCACGCCAAAGAGGCCACCCTCAGAGAACGCATAAAAGGAATGAATAAGCTGGTAGCCCTTGTCGTAGCCATTCATGCCATCGTCCCATGGGTTTAGAAACAGCATACGATCGGAGCGATAACCGGTAAACACGGTGGCAAAGATAGCGAAGGCAATACCCACACCCAGTACTATAAGAATAGCGCGCAGCGGTACCTCGCCCATCCACATAACCGCAAGAATTCCTACAAAGATAATAAGCGTCGTGCCTAAGTCGGATTGCGTTCGATACAAAAACAAGATGGGTAAGAGGAGCAGCACTCCGGCTTGAACGAACATCCCCCGCACCGTTAATGCCCCTGCCCGGAAATCGCAGAGAATGCGTGCCGCCATAAGCACGAACGCAATTTTGGCGAATTCCGAGGGCTGTAAACTAATAGGCCCCAACACCAACCAGCGAGTAGCACCAAGCGCAGCACTGCCCATAATGGCAGTAAGCGCAAGCAGTACAAGAGCTACGCCCCAGATAGCCCAAAGAAACGGTCCTGTCCATAAGCGATAGGGCAAGAATTTCCACAGTACCAAGGCACAAACAATACCTATGATTGAAAATTTTACCTGATCAAGCAAATAGCTAACGGAATTTGCTTGAGAGACATCCGTAGCCTCAGCAATAGCTGCAACCGAAGATGCCGAATAAATCATGACAAAACCGATAAGCGTCAATGCCAGAACCGACAAAAGCAGAACGAGGCGCGGTCCGAGAATATGTTCAGGGACCTCCCGTCCCCTCTGTGTCGTTTTGGCTGCCATAGTGCAGCACCCTATGCGTTCGCGCGCACAGCGCGATCGGCTACGAGCGCCTTGAATGCACAGCCGCGCTGCTCAAACGAGCTAAACTCATCAAATGAGGCGCAAGCTGGCGACAACAATATCACCTCGCCCGGCTGGGCCAACGAGAGTGCCACATCAAGGGCATCTTCCAAGCAGGCAGCACGGAGAACAGTAAAATTGGGTGATTCACTGCTCGAATTATCGAACGCAGCGCCGAAGCGCTCTCCCGCAGAACCAAAACACACCGCAGCCTGCGCTTCAGTGTGGGCTGCCGCAACGAGTGGCGCCAAATCGGTGCCCTTGTCGTCGCCACCCAGCAACACGACAACTCGCTTACCAGGAAAGGATGAAAGAGCCTTTAGTGTTGCGTCGACATTGGTAGCCTTCGAATCGTTGTAGCACAAGACTCCCCCGATGGTGCCGCAAGGCTCAATACGGTGCTCTAGCGGTTCAAAGGTACGCAGACCCTCCGCCACACACGCAACATCAGTACCAAGCGCCAATGCGGCAGTGGCCGCAGCAAGAGCGTTGGAAACGTTGTGAGCACCCTCTATTTGCAGCTCATCCGAGCGTACGAGAACGTGTTCGCACCCATCCAACGCAACACGCATCAGACCATCCCATCCAAGAAACGCCGCATGGTCACTGCCACAGCGCATGCGCATGTCGTCGCTCATTCCCTCTGCTGTACCCAACGGCACATACGCAAAACCGCGTTCTTTCGGCGAAAGTGCATGAAGACGACGTACCTGAGAACGTACTACATCGTTCGTGGCGTCCAGTACTGCCGTAGCTCCCGACACGGAAGACAAGTTCTCAAGCACCTTAAACTTTGCCGCGCAGTACGCTTCAAACGTAGTGTGCCAGTGTAGATGATCGGGAGTAATATTGAGCAGCACCGCTACATTCGGCGCAAACAAGGTAGTTGAAGCCAACTGATAAGATGATACTTCCGCAACATAGGTATCAAGGTTACCTGCCACAACAGCCTCAATACAAGTATCTCCAATGTTACCTACGGCAGAAGCGCTGCGCCCGCCCGCACGCAGCACATGCGCAGCAAGCGAGGCTACCGTCGTCTTTCCGTTCGTACCCGTAACAGCAACCCAGCGGCTATCGGCATCACTCTCGCGCCATGCAAACTCCACCTCACTTACCAGCTGATCGCAGATTTCGGACGCAGCAGCATACAACGGCGAGAATGGGGGGATGCCCGGACTGGGAATACAAAGGTCAAATCGACCTCCAGCAACCTGCGCTGCCAGCTCGGTTACGGCTTGGTCGCCAAACGACACGGAAACACCCTGCTCTGCAACCAATGCCGCAAACTCTTCAGATGACGCGGTTTGCTCACCAGCTGCCACCGCGAGCGAACAAACGCGACCGCCCAGTCTTTCCAAGCAATACTGGGTTACCGCACGACCACTCTTGCCAAGTCCTAAAACGAGCACGCGCCCCAAATGCTCCGGCGCGTGCTTTTTTCCCGGTATCATAGCTTCAACCGACATACGCTACATCACCGCCATAAGCGTCTCGGCAAAATAGATCGAAAACCCCGTCGCAGCCAGCACGCCAGAAACAATCCAGAAGCGCACAACTACTTTCGTTTCGCTCCACCCCTTTTTTTCAAAATGGTGGTGCAGTGGCGCCATAAGGAAAAAACGCTTCTTCGTCTTTTTGTAATAAACCACCTGAATCATGACAGACAAAGCTTCGGCCACAAACAAACCTCCGATGATCAGCGAAACAAACTCGCTTTTCGTGAGAATAGCAAGACACCCCAACGCCATGCCCAGAGCAAGCGAACCGGTATCACCCATAAAAATATCAGCCGGAAACGAATTAAACCAAAGAAACCCAATACACGCACCCGCAATGGCGGCTGCAAAAATAGCCGGCTCAAGCATGTCGGAGCGATAGGCAATGGCTGCCATAACAATCATAACGATCATAACTGTACCAGCCGCCAAGCCATCCAAGCCATCGGTTAGATTCACGGCATTGCACATACCCACCAGTAAGATATTCATGAAAATAAGGTAAAGCCAGGGTATGGCGATACCGTCACCAATCGGGATAACCGTGGTAAGGATGCCGAAGTCCAGCTGGATGATAAACGGGATATCCACCACAGGCGACACACCCAACCAGTTTACCGCCACCAAAACAAACGCAGTGGCGATGGCGAACTGCCCAAAGAGCTTCGCTTTGGGAGTTAAACCAAGGGAGCGTTCCTTTACTACCTTGGAGGCATCGTCAACGAGACCCAGCAAGCCTGTAAGCACTGTCGCGCCCAACAACACGAACGTTTCAGGCGACGGCATGCCCACGCACAACGCTACGGCAACCACCGCCACGAGCATAACCACGCCGCCCATAGTAGGCGTACCTTGCTTAACCAGATGGCTCTCGGGACCATCGGCGCGCACCTGCTGACCAATATGGCTCGACTTCAGGAGTTTAATCCAGAGAGGCGTTAATACGATGGTAACAACGATAGCAGCCACGATGGCTAAAAACACAAGAAACGTCGGATATTGCGAGAATACAGCAAACATCAGTTGACCAGTCCTTCAACCACGCGCTCAAGGCCCATGAAGCGCG
Source organism: Gordonibacter sp. (assembly GCA_034932485.1). Taxonomy (GTDB): domain Bacteria; phylum Actinomycetota; class Coriobacteriia; order Coriobacteriales; family Eggerthellaceae; genus Gordonibacter. Next base: position 20,561 of record JAYFOQ010000036.1, read on the forward strand.
ACGCTTTCACCAAGACAGCGTCTCCGGGCTCGACGCAGGTATCCAATTCTCCCAGCACGTCCGCAATAGTTGCGGCACGCACGATACGGCTCTCCTCCATGCCGGCCGCTTGAGCGGCGTCGGCAATATGCATGGCAAGATTACCAACACACACCAGAAGATCCAGCGACAATGCGGCAGCCGTCTGCCCAACGCCTTCATGACAAGCTGGCGCAAAATCGCCCAATTCGCCCATATCGCCCAACACAGCAATATGACGACCGGGCACCTCGAGCGCACGAAACGTACGCAGAGAGGCACGCATAGAATCGGGGTTGGCATTGTAGGCATCGTTTACTACCGTGAAACCAGCGCGAGCGTGCAGTATCTCAAGCCGACCCGCCTCGGGTAATGCTTTCGCAAGCGCGTCGGCAACCCCGGTGAGCGTCATACCAAAGGCTCGGCCCACGGCCGCAGCAGCACAGGCATTGGATACGTTATGCAAACCGCGCAGGCTAAGCGTACAGGCCGCTTTCTCCTCGACCGACACCTCCCCTGTTGCAGCATCATCAAATCCGATGGCGTGCAGTTCGAAATGCGGACGCCCCTGTTCATCCATCTCAATCTGTTCGGCCCATACAGATCGGCGTACACCTTGGCCCACAGACGGAGTGTCGCGACGAGACGACGCCTCGGGGGAACCATCGAACAGCACCGTTTCCACACGCCGGGCATCCAAATGAGCATCTTCACACACGAAGTCTGCATAATCGTCGGCAGCATTAACAAACGCGCATCCCGCACCCTCGGGAAGTTCACGGAAAAGTTCCGCCTTGGCTCGCGCAATGTTTTCACGACTACCCAAAAGCTCAATATGGCTCTCGCCCACGTTTACCACAATGCCCCAGTCGGGACGGACGAACGAACATAGACTGGCTATTTGCCCTGCGCCACGCATGCCCATTTCCACAATCACCGCCTGCGTGGTGGGGTCGGCAGACAAGAGTGTTTTGGGAACACCTAGTTCATTATTTTGATTGCCGGAAGTAGCAACAACCGTGTACGCACTTGCCAACACGTCACGCACCAGATTTTTCGTTGTGGTTTTGCCGGTGGAACCCGTCAACGCAATAACCCGCCCTTGCAGGTGCCCGCGCCATTCGCGAGCCAAGTCGCCCAGTGCACCAACCGTATCGGGCACGTCAATAAGAGCGCAACCTAATTCGCGAGCCAAAAGACAGGTAGCTTCATCCACAGGCTGCATAACGAGGGCACCCGAAGCACCCGCACGTAGCGCCGCAGCGAGGAAGTCGTGGCCATCCACCCGCTCTCCTGGGAGAGCTACGTACAGGTCGCCCGTCTTTACGTCGCGCGAATCCCAAGTAACTCCGGTTAATAACGCTCGCGGATCAAGAGCCTCAACCACAAACGAGCCACCGGTACAGGCTGCTATCTGTTTTGCATTCAGACGCATAAGCTATTCCTGCGTTCCGTTGACCGAACAAAACACGCGCTCCAGCTCTTCGGCCGCAACGACGCGATCGTCGAACGAGCGTACCTCATCGCCAACAATCTGGTAATCCTCGTGTCCTTTACCAGCAATAAGCACCGAGTCGCCCGCCTGAGCACGCTCGATAGCTGCCGCTATAGCAACACGACGGTCGGGTTGTACCTCAAAACGACCCTCGCCTGAGCCCATGCCAGTCACAACATCGCCAATAATAGCCATCGGATCTTCATGGCGCGGGTTGTCCGAGGTAACAACGGCATAATCAGCGGCAAGCGCATTTCGTCCCATAATGGAGCGCTTGGCCGAATCGCGATCGCCACCACAGCCAAACACGCAGAAGGTGCGGCCTGTTGTAAGTGCCTTAATAGAGCCCAATGCTTTTTCGAGTGCATCTGGCGTGTGCGCATAATCCACAAACACCGAGACTCCACCGTCGCAGGCAGCTTTCACGCGCTCTAAACGGCCGGGTATCTGCGGCGCTTCTTCCAGTGCGTCAACAATAACTTCAGGCGAGAAACCAAGCTGCAAGCCAATACCAAACGCACACATAACATTTTCAACGTTGAACTTACCTACCAAGGGGTAGTCGAAACGATAGGTTGTACCACGCACAGCAAGCGCTACCGAAGTATGGGTAGGAGCGTACTCTACGCTTATGGGGTGTATTTGTGCGGCGGTATCAAAACCCGTAGTAATAATGTCGTCCTCGTTCGTGGAACAGCGGCGCAGCAGTTCGCTTCCCCATTTGTCGTCGATGCAAATAACACGCCGAGCAGGATAGTCCTTCGAGAAGAGAAGAGCCTTCGCCTCAAAATAGGCCTCAAACGTGTGATGATAATCGAGATGATCTTGGGTCAGATTCGAAAATGCGGTGACCGCGAACGTCGTATCCCAGGTGCGGGCCAGATCAAGAGCATGTGAGCTTACTTCCATAGCAACCATATCGCAGCGCTCATCGCGCATACGCGCAAACATCTGCTGTAGATCCGGCGACTCTGGCGTCGTGTGCGCGGTTTTTTCCATCGCGCCCCCGATACGCACACCTACGGTACCAATAACGCCCGTACGCTTTCCAGCTACCTGTGCGATATGCTCCACTAAATAAGTTGTGGTGGTTTTGCCGTTTGTGCCCGTAATGCCCACCAATTTGAAGGCACTCGACGGGTGGTCGTAAAAATTGGCAGCGGCGGCGGCCATAGCCTTACGGGTATCCTTTACCACTACTTCGGTAACGTCGGTGGCATCAGCTAGGTACACCTTACGCTCTACGACCAGTACTTTCGCGCCGCGGTCGATAGCGTCTTGCGCAAACGAGTGACCGTCGGCCGTCAGGCCCACGATGCAGAAGAACATATCTCCAGGCTGCACGCGATCGCTGCGGTAGGCAATGCCGCCCACTTCCTCTTCAGCGTTACCAATGATGGTGCAGTCGATGCCCGCGAACAGCTGGGTGCAGGTTTTCCCCATGGTGATCTATCCTCATTCCGGCAAAATATTGAAACGGTCGATGGCTGCTGACATTATATCCTTAAAAATAGGGGTGACCACACCGTCGGTCGGAACCTCGTTTGCACCCACAAAACAAACCAATTGACTCGAGGAGCCCGCCAGGAAACCCGTGAACGCCAGATTGTAAACACCCTTACGGTAGCCGCCATTAACTTCGTCGTATATTTCAGCCGTAGATGTCTTGCCCGCCACGTTGTAGCCCTCAATGGCAGCCTTTTTACCCGTTCCTTCGGTTACCACCGTTTGCAACATGCTGGTCATATCGGCCAGGGCGCGCTCATTATCGATAACCTGCTCGGTTGCATACTCCACCGTTTCGCCCGTTTGTGGCTTACTAATAAGGAAATGCGGTGTGCATTCCACGCCGCCGTTAGCCAACGCACCGTAAAAGCGCGTCATCTGTAGCGGTGTCACGGAAACGCCCTGACCAAAACTTACGTTGTAACCAACAACCTTTGACCAATTCTTGAAGGCGGGAAGCGCACCCAGAATATCGGTCCCCGCCTCGTTTTCGCCGGGATAATCAACCCCTGTCTTCTCATGCAGGTTGTATCTTATTATGGCATCGTAGAGTTTATCGAATCCCATGTTCTCCGTCGAAAGCGATATGCCTACGTTAGAGGACTGATCTAATATCTGACGCAGCGTAAAGGTAGCGTCACCACGTTCATGCGCGTCGGAGATAACGTAGCCATCTGCCTCGATGGACGAGGGACAAAATATCGTGGACTCCGGCGTCATCGTACCCGATTCAAGTATGGCCATGGTTGAAACCGACTTAAAGATGGACCCCGGCTCAAACAGATCGGTTGCACACTTGAGTTTCGTGGCACCTTCCTTCATCTCGGTACGGTCGGCCGGATTAAACAGAGGCAGCGATGCTGCTGCATAGATTTCGCCCGTAGCCCCATCCATAACCACCGCACTACCTCCTGCGGCGGTAAGACCACCCTCTTCCGCCACGAGGCGCTCTTCCACGCTTTGCTGCAGTTCGATGTCCAGAGAAATCATAATATCCTGGCCCTCTACTGCAGGCGTCTGTTCGCGCACGCCACCAGGAATAGGCATACCGTTTTGTCCGCGCTCTGCCTCGTAGCGACCAGGGGTACCCGAGAGTATCTTGTCGTAGTACAACTCAAGCCCCGTAATGCCCGCATAATATTCGCGGCCTGTCGCCTCGTCTTGAGCTATCTGGCACACGCCAATAACTTGACCACCCGTTTGACCATTGGGATACTCGCGGCGCGAATCGCTGAGGAAATAGATACCCTTCAGCCCCAACTCTTTTACTTGCTTTGCCTTATCAACGTCGGCCTTGCGCTGCATGAAGGCAAACGTCGAGCTGTTGGCCGAGAGCTTATTTGCGTAGTCGGTCGCCTCGCCGCCAAGCACCTCTGCTAGGGCTGTTGCGGTAGAGCGAATGTCTTCAACCTCGGAGGGGTTTGCATAAATAGTAGTAGCATCGACACTCACAGCCAACACGGTGCCGTTGCGATCGTAAATGGTACCCCGGCGAGGTTCAATATCGAAGCCTACGGTGCGAGCCTCTTGAGCCTGCGCGGAATACGTAGGAGCAACGATAATTTGCAGGTATACCAGTCTTACGAAAAAAAGCGCCGCAATAACGGCAAAGACAACAATAGGAACGAAAGCGCGGCTCGAATCGGCCGCCTGGGCTATGCCAGCCAAGCGCGAAGGTCGCGGAGACGAACTGTGTCTGGCGCTGCCTCGTGGCATACGCGTTTTATGGGACCTGCCCGACATGCTGCTTACCCCACGGTCGCGGCGATTTGCGCGCTTTCGGATAGCGACAGGTTGCCAGCCGCATCAGTGGCCACTACGTCGGTACCCAGATCGATAGTACCCACCGTTCCAGGAGCAGCCATCTTCAACTTGGTTGCTTCATTCTTCACGTTGGTAGGGTTTGAAAGCGCACTCTGACGCACTTCAAGGTTGTTGCCAGCCGCGCGGGCCTTGGTTATCTGAGACTCGAGCTGCTGGGTCTGAACAGACTGCGCTACGGTCGCGGAACCCACAGCAACACGCAGGCAGCACAGCATTGCAGCCACCACCAGCACTATAGCAATAGCTTTCGCCAAAACAACGAGGTTTGAAGGTGCAGCTTGGGTACCTGTATGGGGTTTTTTGCCTGGGACTACGCGAACCCGCGGTCGCTCAGGTTGGACTGGTACACGCTCGGGAGAACCATAGGAATACGAATATGCTCGTGCTGCTTCTGCCATGACCAACCTCCTTTTCTTCGTTTTATGGCTGTGTTTCGGTGGTCGTGGATATTTAATTGGTTAATTACACATTCGGGACGAACCCGACATCATTTGTTTTCTAAGTGCACTTTTGTGCGACGCGTAGCTTGGCACTACGGGCGCGAGGATTGCGCTCTACCTCAACAGATGCAGGCACAATAGGCTTGCGTGTGACAATGTCGAGTATCGGCTGCTTATTGCACATACACACCGGCAAATCTGGCGGGCAGGTGCACCGGTTGGCAAACGTATTAAACGTATCCTTCACAATGCGGTCTTCAAGCGAGTGGTAGCTTATAACCACCAGACGCCCGCCCGGATTGAGCCAGCGGACCGCTGCGTCAAGCCCACGACGCAACACATCCAGCTCCGAGTTGACCTCAATCCGAAGCGCCTGGAAGGTTCGCTTTCCCGGATGTCCTCCGGCGCGTCGCGCAGAGGCCGGGATAGCAGCCTTGATGGTTTCAACCAGCTGCTCGCTTGTCTGGAAAGGCACGCTCTCCCGCTGCCGCACAACAAACTCTGCGATGCGACTAGCCCATTTCTCGTCTGAGTAGGCACGGATGATCCGAGTGAGATCTGCTGCGTTGTAAGTGTTCAAGATCTCTGCTGCGGTTAGGGTTTGTTTCCCCGGATCCATCCGCATATCAAGGGGGCCATTCTCCTTAAAGGAGAAGCCACGAGACGGCGTATCTATCTGCACCGAGGAAACGCCTAAGTCGAAGAGGAACGCATCGACTCCCGGCACCTCGGCACTAACCAGAAGTTCGTCCATATTCCCAAAGTTGCCACGCAAAAGTTCTAGGTTAGGGCGCTGGCTCTCTGGTAACGCTTCGAGCCGGGAGCGGGCGGCAGCAAGAGCCACTTCGTCCTGATCGATACCAATAAGCGTGCCACCTTTACCTATAAGCTTCGCAGCTTCGAGAGAATGCCCTGCACCGCCGAGTGTTGCGTCCACGAACGTCTGCTGTGTTTGTAGTTTAGATTGTTCGAGGCACTCGGCGAGCAAGACCGGTGTATGCCGATATTCGCTTATCATTTTGCTCACGTCTACGATCATCCAAACAACAGGCGAAGATCAGTGTCATCGTCCTGCCACTCGTAACGCTTTGCATCCCATATCTCGAAGTAACCTGTGTTACCTACAACGGCAACATCCTTGTCGATACCAACAACCTCACGTGCTTCTGCCGGCAGCATGATGCGGCCCGAAGCGTCAATCTCGACGTCCTTCGCGCGCGCCTTCAGCTTGCGGCGTAAACGCACATGCAAGTCGTCAGTCTCGTCGTATCCGCCGAACTTGTCCTTGAACACCTTCGCTACCCAGCTGTTAAAGCCAGTGGACTCGAAGACATAAAGGCACTCGTCTTTGGGGTTGAGGGTTACTACCAGATCGGTCGCAAGCACCTTACGGAACTTCGCAGGAAGCGAAACACGGCCCTTCGCATCGACCTTGAAGCGGAATTCACCGTTGAGATCAACGACGTGCGTCGTTTCGGTGCCTTCCGTCTTGTCGACGAGGTCAGCCATGCCACCCTTCCGTTTGTTGTTTCCGCTGCGCTTCCGATGCATTGCATTCTATCCCACAATCCCCCACTTCGCAACATTTTTACGCCCTTTGGCCCCCATTTAGCCACTTTGAAACCCACCCGTTGAACTCGAATAACCCCTTTTTGCTTCTTTTGCTCAAAATGGGGTGCCATATGTGGCTGGGCTAAGAAAACGTGCCACAACATATGGGTATCCCTTTTCTCTCAAACCAAAAAACGAAGATTCCGTGTCGCTCTGCCCCACTCCGTCCCACCACCGTGTATTCTTCAAACTTCACCGCCCACTCCGCACCCGTTCAACCATTTTGTAATTTCTATTCGTTTGAGCGAAAATAAGAACAAATGTTTCACGTGAAACATCTACTAGAACACCCCACGCATCAATCGTGCGTACAGAGCGATCACCTGCGCGGGAAGATCACCTGCGCAGGGGAAATTGCGTGCACTAGGGAATCGCCTGCGCGGGGGCATTTGTCTGTACCAGGGAATCGCCTGCGCGGGGGAAATCGCCTGTACAACAGGCGCATTACGCAGTTAATAGGTGGCGTCATACGGGTGCGTTGCATAACAAATTCACACTCATTGAACGACCTGATGTCTTTAATATATTAGTTATTCAATTATATATTTGATAACCGACAGCTAGGCACGCGGATGGGCGCCTAAATACTCTTCGCGAAGGTGAGCACGATTCACATGAGTATATATTTGAGTGGTGGAAATATCGGAGTGACCAAGAATCTCTTGGATAACGCGCAGGTCGGCACCACCTTCCAACATATGGGTGGCAAACGAATGGCGCAGCGTGTGGGGATGAAGGTTTGCGACACCGATAGCGCGACCAGCTTCGGCAACAAGAGTATGCACACTCTGTCGCGTTAGGCGACCTCCTCGTGCGTTCAAAAACACAGCCGCAGTGGATTTTGCATAAGGTTTTGCCAAAACGGGACGAACCTGTTCGAAGTAATCAATTAGAGCCGCAAGCGCAGCGCCCGAAATAGGAGCAATGCGATCTTTGCCCCCCTTGCCAACAATGCGCAGGTATCCCTCGTCAAGGACACAATCTCCCCGGTCAAGACCCGTGCACTCGCTTACGCGCAAACCGCAACCATACAGCACCTCCAAAATGGTTCGATTACGCATGATTAAAGGAGTTTGATCGGCGCAAGAATTTATCATGTCGTCAATCTGTGACACCGTTAACACATCTGGTAGACGTTCGGGAGGCTTGGGTAGCTGCACCGTATCGGTAGGATTCCGAGAAGAATAGCCTTCTCGCACTAAAAAGCGATGAAAGCCTTTTACCACCGATATGCGTCGATCGATACTGCTCGTGGCATACTCACGCGCCACTAGGTCAGCCTCATATGCCACCACTTCCGTACGGTCGATTTCGTCGATGGAAAGAATGTTGTGTTCACCCAAAAAAGCTACGTAATCTTTGAGATCGTGCGTATAGGCAGAAACAGTCAACGGTGAACTCCCCCGCTCAACACGTAAATAGGTAAGATACTCTCCCACCAGAGGGTGTAATGCATGCGAGACCCCGTCTATCCCGTTCGCCATAACTTCTCCCTTATAATGCTGCGACCCTTCATTCTGGAAAACTTGCATTTTCCCAGCGAATGCGCCCCTCTAACTGCTCGCCTTGGGTACTTTTTGGGTTATTTTTTCAGTTTACTAGAAAACCAAACGACCCGCAGCCTGTCTACAATTTCATCTGTCAGAAACGTAAGTAAGCTATAATCATAAGCGGTGCCTAAGGCTCGAAGTGGGCAACATGGCACCGTATGTTCATCACGTTTCTCGCAACCACGAAAGGGGTGCCGCAATCCCATGCGCATCGGATTCGACAACGAAAAGTACATCGCGCTACAAGCAGAGCATATCCGCGACCGTATTGCCCAGTTCGGAGGCAAGCTGTATCTAGAGTTTGGCGGAAAGTTGTTCGACGATTACCACGCTGCGCGTGTACTGCCCGGCTTTGAGCCCGATTCCAAAATTCGCATGCTCAAGCAACTGGTTGACGACGTGGAGATTATTATCGCCATCAATGCAAACGATATCGAGAAGTCCAAACAGCGCGGAGACTTAGGAATTACCTACGACGAAGACCTGCTTCGTCTAATGGATATTTTCCGCGGCATGGGCTTTTACGTGGGAAGCGTGGTTGTTACCCATTACGCAAGTCAGCCCGATGCCGACGCGTTCCGCCGCCGTCTTGAGAGTTTGGGTGTTAAAACCCACATCCATCGCCCCATTGCTGGTTATCCTTATGATATTGATCACATTGTTAGCGCCGAGGGTTACGGCAAAAACGAGTACATCGAAACCACTCGCCCCCTTGTAGTGGTAACAGCCCCTGGCCCTGGTAGTGGGAAAATGGCCACCTGCCTATCGCAGCTCTATCACGAACACGAACGTGGCGTAGCAGCCGGCTATGCAAAGTACGAAACCTTCCCCATCTGGAATCTACCGCTAAAACACCCCGTAAACATCGCTTACGAGGCTGCCACCGTCGACCTTGACGATGTGAACGCTATCGATCCTTTCCATTTGGAAGCCTACGGTAAAACCACCGTGAACTACAATCGCGACATTGAAACGTATCCCGTATTAAAAACTATGATGGAACGCATTTCCGGCGCATGCCCCTACAAGTCGCCCACCGATATGGGCGTGAATATGGCAGGCATGGCCATTACCGACGACGAGGCCGTAAGCGAGGCCGCCAAGATGGAAATTGTGCGCCGCTACTTCCAGACCGCAGTCGAGGTGAAGCGCACCGGCATCGGCGAGGACCAGGTGGAAAAGCTGGAACTGTTGATGAACCAAGCCGGCGTAAGCACGAATCTCTCGCCCGCTCGCAGCGCAGCCCTGTGGAAGGAAGAGGTTACGGGCGCGCCTGCTGGCGCCATGGTGTTGCCCAACGGCAAGGTAGTAACCGGCAAGACCTCTGCACTGCTGGGTGCTGCATCATCGCTGATGATCAACGCACTGAAGGAGCTAGCTGGAACTGGTGACGTTGACGTAATTAGCGACGAGGTTATCGAGCCCATCTGCCACCTAAAAACCGAGCACCTGAATCATCAGAACCCACGACTGCATTCAGACGAGACACTACTTGCTCTGTCGATTAGCTCCGCCGCAAACCCCTTGGCTGCCGAGATCATTGACCATACCGGCGAACTGCGCGGGTGTGACGCTTTCTTTAGCGTAATAATCTCGTCAACCGACGAGAAACTCTACCGCACATTGGGTATTAATGTTTGCTGCGAGCCAAAGTACGAAATGCATCGGTACTACCACAAGTAAGCCGTTTTGCGTTGTAGTGCGTTTGAGAGAAGCGAAGCTCAAGCACCCTTGTCTTTCAAAAGGACAAGGGTGCTTTTTTACGACCCGACTTTGACGATCCAAGGGAATATCGACGAGGCATCCGGCAGCGCATCCCCCAACGTCAGCTCCATGTCGACATTGTTCGTTTTCGTTTGACTCTCGTCCATCTTATAGGGCTGCACATGCATTACTGCCTGGTACTCGTCCACATCAAGAGGGCGCGAGAGTGTAATATGCTGGATAGTTTTCCAGGAGGAACCAGCTCAGAGGAATATAAAGTCTCTCCGGTATCCTTTAGACGCAATTCAAACGTCAGATAATATTTGGCATCATTGGCATCAGGATTGCTGGAATTTACCGTTATCTCAGTCTGACCCGCGGGCACTTCAATCTTCTGCCAACCAGGAATGGCAATACCACTCGAAGCGGCCTGCTGTTCGGGCTCTTGATACTCCCCCGCACTCGGATCGATGCCTAATTGCTTTTGCATCTGGGAAGCTTCGGGAGACGAAAGTGGATTAAACGCTACCACACCAGCCACAACTGCCACTACCAGAACTACACCGATCACTATGGCAGCAATAGCGCCGCCCGACAGACCGGCTGCCACAGTTGCAGCGCCAGCAGCGGTCGTAGTAGTGGCCGCAGACGAACCCGAAGTAACTGCGACAACACCGGTAACTGACGACGGGTCGACAGGAACGTCAACTTGAATCTTATTGGCATCGACATGAAACCTTCCTGCAAAATACGTCAGGACAAACGTTTAGTCAAGCATTTTAATGCATGCTTAGTATTTTTTGCATATTGATAAATACCAGATAGAAACTAGGGTTTATAAGATAAGGCTTTCGATAAGGACCTGCTATTCCCCTCCGAACAAGATTTGACACTTCCGTAGAAGTTCCCATAATCTGCGAAAGCACGCTCGCCGGTACTAGAAGAACACTTTTGCGGCGTGTTCGTAGAATCCTTCGTGTTGATAGCGCAAAAGAATCGTAGGAGCATCGCCGCGTCGCACATAGACACGACGTACTCGCCGATCGAAGCGCAGCGGATCACCGTCGGCGAATAACGTAGCCTCGCTATAATCACGATTGTGCGATAGATCCATTTCCACCACATCGCTCGACGCGGTAACAATGGCCCGCGAACGCAGGGTATGGGGCGCCAACGGAACCGCAACCAACCCCGAAAATCCAGGCGACACGAGGGGTCCTCCCGCTGAAAGCGCATAGGCTGTTGAACCGGTGGCAGTAGCCACCACCAGTCCATCACCGCGCATGTCGGCAACGTGAACACCAGCGATATCCAGACCGAAATCAATAATACGGCCGTTTGATCCGCGCGTTACCGCAAGTTCGTTTAAGGCAAAGAACGTACGAGCATCCGGACCACACGGGAAGCCAGAGGGCATACACTCTATTTCTTTTTCCTCAGGGTTCTCATCCTGATAAGTCTTTCTCTCGGTATCGCAGGCAGCAAATTCTTGCACATCATCAACCCACGGGTCACACTCACCCTCGCACACCACATCAATACGCAAATTCGTGCGTTGCTCAGCTATCACATCGCCAGCCAAAGCGGCCGCCGTAATGGATACCACACCCTCTTCGCTTGAGTTCGCCAAAAAGCCCAATCGTCCAAAGTTGATTCCCAGTATAGGAACGCCCGATGTGCCGATCTGGCGAGCGGTGCGCAGGATGGTTCCGTCGCCGCCCAGCACCACAACCATCTGCGCACCAGCAGCCAACGCTTCGTTTAGTGCGTTGTGGTCATAGTGTACTGATAAATCGGAAGAATCAACCAGCGTATAGCCCACACCCTGAGTTGCCAGATAGGTAGCCAACAGCAACGATGCGTCCACGGCCTGCGAGTTGGAATTATTGCGTACGATGAGGATGTGCATGAGGGTCTTCTTTCCCAGTTTGCTATGATGGGGTCATTATATCCGATACGCCAGAAAGCGTCCGTCCATGACCGACAAGCTCGCACGAGCTCAACATACACACACTTCCGATCTCACACCATCGTGCGCGCCAGCAGCTCCTCTCCAGGAGCCCCCTTCGCGCACGGCTCCCTCGCATGCGCGCGTAGCTGACCCCGGCTCCACCTCAGAAATACGGGTAGGCGGTCGACACGCCGGTCTGGATCGCACCGCTATTGCCGCTGCCGTAGCTAGGAAAGTTATGCCTCGGCCCGAACCACGCATCGATCCGGCAAGCGCAAAAGGCCGTTTGCGCAGCGCTGCGCCAGGTGAAACATCGGAAATACATATCGGCGGCAACCACGCAGGACCAGATCGTACGGTATTGCGCGACCCGTTTGAGCCCCAAACACCCGACCCCCGTAGGGTGCAAAAAGACACGCTCCCCCCTGGGACTACCGGAAAAATTCGCATAAGTGGTCGCCATACCGGAACCGATAAAACAATCGCCGCCGTATCGCAACCCCAAACAGAGGATACCGCAGCATCCATTGGGTCATCTGCGGCACTCATCAGTCTTTGCGTATTGGCATCACGCGTAACTGGCTTCATCCGCACTTGGGCTATGGCATTTGCTCTTGGATCCACGCTACTATCCAGCTCTTACCAAGTAGCAAACAATCTGCCAAATCAGTTGTATGAGTTAGTGGTTGGAGGCATGCTGGTCACCGCATTCCTCCCCGTGTACTTATCGGTGAAAAAAAAGCTGGGGGCCGAAGCAGGTAATCGCTATGCCTCAAACCTACTTTCCCTCGTAGTGCTTTTTCTCGGGATAGTCTCGCTGGGCTGCATGGCATTTCCCGCACAGGCCATCTTTACTCAAAGCTTCATGAGCAACCAAGCCGAGATGTCCACCTCGGTGTACTTCTTCCAATTCTTCGCCATACAAATTGTATTCTATGGCGTAAGTGCCATTGTTTCTGGCCTACTTAACGCAAATAGAGATTACCTCTGGTCGTCCATCGCGCCGGTTGCGAACAACGTCATCGTAATAGGCACATTCCTTGCGTATGCGTTCATTGCGCCCAGCGATCCTCAGCTGGCCTTGCTGATAATTGCCATTGGCAACCCACTTGGTGTATTCATCCAAATGGCTATTCAGCTACCCGCACTCAAGCGCAACGGTATCCGCATTCGCCCACGTATCGATTTTCATGACCCCGCACTGAGAGAAACCCTTGCGATAGGCGTTCCAGCCGTTATCGTAATGCTAGGGTCGTTCGCCGTCGTATCAGTTCAGCAGGCCGCATCGCTAGTTTTCACCGAAAGCGGCCCTTCCATTCTTGCTTATTCACGTCTATGGTTCACGCTTCCCTATGCGTTTTTGGCGGTACCTATTACTACCGCTATGTTCACTGAACTTGCAGACATGCAATCCGAGGATAATATCGAAGGTGTAAAAAAAGGCATTGTCTCGGGAACAAACCAAATCCTCTTCTTCATGGTTCCTTTTGCCCTGTATCTTATCGTATTCTCTTCACCACTTATTACTCTGTACCACGCTGGCGCCTTTACTATTGCGAACATTCTGTCTATCTCGAATTACCTTGCCGTGTTCGCCCTCGCGCTACCGTTTTACGCCGTGAATACCTACCTCCAGAAAGTGTTTAGCAGCCTGCGCAAAATGACCGCGTTTGCCTGCTTCAATATAGGCGCAGCCTTGGTGCAGATAGCCTTAACTGCCGGAGCGGCATTTTTGGTTTCACGGGGCAATACCAACTTACCCATCGAGACTATTGCGCTGGCTGAACTTGCATTTTACCTCGTAAGCGACCTCTGTTTGTTCCTATACCTACGTAAGCACCTAGGAGCTTTCGGGCTTCGTTCGACAATTCGTGCGTTTGCCACCGCCCTGCTACTGGGAGCATTGGGTGCAGCGGTTGGGTTTGCCATACAGTTTTTACTAGGAGCGTTTATCGAACCACTAAACGGATCTATTTTTCAAGCATTGGCCTACCTTGCCCTGAGCGGCATTCCAGCTCTTGTTATCACGTTCGGACTTGCCCTTAAATTGAAGGTACCCGAGGCCGCATTTGTTGGATCGATTGCCAGCAAGATAAAAGGCAAACTGAGCCGAGCATAAACAAAAGGGGTCTGCTATCTCACAAATGATCGACAGCAGACCCCTTTCAGCCATAAACTTACTCAAAAAGTGGGCACTATAAAGACCCTACCTGCGTTTTCGGCTGTAGCTTTTCGCTGCTCTCGCCGAAGAACACCTCATACCAGCACAAGAAGCAGTAGATATTCCAGATGCGCATCATCTTTAACTTAGCTCGCCCCTCAACTGTCGAAAAGTCGGCGCTTTTGTGATCGTCGAGCATCTGCACCAAATAGTCTACGTTAAAGAACTCGTGGGCAGCTTCACCAGTAAATGCCTCTTTGATACGATGGTAATACTCGTCAGTTTGCAGCCACACGGTAAGCGGTGTGATGAAGGGCTGCTTGGGCATTTCTGCCACCTTCTTCTGGAAACCAAGCTTACTTGCGGCCACGCGGAGGGCATACTTAGCATGATTGTCGGTTACGCGACATGCGGTGGGCAACTGTAGCGCCACGTCAAGCACCTTCTTGTCCAAGAATGGCACACGCAACTCAAGCGACTGCGACATGGACATCTTGTCGGCCTTCAGACAAATATCGAAGGGCATGTAGCTAACCATATCCACATACTGCGTAGCCGTAATAATATCGAGATTCTGATCGGCAATAGCATCGAAGTGTGGCTTACACCACTCCCACGGCTTACAGGGACCCTCGTAGTTGCGCAGCACATTGGGAATCTCGTCCCACATGTAGTTCATGCTCGCACGCTGATAGCTTTTCTCCGGCCCACCCGAGCCGCGCATGGCAAAGCGACGACCATGGAACGGCGGCAGTTTCTCGGCAACAGCGCCTGCTGCGGCACGCAAGGGGCGCGGCACCTTGAAGTACTTTTCAAACTCGTACTGATCGTGATAGATCCAGTAGCCACCGAACAGCTCATCGGCGCCCTCGCCCGACTGCACCACCTTTACCTGCTCGCGTGCGAGCTTACTCACAAAGAACAGGGGGATGGCAGAAGGCGCACCCAAGGGCTCATCCATGTGATACTGCTCGGTAGGCACGATATCAAGGAACTCCTGTGCGCTCACTTTTGTTTGGAAGTTCGGCAGACTCGCCCATTCGGCGAATGCTGTCGCGTCGTCTAGTTCATTCAGTTTGATCTCAAAATCTGACTGGGCGGCAATTTGAGCCATCTTATCTTCGCACCCGATGTCATAGCCCACTGAAAACGTCTTAATATCGGGAGCGTGCTGTCCCATGCAATATGCGGCAAGCGACGAGTCGATACCACCCGAAAGGAAGCTGCCAATCTCAACATCAGCGATCTCATGCGTTGCCACAGACTCATCGAACGCCTCAGTGATAACCTGCGCCCATTCGTCTAAATCTTTCGAATCGTCAATCTTGTAGGTAATTTTGTAATAGCATTCGGTAGAAAGTTTCCCGTCTTCAAACACCATGAAATGACCAGGTAGAAGCTTATGCACACCCTTAAACATAGTCTCCGAATTATTCATATACTCAAAGCACAGGTACTGAGGAAGCTGCTCGCGATTAAGCTCTTTCTTGAATGCCGGATGAGCTAAAAACGCTTTGATCTCACTACCGTAAATGAGGCGGTTGCCATCATGCTGGTAGTAAAACGGCTTTATACCAAAGAGGTCACGCGCGCACACAAGACGCTTTTTCGGTGCATCCCAAATGGCAATAGCAAACATGCCACGCAAGCGCTCAAACACCTTAGTACCCCATGCCTCGTAGCCATGGACAACCGTTTCGGTATCACCATTCGTTACAAACTGGTAGCCAAGATCTTCAAGTTCGGCACGCAATTCCTGAAAGTTGTATATTTCACCATTGAATGTGACGGTTACAGAACCATCAGCATTTTGCATCGGTTGGCGCGAGCCCTCCAAATCGATAATGGACAGGCGACGGAACCCCATGGCAATATTGTCATCAACAAAAAAGCCCTCATCGTCGGGCCCACGATGCGCAATGCGATCGGCCATATCCTTGACCACTGCCTCGTTGATATTTTTGTCGTAGTCGACCGCGGTGAATCCCACGAATCCGCACATACCGTATGCTCCCATCCCGCATGCCGCACACGCGGCACTCTAAAAATACTCTCTGCATGATACGACACGAGGCCGCATCACCCAAGTCGGGCAATGGAAACCCCACATCCGTTTGAGTAATCTTGATATATCGAACATTGTCTCCCTAAAACAGAATACCGTAAGCAATCCCTAAGCAACTCCCAAGCAAGCACCGACACGTATTTCGTTTTTTGTACAGGCGTGAAGTCTTTACCGTTGTCGCCTATCTGCGATATGGGATAATAAGAATTTATTAACTTGATATTTTGCACCAACTCCAAAGGAGCACGACCATGACCGCAGCGCCCGCCGCCGCATCTCACCTCTCTCCCGATACCAGTAACGCCGAAATCGGCCGCCGCTTACAGCCCGTTGTTGTCGGTGGAGATATCTTGGCGTACAGCTACGTGCGCGAGCTTCATCGAGCCTACGGTGTCAAACGCACCATCGTGCTAGCAACGCAGGACATCAAGATGCTTTCCTCCAGCCGCTTCACCGATTATCGCCTTATTGATGGCATTCACGAAGCCGAGAATCTCTATCGGGCACTTGAATACGTGGCGAATGAAACGATGGCTGCCAACCCCGAGAGTGTGCTGCTGGTGCTCGGATGCGACGACTGCCATGCTCGCATGCTGTCAGGCGGCAAAGAACGTCTCGAAGCTGCTGGGTTCACGGTGCCTTACATCGATTTTCCTCTACTTGACGACATTACGCAGAAGCGCCGCTTCTACGAACTTTGCGACGAGCTGGACATGCCTTATCCTCACACCTGGTATTTCGACTGCGGGCCCGATGGTCCCGCCGAATTGCCTCTTGACGAACTCCCCTTCCCACTCATCGCAAAACCATCTAACTCTGCTCAGTTCCAGGATGCCACCATCGAAGGCTGGCGCAAGATCTACGAGATTGAATCACCCGAGGAGTTAGCCCAAGTCTGGCAGAATATCCGCACGTCAGATTACAACAACGAACTCGTAGTGCAGGATTTCATCCCCGGCGGCGACGATGCCATACGCACGCTTACCACGTTCTCTGATGCGAGCGGCGATATGCGCGTAGTTTCGGGCGGCGTAGTATGCCTGCAAGATCACGACCCCACTGCACTCGGCAACCCTGTGTGCATCATGGGAGAACGTGAGGAACAGATAATCGAACATGCCCGACGTTTTCTTGCGCACGTGGGATACCGCGGGTTTGCCAATTTCGACATAAAAGTCGACGAGCGTGATGGGTCTTTCCGCTTCTTTGAGGTAAATACCCGCGCCGGACGCAACACGTACTATATGAGCTTGGGTGGAGTGAACTTCGCTACCCTTATTGTTGACGAATTTGTTCTGGGTCGGGAAATTCCCCATCGCGAGGCTTACAACCACTTCGCCTATAGCTGCGTCCCACGCTATGTGCTAAAGCGCAGTATGGAGAACGCCACGCGCTTAGCCGAGACAAGCGACGCGCTAGCTGCCACCGCTGAACCCTACCCTCTACATTACCGTCCCGATTCATTCATGCACAATCTCTGGGCACGCATTATGTTTGTGAACCAGATTCCCAAGTTCAAACGCTTCCACTGGGATACTGGCGGCAAGCAACTGAAGTAGCACCCCACCGCCCAACACCTTCACGGCTCCTTACGCCCCTTAAGGAGAGAAGATAACGCATGACGAAAAAGGGAGGCCGTTTTGTCCATGACCCTACAGCTGTTATTTATCCACTATGCTAGCGCGGTGGGATATATCTAAAAGTAGGCTCGAATACCTTTCGCAACGCAGGAAAACCCAGGCAACCATTAATGCAAGCGAAAAGTCACTCACGAATACATCCCGTTCGCTACCCATAAAGTTGATAGTACTTGCCCCCTACATCCTGAGTATTCGGCAACCCGCAAACCCCTAAAACAAGAGGCAGGAAACATTTGGTTCCCGCCTCTTCATCGATATACTTTTCAACCGGCTAGCACGCTACACTGGCCGACGGTGCCCCTCTTCCGTCGTAAGAATAAGCGGACCGTCTTCGGTTATAGCCACCGTCTTTTCAAAGTGGGCAGAAGGCCTACCGTCGCGGGTACACACGAGCCATCCGTCGGACATCTGACGTGTTTTGTACGTGCCGAGGTTGATCATGGGCTCAATAGCCAGCACCATACCCACCTCCAGCTTCACGCCCGCATGACGATGCCCAAAATTCGGCACATTAGGATCTTCGTGCATATCCCGACCAATACCATGACCCACATACTCGCGCACCACACCAAAGCCCTCGGCCTCGGCAATCGACTGCACGGCATGCCCGATATCGCCTAGATGGTTACCTGGCCGCGCCGCGTCAAGGCCAGCCCACATACACTTCTCAGTCGTAGTAAGCAGGTGTTGTAGTTCGGGCGATATCTTGCCCACCGCATACGTCCAGGCATTGTCGCCCACCCAACCGTCTACGATAGCGCCCGTATCGATGGAGACAATATCGCCCTCTTGCAGAATAACGCCTGCCGACGGAATGCCGTGCACAATCTGTTCGTTTATCGAAGCGCAGATAGACCCAGGAAATCCACCGTAGCCCTTGAACGCAGGAATGCCGCCCTCAAGCCGAATAAGCCGCTCTGCAAACTCGTCCAATTCAAGCGTGGATACTCCCGGGCGAATACGCTTCCCTACCTCACGCAGTACCTTAGCCGAGACACGACCTGCTTCCTTCATAGCCTCAATCTCAGCTGGTGACTTCCTGATGATCATGCCGTAACCGAACCTTATCTCTTGCTGTTTATATGTCAGAAATCAGTATAACACTCCCCGTTTTACCCCACCCTTTGATGGATTCCGACAAAGGTCCTGTACGACCCCTAAAACCCTTTAAGCATCTCAGGCGCCTTCAAGATAAGGAAGCTTCCACGCAAAAGAGAGTACACTTGCATCGGGAAGATAGATGCGCATGGTAAGCAAAAACACACCTTCACAGAGCGGAAGCCAGTTACGGGAGCGATCTCCCTCAGGCTTGTTTGTCTGCAAATACAAGTCGAGCGACCCGTCGTCGTTGAACAATAAGTCATCCATTTCTCCAATGTTGTACCGCGCAATCTCATTGGGAATAAGGTGCCCGGCTTCCGTATAAGCTGTAAGCGACCACCAACCGTCGTCGCCATGCGGAGGCATCATATCTGGCTCAAAATGGAGGGAATAAGACTTATCTCCCCGCAACAAAGACCCCGCCAAATCTACAACCATGGATGGGTACACTGCCATCGAGACCGGGTTTGCAAAACCGCCGAATGCTACAACGGCACGAAAAGCATAGTCGGTCCCAAAGTTCCCGACGCGATCATCCATAAACATCCAACCGTTCGAGGAGATAATGCTGGCATGATCAGACGAGAATTCGCGATCCATAAGTGTAGACAAATGGGCTGCCGCTTGCGTCACTTCCTCGCCAAGCGCTTCGAGATCAAACTCGAGCCCGGCACCAATGCCGAGCATCGCAAATCGTTTCAAAACCAATTCATCTTCCGGGAAACCAGGGTTCCCTACCGCCAAGCGATTGAACCGCGTAAAGAAATCTTGAGGAGTTAGGTGCGCTATGTACTCAAGAGGAACGTAGTCATAGGCAGCATTATGCAAGCCATAAGGCGGAACATAGGAGACATCGTCGTGAGCAGAAAGAGGATACAAACGCATCCCATCTTGAATCTCGTACACACTCTCAAGATCGTCGCTGCCGAAGCATTTCGTTCTTATCAGCAGCCAGACAAGGTTGGTGGGCATTGGCACCTCCACCACGCTAGCCGGAAGCTCGCCCCTCCAGAACGGTCCCGTAAACGCGTAGGTAACCTCATCATTTCCCCCAACACCTCCCGTACCAAGAATAAAGGGCGTATTGGAATATCCATCGAAGGTCTGCACCGAACAATATCGATCAGTTGCTGGCTTACGAAAGAACATGGGCTCGCTCGCAAGTTCGAGATACGCCTGAGAGTACACCGTGTCAACATTAGGCCGTGTCAGGCTAACCATAGCAGGTGTGGCTAAATCACACGCATGAAAAAGCTGATTAAGGGGAGCGCGGTCCGCCTCCGGCTTAACCACGTTGGTAGCCATGTCCTTGATAACGTCAAGCAAGACAAGTGGGTAAGCGTACAGGTAGGCTTCACGAAGTAGCGCAGACGCCCCATCCCCACTCTCCGCCTCATACGAATATACAGAAGGCTCCATATGAATTCCTTTCACAAAGTTTTAGCTCCAAAAAAGGAGCGGATACGTACGGCGAACCGCGCATCCACTCCCCTTAGTCTAGCGCACTCTTTGCAAAAGCACTCAATACAAACCAAGCTGTTATCGCACCTTTAACTGCATTCTACGCAGGAAAAGTACCGTCAATCGCCACGACAGGAAGCTGAGTTCTCGTTCCTCTCGACGAGCGAATCGACCACTACTCGGCCTCGCCTTCACCGTAATTCTCCTCAACCCTCTCGGTTCCCTTCAACCGACCCGCATCTTTAAGAGCGCGACGCAGCAGGAACTCAACCTGAGCATTTACGCTACGCAGGTCATCGGCAGCCCACCGTTCGACCGCCTCCCAAATATCCGGATCGACGCGTAGTGGGTATTGTTTGCGTTTCGCCATATCATCACCGCACAAGAGCGATCAGAACGGTGTCCGATTGCACCTGCACCCCTTCTTATTGGTACAGCGTTCCCGTGTTAAGCACGGGCTGCGCATCGGACTCGCCACAAAGCACCACCATAAGATTCGACACCATGGCAGCCTTGCGCTCATCATCTAAGTCTACCACGTTCTTTGCAGATAACTCCGCCAACGCCATGTCTACCATACCCACCGCACCCTGCACAATTTTCTCACGTGCAGCAATAACAGCATCGGCCTGTTGACGACGCAGCATAGCCTGAGCAATTTCTGGCGCATAGGCCAAGTGCGTAAGACGCGCATCGTCAATAACGACACCCGCTTTCTCAAGGCGCACTGCTAGTTCTTCCTTCAGGGCCTCGGATACTTCCTCTATATTACTGCGCAACGTTATTTCGCCTTCAGGCTCGCCGGGCATCTGATCGTAGGCATAGGTAGTAGCCACGTGACGTAGCGCAGTTTCGCTTTGGGTATGCACGTAAGAATTGTAGTCATCAACGTCAAACAGAGCTTTTGCTGTGTTTTCTACGCGCCATACAATAACATCGGCAATCTCGATAGGATTACCGCATTTGTCGTTCACCTTAAGATGGTCTCCGTTGTAGGTACGTGCTCGCAACGACATCTTCGTGGACAACGCCGTCGGCTTACTGGTCTTCACATCCACCGTAGATCCCGTAGAGCGAGAGTAGAATGGGTTCGCCCAGTGGAAACCCTCATCACGTACTGTACCCTTGTAGTCGCCAAACAAGATAAGTACGCGTGCTTGATTGGGCTGAATAGTAAAGAAGCCCATAAGCAGCAGTAGAGGCCCCACACAGAGCACGACGATGCCTACAACCAGAAGCACAACACCAAGCGTCTGGGATCCTGTAGTAATAGGTACATCATCAGGTGGCATCATAGTTGCCCCTACTACGATAGAAGCGATGCAGGCGACCGCCAAGACAAGAGTAAGAAACAATACAGGCCAGCCGCTTTTCACCTGAACGGTTTTCTCAACGGAAGCGCCGCCTTCTGCACGAGCGTTCTTCTGGACGGACATGACAATTCCTTTCTCTCCCAGACAAAACGTCCCATACGTTCGTCCGCACCTTCTTCAAGGTGATACATATATGATATCACATTGAGATCTCTATTTTTCTAATATCTTAGCAACCAATTTTCTACGGAAATTTAAAAATGCAATATTGAAAATGCAATAAATGCTTGACAGCAGTGTAGAGCGTAGAGAACGTTGATGGGTATAGCAGTAACGACAACCAAGATTGGTGTCCGTAGCCATTTCATTGATGATGGGATTGACGACAATAGGTGGTCAGTGTTTCACGTGAAACATTTGTTCGCTATCTGATACGCTAAACTAATAAATGGCAAACACATGGCACGTTAAACAACGCGTCATGTCGCGCTCAAAAAGTTATTCACATGATATAAATTTCAATGCCCCTATAGGCCCCTATAGGGGCCTATAGGACAAAAAAAGGAGCCCGAAGGCTCCTTTTTTAACTTAAAGCTGAAAGGTTATTCTTATTCACCAGACTGCGTGTAGTCGCGATTCACGGAGGAATCAACCGACACACCTGGAGTCATCGTTGCAGAAACGCTAACGGACTTCACATATTTGCCCTTAGCTGCGGCAGGCTTCATACGCAGAATCTCGTCGTATACAGCACCGTAGTTCTCAGCAAGCTGCTCAGCCGTAAAGCTCACTTTACCCAAGACAACGTGGGCAATACCGTAACGGTCGGCACGATACTCTACACGGCCACCCTTTAATTCGTTGATAGCCTTTACCACATCGGTGGTAACGGTGCCCAGCTTAGGGTTCGGCATAAGGCCACGGGGACCAAGCACCTTACCTAAACGGCCAACTTTGCCCATCTGATCAGGTGTGGCAACAGCGGCGTCGAAATTAAACTCGCCAGCCTGGATCTGCTGCATAAGTTCATCGGTGCCTACGATATCAGCGCCAGCCTCTTCAGCGGCACGAGCAGCTTCACCCTCGGCAAACACAGCCACGCGAACCGTCTTGCCCGAACCGTTCGGCAGACTCACGGTACCGCGAAGCTGCTGATCGGCCTGACGGGTATCAATACCTAGACGAAAGTGGCCTTCGACGGTCTCGTCGAACTTGGCAGTGGAAACTTCCTTCACTAGGCTCATGGCCGCGAGCGGAGCGTAAGACTCTTCGCCAATCTTTTCGACTGCGGCACGGTAGTTCTTGGATTGCTTTGTCATGATACTTCCCTTCGTGGTACATAGCGGACGCACAAGACGTCCTTCCACTTCTTCTTATCGCTCAAGCGGCTGCACGAAGCAGCCGCATTGCGCACAATAGAACTCTGCGAGTAACTAGTCCTCGTCGAGAGTCTTGCCCTGCAGCATAGCTGCAACCTTCTTAGAAGGTACATACTTCTTTTTCATCTCGCGACCTTCAATGCGCACACCCATGCTACGCGCGGTGCCTGCGATAATCTCCATAGCAGCCTCGATGGTGTTAGCGTTCAAGTCCGGCATCTTCAACTCAGCAATGCTGCGGAGTTGATCTTCCGTAAGCGTACCCACAGCCGTAAGATGAGGGATGCCCGAACCACTCTTGATGCCCAAAGCCTCTTTGATGAGGATGGCCGCAGGTGGGGTCTTGCACACAAACGTGAACGATTTATCTTCGTACACCGTGATCTCGACCGGGATGATGGTGCCAGACTGGTCCTGCGTCTGAGCGTTGAACGCCTGGCAGAACTGCATAATGTTAACACCCTGCGAGCCAAGAGCCGGACCAACCGGAGGGGCCGGGTTTGCTGCACCAGCAGGAATCTGAAGTTTGATGAAGCCAGTAGCTTTCTTTTCAGCCATTGTGAACGGTCCTTTCAGCTGACCATACCATTTCAAAATCTATCAACAAAGCAGCGTTACTCGCGTGAGAAGCCCCGGTCCACCACAGGCACGCGCACTGCTTATGTTTACCACGTTAGCGTTCGTTAAATCTTGGCAACCTGATCGAACGAAAGCTCCACCGGTGTTTCGCGTCCGAAAATGGAAACGAGCACCTTTACCTTACCAGACTCAGGCGATACCTCCGACACCACACCATCGAACTCCGCCAAGGGTCCGGAGACCACCTTAACGGACTGACCCACCTCAATAGAAGTAGAGGTCTTCTTCGGCGCACCAGCACGAGGTTTGCCCATGCCCATAATTTTGTTGTACTCATCACGCGTAAGCGGCGCTGGGTTGCCCTGACTACCAACAAAACCCGTGACACCAGGCGTATTGCGCACCGCAGCCCAGCTACGGTCGTCAAGTTCCATGCGAACCAGCACATAACCTGGGAATACCTTCTTCTCACTCTCGACGCGACGCCCACCCTCTTTGATCTCCGTTACCATCTCGGTAGGTATCTCAATGGCGAACACGCTGTTCTCAAGACCCATAGTCTCGATGCGCGTCTCAAGGTTCTTTTTCACCTTATTCTCATAGCCCGAGTAAGTGTGCAGGACATACCATTTCTTCGACATGCCTTACACCCCCAATCCGGAAATCGCCACAAGCAACGGCGTAATAATAACATTATCTAACACGGTAACGTAGACACCGAAAAATAGCAACGCAGCCACAACTACGACGCTCCAACGAAACACATCTTGCTTCGTTGGCCACGTCACGCGCTTCATCTCGGAGCGAACGTCCTTCAGAAAACCAAAACGCCTTTTTTTCTTGACAGGCTTTTCTTCGGCTTTCTCGGTCTTCTTCTCGATCTTGCCTTTTTCCTGCTTGTCGGCGGCAGGTGCCTCGACCTTATCGGCTTTACGGAAGAGCTTCCTCTTTGGTGCTTCGGTTGCAGCGGCATCGGCTTCGGCGACGTCCTTCGCCTCTACCTGGGCGCTTTCAGCTTCGCGCACCTGCTCCTTGCGGGCAGCACGGGCTGCGGAAGCCTTCGCTCGCTGTGTTTTGGATTTCTTCGCCATCTGATTCCTTAGCCCGAAAACCGGGAAAATCGTTATCCGTCTAAACGCCAAACAAGCAGCTTGATTCCAAGCTGCTCAAGCAAGCAACCTGAATGCAAGCTGCTCAGTCTAACAAGCTGGCAGGCCAGGAGGGACTCGAACCCCCAACATGCGGTTTTGGAGACCGCCGCTCTACCAATTGGAGCTACTGGCCTATGCTTGTTCCCACCCTGAATACGCTATCGAGTTTCCTTATGCAGCGTGTGGTGTCCACACCACTTGCAATACTTGTTCATCTCGATGCGATCCGGATTGTTCTGCTTGTTCTTCTTGGTCGTATAATTGCGGCGCTTGCAATCAGTGCAGGCCAGAGTGACCAACGTGCGCATGAATTCTCCTCTTATCGCTAATGTATCGAGCTTGATAGTGTTTTCGACATACACATGAATTTTCAAGAGCGGAACCCGCGAATGCGGGTTCCGCATTTAGGTAAAACGGTGTTACTTGATAATCTTGGTTACGCGGCCAGAGCCAACCGTACGGCCACCCTCGCGGATAGCAAAACGCAGACCATCTTCCATGGCGATCGGGTGAATGAGCTCGCCCTTGATCTCCACGTTGTCGCCCGGCATAACCATCTCGGTACCCTCGGGAAGATGAGCGATACCCGTTACGTCCGTCGTACGGAAGTAGAACTGGGGACGATAGCCATCGAAGAACGGGGTATGACGTCCACCCTCTTCCTTCGTCAAGATGTAAACCTGGCCCTCAAACTCGGTGTGCGGAGTAACGCTACCGGGCTTGCAGAGAACCTGACCACGCACGATATCCTCACGCTTCACGCCACGGAGCAGAGCACCGATGTTGTCGCCGGCCTGAGCCTCATCGAGTAACTTACGGAACATTTCGATGCCGGTGCAAACCGTATTGGAGGTTTCTTTGATGCCGACGATCTCAAGCGGATCGTTGACATGAAGAACACCACGCTCCACGCGGCCCGTAGCTACGGTGCCACGACCGGTGATGGTCATGGTATCCTCAACAGCCATCAAGAATGGCTTGTCAATCATACGCTCAGGAGTCGGGATGAAGGAATCGACCGCATCCATGAGCTCCCAAACCTTGTCCTGCCACTCTTTCTCGCCCTCAAGGGCCTTCAGAGCAGAACCGCGGATGATCGGAGTGTCGTCACCAGGGAACTCGTAGGTGTCGAGCAATTCGCGAACTTCCATCTCGACGAGCTCAATAAGCTCTTCGTCGTCAACCATGTCGCACTTGTTCAGGAACACGACGATGTAGGGAACGCCAACCTGACGAGCAAGCAGGATGTGCTCGCGGGTCTGAGCCATCGGGCCGTCGGTAGCGGCGATAACCAAGATAGCGCCGTCCATCTGAGCAGCACCCGTAATCATGTTCTTGACGTAGTCGGCGTGGCCGGGGCAGTCAACGTGAGCATAGTGACGAGCATCCGTCTCATACTCAATGTGTGCGATAGAAATCGTAATACCGCGCTCGCGCTCTTCGGGAGCCTTATCGATGTTCTCGAAGGCCGTGAAGTCTGCGTGAGCGGTGCCGTGGGAGCCATCGCTCTCGGACAGCGTCTTGGAAATGGCGGCCGTCAGGGTCGTCTTGCCGTGGTCGACGTGACCGATGGTGCCGATGTTAACATGCGGCTTGGAACGCTCGAACTTAGCCTTAGCCATGTTCATCCTCCTCGTATTCATGTTTCGCTTGCGCGAATTCAAAACAAAATAATGACGCGCCCGAAACCGGACGCGGATATAATCAAATGGTAGCGGTGACTGGATTTGAACCAGTGACGCCACGGGTATGAACCGTGTGCTCTAACCAACTGAGCTACACCGCCATTTTGAAAAAAGTGGAGCCTGCGATCGGACTTGAACCGACGACCTCTTCCTTACCAAGGAAGTGCTCTACCGACTGAGCTACACAGGCGAAAAATGGTGGGCGCGCTAGGATTCGAACCTAGGTAAGCAAAGCTAACGGGTTTACAGCCCGTCCCCTTTAACCACTCGGGCACACGCCCATGATTCGCTTAATTCATGTGTAATTATCAAGCTGCCTGTCGCGTTTTCGGGTGATCCGAACGCGCGAGCAGATGAATAATACGCTAGGTTTCAAACCGTGTCAACTACCTACACGCCCCCGGGAGTGTCTTCACGATTCCTCCTTTTTCTGCACGAGTGTTCTTTTACGAGTGAACGTTCTTCTACAACACCACATGGAACACTCGTAAAAGATATCAGGCTTCTCTTACTTATTATATAGAGGAGAAGAATTCCACTTCTCTATAGTAAGAATATGCTCCGAGCAACCGACAATGACCCTATCTACATCTTCTCCCTTACGTTTTTTACAACTTCCGTCATACGAAGAATTTCCGAAGAATTTCAAAAGACAAACTCTCGAATAAAATAACCCTACTATATATAGGATAGGTCATTCTACAATTTGTGGTCATCTATTTTCCCAGTTCGATGGCTTGTTTTTCTTCGTTAGTCGAATTTCGAACGGACAAAACGTAGCCTCCATAGAAAGCCCCAGCGTTGAACTGGACTTATGAAAAGCGTCCATAACATTTTTTGCTCATCAGCGCAAACATGTTATGATTCGCTCTGCTTTTGCCCCATACACACTACTTGCTCAATCTAGGAGGTTTTATGAGAGAGCAGACCAACGGACTCAGTAGGCGAGCGTTCATCGGCGGTGCCGCCATGCTTGGTGCCGCGTCTATCGTAGCTCCTACTGCCGCTTTCGCAGAAACAGCGGCCGAAAAACAAGCTGAGGCGGATTCCGTTCGCAACCAACTTATTGGGTTGCAGGCCGACCTCGAGGTTGCGCACGATAATTACGGCAAGGCGCTCGATGAACGCGATGCCGCACAAGCTTCCATGGAAGCAGAACAAACAAAGATCGATAGCGCCACTCAAAAGATTGCTGATGTTCAAGATAAGCTTGGCACCCGTGCCCGCAGCATGTATCGCTCCGGCTCTTCAAGCTTCCTTGACTTTGTTATCGGCGCTTCCACGTTCGAAGAATTCACGCAGAACTGGGATCTGCTGAATAAGCTGAACGAAGATGACGGCAAGCTGGTCGATGAGACCAAGGCGCTACGCGAAGAACTACAGGCATCGAAAGATGAGTTTGCACGCCAAGAAAAAATTGCAGCCGAAAAAGCTGCCGAGGCTAAGAAAATTAGCGAGGACGCTCAAGCTAAGGTTGAACAAGCTACCGCCTTGGTAAGTTCGCTCGATGCCGAAGCTCAACAGCTGCTGGCGCAAGAGCAGGCTGCGGCGGCTGTCGCTGCTGCGGCTCAGCGTGCTGCTGAAGAAGCTGCCGCAGCCACACAAAACCCCAGTAACGGAGGCAACTCCGGTGGCGGTGGCGGTTACACTCCTCCTGCTATCGACGATGGTGGCAGCAGCGGAGGGGGCGGTTCCGTCGGCTCATACGATTCCGTTGTTGGTTATGCGATGTCACGCATTGGCTGCCCCTATGTATGGGCAGCTGCTGGACCCAACGAGTTCGACTGTTCTGGCTTGGTGCGTTGGGCGTACCTACAAGTGGGCGTATCGCTTCCCCACTATACCGAGTCCCTCTATGCCCGCGCAAGTAATATCGTGCCTGTCTCACAAGCACGACCAGGCGACGTACTATACCGTCCCGGTCATGTGGGTATTGCTGTTAGTTATGGTGGTAGCCACTATGTACACGCCCCCACCTTCAACGCCTACGTGCGAGATACCGATCCATTATCGTGGTCGGGCTTCACCTGTGCGCTGCAGTTCTAAGCATGTTACACACGAATTAATTTAGAAAAAAAAGGGGGAGGGCTTCGGCCCTCCTTTTCTACACCATGGCGGAATTACACAGAACCCCACTAAAGCTGGATGCATAAAGGATTTCCCCATGCTCAAGCCTGAACTTATCGAACATTCACTTGCACCCATTTTCGACGAACGTTCGCGCATATTAATACTGGGCACCATGCCCTCGCCGAAGTCTCGTGAAGTTGGTTTCTACTACGGGCACCCTCAGAATCGTTTCTGGAAGGTAATGGGTGCACTGTTCAATGAACCCGAACCCGTAGAAAACGAAGAGCGTCGCGCGTTCCTTTTGGAACACGGCATTGCGCTCTGGGACATACTTGCCTCATGCACTATCACCGGCGCTTCCGACGCTTCAATCACCAACCCTGTGCCCAACGATCTAACACGCATCACTACCCACGCATCGCTGACAGCCGTATATACGACAGGAAAAACGGCCTCCACGTTATACCAAAACCTATCCGTCGATATGCTTCTAGGCATCCCCCACATCAGCCTACCGTCAACCAGCCCAGCCAACGCGCGCATGCGCCTTAATGAGCTTATAGAAGCCTATCAGCCGCTCGTCAAGATGGCTCGATAACTCTTTGACATGTAGCTTAAACTTCAGCTTTCATATACGAATCGAATTCATCAATGACTTCTTTTTTGGGCTCGTCGGTAATCAGGGACACCACCACGATTGCGATAAGAGCCAAAATAAATGCTGGCAGCAACTCATATACACCAAACACCCCTCCAAGCGGCTTAACAAAACTGTGCCACACAAGCACCGTCAAAGCACCGGTAACCATACCGGCAAGGGCACCCGGCAGATTTGTGCGACGCCAGTACAAACTCATGAGCATAAGTGGACCAAACGATGCCCCAAATCCAGCCCAAGCATAAGATACAACCGCAAAGATTGATGAGTTTTCGTCGATGGCAATAACGATACCAAACAGCAACACCGCAACAAGTGTGAGACGCGCAACAATCATGACCTGACGATCGGTTGCATCTCTCTTAATAAGTCCCTTAAAAATATTCGTCGCCACCGCAGAACCAGAGATAAGCAGATACGACGAGGATGAGCTCATTGAGGCTGCAAAGATTCCCGACACAACAAGACCGCATAAAAATGCCGGGAGAATCATCTGCGAGAGCACGATGAACACATTTTCTGCTGAGGCTTGCGTAAGAAACGTTGTCGGCATCACTGCGCGACCCACAAGCCCAATGCACACCGCGCAAGACAGCGAAATAACCACCCAAGTGGTAGCAATAATGCGCGATTTCTTAATCTCATTAGAATGACGCACGCTCATGAAGCGCACAAGTACCTGAGGCATACCAAAATACCCTAGACCCCAAGCCAAGCAGGATACAACAGCAATAACACTATACCCACCTGCAGCTCCAAACTGAGGCATACCCGCTTCGACAACCTGCCGCCCCGCCTCATCGAGTACGGGCACCGCAACCTCAACCCCACTCAAATAACCGGGAATACCTTGCAAAAATGCTACGGTATTATCAACACCACCTGCCGAAGCGACACTACCTATGAATACGATAGCAAGCGCAAAGAACATCAAGGTACCCTGCACCAAATCGGTAGTACACACCGACAGATACCCGCCAACAAATGTGTACAAGAACACGATAAGCGCACCCAAAACCATCATGGTTGCATAGTCAAGACCAAATAGTGTCGCGAACAGCTTTCCGCACGTCACAAAACAGCTTCCAACATAGATACAAAAGAATAGCAAGATGATAATGGCCGCAATGGTCATGAGAATATTTTTCTTGTCATGAAAACGATTGGAGAAAAAGTCAGGCAGCGTAATGGAGTTGTTAGCAACCTCTGAGTACTTCCGCAAACGCTTCGCTACAAATTTCCAATTAAGATAAGTGCCGAGTGCAAGCCCTATAGCCGTCCACATCGCATCAGATGCACCAGTAAAGTACGCCACACCTGGAAGACCCATAAGAAGCCAACCCGACATGTCTGACGCTTCCGCGGAAAGCGCGGTCAACCAAGGACCCAAACCGCGACCACCCAAAAAGTAATCTTCAGAGGAGGCATTCGAGCGCTTCGCATACACGAATCCAATAACAACCACAACGATAAAGTACAAGAGCATGGCTAATAAGACCCAGAAGTCATTCGAAATCATGAAGTTTATCCCCCGTTGAGCAGCGTTCGTTGATATCAAATATAGATTATACGATAAAACGCCGGTCACGCCCCTATTTTTCGGGCTTAACGGGGCAATAGCCCATCACAAATCAGTAATCCTAAAACCAGTATCGTTAATTATTTGCGATCATGGATAACTCTTGACTAATTCGAGCAATACCGATAACGCAAAACCTTCTGCCTCTTTTTCACTAAGGGGACAGTAAATCGTCAATTCTTGCAAGGAATTTGCGTCACCCTCGTGCTCTTCTCGCCTCATCGCCTCGACGCTCCCAAGACGAAACCTTATACTAGAGCAGTACTTTATCAAGGCAAAGCGCCGGCGTTTTGCCGACAGGAATGAGTGAATACGCGAAAGGAAGCACGATGCCCACGTACGCAGAGCGGGAAACGGACGAATTGAGGGCGCTCAAGGCGCAGCTGGACGAAGAATACGCCAGCATTAAGGCTAAGGGTCTCTCACTGAATATGGCGCGCGGAAAACCTGGCGCCGATCAGCTTGATCTTAGTATGCCTATGCTCTCCGTCGTAACCACCGCCGAAGATTGTCGTGCCGAGGATGGTACCGATTGCCGTAACTACGGAGTATTGGATGGCCTACCTGAAGCGAAACGATTCCTCGCCATCATGCTCGACGATGAGCCCAGCAACATTGTGGTAGGGGGCAATTCCAGCTTGACGCTGATGTATGAAGCCGTAGCACGCTGCTTAGACTTCGGCACACTTGGTTCGAAACCGTGGAGCCAATACGAAACAATAAAATGGCTTTGCCCGGTTCCCGGCTACGACCGTCACTTTGGCATTACCGAGGCTTTCGACGTTGAGATGATTCCGGTTGCTATGACCGAAGAGGGCCCCGATATGGACGAAGTCGAGCGCTTAGTGGCCGACGACCCCGCCATAAAGGGCATTTGGTGCGTGCCGAAGTACTCAAATCCCGGCGGTGTAACCTATTCCGACACCGTCGTGCGTCGCCTAGCTGCCATGTCATGCGCTGCCGACGACTTCCGTATCTTTTGGGACAACGCCTACTGTGTTCACCATCTCTACGACGAGATCGCCGAGCAGGATGAACTGCTAGACATTGCCTGCGCATGTCGCGAAGCGGGTAATCCACACCGCTGTTTCAAGTTTGCCTCTACGTCTAAAGTAACACACCCCGGTGCAGGCATCTCTGGCATTGCTGCAAGTCCCGAGAATATTGCCGAAATCAAAAAACGTATGGGCGTGGGCACGATCGGCTACGACAAAGTAAATCAGCTACGCCACGTAAAGTTTCTCAAAGATGCCGAGGGGCTCGCAAGTCACATGTCAAAACACGCAGCCATTTTGCGTCCCAAGTTTGAATGCGTGGTAAAAAAGCTCGAGAACGGCCTGTCTGAAGTAGGCGGCTGTACCTGGTCTAACCCACGCGGAGGCTATTTCGTATCGTTTGATGCCCCAGAAGGTACCGCCAAGCGCATCGTAGGACTAGCAAAAGAAGCTGGCGTAACCATGACAGGAGCAGGAGCCACTTGGCCCTACAAGCAAGACCCCACCGACAGCAACATTCGCATTGCTCCGACGCTACCGCCAACGAACGAACTGGATGCCGCAATGGATGTGTTTGTATGCTGTGTTAAGCTTGCCTATGTCGAAAAGTTACTGGAGTCGTAATCTAAGAACAGCGAGAGTAAGAACAAAAGACGCGGCTCCTCATAGGAGTCGCGTCTTTTTACGTTATTATGGCTCGATCAGGTCCTTAATAGCCTGCACATCAATCTTTCTTATGGGTAGATTAGGTCGTATATCTTCGACCAATTTCTTTACTACCGTAGCTGAACCAACAAGGCTCGTGCGGCAAAACGGTTTACGAGCGAGGAAAACGGCATACGTAAGCCTCTTTAGCGCATCAATACAAACAAGATGGTGCGGTTGCCGCTTTGCCCAATAATCGGCGCTGTTTGCAAGTTGAGTCTTTCGAGAAACAAATCGTGTTCACACCATGTCATATGCCATTCCTTCACCGCTTCTGCCGGCTAGCTGCTCAATAAACCCACGCTTCTCCGCACTCATACAACGATATCGAGCAGAAACCCCTCCCGCCATCGCAGTTTTAACAATATGGGAAAGAGCCGTCGCAAGAACGGTGGATATCAGAATGGTGCAACATAGAGTCGCATGCCGTCAGGAAGACGAACAAAACCCGCAGCATGCAAAATTCTTACTTTCCCATTGTTCCCTCAAAGAATGACCCTATACTGTAGAAACTCTTACTCAGGGTATGACAAGAAAGGCGGATACATGCAAAGCGTCAGTACGGGATTGTCGAACCTTCTTGCCAGCCTCGACCCCGATGCGGCAAAGATGCTTCGCATTGCCCAAAATAACCTTAAATACAAGAAGGCTGTGCAGGATACCTGGGCAGACAGTCCTGATGCGGCCGAGTACCTGCTTGCTCATACCAACAGTATCTATTTCAAAAAAGACGAAACGCTGCGCAAGGGAGTCGATAAAGATAAGGATAGGTTTGTTTTAGGGGTGTACCTCGACGACTCAACCGCCCGCGCAGAGGTTAATGCTCGCCGCGAACTGCTGAGGCTAGCTTTAACCAAGGAAGGTATCCATATCGACGAACTGTTAATTCATCCCGCAACAAGAGGCGTTAAGGAGCATCATCTATTCCCTGAATCCATAGCGCATATCAACGAACTTTTCGGAAATGATATCCCGCGCGACCGACCGCCTTACGACTCTCACAAAACAGACATTAACCTCAAGGGTTCAGACCAATCAAACCTCCTTGAAACCCTCAAGCGCGCCTTTTGCCTTGCCTTTGGTGACTTCGATCAAGCTAGAACCGTCCTCGAAAAAATTGAAGGTGCCGCACTAGCTGAGGTTACATTCCGTAAACACGATGCACGAGGTTTTCGCTGGTACCACTGCCATCTCTACGTGAGTGAGGCTGACGTAGGGGGGATGAAGTCAATTATTGGAAGATATGGTGACACCATCATATCTCGCGCAAAACCTCTAGGGTTAGGCATTCGGAATATCCTGATACATACGAGTCCTGCCTCCATCCAAGGCCGTTGCGCTTTTCCGCCCACTGGACGCCCTGAGCCCCTCAAAGACCTCGACCTACAGGAACTTCGCTCCGAATCGGCACGTATAGCTGAAGAGGTACGTCGAAACGTCCGCAAAAACCATTAGGGACCACTACAAAGAAAGACGGAGCTGCCAAAGCAACTCCGTCTTTCTTTGTGTTTCTGTTAGAACTATCTTACGCCTCAGCGTATACATCCTTCAGCTTCAACAGATGCTGGTAGCGCTCTATTGCAGCCTTCTCATTACGCTCGAACAGCTCCTGTGCGCGCTCGGGGAACTCACGCGTCAGACGGCTATAGCGGGCTTCGTTCATCAAGAACTCCTGGTAACCACCTGCAGGCTCCTTGGAGTCGAGCACGAACTTCTTACCTTCCTCAGCGGCCGGATTAAAGCGGAACAAGTTCCAGTAACCGCAGTCAACAGCCTTCTTCATCTCGTCTTGGCAGTTGGCCATGCCACCCTTGATGGAGTGCATCTCGCACGGCGAATAACCGATAATCAGCGATGGTCCCGGATAAGCCTCGGCCTCCGCAATAGCCTTAATGGTCTGAGCTGGTTTGGCACCCATGGCAACCTGCGCCACGTACACGTAACCATAGGCCATAGCAATCTCAGTTAAACTCTTCTTCTTAATATCCTTGCCGGCGGCTGCAAACTGGGCAACCTGACCAATATTGGTAGCCTTAGAAGCCTGACCACCCGTGTTCGAATACACCTCAGTATCAAACACGAACACATTCACATTTTCGCCGGAAGCCAGCACGTGGTCGAGTCCGCCGTAGCCGATGTCGTAAGCCCAGCCATCGCCTCCAAATATCCAAACAGATTTTTTGGCTAGGTATTCTTTGTTCGACAAGATACTGGCTGCCAATTCGCTGGTTGCGGCAACTTTCTCTAACTCGGACGCATAGGCCTCGGCTGCACTTTTACCCGTCTCGACGTCATCACGCGCATCAATCCATGCTTGAGCAGCAGCCTTAACAGCTTCGCTCACATCGCTTGCCAGCAGCTGCTCAGTGTCGGCTACAAGCTTATCGCGCACCGCTTCGTGACCCAATAGCATACCAAGGCCATGCTCAGCGTTATCCTCGAACAAAGAGTTGGACCAAGCAGGACCATGACCGGCCTTATTTAGAGTATAGGGCGAGGTAGCCGCAGGACCACCCCAGATCGACGAACAACCCGTTGCATTCGTAATATACATGCGATCGCCGAACAGCTGGGTAACCAACTTGGCATAAGCCGTCTCGGCACAACCAGCACAAGCACCGGAGAACTCCAGTAGCGGCTGCTTGAACTGGCTGCCCTTCACCGTGGCATCCTCCAGCTCAGGTTTGTCAGACACCTGCTCCACGCAGTAATCGAATACTGCTTGCTGAATCATCTCGTCGGCTTGATCGACCATAGCCAGCGAATCGCTGGGGCACACGTTCACGCATACTCCGCAACCCATACAGTCAAGCGGCGAAACTGCAAGCGTGTACTGATAAACGCCTTTGCCTTTACCTGCCTTGACCGAAACGAGCTTAATACCCTCCGGCGCAGCATCTGCCTCGGCTTGGGTAAGCGCAAAGGGACGAATGGTGGCATGTGGGCACACGAAAGCACACTGGTTGCACTGAATGCAGGATTCGGCATCCCACACGGGCACACTCACTGCCACGCCACGCTTCTCATAGGCGGCAGCACCCTGCTCGAACTGGCCATCCACATGATCGATAAAGGCAGAAACCGGAAGACGATCGCCATCCATGCGACCGACAGGCTCCATAATATCGTTAACCATCTTCACCAGCTCGGGGCGACCACTGCGTTCAGGCGTCTGGCTCTCGTCGACCGCATTGGCCCAGCTTACCGGAACTTCCACCTGAACGAATGCAGTAGCGCCTGCGTCGATGGCACGGTGGTTCATGTCCACGACTTCCTGGCCTTTCTTCAGGTAAGACTTCGTGGCTGCATCCTTCATGTACTGCAATGCTTCAGCCTGCGGAATAACGCTAGCCAAGGTGAAGAACGCCGATTGTAAGATAGTGTTCGTGCGCTTACCCATACCAATCTCGCGCGCTAGATCGATAGCGTTAATGGTATACAGCTTAATGTCGTTGTTGGCGATATAGCGCTTCGCCTCTGCGTTCAAATGATGATCAAGTTCCTCAGGCGTCCACTGGCAGTTAATCATGAAAGAACCGCCTGGCTTCACATCGTTCACCATGCGGAAACCCTTGGTGACATAAGACGGATTATGACAAGCCACGAAGTCAGCCTTGTTTACATAATAGGTACTACGAATGGGCGAATCACCAAAGCGCAAGTGGCTAATGGTTACACCGCCGGTCTTCTTCGAGTCATACTGGAAGTAAGCCTGTACGTATTTGTCGGTATGGTCACCGATAATCTTGATGGAGTTTTTATTCGCCCCCACGGTACCGTCACCACCAAGACCCCAGAACTTGCACTCGATGGTGCCAGGAGCTGCGGTGTTGGGGCTAACAGGATCTTCAGGCAGCGACAAGTTAGTAACGTCATCGACGATACCTACCGTAAACTCGCGTGCAGGTGCATCTTTCTCCAGCTCTTTGTAGACAGCAAACACCGACGAAGGCGGCGTGTCTTTGGATGCCAAGCCATAGCGGCCGCCCACAACCGTCAAGTCACTGCGACCCTCTTGTGCCAGAGCATTCACCACGTCCATATACAGCGGCTCGCCGATTGAACCAGGCTCCTTAGTGCGATCCATGACGGCAATCTTCGTCACCGTCTCGGGCAGCGCTGCCATAAACTTCTCGGTAACAAAGGGGCGATACAAACGCACCTTGACCAAACCGACCTTTTCGCCCTGGGCGTTCAAATAGTCGATAACCTCTTCGACCACATCACAGAACGAACCCATGGCTACGATTACGCGATCGGCGTCGGGAGCTCCGTAGTAGTTAAACAGTTCGTAATTCGTGCCCAATTTCGCGTTCACCTGGTGCATGTAATCTTCAACCACAGCCGGCAACGCATCATAATGGCTGTTGCAAGCCTCGCGGTGCTGGAAGAATACATCGCCATTTTCGTGGCTACCACGCATGGCCGGACGCTCGGGGTTCAGAGCATGGTCGCGGAAGGCCTTCACCGCATCCATATCACACATATCGGCCAAATCCTCATAGTCCCACGCAGCAATTTTTTGCACCTCATGCGACGTACGAAACCCGTCGAAGAAGTTAATAAAGGGAATACGACCCTTGATAGCGGCCAAATGGGCCACGGCCGACAGATCCATAACCTCCTGTACATTGGTCTCAGCTAGCATAGCGAAACCAGTTTGACGACAGGCCATAACATCGGAATGGTCACCAAAGATACTGAGCGCCTGAGTGGCAACCGTACGTGCACTCACATGAAACACACAAGGCAACATTTCAGCTGCCATCTTGTACATATTGGGAATCATAAGAAGCAAACCCTGGGAAGCAGTATAAGTGGTGGTCAATGCGCCTGCGGCAAGCGAGCCGTGCACCGCACCGGCGGCACCGCCCTCAGACTGCATCTCGCACACTTTCACCTTGGTGCCGAAGATGTTCTTCTTACCCTCAGCCGACCAAATGTCGACATAATCGGCCATGGGGCTCGACGGGGTAATGGGGTAAATACCCGCCACCTCAGTGAACGCATAGGACACATACGCTGCAGCGTTGTTGCCATCCATGGATTTGAATTCTCTCGTCATACACCTCTCCTTTGAAGGGAATCCTGCCCTGACCGGAAATTCATGCAAAGCGCCGCAACGATTGCAGCCGCAGGATAAGAGCCTAGCCTGCGAACCTCTACCCGTCCTCTCGCTGAGCACCCGTTTCCCCCCAAGGGAAAACAGTATTCATAATACCAGCACGCTTTACCCGGCTCGAGGGGGCGACGGCAGACGGCATACACGGGGGTGCGGGTGAGCAGGAAACAACCCCAATTGTGGCGAGAGCATGAAGAGGAGAAATGGGGTTAAAAAACCTTCATTTCAGCACCCTGCCCGCAAAGTGCGAATGATTTCCATCATATTAACGTAAATGATTTTATTTCAGTGACATATAATCTTTTTAACCTATCATGCAGGCTTTATTGATTAATTTTATTTTATTTTAAACTATGATTGAACCGAGTTGCCACCTTATCAATATGACTCTCGGATTACAATTCTTTATTTTATCTCTTTTTTACAGGATAATAACCGCGGCATGTGCTCGCATCATAAAAACGCGGGCGTAAGCTCGGGGATGATAACCCCGTACGAGATTCAGGAGGGAATCTATGAACAAAGTAAAAGCATCTTTATCCCGCCGTACGTTTTTGGCGGGCGGCGCAGTCGCAGCTGCAGCAGCAGGCCTAACCTTGGCCGGTTGTGGCGGCAGCGGCTCAACCGACAAGCCGGCCGAGAACACCTCGACCGACACCGCTACGCCTGCTAAGGGTGGCTCACTGACGGGCGCCATGGCCTACACCAGCACGAACGTCAACCCCATTGGTAACAGCTCCGCACTAATGTTGGCTGCCACGTGGCACGTGTTTGAAGGCCTGTATGACCTAGACCTACATACGTACAAGACCTACAACGCACTTGCCGCCGGCGACCCCAAGAAGGTTTCCGATACCGAGTACGAAGTCACACTGCGTGATGGAGCCAAGTTCTCCAACGGCTCCGCCGTGACGGCAGCTGACGTAGTGAATGCATTCGAGAAGAACATGGCTGACGCAACTTACGGCGCGTTTCTCTCGTTCATCAGCGGAGTGGCCGCCAAAGACGATGCCACGGTCACCTTTACACTGAAGTACCCCTTCGAGAGCCTACTGAAGGGCCGTCTGAGCGTGGTCAAGGTATTCCCCGCCTCGCTTACCGATGACCAGCTAAAGACCAAACCCATCGGCTCTGGCCCGTGGGCGTATGATGCAATCAATGGCGACGACGGCGGTACCATTTCGTTTTTACCCAACGCCGAATACGCTGGCAAGTATGCTGCCACCGCCGACGACATGAAGTGGAGCATCCTACTGGATGCCACTGCTCGTACGACTGCCCTACAGGAATCCACAGTCGAGGTCATGGAGAACGTACCTGATGCCAATGGCGACCAGCTACTGGCTGCCGGCGCTACGGTCGAATACATCCAGGGTTTCAATCAGCCGTTCTTTATGTTTAACACACTGAAGGCACCGTTCGACGACTACCGCGTGCGCCAGGCGTTCTACTACGCCGTTGATGTAGAGAAACTCATCGCCAACCAGATGGCCGGTCATGCCGCCCCCATCACGGGATTCCTGCCGAAGGACCACGAGAACTACCATGAGGCCTCTACGGTGTACAAGTACGATCCCGAGAAGGCTAAGAGCTTACTCAAAGAAGCCGGTGCGGAAAGCGTCAGCCTCACGCTCGTCGTGAACAATAACTGGGTGAAAGATCTTGCTCCCCAGATCAAGAATGACTTGGATGCCGTTGGCATCAGCTGCACCATCAACGAGCAGAAGGTTAACTGGTCAGAGTATGCTGCGTCTGACAGTGTTCTTCCTTATGACGTCATGCTAACCCCGGGCGACCCGACCTGCTTCGGCAACGACCCCGACTTGCTCATGAGCTGGTGGTATGGCGACAACATCTGGACCCAAGGTCGTACGTGCTGGAAGAAAGCAAAAGACGGCAAGTGGACCGAGCTTCAGACACTCATGCAGTCCGCACGCGAAGAAGCCGACACGAAAAAGCAGCAGGATCTGTGGAACCAGTGCTTCGACATCTTGGCCGAACAAGTGCCGCTGTATCCGCTGTTCCACCGCGCGGTTGCAACCGGTTATCAGGCTAAGAAAATCACTGGTTTCCAGCCCATCGCTACAACCGGTCTCGTGTTCTTGGGTGCTAGCGCCACGGCATAAAGCAAGCGTAAACAACACCCTTTTATAACAGCATCGCAAGGGGCCCGTTTCAAGGAAATGGGCCCCTTGCATACCCTTCAAACGTCCGCAAAACACGCTTATACCGACAACGTGAGCGGAAAGATTTGAAAACCCTTTTCTGCCTGAGGCCTACCCCTCACTTTTTCGTAGGCAAACCGTATAGACTCATATAGAATGAACACGGCTGCGCGCACGGTGCACAGGATAATTGTATGCACCGTGCGCGCAGCATCAATGATAGCGAGTGAGATCCGACAAACGAAAGGAGGATACGGTGAACAACTTGCTGCGGCTGATTGGGCGGCGACTTATAGCGCTACCTATCATGATCTTCGGCGTCACCATCCTCGTATTCTTCGTTATGGCGCTCTCCCCCATTGACCAGGCATATTCGGTATTGGGCGAGAACGCATCCGAGGAACAGGTAAACCAGTATCGCGAAGACCACGGGTTAAACGAACCCGTCATCGTACAGTACGGCAACTATATGGCAGGATTATTTCAAGGTGACATGGGTACCTATGGTGCCGCAAACGCCTCGGTAGCCGAACGCGTAAGCCAAGCGCTACCCGTCACACTCCAGCTTACCTTCTTCGGCTTGATCATTGCGGTGTTCTTCGCCGTCATCTTGGGCGTGGTGTCGGCGCTCTACCGCGACCGATGGCCCGACCAGATCATCCGCGTGTTCTCCATCGCCTGCATCGCCACGCCGTCGTTCTGGCTGGCCGTGCTGTTCATATTGCTGTTCTCCTCGATGTTGCACGTGCTGCCGGCATCGGGAGACCTGCCGGGGCTGTTCACCGACCCTGCAGGCTGGCTTGCCCGCATGGCAATGCCCGCCATCGCGCTTGCTGTTCCCGTAACAGGACAGCTTACCCGCGTTATCCGCACCTCCATGGTTGAAGAGCTTGATCGCGACTACGTGCGCACGGCGCTGGGTGCTGGCATTCCGAAAAGCGTGGTTATAGCCCGCAACGTGCTGCGCAACGCGCTCATTACCCCGGTAACGGTTCTGGGTCTTCGCGTGGGCTACCTCATTGGTGGCGCCGTAGTCATCGAGGTTATCTTCAACCTCCCTGGCATGGGCATGGCTATTCTGTCGGGTATACAATCAAGTTACACCATGCTCGTACAAGGCGTTGTTTTAGTAGTGGCCATTACCTTTATCATTGTTAACATCATCGTGGATATGCTTTATATCCTGATTGATCCCCGAATCAGGACGGTGTAGCATCATGGCAAAACTTCGAGGTAACCTTACCGGAAAGATGGAAGCAAACCCCGGGAAAGTGCACTTCCGACGCTGGAAGTCCATGAGTATCGGAGCGCGCATTTCGCTTATCGTACTTATCCTTATCGTCATGATTGCTGCTCTAGCAAACGTCATCGCACCACATGACCCCCTGGCTATTTTCACCGCGCGCCAGGCTCCCGATGCGCAATTCTTGTTCGGTACCGACGACAAGGGACGCGACGTATTGTCTCGCATGATGTATGGCGCGCGCTACTCACTCGTCATCGGCATTGGCGCCACCGGCTTTGCGCTGGTATGCGGCTCCATCATTGGGGCTATCGCGGCGGTATCGCGCAAGGGTATCTCAGAAGTAATCATGCGCATCCTAGACATCATCATGTCCTTCCCCGGCATTGCGCTTGCTGCTACGTTTGTTATTGCGTTTGGCAACTCGCTGCCCACCCTCATCTTCGCCATCGGATTTCTCTATATTCCGCAGATCGCCCGCATCGTGCGCGCCAATGTGGTTAGCGAGTACAATCAAGATTACGTACGTGCTGTAGTAGTAAGCGGAGCCCGTGCTCCATGGATTCTCTGGAAACACGTCATTCGCAACTGCATCGCGCCAGTCATGGTATTTACCATTGTGTTGGTAGCCGATGCCATCGTGTTTGAGGCATCACTTTCGTTCATCTCGGCCGGCATTCCAGAACCTACGCCTACGTGGGGCAACATCTTATCCGACGCACGGGCTGGCGTACTGGCAGGCCGTTGGTGGCAAGCGTTGTTCCCTGGCCTCGCCATTATGATTACGGTATTGGCTCTCAATATCCTCTCCGAGGGCATTACCGATGCCATGGCTGCCTCTCCTAAAGCCCCCGTTAAGGCCGACGATGCAGCCGTGCGCACCGATCGTGAGGCCGATCGCCTCGTGGCCGACCCAACGCTGGCCTATGAAGCTCAAGCTGAGATGCTTCAAAAGCGCCTCGCGGAACTCTGCGCCATCGAGAAAACACGCACCGACCGTTTCACTGCCCACACCGACGTGCCACCTATTCTAGAAGTAAAAGACCT
Organism: Gordonibacter sp.; assembly: GCA_034932485.1. Taxonomy (GTDB): domain Bacteria; phylum Actinomycetota; class Coriobacteriia; order Coriobacteriales; family Eggerthellaceae; genus Gordonibacter. The sequence continues at coordinate 62,779 of JAYFOQ010000036.1, forward strand.
GTGCATTAAGTTCCCACGCCACGGCGATGTAAACGTAGTGGATCATGTGAGCTTCGTTGTGCGCCCGCGTCAAACCATGGGTCTTGTAGGTGAGTCGGGATGTGGAAAATCTATCACATCACTAACGATCATGGGTCTGCTCGATCCAAAGGCCACTGTTACCGGAGAAATACTCTATGACGGCCAGAACTTGCTCGCCATGAATCAAAAGCAGATGAACGCTCTTCGCGGCCGTGAGATTGCCATGATCTATCAGGATGCACTCTCGTCACTGAACCCCTCGATGCTAATTAAATCCCAAATGAAGCAGCTTACGAAGCGCGGTGGCACCCGTACCGCCGAAGAGTTGCTTGAGCTAGTGGGCCTTGATCCAAAGCGAACACTGGGCTCTTATCCCCATGAGCTCTCAGGTGGACAACGCCAACGCGTACTTATTGCTATGGCACTCACGCGCGACCCCAAGGTAGTCATTGCCGACGAACCCACCACTGCCCTTGACGTAACAGTTCAGAAGCAGGTTATCGACCTGTTGAACAAACTGCAGAAAGAGCTAGGCTTTGCCATGGTGTTTGTAAGCCACGACCTAGCGCTCGTTGCTGAAGTGGCAAACTCTATCACCGTTATGTACGCCGGCCAGGTAGTTGAGCAGGGCCCCGTTGCCGATATCCTATGCCATCCCGTACACGAGTATACAAGCGGCCTTTTGGGTTCGGTGCTATCAATCGAAGCTGGCGGCACTCGCCTACACCAGGTACCTGGCAGCGTTCCTAGCCCTAAAGACTTCCCAGAAGGCGACCGCTTCACTCCGCGATCTAGTCACCCCGATAAGATTTCGCAACTGCGCCCCATGCTCAAGCGCGTCGAGGGCACTGATCATTATTATGCCGAGCTGCCCGACAGCGAATTGGAGCGCCTCGGCATCAAGCCTTATGTACCAGGAGGTGCCATCATATGAGCAACCAGGAGCACATAATCGATCAGGATGCACCCGTGCAAGTACCGCCAGTCTCTGTTGCTCCAGATGCAGCACCGAGGGCAGACGAACCCACGCCTATTATTTTCCTTGACGATATTCGCGTGACATTCAAAACGCGTACGGGATCGCTGCTCCACCCCAATAGAGTACAGGCCGTAAAAGGGCTCACCTTAAAGCTTATGCCAGGCGAAACGCTAGGCATTGTAGGTGAATCGGGTTGCGGTAAGTCCACTACAGCAAACGTCATGTGCGGCTTACAGGCCCCCACTTCCGGCAAGGTATACTTCAAAGGAACTGACGTAACAAAACGATCTGCCGACATGCGCAAGATTATTGGACGCGTAATCTCGGTCGTATTCCAAGATCCAGCCACCGCTCTTAACGCCCGCATGAGCGTACATGACCAGCTGCTAGATCCGCTGAAGGTACACAAGATAGGCGATAATGCTTCACGCGAGAAACGTGTGTTGGAACTTATTGAGATGGTCGGACTGCCGAATTCGGTGCTTGATGCACTTCCCGGCCAGCTTTCCGGCGGACAGCGACAACGCGTTGCCATCGCTCGCGCCTTATCGCTTTCACCCGACGCCATCATTGCCGACGAGCCCACCAGCGCGCTTGATGTATCAGTACGTGCGCAAATACTGAACTTGCTGATGGATCTTAAGCGCGATCTAGGGCTTTCGATGGTATTCATCAGCCATGACATTCAAACGGTGCGCTACATATCAGACCGCATTATTGTTATGAACGCTGGCCAGGCCGTAGAACGCGGTATGGCAGAACAGGTGTTCGCTAACCCACAGCATGCCTACACGAAACTACTGCTCGGCGCCGCTCCTTCCCTGCTGCATCCCGATTTAGGCAGGTAGCACAGCTTATCGTTGTTTTGGCCCGAGTCGTATGGCTCGGGCCGTTTTTCTCTTGCGCGCTTTTCTTGTGAGCGCTCCGAGGTGTTCGTTGACGACAAGCACCTCGGCACCTACAGTTTTCACGAACCGATTCACAACATGGAAAGAGGCTTACCACTTATGACCGATTCACCGTTTCGCGGCGTTATCCCGCCGGTAGTTATTCCCCTAGACGAAAAACGCCAACTCGACCTCGAGGCGTTTGAGCGCTCTATCAATCGTATGATCGATGCTGGCGTGGACGGCTTGTTCTTTCTGGGTTCCAGCGGCGAGGTAGCCTTCCTTACCGACGCGCAGCGCTACCATGTACTGCAGGAGGCTGTATCCATCGTGAACGGGCGCGTGCCGGTTCTGGCAGGCATCATCGACATGGAAACACTGCGCGTAGTCGACCAGGCAAAGCGTGTCAGCGGCTACGGTGTTGATGCGCTTGTTGCCACAGCTCCGTTTTATGCGCTAGGCGGCCCCAAGGAAGTCGAACGCCACTTCTGCGCCATTCGCGAGAACACCGACCTACCTCTGTTCGCTTACGACCTACCCGTGTGCGTACACACGAAGCTTGATCCCACCATGCTGGTGCGTCTGGGCAAGAGTGGCGTACTTCAGGGCGTAAAGGATTCGTCGGGCGACGATGTTAGTTTCCGCTGGCTTTTATTGGAAAACGAGGATGAAGGCCATCCTTTGCAACTGCTTACCGGTCATGAGGTCTGCGTCGACGGAGCATACTTGGCTGGCGCAGATGGCGCCGTGCCGGGCCTTGCAAACCTCGATCCGGTAAGTTATGTGGAGCAATGGCATGCCGCTCAGGCAGGCGACTGGCAGCGCGTAAAGGAGATCCAGGACCATCTGGCACGTCTCATGTTCCTTACCCGCGGCGTGAAGGCTACAGTGGGCTTCGGCGCTGGTGTGGGAGCGTTTAAGACAGCGCTTTGGCAAATGGGCGTATTCAACACCAATCAGATGCGCGAGCCCGTGCAGCCACTAGAAGGCGAAGATGTAGAGACAATCGCAGCCGTATTAAAGGGCGCGGGTCTCATGGATATCGACACCCCCATTCGCTAGCAGTGCGTTCATGGACATCAACTATCCATGCACAGTTGCTGCCTTCGACGTAGGCGGCACAAAGATGGCGGGGGCACTCGTACACTACCCCGCTGCCAATATAGCCCCGACGATCGAGGCCGTATCTAGCGTTCCAACAGAAGCGCGACGCGGAGGTAAGGCTGTACTCGAAACACTGCTTGACCTTGTTGCCGACATTGTTTTTCACGCAAAAGGGTCCTTAACTGGCATTGGTGTGGGAACGGCCGGATGCGTTGATGTACACACAGGTAGTATCGCTTTTGCAAATGACCTTATGCCTGGATGGACTGGCCAACCCGTAGCAAAATACTTGCGCACGTCGTTTAATAAACCAGTAGCCGTACTCAATGATGTGAAGGCTCATGCGCTTGGTGAAGCCCGCTGGGGTGCCGCGCGAGGAGCGCAGAACTGCCTCGTTATCGCCGTTGGCACCGGGCTTGGCGGCGGCATTATTGCAGATGGTCGTATACTGCTGGGCTCACGCGGATTCGCCGGAGAATTGGGACGCACGCCATGCCCCGATACGTATGGCAAGCAGCGTACATGCGGCCCAGCCAGTGATCTAGAGTCCATTGCTGCTGGCAGCGGTATCGAAACCCGTTATGCTGCAGTTACCGGCGAGCATCTCACTGGCGAAGAGATTTCCCGTCGCGCCGCAAATGGCGAAGAACCTGCACGGCGTATCATTCGAGAGGCCGGATTAGTTTTAGGCGAAGCTATCGCCAGCTGGGCCGATTTACTTGATCCTGAGTTTATCGTACTTTCCGGGTCGGTGTGCAACGCCGGCCCAACTTGGCGTACAGCAGTGCACGAGGGATTCGATAAGCAGGCCCCTCCCATCATGCGCGAACTGCCCATTGTCGATGCCGCGCTCGGCAGCCGAGCTCCGCTTATCGGGGCCGCTGAATATTTGCTCGATTCCCGGAAAGGACAATCATGACCGATCCTTTAATTAATAAGCTTGAGGGTAAGCTTATTGTTAGCTGTCAAGCGTATCTGGGCGAGCCGCTCCGTCACCCCGAAACCATGGCTCAAATGGCACGCGCCGCCGAACTGGGTGGCGCCGCCGCCATCCGGTGTCAAGGTCTGTCCGACATCTCGGCCATCAAAGGGCGGGTGGATATTCCCGTAATCGGTCTTTGGAAAGAAGGGCACGAGGGTGTCTATATCACGCCCACCCTGCGCCACGCGCAGGCCTGTATCTCCGCTGGCTGTGACGTGGTAGCTCTTGATGCCACCGGCCGTCCTCGCCCCGATGGAAGAACGTTTGAGCAAACGGTTGAGGCTTTGCGAGGAGAGACCCTTATCATGGCAGATTGCGGCAGCATGAAAGACGTAGAACGCGCCCTTGATGCTGGCTGCAATATTGTATCAACGACCCTCGCAGGCTATACCAACGACCGCCCTAAGACCGACGGACCCGATTTGGAATTCCTGCGTGAAGCTGTAGCCTTAGCAGATAAGGTACCTGTGTTCTGCGAAGGACGTATCCACACGATCGACGACGCAAAGGCTGCCATGGACGCAGGAGCGTTCGCTCTCGTGGTAGGCACCGCCATTACGCATCCAACGTCGCTCACTTCTTGGTTTGCAGGGGCTATCGGGTAACGCTTTCCGATCTATTCGACAGCCCCTCGCCCCTCACTTCCTAAAGCAATTTGCCACGAAGGATCACCTGTTTAACCGATAGATCCTGGCCAAGGATTACGGCATCGGCGGGATAGCCAGGCAAAAGACTTCCCGCCTCCCCTTCGACACCAATAGCACGGGCAGGATTTATGGTTGCTGCCTTCACGGCGCTTTCAAGCGGAATACCGGCCTCAATTACCGCCCATTGCAAGCAAGAAGCCAAATCGGTCACCGAACCAGCCAATGTCCCGCTGGCAAGTGTTGCCGCGTTACCGCGTACCACAACGTTCTGCCCACCCAAATCGTAATTGCCATCTTCAAGACCAGCGGCACGCATGGTGTCGCTCACAAGAATGATACGATCGTCACCAAACAACGTGAAAGCCATCCTTACCATGGCGGGATGGATATGTATACCGTCAGCAATAAGTTCGGCAGTTACTTCATCGTTTTCAAAGGCAGCAGCGATGGGACCCGGCTCGCGATGATGTAAACTCGGCATAGCATTATACAAATGGGTGATCTGTCGGGCACCTCGCCGCAAGGCTTCGGCAGCACAATCATAATCGGCGGCGGTATGCGCGAGAGAAACACGCACCTTTCCCGCCATTTCATCGATAAATTCCAAAGCACCTTCTGCTTCAGGAGCAATGTCTACAAGCTTCACCAAACCACGAGCAGCCTCCTGCAAGCGACACATCATGCCCACATCAGGCACTTGAACATAAGCAGGATTCTGTGCGCCTATCTTATTAGGAGAGATAAACGGCCCCTCCATGTTAATGCCAACAAGGCGAGCCTCGTCGTCCGCAGGATGATGAGCAGATGCCACGGACAAAATATGAGCAAGAGTAGTTTCGGGATACGTCATAGTAGCAGGACAGATAGAGGTTACGCCGCGTTGTGCCTCATGCCGTGCGATAGTTGAAAGAGCCTCGTCGGTACCGTCACAAAGATCAGCACCGCAGCAACCGTGAAAGTGCACATCCACTAAACCAGGAATTACATAACAACCCGCCGCATCGATAATCTCGCCATCGATCGACACCGCACCAATCACCTCAACAAATTTATCCTGATTAATGAAGAGATCGCGAGCAGTAAAGTTCTTTCCATCGAATACGCTTCCTCCAACAATACGCATGTAAAACTCCTTCCTTTTGTGCCCATTCTCCCATCTTGGGCAAAAGAAAAATAGGGCCTCCACGAAGCTTGCAGAGGCCCTAAGCACTCACAGTGCCTTCACTACTTAGATGCGTAAACTAGATCTCGCCGTTACAAAGCTCTCCAGCGGCCGGGTCAACAATAACCGTGACATTCTGATGAAACTGCAGGATAGAAGCAGGTACCTGCGGAGTTACCGGCCCAAAAAACGCCTGCTTGACAATTTCAGCTTTGTGAGAGCCCTCCACAACCACCAGCACAGAACGCGCAGCCATGATAGTGCCGATGCCCATAGTGTAGGCCTGCCGGGGCACATCATCAATGCAGTCAAATAGTCGGCTGTTAGCCTCGATAGTACTCTGAGTAAGATCAACACAGTGTGTCATGACGGGAAAGGTATCCTCGGGCTCGTTGAAACCAATATGACCGTTCGGACCGAGACCCAAGAGTTGCAGATCAATGCCACCCGCAGCAACAATATCCTTTTCATAGGCAGCACACACGGCATCCGCATCGGGGTTAAAACCCTCTGGCACATGTGTACAAGATTGATCAATATCCACGTGATCAAACAAGTGCTTCTTCATGAAGTAGCGGTAACTCTGATCGTGCTCGGGGGCAAGTCCACGATACTCGTCAAGATTAAAGGTGGTTACACCGGCGAAACTCACCTTACCCTGCACACAATCCTGAACAAGGTTGGCATACAAGCCGATAGGGGTCGTACCCGTAGCTAGACCCAACACACAATTCGGATCGGCCTGCAGGTATGCAGCAATGTGGTCAGCCGCACGACGACTCATGTCTTCGGTGCTCTCGGCGATGACAAACTCCATAGAACCTCTTTTCTCTCAGAACACACAACACTGAAGTTTTTACGATAACGTGAAGAAATTATCTCCGTATTCTTATTTAGCAAAATCAAGAAAGCTTACGTCCAGAACTGAGCTGTTTCCACAATGTTTTGATACGCCCAGGGATACGCATCGGAGAACCAGCCCGTCTCGGGAACAAAACACAAAAGCATACTGTATAACACCGAAAGAACTACCAGTATTAACAAAACCCGCATCAGCAGATTGGCCGTAGAAGAACCTGGTTCTAAATTCTCGTTCACAATAAACACCAGCAGCACTACCGCCGCTAAGAACATAAAACTAAAATCGGCGTAATAGCGTTGCAAAATACCCGCCACTTCCGCATCCATAATGGCCAGCAGCACCCCTGAAACCAGCAGCACCACAATGACACCCATAATGGTACGCGTAGAACGCTGAGCGAGGCGCAGGCCTAAAATGCGCTTAGCAAACGGCAACACCCACAACACAGGCAGGCATGCAAGAATACCGCCAAACGTAACCTCTTTGATTGTCTGCCCCATATAGGTGGTGTCAAAAGGTGCCGGCTGAATATAAGGGAATACACCCGACACGCAGGGTGGCTGCAAGAAGTACGAGAACAAAGCTGGTGCTAAGCGACCGATATTCCATCCCCGCTTGGTCATGTCATTCACCGTGAGGTTGTAGTTTGCGCCAAAGTCGGCAAGCGCCCCAAAACGTGCGTAATTATATCCCATAAGTCCCGCTGCCACCACCACATAAGGTGCCACGAGGCAAGCGAACTCGCGCGCACCACGAGGCGTAAACAACCGTTTCTTCGTAATATACATACGCCAAAACAAAGGGAATGCTACTAATGACAACACAATAAGCTGGGGGCGACACCCCACAACTAAAGCCATGCAAAGCGAACCCAACAAATACCACTTCTCAGGATGCCTCGCCGCACGTCCCTTCATCCAAAAGTATAGACCCCATACAGAAAACGCCAGGCCAAGCATAATAGGTAGCGAATAAAACGTCGGAAATTTCAGTAGATAAAGAATGCCGCAACAAACTACCAGCGGTATTTGCAGCAGGAGATACAACCCTAAGCTAACTCGCTTAAAATGATAGCGGGCAAACCGGTCAAGCAACGCCGAACAGCCCAGCACAAAGGCGATACAGGCTAAAAGTACCCCGATTGCAGTAGGAAAACTGGTTCCTGTCAACAAATAGAATGGCAAATAAAACAGAACGACCGGTACTACACCGAAATAGACATAATAGTGACCATCATGATAAGCAACGTCAAACAGATAAGGCTCACCTGTTGCCTTCTGAGCCTCGTCGCGAGCACCCTTATCATAGGGGTCCGACATGTCTTTAAGCCACTGCGGCGGCTCTTCTTCAAGATAGAGCTTGCCGTGTGCCATAGCCTTTGCTAACTCAGCATACTGCTGCGCGTTTTCGCCTCCCACCTCAAAGGTGTTCACTAAGCTCTTACCATCCCAGGAACCGCTGTTGTAGTCTTTTGTAGCAACACCCACCAAGTTTGAGCCCATGAACAAAAACGTCGTCATAAGCCACACTTCAATGACAACGGTAGCGATAATGGCCACTTTTGACTTCTTAGGTTCCACAACCATGCCAATGCGATAAATAGCCGAGCGCGGGCGGAATGCAAACCCCAGAAGCAAGATACCCGCCACCGCGGTAAAGCGCGTTGTGTTGAAATCAAAGGGATGGCGAGCATTGATGGCAATATCTGAAAGTTTAATGGGATAGTTCACATTGTCGCCTGTGATCTCGATTTTCAGATTATCCACGAGACCAGTAGTGTTCAGATTAATATACTCACTTTGATCCGATAATGTGGATACGCCCACATCAGGTACCCCAACTGTATATTCAGTGGAGTCGAAATAGGTATGGTGAGCGTCGTCGGTAAACTGAATCTTAACCGTCAACTCTTGCGCTGGCTGTCGGTAGTCGAAATTTAACCAGAGATTACGTACCTTCGCATTGAGGTTCGAGAATTCGAGGGTATGGTTAACAGCGGTAAGCTTATACTGCTCATCCACAGTCTCCTGTAGGTTCAGTTTTCCGTTTAGGTTGATAGTGTTATAGCTTGCCGTTGCAAAATAGTTAAAGTTAAAGAGGAAAATCTCCAACAGAAGCGCTATGGCAAGGAGGCCGATTATCCACTTCGCTAGGTGCTTGACGGTATGACGATGCCCGCGCATGAAGCGCTGGTAGACATAAGCTATGTTCTGGCGGACGGTAGGCATACTGGTAAAGAATTATAGTGGATAGCAACAGCAATAACGACTGCGATTTACTAACCGCAGCAAAGGGACCACGGAGAGCCATTAATAACGAAAGGCGCCGTAGCGCCTTTCGTATCAGTTAACGCGCAAGAACTACAGGTGGAGAGCCTGCTTTACATCGGCGTACACGACATCGGCATCACGATCACCGTCAATGGACACCAACAGGTCACAACCACGATAATAGTCGATCAGCGGCGATGTAGACCTTTCGTACACGTCAAGGCGATTGCGTACCGTGGCCTCATTATCGTCGTCGCGCTGATACATTTCGCCACCACACTTCGGGCAGGTAGCATCCGTGGCTGTACCGATACAGCCACAGTCTCGACACATACGACGCGAGGTAAGACGCTTCACAATAACCTCGGAATCCACGTCGATAAGCAGCGCCGCATCGAGAGGACGACCCAGCTTGGAAAGCTCAGCATCGAGAGCAACCGCCTGAGCGGATGTGCGCGGGAATCCGTCGAGTATGAAGCCTTTTTCGGTGTCAGGATCTTGCAAACGCTCGGTTACCAGCCCAATGATGACATCATCTGGCACCAAGTCGCCAGCATCCATGTAAGACTTCGCCTTCTTACCCAGCGGCGTACCAGCCTTAACAGCAGCTCGCAGCATGTCACCCGTCGAGATGTGCGGCGTACCGAACTCCTCGACCAGCTTGGCTGCCTGCGTGCCCTTACCGGCTCCCGGCGCCCCCAACAAAACGATATTCATAATGAAATTTCCTTTCGACATACTTTCGATGGCCGTATTGTATCAAACCCCTACCCTCTCCGTTCACTTTTCGACAGAAAGAGTGCTCCCTTTAAATTACGAGTTGCGACAGCCTAACCTCATTAGAAAATCTTTTGACCATGCGGTTGACAATAGATAAGCCACTTATTTGAACAACCCAACCAGCTAACGTCAGATACACTCACAACCATATGCACACTGAACGCAGGATTAGATATCTCGACACCACGAGGCCCTACCTGCACCAATACTTCAATACACACAAACAAAAAACTCGAAAATAGTGCGAACACCTCAACCCTATAAAACGTAAGAGGGCGACCCCAAGGCCGCCCTCTTACGTTTTATTCTTACATACTTATTTAAAGAACCCGTCATAATTATGCATCTTCAATTGACTCTCAACTTTACTCATAGTATCGAGGGCAACGCCAATCATAATAAGAATTGACGTACCTCCAAATGCCTGAATAAGCGTATTTCCAGTAAAGAAGAAAATAATGGACGGAACCACGGCAATGGCGGCTATAAAGATGCCACCCGGCAGCGTCACGCGATGCAACACATTCTTAATGTATGTCACCGTAGCCGTTCCAGGTCGTACACCGGGAATAAAGCCACCCTGCTTGCGCAGGTTATCAGCTGTTTCATCCGGATTAAACACCATCGACGTATAGAAGTACGCAAAGAAAACAATAAGCAACACCGTAAGAATCCAGTTAATCCAACCCGACGACATCGCGTTGGCCACATTTGTAAGCCAGCCAATGTTAAACAAGGCAGCGATCTGAGCCGGAAAATAAATCAAGCAGCTGGCAAAGATAATGGGAATAACGCCTGCGGCGTTTACCTTCAACGGAATATAAGTCGACTGTCCGCCCATCATCTTACGTCCCTGCACACGCTTTGCATAGTTCACAGGGATACGACGCTGAGCGCGCTCCACAAAGATAATGGCAGGAATACAAGCCAAAACGACCACAACAATGAGCGCCGTAATGGCAATACCCATGCCTAGGTCGGCCTGTAGGTTGACAGACGAGAAAATAGCACTCGGCACACGAGACACAATACTTACAAAGATGATAAGCGACATGCCGTTACCAATGCCGCGTTGCGTGATAAGCTCACCCATCCACATAATGAATGCAGTACCGGCCACAAGGGTAAACACAACAATAATGTCGGTCAAAACCTCGGGAACGGCCGAGCTGAACACAACGCCGTACGCCGGCGACTTGAACAAGAACAGGTAGCCCACCGCATTGATCAAACCCAAGCCCAGCGTTAGGTAACGAGTAACCTGTGTGATCTTCTTGCGGCCCGTCTCACCTTCCTTCGCCCAGCGGCCTACTGCAGGGATAACTCCCTGCATAAGCTGCATGATGATGGATGCGGTAATATACGGCATAATGCCTAACGAGAACACCGAGAAGTGCGACAACGCACCACCCGTAAACAAGTCAAGCATCGTCATGGACACACCCGAGTCCGTGAACGAGTCAGCGAACGCCTTGAAGGGAATGCCAGGAACCGGAATATACGCACCAAAGCGATACAGCGCAAGAATAGCCAGCGTGAAAAATATCTTCTTACGCAGCTCCGGTACCTTAAACGCGTCAATGAGAGAGCTTAGCAAGGCTCTTCGACCTTTCCTCCGGCTGCTTCGATTTTCGCCTTAGCCGAAGCAGACACCTTGTCGACCTTAATCGTAAGGGCCTTAGTCACCTCGCCGTCGCCCAGCACCTTTACCAGCGCATCGGCGTGTTTGATAATACCCTTAGCCTTCAGGCTTTCGCCATCAACCACATCGCCAGCCTCGAAGTTTTCCTCAAGACGGCCTACGTTTACCGGTAAGTACTCCACATGGTTGATGTTCTTGAAACCAGGAAGCTTCGGCAGACGACGCGCAAGCGGGGTCTGACCGCCTTCAAAACCAGTGCCCTTGGTGCCACCAGCGCGGGACCCCTGACCGTTCATGCCGCGGCCGGAAGTCTTACCAGTACCAGAACCGTTACCTCGACCGACGCGCTTACGGGCCTTGGTAGAACCTTCAGCCGGCTTAAGATCCTTCAACTCCATGATATAACTCCTTTTAGTCGCATGCGGACCATTCCGGCCCGTGCTGGCAGCTCGCCGCCAGCTAACTTCCTGAAGCGTTTTTACCCTATGCAAAAACGCCATCACGCCGCTCAAGGCGGCGATGATTTTCAATCGCTTATGATAGCATGCGCCACCCGAAGGCAGCGCATGCTTCTTAAGCAAATTTTAGATTTCTTCGACCTTTACAAGGTGCTTTACCTTGAAAACCATGCCGCGAACACACTCATTGTCCACTTGGTCGACCGAACGATTAATCTTTCCCAGACCCAGCGCGCGCAAGGTTGCCGCCTGGTCGCCCTTGTAGCCAATAGGGCTTTTTACCTGGGTGAGGCGCAGCGTCTTCTTTGCGTCAGACATTACTTCTGCTCCTTCCAACCAAAGATCTTTGCCACCGACGTATCACGACGGGCAGCAACCTGCTCGGGGCTCTCCATGTTCTTGAGACCCTCAGCGGCAGCCTTCACGATATTCATCGCATTATTAGTACCAAGCGACTTCGTGAGGACATCGGTCACACCAGCTAGCTCCATAACCGCACGTACTGGACCGCCAGCGATAACGCCAGTACCCGGTGTTGCCGGCTTGATAAGAACACGACCAGCACCAAACACGCCCATAATCTCGTGCGGCAACGTCTTCTCAGCCGTCAATGGCACGGTGAACATGTTCTTCTTTGCGTCTTCGACGCCCTTCTTGATGGCGATAGGCACTTCCTGCGACTTACCCATGCCAACACCTACGCGTCCGTTGCCGTCACCGACAACAACCAGTGCGGTCAGCGCGAAGCGACGACCACCCTTAACGACCTTGGACACGCGATTGATATAAACGACGCGCTCCTGAAGCTCGGGAACCCCGGCGTCGTTTTGCTGTTTGTTACGAGCCATAAGTTATAACCCCTTCTAGAATTTCAGGCCGGCTTCACGAGCGGCATCGGCCAAAGCCTGCACACGCCCGTGATACAGATGTCCGCCACGGTCAAATACGACCTCGGTGACACCGGCATCCTGCGCCTTCTTACCGACGATCTCGCCCAAAGCGATAGCACCTTCGACGGTCGCACCGTTCTTGCCGGTGGCCTTGAAGTCAGGGCCAAGTGTGGAAACGGCGCACATGGTGGTATGTGCAACGTCGTCCACGAGTTGAACGTACATATTACTGTTGCTGCGCGTGACGCACAGACGGGGACGGGCCGGCGTTCCGGAAATCTTACCGCGTACGCGGCGATGGCGGCGAGCCAACCCGGCTTGTTTCTTCTGAAGCTTGTCCATGATAATCCCTTCGATCTCAAACCGTGATGTGGGCTTTTAGCCTAGTCGCCCTTGGCTGCCTTGCCCAGCTTACGACGAACCTGCTCGCCTTCATAGCGAATACCTTTGCCCTTATAAGGCTCGGGCTTACGCCACTTGCGAATGTTCGCCGCCACCTGTCCGACCTGCTCTTTGCTCGGGCCGGAGACGATAATCTCGGTCTGGCTCGGGACTTCGAACGTAATGCCTTCCGGCGCAACAACAAGCACCGGATGGGAGAAGCCGAGCTGCATCTCGATATCCTTACCCTTGAGTGCAGCACGATAGCCAACACCCACGAGTTGAAGCTTCTTTTTGAAGCCCGTCGAGGTGCCCTCGACCATATTTGCAATAAGCGTACGAACGAGTCCGTGATAGGCCTTAGCCTCGCGGGTGTCGTCGGGACGCTCGACGAGGATGTCATCACCCTCGCGCTTGATGATCATGATTTCGGGAAAGCTGCGAGTGAGCTCACCCTTCGGGCCCTTTACCGTCACCGTGGTGCCGTCGATGGTGACATCGACGCCGGCAGGAACGGTAATGGGCTGTTTGCCGATACGAGACATATCTTATTCCCTCCCTTTCCTACCAGACGTAGGCGATAACCTCGCCGCCAACGCCCTTTTTACGAGCATCGCGGTCGGTCATCACACCGAGGCTTGTAGAGATAATTGCGGTACCGAGGCCGCCCAACACGCGGGGCAGCTCGTCCTTGCCAGCGTAAATACGCAGGCCCGGCTTCGAGATACGCTTAATACCACGGATGGTTTTAGCCTTCTTCTCGCCGTACTTGAGCACGATCTCCAGCGACGCGCGGGGCTCGCCCTCTACGACGTCATAACGCTGAATATAGCCCTCTTCTTGCATGATACGAGCTATCTCGACAAGCTTCTTGCTGGACGGCATAGAAACCGTCTGCTTGCCGGCAGAGTTTGCGTTACGCACACGCGTAAGCATATCTGCAATGGGGTCGGTCATGGTCATGGTGTTTCTCCTTTGGTCCGTGATGAGCCACACGCACGGTTCGTCGGCGCCCATAACGCCTCCGCCTTCTACGCGGGCACACCCTTGAGCGCGCTTTAGTCTTGGCGATTTACCACGAAGACTTGGTCACGCCGGGCAGTTCGCCTTTGTTGGCCAGTTCGCGCAAGCACACGCGGCACAGACCAAACTTGCGGTAATAGGCGCGGGGACGTCCGCAACGCGTGCAGCGATTGTGCTGGCGCGTCGAGAACTTTGGCTCGCGCTTGGCCTTGGCGATCATCGATTTCTTAGCCATGCAAATCCTTCTTTCCTATCCTCGACCCGCACGAGAATGCGGGTGCAAGTTCAAACGGGGCGGGCACAAGAACTACTTGTCCTTGAACGGGAAGCCGAGCGCGGTAAGCAGCGCGTGAGCATCTTCGTTGTTGCCGGCAGTCGTTACAACCGTAATATCCATACCACGCGTACGGTCGATCTTGTCGTAGTCGATCTCCGGGAAGATCAGCTGCTCCGTAATGCCAAACGTGTAGTTGCCGCGGCCATCAAAGCTCTTCGGCGAAATACCGCGGAAGTCGCGTACACGAGGCAACGCGGTAGCCAAAAGGCGATCCATAAACTCCCACATGCGGTCACCACGCAGCGTGACCTTACAACCAATAGCCTGGCCTTCACGCAAATGGAAACCGGCAATAGACTTGCGAGCACGCGTGACGCAGGGCTGCTGCCCGGTGATGGTGCGCATATCGGCAATAGCGGCGTCAAGCAGCTTCGAATCGGCTGCCGCGGCACCAACGCCCATGTTCACAACGATCTTCTCGACACGCGGAACTTGGTTGATATTTTTGATACCCAGATCGGCCTCAAGTTTGGGCACAATCTCGGTTTGGTACTTTTCTTTCAAGCGAGGAGCCATGGTACGTTCCTTTCGATGAATTAAACGCAAGATTTCCGACCCTGCGTCCCTTGCCACCGAAGCAGCAGGGGTCATATTACTACGAGTTCCGTCGGCCGCGAGGCCGACGGAACAAAACTACTTAATGTCCTTGCCGCACTTCTTGCAAACGCGGACCTTCTTACCTTCTTCATCGCGCTTGTGACCAACGCGCGTAGCCTGCTTACACTCCGGACACACCAGCATAACGTTGGACACATGGATCGGTGCCTCCACCGTCGAAATGCCACCCTGGGGGTTTTGCTGGGTGGGACGCATGGCCTTCTTGATGATGTTAACTTTCTCCACCACCACGCGTTCCTTCTGCGGAAGCGCGCGCAGTACGACTCCCTCTTTACCCTTATCCTTACCGGATAGGACCTTGACGTGATCGCCTTTTTTGATATTCATACCACTCATTTTACGCACACCTCCCTTACAGCGTTTCCGGTGCCAAAGACACAATCTTCATGTACTTCTTGTCACGAAGCTCACGTGCAACGGGCCCAAAGATACGGGTGCCGCGCGGAGCGCCGTCATTGTTGATCAGCACGCAGGCGTTCTGGTCGAACTTGATGTAGCTGCCGTCAGCGCGACGAACTTCTTTCTTCACGCGCACGACGACGCAGCGCACCACTTCGCCCTTCTTCACGTTGCCGTTGGGCATCGCTTCCTTAACGCTGCAGATGATCACGTCACCGAGGCCCGCATAACGGCGCTTGGAGCCGCCCAGGACCTTGATGCACTGCACCTTGCGAGCGCCGGAGTTATCGGCCACCGCGAGCATGGTTTGCATCTGAATCATTGCTATAACCTAACTTTCCTCGTTCGAGCATGCATGCGAACACGCAGGCTATTTGGCCTTTTCCACAATCTCGATCAAGCGCCAGCGCTTCATCTTAGACAGCGGACGCGTCTCCATGATGCGCACCGTGTCGCCGACACCGGCAGCATTCTCTTCATCATGGGCATGGAACTTCTTGGTGGATGTCATCATCTTGCCGTACACCGGATGGGGCTTACGCTCCTTCACCTGTACAACGCACGTCTTATCGTTGACGGCGCTCACCACGACGCCCTGGCGGACCTTGCGGGAGTTACGATCTTCACTCATTAGTATTCTCAACCTTACCTTTCCGCGCTTAGGCGTTCAGCTCGCGAGCACGCATCTCGGTCTGAATGCGGGCAATTTCCTTCTTGACCTGACCCACGCGGGCGGTGTTGTCGAGCTGGCTTGTAGCCATCTGGAAGCGCAGATTGAAAAGCTCCGCGCGAGCTTCTTTGAGTTTCGCCTGCAAATCGTCGGCAGAAAGCTCACGGATCTCTGCTGCTTTCATTTACTCCTGCCCTTCCGTTTCCTTGGAAACAATCTTGCACTTGATGGGCAACTTATTGACGGCGAGACGAAGTGCTTCCTTCGCGGTCTCCTCGTCGACACCGGCAATTTCAAACATAATACGGCCGGGTTTCACGACAGCTACCCAAGCCTCAGGGTTACCCTTACCGGAACCCATGCGGGTTTCAGCCGGCTTCTGCGTGATAGGCTTGTCGGGGAAGATCGTAATCCATACCTTACCGCCACGCTTCATGTGACGGGTCATGGCAATACGAGCAGCCTCAATCTGGCGGTTCGTGATCCAATGGGCCTCAAGCGCCTGGATGCCCCACTCGCCGTGATTCAACCGAGTGCCACCCTTAGCTTTGCCCTTCATGGAGCCACGCTGCACCTTACGATGCTTTACGCGCTTAGGTACGAGCATTTACTTCGCCCCCCTCTCGTTACGGTCGTTGCGACGGGAACGGTTCGGACGGGAGCTACCCTCGAGCGCCGGCTGAGGAGCCTTCTGGCCGGGGAGCACTTCGCCGTGATACACCCACACCTGCACGCCGATGGAGCCCATCGTCGTAGCAGCGGTGGCGAAACCGTAGTCAATCTTGGCGCGCAGCGTATGCAGCGGCACACGGCCTTCGCGATACCACTCGCGACGGCTCATCTCGGCACCGCCGAGACGACCGGAACACTGAATACGAATGCCCTGAGCGCCGCTCTTACGAGCAGACTGAACAGCCTTGCGCATAGCGCGACGGAAGGCCACACGACCCACAAGCTGCTCGGCCACGGACTGAGCAATAAGGCTAGCATCCAACTCAGGGCGCTTAACCTCGATAACCTCGATAGACACCGGGCCACTGGCAACCTTCTCCAGCTTTTTGCGCAGGGTGTCAATCTCGGCGCCCTTTTTGCCGATAACGATGCCCGGACGAGCAGTCGTCACGATGACCTTGACCTTGTCGCCAGCACGCTCGATCTCAATCTTAGAGACAGCGGCACGAGCAAGGTACTTATCCAGGAACTTCCTGATGGCCAAGTCGTTTTCCAGGTTCTTGGCATAGTCTTTGCCGGCGTACCAGCGGCTGCGCCATTCTTCGGTGATGCCAAGGCGGAACCCGGTGGGGCTTACTTTCTGACCCATACGGCTTATGCCTCCTCTCGCGGTGCAACGATAATCGTGATGTGGCTCGTGCGCTTACGAATGCGCGATGCGGAGCCCTTGGCGCGCGGACGGATGCGCTTCAACGTGGGGCCTTCGTCGACGAAAGCGGTCTTCACGATGAGCGATTCCGGGCGCACATGGTGCTGGTGCTCGGCGTTAGCCACAGCAGAGTTCAGCGTCTTGAGGACGTCCTCAGCGATGGCGCGGTCCGTGAATGCGAGGATCTCGCGAGCCTGGATGACGGATTTACCGCGAACCAGATCGACAACGATGCGCGCCTTGCGGGGCGAAACGCGGACGTAGCGTGCTATTGCTTTAGATTCCATTGTTCACACCCCTTCTTATCGCTTGCCCTTGTCGGCGGAGTGACCCTTGAACGTGCGGGTCGGGGCAAATTCGCCCAGTTTATGGCCGACCATAGATTCCGTAACGTATACCGGCACGTGCTTGCGACCATCATGTACGGCAATGGTGTGACCCACCATGTCCGGGAAGATGGTGCTGGAACGCGACCAGGTCTTGATAACGTTCTTCTCGCCTGCCGCGTTCATCGCCTCAATGCGATCGAGAAGGCGCGGTTCGACGAAAGGACCCTTCTTCAAACTTCTACTCACTATTACTCCTTATCGTGCTCGCGCTACTTCTTGCGACGGCGGATGATCAGGCGGCTCGAAGCCTTCTTCTTGTTGCGGGTGCGATGGCCCTTGGTGGGAACGCCCCAGGGGGTAACCGGATGACGACCAGCGGACTTATTCCTGCCCTCGCCGCCGCCGTGCGGATGGTCGACCGGGTTCATAACCGTACCACGAACGCTGGGACGAATACCCTTCCAGCGGTTACGGCCAGCCTTACCCACTTTAATGTTAGCATGCTCGGAGTTGCCGACCTCTCCCACCGTGGCGCGACACGTGATAAGCACGCGACGCATCTCGGAGGATGGCATGCGCAGGATGGCGTAGTCGCCTTCCTTACCCATGAGCTGAATGCTGGTACCGGCAGAACGGGCAATGGCCGCGCCCTTGCCAGGCTGCAGTTCAACTGCATGGATGAGCGTACCGACGGGGATGCTGGCCAACGGAAGCGCGTTGCCCGGCTTAATGTCGGCCTCGGGACCGCTCATGATCATATCGCCTACGCGCAAACCCTTCGGGTGAAGGATGTAGCGCTTCTCACCGTCAACATAATGCAGAAGAGCGATGCGGGCCGAACGGTTGGGATCGTACTCGATCGTAGCAACCTTGGCAGGCACGCCGTCTTTCTGGCGCTTAAAGTCGATGATGCGGTAACGGCGCTTGTTGCCGCCACCCTGGTGGCGCGTCGTGATGCGACCGTTGTTGTTGCGGCCGGCCTTGTTCGACAACGGCGCGAGCAGGGATTTCTCCGGCTTCGTCGTCGTGATCTCGGCAAAGTCCGACACCGTTTGGAAACGGCGACCCGGGCTTGTCGGCTTGTACTGCTTAACTCCCATGTCTATCCTCTCTTCGGATCTTTGCTCGCACGCCTCTCCGTACCCCAAAGATCCTTCGTCGCTTTGTGGGTTCCCGATTGCCGACGTGCGCCTGGGGAGGCTTGGCGCGCTCGACTCCGGTTTGCCACGCGTCCGGGTGTATCCATAACCAACCAGACGCAACCGAGAATTATAAACTCTTTGTTGCTTTCGCACAAGAAACGATTTTTATCACCTTGTCACACACAAGCTGCACACAATTAAAGGCCGACTGCTAACTTTAAGTTGTTACTAACTACTGCTAGCGGTTAATTCAGCCTCTCACCGTTATCCGCGACGTCCCTTGTTTTGGGTGTGAGACTTCCCCCGATTTGCAGAACCGGACTTTGCTACTTTCGAGCCATTTGGTTGCGTGACTCCACGCTTTTTTGCTTGGGAAGCAGCGGCCTTTCCTGAAGCTTTTCGGGTGTTACCTTTTCCCGCCGCTTTACCTAAAGCCGCCTTGCCAGTAGCTTTTTTGGCGACAGCCGACAATCCTTCAGAAGCATTTTTTACCCTGTCGTTCGTGCGCGATGCTTCCAACTGCGATGGACGCTTAGGTCTTATCAGACACTTCGGCTCATACCCGACAAGATCCATACGGCCAGCCTTTTTCAGCGCTTCAATTACGAGATCGTGATTCTTCGGGTCGCGGTACTGTATAAGAGCACGCTGAAGAGCCTTCTCGTGAGCTGTTTTTGGCACATAGACAGGTTGCATGGTGCGCGGATCGACGCCGGTATAGTACATCGCGGTAGACATGGTAGACGGCGTGGGATAGAAATCTTGCACTTGTTCGGGCATGTAGCCCAAGTTACGCACATACTCAGCCAGCTCAATGGCTTCGTCGAGCGTGGAACCTGGGTGCGATGACATAAGATAGGGTACTAGAAATTGTTTTTTACCCAACTGCTCGTTGGTCTCAGCGTATAGTTTCGCAAAACGTTCGTACACAAGATGTTTTGGCTTTCCCATATGGGCAAGTACCGCATCGGACACGTGCTCAGGTGCTACTTTGAGCTGGCCACTTATGTGATGAGCACAGAGCTCACGAATAAATGAATCGCCAGAATCGGCCAGTGCATAGTCAAAGCGAATGCCAGAGCGCACGAACACCTTCTTAACACCGGGTAGCTTTCGTAAGCGACGCAGTAGACCCACGTAATCTCCGTGGTCAACATCGAGCAGCTTACATGGCTCAGGATAAAGACAGCGTTTGTGCGCACAAGCACCTCGCTCATGCTGCTTAACACAAGCCGCATGACGGAAATTCGCAGTTGGGCCACCTACATCGTGGATATAGCCTTTGAAATCGGGATCCTGCACCATGAGTTCAGCTTCGCTCAAAAGCGACTCACGACTACGAGCCTGCACGATGCGCCCCTGATGGAAGGTGAGCGCGCAAAACGAGCATTCACCAAAGCATCCACGGTTACTGGTAAGGCTGAATTTCACTTCCTTGATAGCAGGTACTCCCCCAGCGGCCTCGTAGCAGGGGTGGTACGTACGCATATAAGGAAGGCGATAGATTGCATCCATTTCCGATTGCGTGAGGGGAGCAGCCGGCGGGTTCTGTACAACAAACTGATGATCGGAATACGGCTCAACAAGGCGCTTACCGGTAAAGGGGTCGCTATTTTCGTATTGAGTGGCAAAGCTGCGAGCATAGTCGAGCTTATCGGCTTGCATCTGAGAAAATGAAGGAAGCATGACGGCATCGTAGACATGGTCGAGAGAGCTGGTGCGATACACCGTTCCATCAATAAACGTGATGTCTCCAATGGCAAGACCCGCCTCAAGCGCATCGGCAATCTCAACGATGGAGTGCTCGCCCATACCAAACGACACCAGATCTGCACCAGAATCCAGCAAGATAGAACGTTTAAGCTTGTCTGACCAGTAGTCGTAGTGTGCAAGACGACGCAAGCTGGCTTCAATGCCCCCCAGCACAATGGGCGTCTTTTTGAACGTACGACGAATAAGGTTGCTATAAACAACAGCTGCGTGGTTAGGGCGCTTACCCGCTTCACCTCCAGGTGAATACGCGTCCTCGCGGCGACGCTTCCTCGCCACCGTATAGTGGTTCACCATTGAATCCATGTTTCCAGCCGACACCAGGAACGCCAGACGTGGTTCACCAAACACGGTCATACTGGCAGGGTCGTTCCAATCGGGCTGCGCGATAACTCCCACCTTAAAACCGTGAGATTCGAGCAAACGGGTAATTATGGCCGGCCCGAATGAGGGATGATCAACGTATGCATCTCCCGATACGTAAACGAAATCGACTTGGTCCCACCCGCGCTCTTCCATATCTTTGCGGCTGACCGGTAAAAACCCTTCACCCATGAGGCTCCTTGCTCGTTATTCACGGCAGTATAATGCACTGTCCAGCACCGCTTGCTGCCGCGCCGCTTGTTATCGTAACGGAAAAAAGCACACATCACCACGCAACAACCCGCGACACACACGACACCCATGGACAAGCAATCAATTAAGAGCGCCTTACCACGTCGGCAAGCACAGAGAAAAACGCTCAAAGGCTTTCGTTTTTTGTAGGCAAGCAGCACCTACCGAACAGGAACAAGCACGCGCAATGCCTGAGGCACGGCCTCGATGAGAAAATGGCTACCCGCAAGGGGTTCGCCGTCGATTTGGGCGGCAGGACAACTCTCGAAACGCACGTCCAACGAAGAAACGCGCCGAAAGGCAACTTGCTTGAAACGCGTGTGCAACCCATTCTTTGCCATAAGAAAAAGATACACCGCGCGTGGCACAGCTAAAGGGGGCTGCGCTACACAAAGGTCGAGCAACCCATCATCGGGCTGTGCATCGGGGCAAATACGAAAACCGCTGCCGTACGTAGGACCTATCTGCACGGCAAAAAGAAACATAGAACCTTCCACCGATTCACCCCCGTCTAAACGAGCTTCAAAACGATGCTCTACTAGGTGGTGCAGCAGTTGATCGATGCCGCTTGTCGCATAAAGCAAGGTGCCCGTACGTTGAGAGCGCTTGCGACGCTCGACCGTGTCAAGCGCAATAGCGGCATCAAGGCCGAACGAAAGCGTTTCCACAAAGTACTCGCCATTACAGCGACCCACATCCATCATGCGCTCTTGACTGTTCAACACCTGACACACCGCTCGATCGAGGGAGTTCGAAATACCCAACGTACGTGCATAGTCGTTTCCCGAACCCACGGGAATTACCCCCAACACAGGTCGTTGCTCAGAGGGAATCGTCAGAAGGCCGTTCGCCACCTCATGAACAACGCCATCTCCGCCCAAAGCCAATACGGTATCAAAAGGGGCCGCATGTGCCGCAAGATCGATTGCTTGCCCCGCAGACTCGGTAAGGACCGTCGAGAAGTGCTCTTCACCCAGAAAACTCTGCAGTACCTCAGTCGCACGCGCTGCCGCAACGGCACTATTGCCATTTTGTGCAGCAGGGTTTGCGATAAGCAGTGTGTTGCCCAGGTTCGTAGCCATACCTTCTCCTTTTCGACCCTGGTGTGCAGTTGGGCGCGTTGGTCGGGACGTTGCGCGTGGCACATTATAACGTTATGGATAGCTACCCTTTCAGATAAAGACCATCTCAAGCAAAATGTTCTGCGGCATGCTTTTAATCACGATTAACTCCCATAAAAATCTATTTGCTTTTTCTTTATTACCGCCAAGCCAGACGCGGAAAAGGTACAATGTGTAAACAAATAATAGTTTGGGGGTGCGGCAGGATTCTTGGACTTGCTCAGGCAGCCAGCCCGAGCCTTCTGCGACGGCCGTCTATGGTCTCGCAGGTTACCTTCTTGCCGTCCTTTTTGAACGTCTTGAGGCGGCCGTCATTGTACCATGACATGTAGC
>JAYFOQ010000037.1:0-4389 GCA_034932485.1 Gordonibacter sp.
CTAAAGAAGCTCGAGGGGCTTTCTTATACCTTCATTCGGTGGGCGTTGAAGATGCTGCAATCCTGGCCGTTGTTATTGGTAGGAGATAGGGGTCTGCAGCGGGCTTGAAAAACGGTTTGTTATGGAGCAGACCCTAGATAAATATAGTGACCTCTGCGCCGCCGATCATATAGTCGCGATGAATAAGCGCATTGACGAGCGCTTCCTCTATGGCGCGAGGGGCGTAACTTGGTTCCTCTATTCTTCTGTCGGGAGCCTTAGTCCATCCAATAAGGTTGTTTGATTCTATGAAGTCCTTTCCTCTGTCGAGCAGGCGCAAGAGGCACCCCTCGTATTCGTGGTCGTCGAGTGCGTCTTTGACTGAGGACGACTTGGTGAACCCGTTCCATCGGGTGCAAAAAATCCTATTCTGTCTGAGAATCCACTGGTCAGCCAAGAGAACCCCTGCATTGGTGAGCTTTCCTTCTTTCGTGGTCATTCCGAAGGAAATAAAGTCTTCGTCGCTGAACAGCTTGTGCAAACGATCATGGTATGTTGCTTTCAGGATATCGAAGCTGTAGGCGCTTATGTCGTGTTCAGTGACCAGCTCGTCAAAATGGGTTTTCGTACCCTTCATTGAAAGTACTTTTAGCTGAAGTGCCGTCACTGGTCCTGTTTCGCTTCCGGCCCGAATATAGGCGCGGTATTCTCCGTCTGAGGAGTAGCAGTAAGGGGTTTGATCTCTTTCGGGAACACGCAGTTCAATGAGATATTTGTCTTCGACGTGTGCCGCATTGAGCTGAAAGTCGGGCACCGGATCAATTTTTGTTTTTATCAGCCGCGTAATGTTTTCGATATCGGCCTGCGGATTGGTGATGCCTGTCACCCTCCGGTCGTCGCACACGCCGAATACGATAATGCCGCCGTTTACGTTTGCGAAGGCACATACGGAGCGGAGCCAACTTTTCGGCTTGTTGGTCTCAAGCTCCCGCTAGAACTCGTATTCGCTCGTTTCTGCAATTTGTTCGTACAACATGCAAAACTCCTCGCAATAATTGGTATTCAGTGAGGATCTTGCAAGCGTAGAAGGTGGCATGATTCCGGAGTGCCACCGATGGACTGCTCGGTTGATAGTGCACGAAACATGCTTGCTGCATGCAGCGCTTACCTTCGATCTGACGCGATTCTATCACACGATAACAAACATTTGTTCTTATAATTTGTTATGAGTATAGCGGATTCAATCGATATTACTCCGCTCCGTCGATCAGCGCCAGCAGCTCTTCCTGCGACGAGACGTTCACCTTGCGGTAGATGTTGCGCACGTGGGTGCGCACCGTGCTGATGGACAGCACGAGGGTGTGGGCAATGAAGGTGGGGTCGGTGCGGTAGCATCGGTCTCGTAGAATACAAGAATCGAAACCGCCCTCCTGCGACTTCCGTATCGGCATGGCGAAAGGCCGGTGCGGAAGTCGCAGGAGGGCGGCGCGTGTGCGAGCGAGGCGAGTTTTGCTTGACGGCGCTTGTGAGCCTCGCTTGACTGTATTAGTCGAACTGACGCAGTGCGATGCTTAAGCGCTTGAGGCCCTCGCGTAGTGTGGCCTCGGCTGCGCAGTAGCCCAGACGTGCGCCGCAGGGTAGCTCGAAGCGGCTTCCGGGAACCAGAAGAACTCCCTGATCGCGTAAGAGGTTCTTGCAGAATTGCTCGTCGTCGATGGGGATGTCCAGTTGAATGAACGAAGTAGATACAGCTTTTGGCGGTATCCAAGACACGCGTGGTTCGCTATCTACCCACTCCTGGGCAATAGCTAAATTGTTCAATACGATAGAGCGATTGCGATCGAGTATCTTATCGCGATTGCGCAGCACATGTACGGCCAGCGCGTCGTTGAAGACACCGTCACAGATCATGGTGTAGTCGCGGTACACGCGGAAGCGGTCGGCTAGTTCGGCGTTCGATACCGTCCAGCCAATGCGCACACCAGGAACTGAATAGGTTTTTGACAGACTGTTTGTTACGATGGCTTTGTCGTAGAGGTCGGCCATCGATTGGTACGATTGGGTGTCCTGTAAAGGTAGATATACTTCATCGGAGAGTACATAAGCTCCTACCGATTCAGCAATCTCGACAATTTGCTTTAACGTTTCGGCGGACAGGACCGTGCCGAGAGGATTGCTGGCGTTGTTGATGCAGATGAGCTTCGTGTTGGGGCGTACAAGTGCCTTCAGCTCGTCTATAACGGGGTTCCAGCCGTTCTCGTGGCGAATGTGCCAGTATTCCACTTCTGCACCGAGTGTGCGAGGGATTTCATAGAGTGGCTGGTACGTGGGGTATTCTGCAATTACATGATCGCACGGTTCAACGAGTGCCATCAGTGCCAGCAAATTTGCACCCGTAGCACCGTTGGTTTGCAAGATATTGTCGGGATTAACCGAACGGTAGAGTTTGGCGACCTCGGCCTTGAATTCGGGGGAACCCTCAATCCAGCCATAGTTCATTTTCTCGTTGTTCAGCCGGTCGTAGAAGGTAGCGCCCGATTCGCCATCGAGGGCTAAAATCTCGCCCATGGTTAGGGAAGAAATGGTGGATTGAGCAATGTCGTAGGTAGCGCTTTTCTCCCATACGTTCAGCCAATCTTCCACACCGATGGTGGCAATGTTCATAACAGTTCTCCTTTTGCGGCAAGTCGTAGGATTAGAAGCTGATAACTCCTGCGAACAGCAAGGCAAGAGCTAACGCACCTAGGCCTGAAACGACACCCATGCCTACTTTTTCGGCGAGAGAGAGAACCAAACCTTGATCTTTGCGGGCTTTGGCGTATACGAAAAAGCCGGGAATGTAGCCAACGCAGGTAAGCAGCAGGAATGACCATCCGTTGAACAGAACGCCTACTACCTGGAACAACACAGCGATAAGACCGATGATTAACTGTCCGGTCTGCTTGTTTTGTAGGGAGTACTTCACCTGGAATGCTGCAGCGAGAGACCAGGTAATAACGATAGCTACCGTACACATAGAGAATGCGAACTTATAGGCGTCTGCGGTAAAAATGAGCGTAAGCATAAACACTTGGGTGCAAGCGCCCACCAAAAGCAAACTCATCTGCGGAGATTTTTTGGCGTTCAGTTTACCCCAAGAGGCGGGAAGTAGTTTACGATCGGCCATCTCAGAGGTGGTTTCGGCAGGCAAGATGGTAAACGACAACCACGAGCCCAATACGGATATGATAATGGCTATAGATACGAATGCGCCACCCCAGCCCGGAGCCATAGCATCAAATACGTACAGCATGGCAGGATAGTCCATGGCTGCGATTTCGGTGTAGGGCAGGTAGCCGTAGGGCAGCACTGAGGCGCCAATATAAATAAGCAGGAGGCAGATAAGCCCGATGACCGTTGCTTTGCCTACATCACTCTTTTTCTTGGCGCGAGAGGACATAACGGTGGCACCTTCAACACCGATAAACGTCCACATCATAATAATCAAGCAGTTCGTAACTTGTGTACCAATGTCGCCCAGCGCTATGGCATCCGGTCCGACCTCGCCCATAGCAACAGCGTTGTTGTAGAGCATGCCCCAGAAATCGGCGGTGAATACATTGGCGTTGAAGAGGAAGAGAGAGAACAAAATGAATACAGCGATGGAAACCACCTTGCACACCATAACGATAGCGTTTAGGAAGGATGCGCTTTCAACGCCGCGAATAACTAAAAGCGTAAGCAGCCACATGACTACCGAAGCGATAGCGATACAGGGAACGGTATTGCCTGGTAAAAATGCGGGGAAGAAATAACCAAGGGTGGACATAAGCATGGTGGCGAAGGCTACGTTACCAAGCCACGCAGAAAGCCAATAGCCCCAACCCGATAGGAAACCAGCAAACGGACCAAAACCCTCTTCTGCATACTGGAAGATACCATGTAGGTCCGGGCGCTTTGCGCCCAAGTTAGCTAAAGAAAGCGCCAACATCATGAAGCCAACACCTACGATACCCCAGGCGATAAGGGCTGCGCCGGGAGATGCAACTCGTGCTAGCTGACCCGTAATGGCGAATACGCCCGAGCCGATGCACGAGCTGATAACCATGCCGATCAGCCCAAATAGGGCAATCCCCTTCTTCTTTTCGTCCATCAAAACCCCTTTCATGTTAAATCAAACCTTTGATGGTGTGCCGATGAGCCGTGTGCCTAGGTCGGATCACCTTGAAATAGAATCCGGCTCCCTTAACGTGTAAAGGGGCCGGATTCTCGAAACCAAAGTACAAATGATGCTTAGTCCTCACGCACCAGCGGCATGCTCATGCAGCGTGGGCCACCACGACCGCGGGAGAGCTCGGCAGAAGGCATCTTAAGTACGGTGAGGCCCTTCTGCTCGAGAAGTGCGTTAGTCACGTCGTTGCGCTCGTAGAC
>JAYFOQ010000038.1:0-17367 GCA_034932485.1 Gordonibacter sp.
AGGAAATTTTCAAGTTCATCGAGCTGTATTACAATACCAGGCGGCCGCATTCATCCCTCGGCAACCTATCGCCCGTGGAATATGAGCGGCAGTGCGCTCATTAGCTCGATTCCGAATGTTCATAAAACAGTCCCAGTCCATTTGAACTGTAATTAATAAGTCTAAAATCTAGGGTACGGTTCATTTGTGCTTTGAGGCCGCTTTGTAGAGTCATAACAAAATTCAGGCTCTCATAAATTGCATGTAGACAAAACTTTGCATATCAAAATTCCGAAACAAATATCACTCCAAAAGAATATTAGAGGAGCAGCAGATGTCCCGTTCTATTTCTTTGATGCGTACTCCATACCAGGCACGCCAGGATTTTTTGGCATACCAGGTGCCTTAGGAGCCCCCGGTGCCTTAGGAGCCCCCGGAATTCCCGCTTTGCCATCATTCATAGAGAGAGACTCCCCGCATTGTGGACAAGCGGAATCCCAAGCGTTGTACACCGCACCACATTTCGGACATTTATCTTCGTTTGATACATCAGCAGGTCTGAAACACATGATGAACCCCTTTCGAATGATGGTTCGCGATATGCGCGATATCAAAATGAACACATCTCAATACTAGGGGTTTTCTTCATTCTGAAAATTCAACCATAGTATAAATTTTACTCGATTGAGTTTAATTTCACCGATAATTAGTCTATTAGACGATTAGTATAACTTGCTATTTTTCAAGGATACGATCAGGCAATTCTGCATCATTGCCAAATCGTTCGAGTAATTCGATCAATTCTTGACGAGCATGAACGCCAGTTTTTTTATAGATTCCATAGACATGAGCTTTCACTGTGTAATTTGAAACTACCAGAACCTTTTCAATGGTTCCTGTCGAATAACCTTTTGCCAATAAAAGCAAAACCTCTTGCTGGCGCGGGGTCAACTGATAGTATTCGGAAAATCGAATGCATCTTTCTTTCCATCGGCCCATTATTTTTTGACCAGAATCAACCGCATTATCCAAGTCAGCATTCATAGTTCGATGCTCCGTAAAAGGAGTGTAGTTATCTTTGAAAAAAAACGCCTGCAATGCCACAAAGGAAATCACCGCGAACGCTATGACTAAGGAGTAGCGTGCTTCACCTGTCATGAATGTTCCAAATATCGTTAATCCACATATATATCCAAGAAGCAATCCAACTATATCTCCGGCCCTGCCGTAAGCCATATTTGCAAACGGCATAAGTTGATGAACGTGCATGTATTCACTAACAGCAGACCAGCAAATTATCTCGTCGATCATCGCAATAAGCATGACAAAGGCGAGCAGAACGAACTGCCCCGAAGCATTGAGGAAAGGAAGGAGGAGGAGACCGATCGCTGCAGTAGGCGCGATCACTTTTATTATCATACTCACTTCAAAGATCCGTTTATTTCGAGCATCGTATATCTTAAAGCATGCAGCTACCACAATGGCAATAAGAACGATTGCCGTCGATATCAAAAACCCTGCGGCTGAGACAGCATAGATCACAAAACCGAGCAAGAAGCTGTTTGCGACCATGGCGGCCGCCGAATGGGAAAGAGATTTCCAATCTGGAGGACGACTATTCCGAGGACAAACAAACTGATTAATATCCCATAAGTGAACAGCCCAAACAAAGAATATAGCCACGGAAAGTATCGGCAGAATCACGACGATAAGCGCAATCGCTTCATCCCTAATAAGACAGTAAACTGAAACCAAGATGCATGCCATAATGAGCACTGAGATTGCTGGATACAGAGTTGCCGACGCATGATTCAAGCGGGCTAGGAAAAAGCCCCAAAGAGACAGAAGAATGACAGCCCCTATCCCCGCCATCGGCCATACAATCGCCAGCACCGCAAACGAATTAACCTTAAGCAAAAGAGAAACCCCGGATGCAACAGTAAGTAGACCAGCCGCGACGGCGCAAAAAGAGATGCTGCACTTATCCCCCACGCGACCGGAAATAAACCACACAATAATAGCTCCAAAGGCTTCCCCGAGAAGAAAGAGAAAGGCAGAGCCGATGGCAAGCTCACGATCAAATGCACTTTGTCCGAACGTCGCACCAGCGAGCACTAAAAAGAACCATGCCAAATACAGGGAGAAACCCACTATGCCCAGCAAATCATAGCCACTAGTAAACAACGGCGGATTCGAAGGCCGCTTCAAGCTTGCAAATAACTTTAATCCCCAAAAATCACCCGTCTCATGTTCTTCTTTCGCATCCCCCATACCATCCCCCGTATGTCGTATCGACGAAAAATCCACAAGTATTTTATCACGAATCAACCTTGAATCAGAAACGCAACGCAAAGGCTCTCCCGGATGGTTGTCAAGAGATCCATATATGCAAATGAAGCCTTCCGACTGTTAAATACGTTATCTCAACTGGCCAAACTAACGTATTTATACCAATAGTCTAATAGCCCGAATAATATGTTTTCCCTCCTATCGGAGCAAAGATTAGCATACTCTTCTAATGTACAGAACCGTTGCGAACTCCCTATTCTGAAGCCGCACAGCAGAACGAGTAGCACTTGCCGTGCATTATCGTAATGGCTGCAGAAAAGGAGGAGAGTATGGGTGAAGAAGCGTTTTTGCCCACATCATGGAAAGAGGATGGCTATACCGTCACTCGAACTACTGCGTGGTCCGCGCCAGGATGCCATGCAGGATGCGGCATCGTTTGCTATGTTAACAGTGAAGGGGAGCTCGAAAAAGTAGAGGGCGATCGAGAAAACCCGTTCAATCAAGGTCGCATATGCCCGAGATGCGCCTGTCTTCCGGATGTCGTAAACAGTCCCGAAAGATTGCTCTATCCGATGAAGCGCGATCCTTCGAAGAGAGGCAATCCCGACGCATGGGAGCGCGTTTCTTGGGACGAAGCACTTGATCTCGTCTACGAGAAAATGACTGAATTGGGCGAAAAATACGGTCGTCACACATTGCAGACCTTCTGCGGAACAGGCCGCGACATCCTATGGCAGTCGCAGCGACTCGCATATGCCATGGGAACTCCGCATGTGGAGAGCTACTCATCCGGGCTGGCATGCTGGATGCCTCGCCTGGTCTCCTACAACGTCAGCACGGGCGATTACATGATGCCAGACTGCTCCGAATGTCACGAAGATCGATACGACAACCCCGAATATAAGGATCCGGAAGTAATCTTCTGTTGGGGCTGCAATTGCGTGGCTTCTAATTCCGATGGATTCTATGGTGATTGGCTTGTTGAAGTGGTTCGACGAGGAGCAAAATTGGTCGTCGTTGATCCGCGCCTTACTTGGCTTGCAGCGCGCGCCGATCTTTGGATTCAACCGCGCCCCGCTGTTGACTCCGCCATCGCCATGGCAATGCTCAAGATAATCGTAGAAGAAGATCTTTACGATCATGATTTTGTTGATTGCTGGACATACGGATTTGATGAGATGGTAGCGCGCACGCGCGAATATGATTTCGATGAGTTGTGCGAAAAAGCTTGGGTGCCAAAAGAAAAGATCATTCAGGCTGCACGCATGTTCGCCGCAGGCAACCATACCGCCGTCCAACTCGGTCTTGCGCTCGACATGCAGAGGAATGGCATCGGTGCCGTGCGCTCCATTATTACAATGCTGTCTATCTGCGGAAACATCGATCAACCTGGTGGACAAATCTTCACTGGAGCACCTTACAATTTCCATTATTTCAGCTGGGGCTACGACGAACTTCCCGAGGATGTCCAGAAAATGGTCATTGGTTACGACAAGTACCCTTTCATTCGCATGGGAATGGTCCTCGACCAACCTGATCTGGCCGTCGTGCAAGCAGAAACCGAAGAACCCTATGGTTTCACCGGTGCTATTATGATGGGAACCAATCCCTTGGCCTGTATGAGCAACGCTGATTTGAATCGAGTATATCCCGTTCTTCAAAAACTGAAGTTTATCGCAGTCGCTGATTGGCGAATCACTCCGACCATTCAGATGCTTGCAGATGTCGCTCTTCCCGTAGCCATGTGCGTGGAAAAATTAGGCATGATAGCAAAGCGCACGGGAGCTTTCGCCCAATCTCCAATCGAAGGCTTGAAGATCAAAGGAGAACCCAAAAGCGATGCCGAAATTACGCTTCTTCTCGGAAAACGATTCAACGCAGAGATGTTCCCTTGGGATACCGTCGAAGAGGTATATGATTATCTCGTAAAAAACTCTGGAATGAAATGGCACGAAATTCGAGAACGCAACTGGGCTTATCCAGGTCAAGAGTATCGCCGCTACGAAAAAGGCCTATTGCGTCGCGACGGTCAGCCAGGATTCAATACAAAAACAGGACGCATTGAACTTTATTCCTCTTTGGCTGGCCAGTACGGCGATGATGTTTTGCCTTACTACGACGAACCGTACTACAGCCCTTACACCACTCCGGATCTTTACAAAGAATATTCAGTAATCGTTATGACCGGTAGTCGGAATATTTACTATTTCCACTCCGAGCATCGTGACGTAAAGAAACTTCGTGAAATGCAGCCCGATCCACTTGTCGAAATGAACGACAAATGGGCAAAGGAGCAAGGCATCGAAGACGGTGACTGGGTATGGATCGAGAACAAGATAGGACGCATCAAACATCGCGCAAAACCCACCCCGGCTCTGCTTTATGGCATGGCAAACGTTAACAGCGGCTGGTGGTTTCCGGAAACGGATCCACATGAAGACCCCATGTATGGCGTATGGGATGTGAACCCGAATCTCCTCAGCGAACTTGGCCAACAGGGACCTACAGGATTCGGGGCGGACGTCAAAGCATTGCTTTGCAAGATTTATAAGTGCGAGGAGGGTGAGTACTAATGAGCAACAACGGCATTCTCATTGATTATGAATTCTGTTCAAACTGCCATACCTGCGAAGTAGCTTGCAAAATGGAGCACAACATTCCCGAAGGGAAATGGGGCATCAAAGTCTACGAAGTCGGTCCTTGGCAAATCGAAGGTGACAAATGGCAGCTTACCTACATGCCGGTACCCACTGACATGTGCGATCTTTGCGCAGGAAGAACCAAAAAGGGGAAACTTCCCGCATGTGTTCATAGCTGCTACACCGGCGTTATGTCATACGGGCCAGTCGATGAACTCTCCAAAAAATTGGGAGATAAAACACGTCAAGTTATCTTTGTTCCCAAGCAAGATTAATCGTCATTAAACGACAAATTAAGGCCAGCGTCCAGCTCGCATCAACACGGAAACATGCGACTCCAAGGACGCTGGTTGTTACAACACAGCGCTTGCCGTGAAGCAGAAGGAAGGGGATGCTTGAAGAATGGAAAAATCAATCGAGAAAAAACATGGAATCCATTATGCCTGGTTAATTCTTATAAGCTGTTGTTTCATGTTCGCGGGCTCCATGGCACTCATCAACTCCATCATTGGCGTCTATATGATTCCCGTCACAACAGCTTTGGGATGCGCACGTGGAGATTTTACATTCATGCTAACAACTCAAGCCATTTCTATCGTGATATCCATGCCTATTTGGGGGAATATTTATCAAAACAAGAAAGTTAATATCAATCTGGCATTGACGATAGGTGCCGTTTGCATGATCGCCTGTCCTCTAATTTGCGCCCTTGCCACCAACTTGTTCATATTCTACATTGCTGGATTTATTGGAGGAATTGGCATCGCAGCTTGCTTTACGATGGCAACACCTGTCCTCGTAGGCAACTGGTTCGCCAAACAACATCGCGGAAAAATGATTGGAATCGCCTCCTGCTTCGCAGGGGTATCAACCATTTTTTGGTCGCCTTTGTTCACGTGGCTTATTGGCAGTTTTGGATACCAGACCTCGTATCTAATCAACGCAGCACTTATGGCCATTCTTATTCTTCCTTGGACTCTGTTTGTGATAAAGCGAGATCCAGCCGACAAGGGATTAAAGCCTTTTGGTTACAAGGCAGCTGCTTCATCAGACAATGAAACTGTAGACAACAAATCAGAAGCTGGCATATTCGCAAAAAATGCATTGAAGAGCCCTGTTTTTTGGATTGTTGCACTCGGCGTTGCACTTACTGCTCTTGGAATGGGATTCAACAATAATCAAGCTGGCATCGCAAAAGAATTCTTGGCCAACACTCCAGATGCAGGCAATGCGGCAATGATCGGCGCGGCCATGATATCTGCTGCCGCACTGGGTAACCTCCTGTCTAAGCTGGGCTTTGGATTTATGGCTGATCGCTTCAAACTTAGTATTACCTTCGTCGTATTTCAGATCGTCTGGCTCGCCGCTTTCGTTATTTGGCTCATCGGTGGAACTTCATCCGCTTTCTTAATTGCTGGCGGGTTTTGTCTGGGTTTCTGCAATGCACCTTCCCGCGTTGGATGGGCACTTGCAGCCCGTCAATTATTCGGCAATGCAGATTATGCAAAAATTTGGTCATATGTCGCAGTTGCCTCGTCACTGGTCGGGGGAATATCAACCTCGGCAATTGCATGGATATATGACGGAACAGGATCTTATCACGGAGCCCTCTTGGTTGGTATCGGCGTAGTAGTCGCAATCGCTATTTTAGCCGTTGTCTCTTGTAGCTTTATCGGTAAGATGAAATGGGAAAATGCAATCGAAAAGTAGCATATCCGCATTCAGCGAGCCTTTGGACAAGCAAAGCGGAATTGAAGACAGGATAATATGTCTTTGATTCCGCTTTTACAGAAGTGATAACCCACCTATCTTGTCGTTTCATTATCCGAAAATACAACTTTCTTAATACTTAAGTTGACTCACAAAAACTGGGCGAAAGCCTCAAACGAGCGGACATCTGCAAGAGATTGGTAGAAATTAATGATTACCTTCACAATAGTCGTTATCTATCTCTCAGCTACCCTAGCTGTTGGCTTCATCATGAAGCGCCGCACCGGCAAAGATTCCACTATCCGAGATTTTTTTATCGCTAATGGCTCCATGCCTGTTTTCGCAGTCACCACTATGCTTTTCGGTGATCTTATTGCAGCCTCCACAACAACAGGGACGGCAGGAACTGGCTACAGTACTGGACTTACCGCACTATGGGGAATATGGGGTAGCAGCCTAGGTTGCATCCTTTTCAGCGTTTTTTTCTGCAAATTCTTTTTTGAAGTAAGAACAACGGGCGCAATGACTGGACCTGAGGCGTTTGGCATCCGATTTGATTCAAAAATCCGTTATCTTGTTCTCATTTTTACCCTTATTCCCCTCTTTATCATATTCTCTACGCAGGTCACCGCGGCAAGCATGTACTTAAGCTCAATGCTCAACATTGACGAAATTGCCTCTACTTTTATAGTTTTTGTATTATTTCTAGCTATGGCACTTCTGGGAATTACAGGTATGGCCGAAATGAACAAACTGCATTCTTTTGTAATATTGTTTGGACTAACATTTGCAGCTCTAACTTCCCTACATTATGTCGGAGGCGTCAACCCTCTCCTTGAGAAGCTACCCTCTTCGTATTTTGATCTTTTTGCCAATGGCGCACCTACAGCACTGGCTCAATTTATTGGAGGAGCATTGGGATTCTCCGTTTCCGTAACCTCAATCAACATCGGTTATTGCGCAAAAAACATACGCATTGCGAAACAAAGCCATATTGCAGTTGCCATCATAAGTGCACTATTCGCTTTCGCACCAACCATCGTTGGTCTCTGTGCTGCAATCACTTTCACAGACATTCGTCCAGATTTGGCTCTTTATTCAATGACTAACGAAATTTCTCCCTACTTATCTGGTATAACCGTTATGGCAGTATTCGCTGCAATCTTCTCTACGGGTCCCTATTTCCTCTTGGAGATATCAAAATTAATTGTAAAAGAACTCTACATTCCCATGAAAGCTCTGCGCGGAGAAACCGTCTCCGACAGAACTGGGCTAAGAATGTCACGTATAATTATAACTACTTCGCTATTGTTTGCTGTTGCCGTTAGTGGAACTAACGTTTCTTTACTCGAGTCGCTCATGAGCGCATCGCAGATCAAGGCAATCACTGTCATTTTGCTTCTTTTTGGTTTGTATTGGAAACGAACATCAAATAGTGCTGGCTTTGCCGGACTTCTTTGCGGAGGAACCGCCTCGACAATTTGGTATTATGCCGGAAACCCATTCGGTATCCAGCCACTCTGGCCTGGTGTGGCACTGGCAATTGCAATCATTGTCGTAGGCAGTCTCATTGCGAGCAAAAATTCAGTTTCAAAGGACTACGTCGCCTATCGTATTCGCCTCAAGGAAAAGCAGTGCACCTTCACAGAAGCTAAACGGGGAAACTCTCAGTAGTGAATAAGAATACGGAACGGTAACCGGCATTTGATTATTTCATCTTATCGGAATCTGCAAACTCTTCGCCTCATAGTATTTCAGCGTAAAATAAAGCTATCACTGAATATATCCTCTTTAGGAACCCACTTAAAAAACTATCAACCATAAGGTTATGCGTCTTGCTGTAATCACGCGATCCAAGCTGATCGAATCAAACGGCGCCCAAAATTAGTTCGGCTGCTAGCAAGTGCCTACATTCGACATCCTCTCACACCAAACCAACAGACATACCGAGTGTCCTGCATTAGACCACAGAAACGTCGTGCCACATGACTTCTGTAGGAAGATGAACGCTAACAGTCTAGCGTTCATCTTATCGACATCCTTCGACCCTCAGAGGGAGCAATATGGTTATATTCGATGCCCGAAAAATCGTAAAGATCTTTAGTGGCCCGACAGAAATCCAAGGCACACCCTCGCGCTTGCGTAGTTCCTTTTTCGAACATTCCCCACCCAACAACACGCACGGCTTCGACTACATCAAAGATCGATACCTCGATGAGCACTGCCTCGCAACGCTCGCAAGAAGCGAACCCCTCGACAGCCGACATCTAACGTGGTCGAATAGCACCTTTTGCCGCATCGATCGGCATGCAATCTTTCGCCGCCTCCATCACGTCGATCAATTCTTGATGAGAATGAACGCCCAATTTCGCGTAAAGACTTTTAGTGTACCCCTTCACCGTATTTCGAGAAAGGTAAAGCTGCTCGCTGACGTATGCCGTGTTACGACCTCGCGCGAGATAATTCAACACTTCTGACTCACGTTTCGTAAGTTTACATTCGTAAGCCACCGCTTGACATTTTTTGTCAATGTCGTCCATGCCAGAGAATAGGGGGTCCAACCTCGCTTCGGTATTGTTCTTGTTCTTGCTCTTTCTGCAAGTAAACAGACTTCTCAACCATATCGTAATCCGACCGACCACGCCTTCTTTGCCCAGTACCAAAATAGCCACAAAGATTAAATATACAATGAAAAGCGGCAGTGATGCCGACTGATAATATGCCTCATGAGACCTTACGCCAAACCATCCCGGAACATAAAGACCAACGAGTAGAGCACCTTTCGCAATGGCAAAGCTAAACGCTATGAGCGCAAGTGCAATTCTTCGATCACTGGAAAACTCATCAATCATTATTGAAACAATCAGTAATTGGCTGGCGGCTATACCCGCGCTCATCATGAACACCGTAACATCGAAAACCGGGACGACGAAAGCAGTCGCAAAAGCAAAGAACATAACCTTCAGTGACTGTCGATAATCTCGATGCGAGCTGTGCCGCAGCCAGAGAAGAAAAAGAGCAGCGCCTACCGGCGCACCCCAAAACGAAGCGATCGCTCCGTTTGGAGATCCGGCAGCGCCCATGGCAACGACTTCAACGACGCCGAAAATAAAAGATACAAGCACAAATCCTGCAAAGGGAACGAACATTTTGTTCGCCGAGCGCATACCTGGAGACAAGGCTTCTATAGAACGCAGCGGAGCACGCACAGGAAAAACGTCAACTTGCGCAGAAGAGCTCTTCCTCAGGAACACCAACATCGATCCCCATGCTACAAGAGACGCAAAAACGGAAACGATGCCGAACAGGTCTCGAAAATAAGATGCACCCACGGCAAAAACGGTGACTCCAAACAGCATTTGCCACCCTTGAGTCATAATCGCCCTGCGCTCCGGCAACCAAGATAGCAGCACTAACGAAAAGGAGAGGGAAACGGACAGCCCTAAGCCACATAGCGCACCGACCAAAAACGCAACGGAAGAATTTCTACCGAAATCAAAGCACTGAGCCAAAACGAGTCCTGTCGTCAAGATGCAAAAAGCGACATTAGAAACACCTACGACCACGCGGCGAGAGCACAAAAACGCAACGGATATATAGGCGAAAGCAGCAAGAGAAAAGCTCAGAACAAATGACATATTGAATGCCCGGTATACAACTCGCGGTTCCGCCCCAAAAAGAACTCCGGGGAAAGAACAGAGCGAAGCGATGGCCCAAAGGCACGAGAGTCCTAAGGCACAAGAAACGACGAGTACGCGATTACCCTGCATAGACACCCTTCAAATCCACTTCATTACCGAATTCCAGTATACCCAACAAAACATGGTCGTCCCAAGACCATATTCCCAAGGGTCGCATACGATAATGAAACTTTTCAAGAACAAAAAAGAGAACCACCCCCGCAGGGTCTACTCGAATTCGGTGGTCTTTCCTACCGTAATCACATCGGGTTGTTGCAAAAATCCGAAACAATCGAAAACAAGGAGGAAATAATCATGGAAAGAAAAAGTGTTACTCGACGAGGATTCATTGCGGGAGCTATGGCTACCGGTGCTTTGGGAATCTTGACTGCGACAGGGTGCAGCCCCCAAGAATCGAAGGGAGCTTCGGGTTCGGCAAAAAAGACCGATGATTGGACAGTAAAGCTCAATACAAACCTCTCGGAGGTTCTCCCAGGAAACACGTCCGAGAAAATTACCATCGAAGAAACGAAGGAGTGCGACGTAGTCGTAATTGGGGGAGGGTGTTCAGGGACCAATACTGCAGTGAGAGCTGCTGAGAAAGGTTTGCGCGTCATCTTGCTCGAAAAGTCGCAGGCAATCGGTGGGGCCAGTTTGAAGTCATCAGGACCAACAGCTCCGAACAGCAAATACGAAGTTGCTGCTGGCGTCACAACAGACACAGACAAGATTATCGATACATGGGTAGCCGACTCCCATTGGCGTGTCGACGCAGCAGCAATCAGGCAGCTCGTCACCAAGGCTGGCGAGGCTGTCGACTGGATGAGTGACAACGGGTGGGAATTCACTTACACCAAGATGTTTACCAAGCTTCCCGACTATGAAAAAAGAGAACCTCTCTTTCGCGAGATGCTGAAAAAATACGTCGAACCGACAGGTGAAGTGATTACCGAAGCAACGGCTAAATATTTAATAACCGACGACAAAGGTACCATAACCGGCGTAGTCGCAACGAAAAACAATAAAGGATTTCAGGTCAACGCCAAGGCAATAGTTATCGCAACCGGCGGATACGGCGGAAACCAAGCTATGGTCAAAACTGCGTTCAACTTCGACGGAGTCTTTGCGGGAATTCCACAAAACATTGGCGAAGGACTGGAAATGGCATGGAAGGCTGGAGCGCAGAAACCGCAGAACTTCGGCGGCCAAATGCTCCATCAGACGTTGGCACGCGCAACCGATTCGATCATCAATGATTTTGATGCGTTTCCAGCAAAATACCCAATGATTCTGACTTATATCCCCCAGCTGATGAACGTTGGATCCAGCGGAGCCCGCTTCCGCAACGAAGCGCTCGTCCTCAGTCCCGTTCCTGCCGCGAACTCGAGCGTCTACCAAGGATCGTTTCATTATGTGGTCGTGTCCAAAGACATCATGGACATTCTCGAGAAACAAGGTCTTGCGGGATTAGGCGTTGACAAAAGCCCCGGACTACCCCCCGCGTACAAACCAAAATTTGAATTGACTGATCCTTGGACGAACATTTCCCAAGTTTTCGACAAGATGGTAGAAAAAGGCGGCGGTTTCAAGGCCGACACCTCTGAAGAACTTGCAAACCAAGCCGGCATGGATGTCGACGTGTTCACGAAGCAAATGAAAAGCTACGAGGAATTCTGCACCAACGGATCGGACACACAATTCGGCAAACCGTCTCAATATCTAAAGGCGCTAGGTTCGGGTCCGTATTACCTCATCACAGCAGAAGAGAACAACTTGGGATCATGGGGCGGACTGCTCACTAATACCGATTTCGAAGTACTCGACGAGAAGAGAGTTCCCATCAAGGGGCTCTACGCCGTCGGCAACGAAGCTGGCAGCAACCTTTATAACGACACATACGTCGGCTCAGGTTACGCGATGGCCAACACCATCACGTCGGGCTATCTTTGCGGAGCGAAACTAGCTGCAAAGCTCGGATAATCTTCGTACGAGTCAAACCTCAAGAGGGCCAATGAGAAAGCGTTGGCCCCCTTGGGAAGAGCACCATAACAGGGCGGAATATCAGTAATTACAATCTCCGGCATCATATCCATTTCGCAAGATAACAAAATAGCGATTCACTCATATTACTGATACCGAAGCGATTCCACTGGATCAAGCTTTGCAGCACGTCGTGCGGGATAGTAACCAAACACCACTCCAATAAGCACGCAAACCCCCACCGCCACTGCCACCACCTGGATGGACAACGCCGGTGTAACACTCATTCCCGGCTGAACCATTCCAATCACCCCACCAAGGCCCCACGCGGCCAAAAACCCGAATACGATACCCAGCAATCCCCCGGCCACGCATAGCATGATGGATTCCAGCAAGAACTGCTTGGTAATGTCGCGACGTCGCGCACCAAGAGACTTGCGCAAACCGATCTCACGAATACGTTCAGTAACGTTGGTAAGCATCATATTCATAATACCGATGCCTCCTACAAACAGCGATATCGAGGCAACAGCACCCATAAGCAGAGAAAATGACGACATCATGGTTTCCATCTGTTTGATTACGGAGTCAAGAGCAAGCACATACACGCCATCTTCCGGCGACACATTGAAGTAGGACGCAACCGCAATCTTAGTTGTCTCGGTGAGGCGATCCATATCTACGCCCTCTTTCGCAAACCCCATAATCTGCGACACATGCACATTTCCGATACGCGTTTCAGCCGTGGTATAGGGCACGTATACCGTTATACCGTAGGACATAAGCGATGAACTTTGAATAACACCTACGACAGTAAAATCGTCGTTTCCAAGATGCAGCGTCTTACCCACAGCCTCGGCATTGGCACCACCAAACAAATCTTTAACCGACGATTGATCAACCAACGCAAGCCGTGCTCCCGAAGCTTCTTCATTTGATGTAAAAAAACGTCCCTCAGCAATCTTTGATCCGTTTGCCGTAAAGAAGTCGGGCTTCACTGCCATAATTTGCGCCTGCGACTTCGTGCCATTAGCGAGCGTTGTCTCGGCTGACGTCTGGCCCGAGGCAGTAAGCGTCTCATAATCGGGCATGGACTTCGCTAAACGATCTACGTCATCGAAACCGATAGGTGCTGCTGTGTTTACGCTGATTGACATCTGGCGCGCCTGCGCAAGACCCATTTCGCCAATAAGCATGTTCTGAATACCACCGATAAGTGAAGTCATAGCAATAACCGCAGCAATACCTATCACAATGCCAAGAATGGTAAGAACCGATCGTCCTTTGTTGGCTGAAAGCGCATGCCACGTTTCGTAGAGCAGATCGCCGAACCTCATAGCTGCGTACCGCCGTTCCCGCGAGGAGCGCTGGTTACACACCCCGTGCTTTCGATCTCATTATCAAAGCGGCGACCATCGCGAATATGTATCACACGATCGGCATGAGCCGCCACCTCAGGTTCGTGGGTAATGAGCACAATGGTTTTTCCCTGATCGCGAAGACGTTTGAACGTATCGAGCACCATATCGCCCGTGGCAGTATCGAGATTACCAGTGGGCTCATCCGCCAAAATAAGCGCCGGGTTGTTTACCAAAGCACGCGCGATGGCCACCCTCTGCATTTGACCGCCAGACAGCTCGTTGCTGCGATGATCAAACAGACGCTCGTCTATGGATACACTACGCAACGCCGCACGGGCTCGCTCTCCTCGCTCCTTACGCGGGCAGGCTGTATAGATAAGAGGAAGCACCACGTTGCGCAACACGGTAGCGCGCGGCAACAAATTAAATGACTGGAACACGAACCCCAAACGCGTGGCGCGTACCTCAGCTAATTCATCAGGGCGATACGCAGCCACATCGATACCCTCTAACAGATAGCGACCCCGCGTTGGCGTATCGAGACAACCGAGCAGGTTCATAAGCGTAGATTTTCCAGAACCAGAAGGCCCCATAATAGCCAGAAATTCACCTTGATCAACAGAAAGCGACACACCACGCAGCGCATGAGTATAACCAGAAGCACTCTCATAAATGCGATGCAGGTCGATTGCTTCAACAACGGCGGTGGCCATAGCGCTACCCAACCACGATGGAGCCGGCCGCTGCAGCACCCGTCGATTCCATACCTGTGTCTTCTTTATCGCCTATTGCGTCAGCAGAACTCGTACCATTCAAAGATCCGCCGCTAACCACCACGGTTTCACCCGGCTTCACGCCACCCTTTACCACCGTGATAAGCCCATCGGAGGCGACTACCTCAACCTTACGCGTCTCCACTTTTTGCGTTTCAGGATCAACAAGCACCATGACCGAACTACCTTCCACACCATCTGATTGCACAGCCGAGATCGGCACCATGAGAGCCCGCTCAATAGTTTGCGTAACGATGGTTGCTTTAGCTGTCATACCTGGTTTTAAACGCGGGTCGGGAGTCTCAATAAGCAGCTTCACCGCATAAGTTACTGCGCCACCAGACATACTAGAACCCGCTCCACTAGCGGTAGAGGTCGACGTAGTAGCTATACGCACAACTTTGGCCGGAAGTTCTAACCCTAGGGCAGCCGTAAAGGTAACCGTAGCGTGCTGGTCGGCCCCCACCTTCAAAATATCAATCTCGTTTACACCGATAGACACGGTCATCTGCGACAGATCTGCTATTTGTATCGGCGAGACAACGCCCGATGTCGAAGTAGACCCCAGCGCTTTTCCCGGCTCAACATTAACCGACACTACACTACCTGCAATGGCAGATTTCACCGCACGCTTCTCGCCACGAGCAACAGCTTCAGCATGGGTCGCTTGTGCGTTTTGTAAAGTTAAATTCGCACCATTGAGGGCAAACTCCGCCTGACGAATGGCTGAATCGGCACTCGCCTCATCAAAACCCTGAGCAGCTATCGCAGTCGAGCCCGATCCTCCGGTGCTGGTGCCAGCCCCTCCTGCTACTGCAGCAGAGCTTGCAGCTGTCGCAGCAGCATCGGCTGCCGCCTGAGCCTGAGCGGCAGCTTCCCGACCCGCCGACTTTGAGCGATAGGCATCATTAACTGCATTTTGAGCCTGAGCGACGCCGTTCTTGGCTTCTTCGATGGCCTGGGCAGCCTGTGCAATGGCCTTATCCAGCTCGGCATTAACCACGGTAAACAATGTCTGACCCGCAGCTACGGTGTCTCCTTCTGAAACAAATACTTCACCTACGATACCGTCCACTTCAGGTGTCGCACTAACCGAGGCAACCGGCTGAAGATTCCCCGATGCCGAAACGGTCTGAGTAAACGTACCTTGCTCCACGACGGCAGTCTGCATTCCTGCCCCCTCGAGAGCGCGAGCCGCTTGATCTGCTGCATACCAGAGGCCCGCACCACCCACAACCACTACGAGCCCCGCAATCACCGCTACCGTCGTAACGATCTTACGTCGTTTCTGCTTTTTGCGCTTTGCCTTCAAATCGTTAAACGCCTGCATGTCAGCCAAAGCCTCTGCGTCGATAACGCCATTCCTCCAGGTAGCATCAGCTGTATCGAGCGCCGCAGCAGACGCAATTCGGGGAAGCGTGTTGGTATCGCCAAAAGATGCCGGGTCTTCCACACCGTCGCCCCGACGGCCGCGCCATGGTTTCATCTTGATCTCCCTCGTCAGTGACAATCAATCGTTTCGCGTCGTTTTACTTTTTCTCCTC
Organism: Gordonibacter sp.; assembly: GCA_034932485.1. Taxonomy (GTDB): domain Bacteria; phylum Actinomycetota; class Coriobacteriia; order Coriobacteriales; family Eggerthellaceae; genus Gordonibacter. The sequence continues at coordinate 15,956 of JAYFOQ010000038.1, forward strand.
ACTCAAGAGTAAAGGCCAAGAGCGAAAAAGGAAAGGGCGAGAGAACGTATAGCGGTGACAGCGGCGAAACCACATACCTCTTAAGAAATTCTGAGGATATGGTAAAACTCACGAAAAGACAATGCGATACCCTATCGCAGCACAACCTGCCCCTTTGCGCCAGCGCATGCAATGCGCTACCCTTGCAGTGCAAAACATCTGCTAAAGAGCGGAAGGACAACAAACAACCTTGGGTGAGTTTTCAAACAAAGTGTTCGCTGTGGTTCGGCGCATTCCAACCGGCAAAGTGGCAACCTATGGACAAATAGCCCGCCTTATTGGCTCACCGCGATCGGCTCGATACGTAGGATATTCCCTACATGCCAATCCCAACCCAGGAGCCGAGGCAAACAACGTTCCCTGTCATCGCGTCGTATTCAAAGATGGCAGCTTATGTCGCGGCTACGCATTTGGCGGCCCTGAGGTACAGCGCGAGATACTGGAGAAAGAAGGCGTTGTTTTCGTTGATAACGAAAACGTCGACCTGAAAGCTTGCGCATGGGACGGCGTTTGGGACGAAAGCAACGAAGCCTCCTTACCCTTGGCACCACCGTCTGGATTTGATTGGCAACGCGAGTTGGGAGATTAAACGCATTCCTCTCTGTCGGAAAACAAGGTTGATTTGCATCACAACCTAGTATTTCAGACGGCAAGTTATGCAAAAGGAAAGGATGCTCGCTTTATGGAGCAAGGAAAAACGCAGGTATACACCGGCAACGGTAAGGGCAAAACAACTGCCGCCATCGGATTAGCCGTGCGTGCAGCCGGTGCCGGGTTACGGGTGTATTTTGGGCAATTCATGAAGAACAATCCCACCGGCGAATTGGATGCTTTCGCACTTATGGGTGACCGTATCGTAGCCAAACAATACGGCACCGGCAACGAATTAAACGTACCCAATGCGCAAGCCGACGCGCACGCTGCGCAAATCGGATTTGAAGCGGCACACGCTGCTCTCACAAGTGGAAACTACGATCTCGTCGTGCTCGACGAGATAAACATAGCCGACCACCTGGGATACCTCGATAGCAACAGTTTGGTCGACCTTGTGCAAATGCGCCCCAATAATGTTGAGCTCATACTCACTGGTCGTTACGCCAGCGAGGAAGTTATGGCTGCGGCCGATCTCGTAACTGAGATGCGCGAAGTGAAGCATTATTTCGCCAGCGGTACCCCTGCACGACGCGGCATTGAGTTTTAAGTAGGCAGTACCGCCGAACTGCTTGAACAAGAAGAAAGACCAGCTATAAGAAGTCAAGTAGGTTTTGAGACTTTCTGACTAGAACTTTGACAATCAAATATGGGATAAAGGGCGTGTATTAAGGCATGCAAATCGAGCCCCATGGATTTTGGTGGCTTTGAAGGTTTGGCGC
>JAYFOQ010000039.1:0-28719 GCA_034932485.1 Gordonibacter sp.
AGGAAATTTTCAAGTTCATCGAGCTGTATTACAATACCAGGCGGCCGCATTCATCCCTCGGCAACCTATCGCCCGTGGAATATGAGCGGCAGTGCGCTCATTAGCTCGATTCCGAATGTTCATAAAACAGTCCCAGTCCATACTATCGGAAATCAGTGTGTCAACCAATCTGGGGCAGAATCACTTCGCCATACCGCATCACCGCCTTCCACACCACGTTCAAACCCATAGGAGAACGAGTACCGCGCGCAGCAAGTGCTGCTACAAGATAGATAGATTGATAGATTGATAGATTGATAGCGATGCACCTTTTGGGGTTAAAAGGTCGATTATCGATACACCTTTTGCGAATAAATATGCAGAGATGGTTACATCTTTTGCGTCTAGACTGATTGTAGGCTACCATTGTGCAAAGTGGCAACTGTGAAAAAATTCTTAAGGAGAATCATTGCTGAAGCGAAAAGCCTACAACAAACTTCTAGCATGGAAGAACCTCAAAACTAAACAGGGACTTATGGTGATGGGGGCTCGTCAGGTGGGAAAAACTACCCTCATTCGTGAGTTTGCTCATAACAATTATGAGAATGTAGCTGAAATAAATTTCTTTGACAACAAGCAAGCAATTGAAACTATTGCGGCAGCGCAAAACTCCAAAGACCTATTCTTAAGAATTTCTGCGCTAAGTCGTACGGAAATACTAGCGGATAAGACACTTGTTTTTCTTGATGAAATTCAAGAATGTGGCGACGTGCTTACGTGGTTGAAGTTTCTTGTTGAAAATACCCAATGCGACTACATTTTCTCGGGTTCTCTTTTGGGACTTGATTCGTTTGATGCTCGCTCGCTGCCAGTTGGATTTCTGCAGACAATGAATTTGTATCCTCTCGATTTCGAAGAGTTTTGTTGGGCGGATGGTATTTCTTCCTCCCTGATCGACTTAGCTCGTAAGTCATTCGAACAACGAATTCCTGTGCCCGATTATCTGCACGAACAGCTTATTGACGAGTTCTACCGCTACCTGCTTGTGGGCGGCATGCCAGACGCTGTTCAGGTGTTCATTGATTCGATTGATCTCATGCGAGTGAGAAATGTTCAGCGCTCAATTCATACGCTGTATGGACAAGATATTGCCAAGTATGTTTCTGATAAAACGGAAGCACGCCAGATAAAAATGGTGTACGAATCTATTCCCGGTCAACTGAACAGCGAAAACAAACGATTTAAGTATGTAAGGCTTGGTAAGAACATGCGTTTTGCCAACCTAGAGACGGCTTTCGATTGGCTTGCCAGTGCGGGCGTAGCACTCACAACAGTAAAAGCTGGAGAGCCGTCCTTTCCTTTGGGCTTATCCGAAGATCGTAGTTCATTCAAGCTGTATATGAATGATGTTGGTATTCTGACCTCGCAATTTATGGGTAATGTTGACTTGGATATTCTCAATAAGAAATCGAGTATCAACTTCGGATCCGTTTTCGAGAATGCGGCTGCGCAGGAGTTTAAGGCGCACGGTTTTGATTTGTTCTACTACAACTCAAAACGATTGGGCGAAATAGATTTCGTTCTACAGGATGCAATGGGCGGCATTACGCTGTGTGAAATAAAATCCGGAAAAGAATATCGCCGCCACAGCGCGCTCAACAACTTGATGAATACAGCGAACTATGTCTTTTCAAACGTATACGTTTTTTGCGAGAGAAACGTTTCTGTTGAGCATGATGTGACTTATGCACCGATATATCTCATGGGATTTCTGGGCGAAGAAACAAGAGGGAATTAAAGCTGGCTTATCCTTGAGAAGCCAGCTGACAAGATGGATGTTGAAGTAGTAGTTGATAGATGCCAGACCCCCTCTTTGACCCATTAGCCGCACGCGATGCCCTACAGCCAAACGTACGGCACAGCCAAGAAAACACGAGGTGCGCCCATGGCTCTTTGGAACTTGGCAAGCAATGCTTCCGCCTGGCGAGACTACGACTTCTACCGAGAAGGCACGATCGTGTCGTACGACATTATGAGTGCCGAAGCCTACGAAAGTTTAAAGAAAGAAGAACTTCAGCGCGAGCTTCTTAGCGCCCTCATCGAGCTGGAAGAAAGGGAGCACCAATACTGATAAGCTGCGAGTTAGCCAAAATGCGCGAGTTGTCCCAAGCGTTCGCTTGTGCCTGCTAGCAACCAGGCACCGATAAACCGCTTTAAGGGCGAGCGCAACAACCTGAAAGATGTCGTCGACCTGCGCGCAAGCGGGCAATCTCTTCTGCATAGCCTTCCAACTTGTCGTTGGGAGTTTCCAGATAAAAAGGTAAGTCACGCAACTTGGGATGGTTTGTTACCGCAGAAAGAGCCTCAAAACCAATCTCACCCTCACCAATACGAGCGTGGCGATCTTTGTGCGAACCGCGCGCGTTCAGACTGTCGTTGAGGTGAATAGCCCGCAAACGATCAAGACCAACAACGCAATCAAACTGGTTTAGAACCCCCTCAAGATCGTTCACGATATCGTAGCCCGCATCCCATACGTGGCAGGTATCGAGACATACGCCTACGTGACTATCAAGGTCGACACGGTCGATGATAGCCGCCAGCTGCTCGAACGTGCCGCCAATTTCGCTCCCCTTCCCCGACATGGTCTCCAGCAGCAACGTGGTGGTTTGCACCGGCAACAGCACTTCATTTAAAGCAGCGGCAATCTTATCGATAGCCACCTCGGGCGCCTGTCCTGTGGCGCTGCCAGGATGCATGTTATACAGCTGGTGCGGGGTCTCCTCCATGCGGCCCAAGTCCTCCGCCAGCACCATCAGAGCAAAATCGCGAGTTTGCTGCTTATCGGAAGCAGGATTCAGCGTATAGGGGGCATGTGCAAGCACGGTTACAATACCGTGCTCGGAAGCATACTCGTGATAAGCGACCACGTCTTTAGGATTAATTTCCTTGGCGCGACCGCCGCGTGGATTGCGGGTAAAAAATTGGAACGTATTGGCTTCGATGGACACCGCCATCTTGGCCATATTGAGATAACCTTTCGCACTGGACAGGTGGCATCCGAGAGTAAACATATGCTTCCTTTCAAGTCACAGTTTAATGGATGCTATCCTAACAGATGAGCACTGACCCCTGGAAGTAAACAGACAAACGTTTCCCGGACCGCACGAAAGGTTCATCGAGTCGAAACGTGCTGCGCCATTGCAACCACCGCAAGCGCCACAATGAACAAAATGCACCCTTCGTTTTCCTCGAGGCAAAGATAGCGAGCCAATCTCGCGGGGCGCGACCGCCCCATCGAATTTCTTACCGAAACCTCACGATAATCAACCACAAGAAAAACGATTGTCTTGCAAACCATCCCTGCAGCTAAGATCAGCATTCAAGCACTCGGATCACTACAGCAAACTAATGCTCGCTTTTTAAAAGAAGTTTTCGAAGTTTCGGGGCAACGGCATCGGGAAGTTCGGGGGACAGGGCTTGCGCGATCTCCTCAATGGACACGCACATGCCCGTTTCGGCGCGGTACGCCATGAGCCCGAGAATGCCACTCACTACGAACTCAAGCATGATACGTGCGTCTCCTTCGAGCGATGTATACTCTCCGACGGCGAGCGCACCAGCCCACAGCTCCATGATGGCGCTCTTCACCCGACGGTTAACCAGCGGAGATGAGGCATTCGCCAGCAGCAAACACAGATGGTCCACGTTGCGCTGGTACTTCTGCAGGACGCACGAAAGCTCGTAGTCGCGATCGGTCGTCGTCATATCGCCCGAAAAGTGCATGAGCAGAAACTGCGGCAGCTCCTTCGGCAGGTTGCGATCGATCACGTCGTCGAGCATCGCGTAGATGTCGTCGTAATAGTAGTAGAAGGTACCACGGTTGCAGCCGGCACGTGCCGTGAGGCCGCCCACCGTCATGCGGTCGATGGGCATCTCGGCAATGAGCTCCCAAAACGCGTCTTCGAGTCGCTGCTCAACCGACGGCTCCGCCGCATCCTTGCGCGGTCGCGCCATGGCAGTCTCCTCTCCGCCCAGCGTAATCCAACAGGTGCCCGGCGTTTGTTCGTTTTTTCCAACATGTTGTTTGATTATGATAGCAGAAACGTATACTCGCAACTGAAAAGGACGCACCATGGAGCACCATCAGCCGATGATCGCGTTTTCCGACGTGAACATGCGCTTCGGGCGCAAAACACCCCTGGGAGACGAACGCAAAACCGTGCTCGACCACGTGAATCTCACCGTACCAGCCGGGCGCATCGTGTGCCTGCTCGGGCCGCCTGGCTGCGGAAAGACCACCATGGTCAACCTTATCATGGGCATCCTCGTGCCGACGTCCGGCAGTGTACGCGTGCTGAGCGAGCAGGCACCCTACCCCACGGCGCGCAGGCGCATCGGCTTCATGCCACAGGACGTCGCGCTGTACGAGGATGTCACTGCCGAGGAGAACCTGCGGTTCTTCGGCACGCTCAACGGCATGCGGAAGGCCGAACTCGCGCCCGCCATCGACGACATGATGGCGTTCACGCGCCTTGAGGCAGACCGACGACGACTGGTCAGCGCGTTCTCGGGCGGCATGAAGCGTCGGCTGTCGCTAGGCGTGGCGCTACTACACCGCCCCGACCTGCTCGTGCTCGACGAGCCTACGGTGGGCCTCGACCCCAAGCACCGCCGGCGCATCTGGGAGCGCTTCCGCGAGCTGGCTGCCGGAGGCGCGACCCTACTTGTTACCACGCACATCATGGACGAGGCACTGCAGTGCGACGAGGTTGCCATGCTGCGCGATGGACATCTCATCGCCTACGACACCCCCACCGCCCTGCTCGAGCGCACCGTCACAGCCAACCTCGAGGACGCCTTCCTCGCCTTGGCGGCCGACGGCGCATGGAAGGAGACACATCATGCGTAACTCCTTGGCTATCGCACGCCGCGCGCTTTCGCAGTTCGCCCACGACAAGCGCACGCTCGCCCTGTTGTTCGTGGCGCCCGTCGTGGTACTGTGGCTGCTGTCGGCGCTGCTGGGTGTCGACACCTACAAACCCCGACTGGCAACGGTAGACCTGCCCGTTAGCTTCCAAACAGCCCTCGACGAGCAGGATTCCCGTATCACCGACACCAGCGAAGCTGAGGCCGAGCGCTTGTTGCGCGCGAACGAGGCCGACGCCGTGCTGCGCATGCGCGACGACACCACCCTCGAGATATGGGCTGAGGGCAGCAATTCCACGAAGACCGCCGCCGCAGCGAACGTGGTGGCGAAGGCGCTGAGCGAGGCGCAAAAGAATGCGGCCGACGAGATGAAGACAGACGTCGAAGAGCGCAAAACAACCATCAAAGACGTACTCGTCGCACAAGGCGCGAAGGGCAGTGCGCTCGCCAACGAGCTCGATTCCTTCAACTTCGACATGGCGGACTACCTGCCCATACAGGACGTGGAAACCACCTACCTGCACGGAACCAAAAATTGGAAGATGTTCGACTTCTACGGCCCCGTATTCATCGGCATCTTCGTGTTCGTCTTCGTATTCCTGACAAGCGGCATGTCGCTCGTGAACGAGCGGGGCGCCGGCACCATGACGCGCTTTCTGGCCACGCCCGTGAAGCCCGCGCAGATCCTCAGCGGGTACACGCTGGGCTTCGGGCTGCTCGCATTCGTGCAAGCCGCCGTCATCCTGTTCATCGCACTCACGTTCATCGGCTTCCCAAACGAGGGGGCCGTGTGGCTGGTTGCTCTCGTGGTGGTGTCGATGGCGTTGGCATCGGTGACGCTCGGCTTACTGGTATCGGGTCTAGCTAAGAGCGGTTTTCAGGTAATCCAACTCATGTTGCTGTTCGTGGTGCCGCAGATTCTACTGTCGGGGCTGTTCGACCTGTCGAGCGCGCCGGAGTGGATGCAGGTGCTTGGCCAGTGCTTCCCTATCACGTACGGAGTGGATGCGCTGCGCGCCGTCATGCTGCGCGGCGCCAACTTCGCCAGCGTCGGCTTCGACTTAACCGTGATCTGGGGATTCATCGCGCTGTTCTTCGCGCTGGCCGCGCTTAAATTTCGCAAAAAGCGCGTGCGGGGGTAAGCTTACCCCCGCCCCTGAAACGCGGGCCTACCTACCTACGGATTGGGCGGCACGCAGGAACGAACCTACCCCAGCAGACGCAACACCACCGCAAGCGCCACAAGCGCACCAGATGTCGCAAGGGCAACGACATCGAATACAGCGAAGGGATACTCCTTGTAGCCGCTCGACGCCGTGCGCAGATTAAACCCGCGCACCTCGGCGGCAATGGCGGCGCTATTCGTTTTACGCACCGACGATACAAGCAGCGGCACGCACAACGGCACCATGAGGCGCACCTTCTTCACGATACCGCCCGCGTCGAACTCCACGCCGCGCGCGGTCTGCGCTTCCATGATACCCTGCATGTCGTTCATGAACACAGGAATGAAATGGATGGTGGCCGTGAACGTAAAAGCGTACCTATACGGCACGTGCAGCACCTTTACCACAGCATTCGTGATGTCGTTCATCTTCGTCACATAGAACATGAGGAACAGCGGAATGGCGGCAGCCATAAGACGCACAATGGTGGTGAGCGCTGCAAGCAGGCTCCCCGTGCCGAGGTAACCCCACGGCAACTCGACAAGCACCGTGCCCGTCGGGGTGGTAAGCACCTGCACGACGGCCAGTATGAGCGAGAAGGCGAACACGGCCTTGGCCAGGCCTATGGTCGGGCGCACCATGCCGCACGAGGCGGCCAACGCGAACCCGACCAGCAGCAACGCAGCCAACAGCACGAGGTTGCTCGTGCAGAAACACGCGAGCGCGAGCGCCACGGCGCAGGCTAGCTTCGCCACGGGATTCATGCGGTGCAGCAGACTTGTCCCGGGTACATACTCCAAAAACGCGTTCATCGCCGTCCCCTCTTGTCCATGATAGCGGCGACCATCTCCTCCACGGTGTTCGCGCGGCCCACGGCGGTGTCGGCCAGACCGGGCAGCACGCGCGTCAGCTCGAGCGACACCTCCACGATCTGCGGCGGAATGAGCGCCGCGCGCTCGAGCGTGTTGCGACGACGCAGCACGTCAAACACGGGCCCATCGTCCACCACCTGTCCATCGCTCATCACGATGCAACGCGCGGCGTAGTCAGCCACCGCTTCCATGTCGTGACACACCATGATGACCGTCGTGCCACCCTCGTGGATACGGCGGATAATGTCCATCACCTTGACGCATTCGCGATAGTCAAGCCCTGTTGTGGGCTCGTCGAGCACAACTACCGGCGGCGCAAGCACCACGATGGACGCAAGAGCTAGTAGTTGCCGCGCGCCGCGGTTAAGCAGGAATGGATCGTCGCACGCATCGAAGCCGAATTCCTCGATGAGGGCGTCCACACGCGCCTCGGCACCGGCGTCGAGCGAGCCGAGCGCCTTGAAACCGAACAGCAGTTCATCGCGCACACTGTTGCAGCAAATTTGTCTGTCGGGATTCTGGAACAGGAAGCCCACCCGGCGGGCGAGCTCACTCGTACGCAGCTCAGTCGTGGGAATGCCGTCGATAAGCACCTGCCCCGTATCGGGCTTCAGCAGGCCGTTCATCAGGCGCATGGTGGTCGACTTTCCCGCTCCGTTCGTACCAACAAACGCCACAAACTCGCCGTCAGCCACGGTGAAGCTCACGCCCTTCAGCACGGGCAGCGCCGCGTCGTAAGAAACGCGCACATCCTTGAATTCGATCATGCGACCACCTGCTCGAGCGCTGCGCACGCTTCCCGCACGTTACACACGCCTGACCCCGCGTACGCGCCCTCCGCGGCAAGGCGATTCATAAGCGTGGTCGATCGCGGGCAATTAACGCCTATGCGCTTAAGTTCGTCAGAATGCGCGAGCACGTTTGCTGGCGCATCGGCGAAGCGGATGCGCCCCTCGTCCACAATAACCAGCATGTCGGCGTACTGGGAGAGTAATGCGATCTTCTGCTCCACCACCACAACCGTGGTTCCGTGCTCGCAGGCATAGGCGGACAGCAGGTCGAACACGCCCTGCGAACTGGCCGGATCAAGCTCAGCCGTAGGCTCGTCGAGCACGAGCACCTTTGGGCGCATGGCCAAGATGGAGGCGATGGCCACCTTTTGTTTTTGCCCGCCCGACAGCGACGAAATCACGCGATCGCGCAGGTCGGCGATGCCCATATCAGCCAGCGCACGAGCCACGCGCTGCTCCATCTCGCCTGTCGGGACCGCGAAGTTCTCCAGACCGTACAGCACCTCGTCTTCCACGATGGACGTGACAAACTGGCTGTCCACGTCCTGGCAGACGCTGCCCACCACGCGCGACAGGTCGGTGAGGGCCGTCTCGCAGGTGTCCATGCCGTCGACTACTACCGAGCCGTAGAAGTCGCCCGGATAGCAGTGAGGTACGATGCCGTTGAGAGCGTAGGTGAGCGTGGATTTCCCCGACCCGGCCGCGCCGGTAATACCGACGAACGCGCCGGGGGCGATAGAGAGGTCGATGCCGCTCATCACCGGGCGCGTGCCCTCCCAGTATCGGAATGAGAAGTTCGAGATTTCAATCATGGGGATGCTTTCTGTCGCAGGTCGCAGGTCGTAGGTCGTAGGTCGTAGGTTGAACACCCGGAGGTTGGGACGCTAGCGCTTCAGTACTTTCTTTAGAGGCATCGCCAGCACTTGCACGAGGATGGCGTTGAAGGTGGCGGTACCAAAAACGATGGCGGCGTAAGTGGCGAGTGCAACCATCACGTCACCACCGGTGGATACCACGTTAATATAGATGGCGAGCAGGGCGAATGTGCCACCAGACACCACCGTGGAAAGAAACGTATTCACGAGCGGGTTGAGATCGAGCCTGCCACCGATGTTCATCGGAACCTTAATGAGCAGGCCGCACGCAAGCGCGCCGAACAACTCGGAGGGAATGTTCAGTAGCGGCGTAGCATTCAACATGGGCACCTGACAGATAAAGCCGGCCAACAGACCGATGATGAGCGCCTGTCCCACCTTCGGCCTCGTAAGAATGATGGCTAGGCAGTACATTGCAATAATGAAGTTCGGCTTCATGCCCATAGACGAGAGCAGCGAGCCCACCGTAAGCTTGAGCACCGCACCGGCCGCAAGCAACACGGCGATGAGAATGAGATCCTGGGTGGTGAGGCCCGCCTTCTTCTGCGGTGCCGCCACGTCGCGCTTGCGACCCTGATTCAAAGTTGCTCCGACCGTCTGGGTTGCAACCTCCCGCTTGATCTGCTCTGTCATGATACTCGTTCCTTTCTTGGCGGAAATCCCCGCCGGTCACTACCCCTTATCGGGGCTTCTGGTTTGCCGGCACGAACTTCGCGGAAGAGAACGCTTGCTTCGCCTTCAGGGTGCGCGCGACTACCGCCGCACGTGCGCCGCAAACAAAAAAGACCTGTCCTCTAGTGATAAAGGACAGGTCTTATACCTGCGGTGCCACCTTTATTGGCTCTGCGAACAGAACCCTCTTACGAACATGCCAACACATGTTCTGCCCTTAACGCAGGCTCACGGTCCAGATACTCGGTTGTTGCTTGGCTACATTTGCACGCCCCACGCAACTCCCTTTCCCCTTTCCCTCGGCGATCCATTTACCATTTAGCTTACTGCGGGAATCCCAGCTACGCCCGCTCTCTGTGAGTGCTCATAATGGCTTGATTTTCGCCTCATCGGTTTCAAGGTATTAAGTTGTGGCCCGTACTTTAACACAACGGAACCATCCGTTGTCAAGAAGTTTTTCAGCGGTCGCCTCCCGACATAGGGAAAAACCACCTCCCGCGCCGACGCAATACCGTTGTCGCCAGCAGGCAAGCCGAAACCACACCAACAAGCGCCATGAAGAAAACTAGGGGGACACCGATGCCGTCGCCGGTAGAAGCGAGCGGTTTCGCTGCTATATCTGCACTCGGCAGCACAATCGGCATCGGGTCGGGATCTGGCTGCGGGTCGGATCCTGATCCAGGATCCACCGCCGGGGTGAAGCGTGCGCTCAACACCACATCAGACGTGACCGACTGCGAATAGCTCGCCTTATCGCCCACCAGCATACCCGCACCATCGTACCAACCGCTAAACTCGTAACCTGCAGACGCCACAGCGTTCCAGGTGACCGTGTCACCCAGCGCCACATGCTCTACCTGCGAAGAAGCCCCCACATCCGCGCCGGCCGAGGCGCGCGTCATCGTCCGCAATCCAGCGCCGTACGTCACCTCCACCGTGCCGCCCGCGCTCGCCTGCGCGCTGGCTACATGATCGTTCGCCATCAACGACACTTCCTCAGGCAATCGGTATAACGCAGTTGTAGGCTGGCCCTGCACATTCTCGCTTTCCGCCAGCACGTAGTACGTTCCTTGAAAAAAGCACGCCGTAGAAACCGCCGCCGAGCCGTCCCCCGGAGCGCGCACACCCAACGGCGTCCATTCCCCGGTTTCAAGATTCACCTGGTACGTGTCGCCCAAACCCCCAGCCGACGCGCCCGTGAATACCAGCGAGTCGCCCGTGGCCGCACAAGCCTGACCCGCATACACCGAAAGCACATCCATCTCGTCTTCCCCGAACCGAGGAGCGTTCGCATCGATGGGCAGCACGTCAAACGTCTGGCCATCATATGTCCCCAACGCCAAAGCGTAAAGCTGCTGGCCGGAAACTTCGTCGACCCCCGCAGCCGCATAGCCTAGAAAACGGAGCTCGTCACCCACTGCAACCAGGGGCACCCTAGGCGCGGAGCAAAGCGACCGGAACGAACCACTAGGATCGGATTCGTCGTCCTCGACCACAGTCCCCCCGTCTCCCGTTCGCGGATTATAGCGCGCGACCCCGCGGGTGCTCGCCCCGCCCGCGTTCAAATACACGTCCCCCTCACAAGCAGCCAAGGCAACTGACCCGAAATGAGCGCCAGCACTGTCCACGTCACTCCCCACAAAATCTAGCCGTTCGGTATCCCATGAATCAGTTGCGATGTCATACGACACAACCGCCAACAATAACGTGACAGGGCTTTCCTTGTTGCCGGTTTCCTGGTCGTACTGCACCGTGGCGTACAGCTTTCCGTCGGCATAGGCAACGGTGGTATCCGTCCGGAAGTCCAACACCGTAAAGCCCGCATCAACCGGAGCTTGGCACGCCGTCCATCCGCCCGACCCCTCGGGGTCGTACGAGTACAGGTAGCGTCCCTTCGAGTCCAAACAGAACAGTCTATCGGCCGCGCCCACCAGAATACCTGAGTCAAACCCGACCTCATCTGGAAGCACGACATCGGGCATGTCGGTCACCTTTTGGAATGAGAGATCCTGGCCAACCAGGGGAAACGCGTACGTGCCCCGATGGATGGCCGCCCCGTCAGACACCTCCACCACATGACGACCTCCGTCGAGCAAGGCTGACTGCCGAACAATCAGCCGCAAACCGCTCCTGCTTGCACTCCACAGCGACCTATCCACAACAACGCCGTCTAAGAAGAGCTCGCTCACCCGGTCAAGCCGGTACCCCTCCAATTCGACAGCCTCGCCGTCATCCGATGCGCGCGCACCCCATGTGCTCGGTCGAACCTCGCTCCCCATAGCCACGGACAGGTCGAGTGCGCCACTCGAAGCGGTCTGCTTCGGATTGCCACGTTGATCCCAGTTGCTTGCGCACGCGGGATAATCCCCCGATGCCGCATCATGCAGTGGCTTCGTCCCTCCCACGATGCGCCCGCGCACCTCAAGTGCCGATGCGTCGGGATAGACAGACGCCACCAACCCGATAGCGCCCGCCACTAAAGGACACGCCATTGAGGTGCCGCTGGAATACTGATAACCCAACCCATCGGGGAACCCGATACCAAAATCGGTCAGTGTGAGCGATGCCACTCCAGTCCCCTCAAGAACCGCCGCCACTTCTACGCCAACACGAAGAGTATCGACATTCCGAATACTATCGAATGCCTCCTCGCTTGCAAGTTTTGCAGGCTGCCCACCCAGGTTGTCGACGAGAGCAACCACTTGACCATCATTCAGAAGATTGGATCCCTCCTCGCTCAGCAACAACGGCCATGCGGCCGCGTACGTCGCGGCGTTGGCGCTCGCACCGCTTGCCGCAACGCCAGGAAGAACGGAAACGCATACCTGGCTCGCCTGTTCCCACGTCATACCCTTGAAGGGATTTTCTATACGCCATACCACGCCGACATACTCATCCTTAGTCATATCTTCAACGGACACCCCCAGCGCTTCTCGCCCGTCAAGGCCAACGGTTGTCGTTGTGTCCAGCCGGGATTGATCGGGCTGCGTGCCACTCGCATCTCTCAATGCAACCACCGCACCGTTATTATCGATGTCCACCATGGAATGGTAGTACAGCGAATGTACACCCGGCGTTCCAGCGTTCTCGTCAAGCGCCTTGGCCACAGCAGGCTGGAACGTGTTTTCAGCAACCGTGGAAAGCATGACCGAGCCCGGTGCCGTCACATCAACGGCGTACGCATCATGGCTGGTGTACGATGCATACGCACCCTGCAGAGACGTTGCAGCCACCATGAGAACATAAGGGCTTTCCGACAAGCCGTAAGATACCTTGCCGTCGATGACTGAATTTGCACCGATGTTGTCGTTGCCTGCAGCGAACACCGTGAGAACACCCGCGCGCCCCGCTTGATTGATGGCGTATTCCACCACCGGAGACAAGATGCCGCCCCAAGAGTTGCTGGCGGCCACCACGTTTTCCCCCGCCAGTTTCGCACGTAACAGGAACTCATACGAGGCAAGCACAGCACCGTCGTTCATATTGCCGCCGGTTTCCGTGCCACCTATCCTGAACGCCATAATCTTCGTCTTCGGAGAAACACCCGAAATACCTATGCCGTTTCCACTGGTCGCGGCCATGATGCCGGCACAGTGCGTACCGTGGGAGTCTTGCGCTTCGGGAGAGGAGTCGTCGTCACCCGAGACGAAATCGTAGCCGTGCGAGCCCGCGTTTCCGGGAACCCCGTCAATGGTTCCGGGATTGCTCCACATCGCAGCTTTGAGATCTTCGTTGTTGTAATCCACCCCGTCGTCCAACACGGCAACAATGGTTTCCGTACCGCTTTTCGCCTGTTGATATGCACTGGCGAAGTCGATATCAGATTCAGCAGCAGTACCCGCCAAGAAGATGTTGTTGTCGAGCGACCACTGAAAACGCGCCAACGGATCATTCGTTGTCACGGGCTCAGCCCCGTTGACAGACAGCACGTCGGTGCCGCCGACAACCACTTCGGCAACTGTCGGGCTTGTGGCATCGGCCCCTTCAACCGCCGCACCCGTCAACACCGTTACACCTGCGGCGTCGGCCGCGGCGAGCGGCGCGTCCGTCGCAAGCTCGCGCACGTAGTTTGGCGCAACCGCCACAACGCCCTCCACGTCACCCAAATCCTCCAGCAGAGAGGCCGTGCTTGCGCCCGCCTTCGTCACGCGCAGGATGCGCGCATCCGATTCGCTGCCTTGATCTGCGGATTCATCGGCAAGCGCGAAGGTGCTCACAGTTTGCGCCGACGCAGTGTCCGACTCGGTAGCCACCGCATCAACGCCGGAAAAATCCCAAGCATCCTCCACCGAGAACCCCGCAGCCGCCATCGGATCCACCGTATCGAGCGAGCGAAAGTTCGACCGCGCCACATCGGCACGGTACACAACCAAGGCCTCGCCTTCGACATACGGACCAACAGCCAGCAACATCTCGGTCGAAACCGTAGTATCATCTACGGCCGGCATCTCCTCACCATAAGCCGGCGCGAGAGGTAGTAAGCCCACAACCAGCATAAACGCACACGTTGCTGCCATAACGCGGCGAAATGGAGAAAACGGGAAGCCGCCACGTCGAAACGAAAAGCACTGTCGCATACGTATATCCTTCGATAGGAAACCCCTGTAATCCAAAACCAGCAGCAACCGGATCGGATTTTCTTTTCCCAGTATACCCTGCCCCCGCCTTCCAAGCAGTCACACATGAGTCCACATCAGAGCCAACGGCAACGCCAAAAAATCAACGGCCGCCCTTCTCCTTTAAGCCCTCGACACCGACGGCTAGAGACAAGACGCGCCCGAAACCCGGTCCCCCGCCGATAAATAGGCCATAACGAGATGGCGCACGTCGGTTGCCGAAGGCTTGCTGTCGCCACAAACGTGCAGCATCGAGCGCGTGCGCGCAAGGCCGATAGCCGTCGACGAGGCCACGAGCGCCTCCTCGTCCACCAGTTGATTTGAGAGCATGCGCCGCTCCGGATGTTCAGACAGATAGGAGCGCAGCGCAGCAGCAATGGAGTGCTGCACGGCCAACAGGTCGCGTTGTCCCTGGAAGAACAGCTGAGGCATGGAGCGCAACACCTCACGACGCAGTGCCACGATATCCTCATCCACGCCGGAAGCCATACTTGCGCCCACGATGCCTACAAGCACATCGAGATAGCACGCCTCGTCGTGTTCTTCGAGTATAGCAAGCAGGTGCTCGTCGTTTGGAAACGTGTCAAAACGCCCCATAACGGCCGAAGCTTTCGAGGGAAAGTAGTTAAAGAAGGTTTTTTTGGATATTTCGGCACGCGCGCAGATATCTTCCACGGTCACGCCATCATAGCCTCGCTCGGTGACCAGTTCGAGCGCCGAGCGCTCCACAGCGAGCCGGGCTTTGAGCTTTTTGCGATACCGCAAGCCTTCGGTCGACGGCTGAATCTGTTCCATAATGCGCGCTTCCTTCCCCTTTTTGCGATGTGCCGTTTCGGTGCAGGATATCATACCTTTTCTTGCAAACACTTTTCTTTTACCAAATGAATATTTATACTAGGTGTAAATTATTCCATCCGCATAAACGGGCATCTTTGAAGCCGGACCCTCCAGCGTCCTCTTCGAAGATGCCTTTGTTACCGGCACATATCGAAAGGAACAGAGTATATGGGTTTATCGCGTAAGCAGATTGTCATGCTAGCCGTCCTTATGTTCGGCACGTTCGTAACAATTCTGAACCAGACTGTCGTGGCACCTGCCCTGCCATCCATCATGGTCGAAATGAGCGTGGATGCCGCCACCGCACAGTGGCTTACCACCGGCTTTACGCTGGTGAATGCCATTATGATTCCCATCACGGCATTCTTGACGGACCGTTTCACCACTAAGCGACTATTCCTTGTATCCATGATCATCTTCACGGCGGGCAGCGCGCTTTCCGGCTGGGGCCCCAACTTCAGCATGCTGCTGCTCGGCCGCCTCATACAGGCCGCCGGTGCTGGCATCCTCATGCCTCTCGTGATGACCGTGCTTATGTGGACGTTCCCAATCGACAAGCGCGGTACAGCCATGGGTCTGTTCGGTATCGTCATCGCGTTCGCCCCGGCCGTCGGCCCCACCGTCGCGGGCATCATCATCGACCACTATACCTGGCATGACATGTTCTACCTCATCACAGCGCTGTCGGCCGTCGTAACGCTTATAGGCTTGTTCGCGCTGCAGAAGGGTGGCGAAACAAATAAGGATATCTCGCTGGACGTGCCATCGGTCATCCTATCATCGGTGGGATTCGGTGGCTTGTTGTACGGCCTGTCAACCATCGGCTCCTACGGCCTGCGTGCCGATGCCATCGCGGGCACGCTCGTGGGCGTGGTGGCGCTCGTGTTCTTCTTCCGCCGCCAGCTGAAGATGGAACACCCCATGCTACAGGTGCGCGTGCTGCAAAACCGCAAGTTCCTCATCGCCACCATCATCGGCATGCTCGTACAGGGCGCGCTGCTGGCTGCTGGCATCCTCGTACCCATCTACCTACAGTCGCTCATGGGCTACTCGGCCACCGTGTCGGGCCTCGTGCTGCTGCCGGGCGCCATCGTCATGGGCGCGATGGGCCCCATCGCTGGCCGCCTATTCGACAAACACGGGCCGCGCGCGCTCAGTATCATCGGCATGGGTGTGCTAACACTCACTACGTTTTGCTTCGCCTTTCTCGGCACCGAAACGGGCCTGATCACGCTCACCCTCTTATACACGGTGCGCCTGTTCTCGCTGTCACTGGTCAACATGCCCATCACCACATGGGGTATGAACGCGCTCGACAACGAATTGGTGAACCACGGCACCTCAGTGAACAACACATTTCGCCAGGTAGCAGGCTCATTAGGTACCGCTATCATCGTATCCGCTTCCACCATCGCCACGAACGCGAGCTCGCGGGTGATGACCCCCACGCAGGCCAGCATCTTCGGCATTGACGTGGCGTTCGCCTTGGCTGGCGCGTTGTGCCTTATCGGCTTCATCATGGTGGTGATGCTGGTTAAGAACAAGCCAGGAGAGGCCGCCGCGCTTGACAAGGACAACGCGCGCCGCACGGTACTCGAGTCCATCATGAAGCGTGACGTGTTCACGCTGCCCGCAAACGCCACGGTGGCCGAAGCCATGCAGGTGCTCGTGGACAAGCACATCAGCGCCGCACCCCTCGTGGATGCGCAAGGGCAAGCCGTGGGCTTCGTGTCCGACGGCGACATCATGCGCTACTTATCGAAGCGCAGCACCATGATGATGGATCCGGTGGTCATGATCATGCAAACGGTAGATGCCGATGGCGACAACAAAGACTTCGCCCGCAAGCTCGACGAGCTTATGACTATGCCAGCAAAGAGTATCGGTGCCCGGGGCATCATCGGCGTAGACATACACGCCGATCTCCCCGAGGTATGTCGCATACTGGGCGAGAACCACCTGAAGAAGGTCCCTGTGCTTGATGAGGGCCAGGTGGTGGGCGTAATCAACCGCTCTGACATCACCCACTACTCCATGGAGCAGTACCTGGCCGAGCGCGATGCGGTGGACGCCCCGGCGAAGCTCGAGCGCGCCGAGGAAGCCGCTGCGCTGCCCGACGACGAAGCGGTGGCATCGTCCATCTAGTCAGACGATACAAGGTTCCCAACATCCAAGCGACGGCCCCTCAGCAGGCGGCCTGAGGCCCTCGGCCTACTCGGCGGCGCGTTTCAGCATCTCGCGGGCGTGAGCGAGCGACGTCTCGGTGGCATCGCCCGACAGCATGCGGGCGATCTCGGCGGGACGCTCGTCAACGGAGAGCTGACGCAGGTCGGTTTCGGGAAGGGCGTTCTCGTCACCGATAGCCTTGCGCACCACGTAGTGTACCTGCCCGCGCACGGCCACCTGCGCGAGGTGCGTGACGACGATCACCTGGTGCGTGCGCGCGAGGTCGGCCAGCACGTCGGCCAGGGCGACGGCGGTCGAGCCACCCACGCCGGCGTCCACCTCGTCGAACACGAGCGTGTCCACGTCGTCTACCTCGCCGAGCACCACCTTGACGGCCAGCATGACGCGGCTCACCTCGCCGCCCGATGCGATGCGTGCGAGCGGGCGCGCCTGCATGCCGGCACCGGGACGGAACAGGAACTCCACCGCCTGCGGGCCTACCTTCGTCCACTGCGCGCGTTCGAGGGGGCGCAGGTCGCACACGAGTTCGGCACCGCCCATTTCAAGGCGGCCCATCTGCGCCGTCACCGCCGCCGCGAAGCGCGGGGCGGCCTCGGCACGCGCGGCCGTCAACGCCGCAGCCGCGTCCGAGAGCGCGGACTCGGCCCGATCGACGTCTTGCTGCGCTATGCGTTCGCGCTCGGCAGTGTCATCCACAAGCGACACAAGGTCGGCGGCCTCGGCGCGGTGAGCCAGTACGTCTTCCATACGGGGGCCGTATGCACGCAGCAAACCCTGCAGCGCGCTCACGCGCTCCTGCTGTTGAGCGAGCACCTCAGGATCGAACTCCACGCCTTCGCGGTAATCGCACGTCTCACGCGCCATGTCTTCCAGCACGTAACCGACCTCGCGCAGAGCATCGGCGAACTCGCCAAGCTTCGCATCGTAGCGCGCCGCCGTGTCGAGCGCCGAAACCGCGCTGCCCAGCGCATCAATGGCGCCTTCCTCACCCGCAAGCGCCTCGTGCGCCGCGTTCGCGGCGACGGCGAGTGCTTCGGCATGTTCCACGCGACCGAGCTCTTCCAGCAGCTCGTCGTACTCACCCTCGTGCGGATCCACCGCGTCAATGCGCTGCAGCACGAAGCGCGCTTCGTCGAGCTTCGCGGATGACAAGGCACCCGCCTCGCGCACGTGCGCGAACTCGGCCGCGGCAGCTTGCGCGGCGACGAATGCAGCTTCGTAAACCGCGCGAGCCGCAGCTACCCTCTCCCCCGCCCATGCATCGAGCATGCGCACGTGTGCCGACGGCTTCATGAGCTGCTGATGTTCGTGCTGGCCGCACAAATCGATAGCCGGCAACACAAGGCGAGCCAACTCACCAACACTTGCCATACGCCCGTCGACAGACACGCGCGATCGTCCGTCAGCCGTTACCCGTCGCGAAACCACCATCTCGGCACCGGGGTCGGCGGCGGAATTGACACTCTGTTTCATGGTAGCAGAGGCTGCAGAAGCAGCTGGGGTATTCCCCCTTCCGACCTCGTCCCTTCTGAACCCACCCCTGTCGACCTCGTTTGCTACCTGCTCGCCTGAACCCGCAATGCCAAAGAATCGCCCCGACACTGTCAGTGCATCTTCTCCGTCACGCACAGCTTCTTTATCGGCACGCGAACCCATGAGCAGTTTCAAAGCCGAGAGTAGCGCTGTTTTGCCAGCACCCGTCTCGCCGGTAAGCACCGTCAAGCCGCGTGCGGGCAGCAGCGCCGCTCTGCGAATTAGCGCCAGGTTCTCAACCTGAATCTCATCGATCATCGCGCACCTCTCCTGCTTGCTTCTCTTTAAGGTACCCAAGTATACCAGCGACCTAGAACCCAATAAAGACGAAGGGAACTACCGCATTTTCCTCGCAAGAAACCAGCACGTTTACAGCACGAAGCAAGCAAAATCCTCGAGGGCTAGACACAACAACATACAACTCAAACCGTATCTTCACCTACAAGGCAAAACAATCCCGCACGTACGAGGCACCCTCAGCATTCAAACCTTCGGAAGAACGTTGTTTTTGTCGTTGATTCATAAGATAAATTACACAATCGGTACGATTGCAGGCGCGCAGTAGCTCGATTTGGCGATCGAACGTACGCTCGTCAATAAAACCTGCATCAACCAAAGCCGTAACCATAGCCCTGTCGCCGTCGCGCGCGATGCGCTGCAGAGTTTCCCCCTCGTGGCTACGCAGGTAAGCCACCAACACCTCGCGTACTCGACTAGACAGCCGATAAGGTACCGCAATCCGGTGGAGAACCGCACCTAACTTGTCGGGCAGATTTTTTCCCGAGCAGAGCAATTCGTCATAGCAGGAGAAATCAAACGGCACTCCATCAACCGCGGGTTCACTGCAAAAGCAGGTAAGTAGCTGATCGGCCGACACATGTACGATTGATCCTGTGCGCTCAAAACGACACACCGCATATTCAAAGCTGCCGTCTCCCACAGAACGCACACTCGCAGGAATTGAGACAGGAGCCTCTAGTGTGCGCGAACAAAAACAGTGAGAACCAATGCGCTGCAACCCTTCGGGCAACACCAAGCGCTTTACTCCCCGGCAAAAGTTGTCACGCTCAATTGTGTGCACCGTATCGGGCACGACGAGCGTAGCGGGCGCATACGGCAACGCACGCACACCGATGCGAACGAGTGGTTGGCCCTGCACTTCATGCGGCAACGTCAGCAATTCAGACGATGGCACGGCGTTCTCATCACCAGCAAGAGGAGCCGCTATTTCTAGCCCTTGCAAGGCAGCGGCCCGTAGCGCCGCCGCCTGTGCAAAACGTCGCGACACCGATGCGGGAGCCGGCGGCCCCGCAACAAGTACTGCACCCTCATCATCGAAGTCGTACCAGCAGCCCTCCTGTTCAACCGCCCGCGTGCCCGCCAAGCGCACCCCGCGCGCCGCCAAAGGCCGTCGTACCGCTGCATCATCCGGGCAAAGCCATACGGCATCGTCCCACGCCTTCGCATCAACACTTGTCAACGACGAGGGACAACGTACCACCGAGGGAGGTTCGCACCCAAGTGCAAACGCCGCATCGGTTATGCGTTCAATACCTGCAGGTAAATCGACCTGAGCGTCATAGGGAGAAGCCAGAAACAGCAAGCGTCTGCCCTCATCGTCGAACAGGCTACCTTCCCGTGCCTCGTAGCGAGCATTGCCCCGTTCAACCGAAAATTCACGACGTGCCAAACGAGGTGACACCCCCGCCACATCGCAAGGCTGTTCACCGAGAGTGCACACGTTACGGTCCAAATGAATATGCTGGGCAGAAAGCACCGAAAACGCACCAGTCGCAATGCTCGCAACGGTATCGGGAACCACCAGCAGTCGCACGCCTACGCCCTGCACTAATCGACGTGCGAAGGCCTCTGCCGCGATGCGCACCACGGGAATGCCATCCACATAAGCGGGCAGCGCTACAACCAATCCATCGGAACTTCCCAGCGCCGCCGAAAACATGCGAAGATCAAACTTAGTCAGTGCATAACCATCAGCATCCTGCCGTACACCAAGGGCATCACGAAGATCGATATCAATACTCGATGGCAACGCCGTCCGTTCAAAATTACCAGTGCGACCTTCTACCGCGTGACGAATCAGCCTTTCTCGGGTTTCGTCCGTAATTCCCATACCCAGAGATCCCACCACGAGCAAATCGCCATCGGTACCAAGAAACGCGTTCGTATCATCAGCCACATCAGCTTGTTCGCCATCAGAATTTTCGTGCATTTCCCTTGCGGAAACCGCAAAAGATTCCCCTCGAGGAACCCAGGCTTCATAGGCAGGCAACTGCGGCGACCAGACTTCGCCGGCGGCCGCTTGCGCCGCCCTGATCACGTGAACTTCATTTGCTCTCAAGTGTGGCATATTTTTGATCACTTGATCAATAATTTTTTCGATTGTTGCTTTATTCTCTTTAAATACCAGCGCGTTAGAGTTCATATATTTTGTGCCTCCTGTCAAAACATATCATCAAGCACCTGGTTTACCGCACGTTTCCCCCATGCTACACTGCCCGTAGCGGCAAAGGCAAGCGCCAAGGAGAAAACGGATATCCCTTCTTTTTTGCATGCCCCACCGTACGCCCTGAAGGAGTTGATATGGCCGACGAAGCTGTCGAGCCGCTTGCCCGCCAAGCCCTCGACCTTACGAAGAACACCCTTCTCGTGAACCTGCGGTTCATGAATGCTGCATTCGCGCGCCTTCGCCCCCTACCCACACCTCACGCCGACTTCGCAACCGACGGAACGTTCTTCCGCTACGATCCCCTCACCCTTGCCCGTGCCTACGCGACAGAACCTACATCCGTAGCGCGCACATATTTACACATAGTGCTCCATAACGTATTTCTACACCTCTATCCCAACACACACGTTGATACACTACGTTGGGATACCGCTTGCGATCTGGTGGTTGAACACGTCATAACCGAGTTAGACCTTCCTGTTAGCCGCACAACCCGCGCGCAAGCGCAACGACCCGCACTCGCCCTCCTCGATGGCGCGCTTTCGCTGATTACCGCCGAGACCGTCTATCGTTATTTATGCGACGAGATGCCCAACGATGCAGAAGTCGTTCGCTTGCGTGAACCGTTTTACACCGACGATCACGAACCGTGGCATCGCATGGTCGCAGCCGCAGCCGCAGCCCACAACACCCACCCTCAAGAAACGCAGCGATCCGTTGAGCCATCCCCCCAAACGCCCACAGCGGCCGTCGGTCCCAGCAATAATGGCACCGACGTCGACCTGCCGCCCGAAGCCCAAAACGCACAGCGCAGTCACGCCTCTCAACGAGGCATGGCACCCGAAAACATCGAAACAAAGC
This sequence comes from Gordonibacter sp., assembly GCA_034932485.1. Taxonomy (GTDB): domain Bacteria; phylum Actinomycetota; class Coriobacteriia; order Coriobacteriales; family Eggerthellaceae; genus Gordonibacter. Next base: position 21,786 of record JAYFOQ010000039.1, read on the forward strand.
AGGCACCTCAAAATGCCGCGCCCTCCGTGGGAAAACGTTTCGCTGATACCGTGAACCTGGATCGCTCGCGCGAACAATGGAAGAATGCTGCTCTTGAAACGGGTATTCAGCTAGATTCCTATGTGCAGCTTTGGGGCATAAAGGGCGCGAACCTGACCATGAACCTAAAAGCCGTCACCCGCGAGAAGCAGGACTATCGAGAGTTTCTGCGCAAATTCGCTCATAGGGGCGAACATATTCGCGTTAACGATGATGAGTTTGACTACGTATATTATTGTTACGGCCTTGAACACTACGGAAACCTACCGCTCATCGAGCCTCTTGAATATGTCGAGGAGAAACGTATTCGCGATTTCGTCATAGCCATTGACACCTCAGCCTCGACAAAAGACGGTCTTGTGCGCCATTTTGTTGAGAAAACCTACACCATACTGGCTGACGAGACTAGTTTTTTCGCCGACATGAACGTACTTATCGTGCAATGCGATGCCGCTGTCACTCACGTGGCACGCATAACCAACCTACGCGACCTAGAGGACTATCTCGATCACGTTGAAATTAAAGGCCTCGGAGGCACCGATTTCCGCCCCGTGTTCGCTTTCGTAGATGATGCTCTTCACCGCGGTGATCTGCGAAAATTGGGTGGTCTCATCTATTTCACCGACGGGTTTGGCACCTATCCCGCCCGCAAACCCGATTACGACACCGCATTCGTCTTTGTAGACGATACCTCGGCTGCGGCCGCCATGGTGCCTTCATGGGCCATGAAGGTTGCTCTTAGTGAAACCATTGAGCTGGAAGACTGAAAGGAATCCCGCCATGAATATTCGTGAAGCAAAAGAACAAATTAAGAATGCTATGCGTGCTTACTTCTCGAAAGATGCGTTCGGAAACTACCGCCTGCCCACCTCACGCCAGCGCCCCGTATTTCTGCTGGGAGCCCCCGGTATCGGCAAAACAGCCATCATGGAGCAGATTGCCCAAGAGTTGGAAGTAGGCTTTGTATCATACTCGATGACACACCACACCCGACAAAGCGCACTCGGCCTTCCCTTCATTGCGAAGAAGACCTACGACGGCGTGGAATACGATGTCTCGGAGTACACCATGAGCGAGATTATCGCCGCCGTATACGACGCGATGGAGGCAACCGAACATCGAGAGGGCATTCTCTTTCTCGATGAGATCAACTGCGTATCCGAAACACTTACGCCCGCCATGCTACAGTTTCTTCAATACAAAGTGTTTGGGCGACATCGCGTACCCGACGGATGGATTGTCGTTACTGCAGGCAACCCACCCGAGTACAATCGCACCGCACACGACTTCGACATGGCTACCTGGGATCGCCTCAAGCGTATCGATGTAGAGCCCGACTTTGCTGCCTGGCGCGACTACGCCATTGAAACAGGAGCTCATCCCGCAGTACTTACCTACCTCGATATCGAACGCGGACACTTCTACAGCTTGGAAACTACCGTAGACGGCAAGTCGTTCGTTACCGCGCGCGGCTGGGACGATCTGTCGGCCATGATTAAGCTTTACGAAGAACAAGGTTTAGGGGTGGACGAACTACTGGTAAGCCAGTACGTACAGGACGCACACATTGCCAAACGATTTAGTGTGTATTACGACCTATTCTCGAAGTACCGCTCCGATTATCAGATTGACCGCATTTTGACAGGCTCGGTTGAAGAAGAAGTCTTAGAACGGGCTCGCGGGGCTGCCTTCGATGAGCGCGTGGCCCTTATGGGTCTCATTACCGATGCACTGGGTGGCCACCTGCGCGATACCGTACGAGAAGAACGCGCCATAGCCTTCATGCATGGACGCCTTGCGGCAATGAGGGACACCCTCACTCAAAACGACGTGGATACCACCAATGTGTTACCGCTATTACGTACCGAAGTTGCCGATATTCAACGTCGCTTGGGAACAGAACGCGCATCCGGCCTCCTAACCGACGAAAAGTACGTTGCTTACGAACGCATGCTTGCACTGCTCGACGTTGCCTTGCGCTCCGACGCCTCAGGTGACGTTCTCTTCGCTCGGGTCAAAGAACTGTTTGCATCGGCTGTTGATTCACTAGGCACTCAGATATCTGCCACCGCCACCGCCCTCGACAACGCCTTCCGTTTCGTAGAAGACGCCTTCGGCGAAGGGCAAGAGATGCTCTTGCTTATAACCGATCTCTCCGCCAACCGCTATGGTATGGCGTTCATCAACGACCATGGTTGCGAGCGCTATTTCGCCCACAACGAAAACCTGTTGTTTCAAGAACGAGGTGACGACCTCGCGGACCGCATCAATCGCCTAGATCTGAGTGGCAACCCCTCCTAGACCAACATCGTACGTCCACTTTTACGCGAGCGAGTGCTGCCTATAAAGCGCTCACAAATAGAACGATCGCAAACCGAACAAATGTTTCACGTGAAACATTTGTTCGGAACAACATTAAAAATCGGTAAACCAAAGATGCATTACGCACAGTACACTTTCACCGCATCGCAAAGAAATACTGCCGCACCAGGCGCAATCGCCTCGTAGTAGGCCTTAAAACGGTCGTCGGCTACATACATCTCAGCGAGACCCCTATGCGCTTGTTTTGAGTACGTGCCCTCCTTCCAGAAGGCGCACAGCCACTGGCGATGCAGGTCGGCAGCTCGCTGCGCATCAGCACCTGCAGGGTCGCCCGCTTCCATGCCAGCCAACAACGCCTCGCTTATCTGCTGCTGTAATTCCTGCGTGCGGTTCCACTGCTCCTCAGTCATACCTGCCATTTTCGCATTACTCGCATCCGCAGCATCGTCGCCCCAGCGCTCGCGCACCTCCGCTCCGTATTTTTGCTCGTTCTGATCAATCAAATTCTTCTTGAATGCTTCAAATTTTTGGGTGTCACTCATAGGGACACCTCCTTCCATGCTAGCAAGCGTGCTTTCCACACTTGCAATTAATCCATCTATACGCTCACGGCGGGAACGTAAATCACGAAGATGCTCAACCAACGCCTCGCGGGCATCGAACGTCGGATCGTCCAACACACGTTTAATATCCGCCAGCGGCACCTCCGTCTCACGGTACAACAACACCTGATGCAAGCGGTCAACCTCGGCAGGCCCATAGCGGCGATAGTTGTTTTGCCCGCGTTTCGCTCGCACTAATCCCAGTTCATCGTAGTGGTGCAATGTACGCACCGTACAACCCGACAACTTTGCTAATTCGTGGGGCGTATAGGTTTTAGTCTGCTCGTTCAAAGTTTGAAAACGCTTGCTACTCACGCTAGAGACCCTCCAGTATTTCCAAAATTTCACCAACCTTCATAGTAGACACCCTTTCTCGATTACTCTTTCGGCGCCTAGTACATCTAAAACTATAACGTAACGTAAGAGTCAAGTGATAGTTATAAAAAAGATCGATTGCAACTAAGGAAAGAATCGATTTGGGTTCCCGCCTGAAGCATAGTCTCTTCAGCTATCCCCCCTTGGCGGCGCTTCAGCCCCGCCTCCGGTCAGCGCGAGCGTTCAACACGTCCGTCCTCGACTCCGGTCAGCACGAGCGTTCAACACGTCCGGCCCTTCGGGACAAAAGCGTCTCGGTTCTTTATCCCCCGTTAAAGATAACCATATTGTCAAACCTTTGACCAGGCAATTTACAAAGCAGGTCGAAGCGGCAGGATTGCACATACCCAAGATCTATGGAATCGCAGCGCTTTTGTCCATGATCTTTATAGTCAGATAAAGATCATGGACAATCGGCAGCACACTCGCTAGGAGAGTGACGCGCGCATTAGGAAGACGGTACCTGCTTTAAGGGGACAGTATTCCCCTTTGGAAGATGACCCTCCCGCTCGGAGGTTAGTACCCTCATTAGGAATAAGAAAACGATTATCACTTTCTTTTGCAGCTATGCGCAAAGGGAAGCTAGAAGAACCACTTCACATCGCTTTACAACAAACTACTGAAATGAGTCCAAGAAACACCAAAAGCCCCACCCTCAGATGAGGTGAAGCTTTTGGCGATTCTTGAATCTGATCTAGTTAGATTCTATTCTTTTCTTACAAGTGACGCTCCGAAAAACTAGAGATTTGATGCCACTTTTTCTTTCGACGCTTTCTCGAGCGCAGCCGGAGAAGGTGTACCATTCGGATCAATATTTGCATCATAGATCTTTTTGTAAGAACTGAGATCAGTATAGAGTTCGCCCGTAATCGGATTGCGCTTCTTTTTAATTATTGTATAAACTTGGAAGACAGCGACACCAACATTGAACAAGAACGCGATGATACTGATTGTCCAGAATGCGGCTGGATTATGGGTTGAATGTATTGCGAACTCGCCCTCGGTAAAGAAAGTTGGCAAGCACATAACAATCATCATCCAGATGGCAAGAGTCGAAGCACGATGCTGCAACCATGCTCCTTTTTTGATAAAGAAAGCTGGAATGGTGCAAGATGCGAGAAGGATGAGGCCACCGTACACGGCTCGATCTGTAACGCAATTATAGAGATAAGCAAAATTCCAAAGATCATAGGCAATAATCCAGAACCACATCATATCAGGCCAAATCATGTCCTTGGTTTTATCTTTCGAAATGATAATGCCGAACCAACCACAAATAGTAAGAATATTCAGAATACCTGCAACAGCATTGAAGAGGTTCCAAGAACCACCCATATAGGTCATGCCATCTACAACAACTTCCACTCCGTTATAGAGGAAATAAATTTGGAATTCGCGAACCACGGCTTCCATGATATTGATTGCCAAAATCAACGGAGGAAGAGTGTAATACCACTTGATTTTTTGAATTTTTGGAAAAAAGCGAAGACCCCAAAAAATGATACATCCCGCAAGCGCAGAGTAGGTCTTTGCCCACTGGAACCAGTTTGAGGTGGGTACTCCCTTATCGAAACCGGATGTTTGAGGCCATACAAAGATAGTCAAGATAATCGGAATGATTACCCACATTACTATACCCGTCCATTTATTAATGCGCCCAACCTCATTGAGGACCATAAGCAATATCAAGACCCCGATTGCCATTGCCCAGGCAGTCCACGGAACTGCTTCAAAGAAAAACATGACTTCACCCCTTCGTTTTCCATTAACATAACACTTGTTATGTTTTTGATGCTCACATAATGACTACTGCATCTTGGAAAGTCAAGAGATTGTTTTGATGGATATTGATCTCAGCAAAATATTAAGCCTATCCTAAGCAGTACAAATTAAATCAATCTGGAATAGCGTCAGTCGCAACCAAAATACGTTTACGGAGAGCTTTATGGCTAAAGATACTCAGGAAAGAAAACAGCGCATTATTGATGCAGCCATTGATGTCATTAAAGAAAAAAGTGTCGAAGCGGCAAGTATGCGCGATATCGCAAAGCGAGCAGGAATCACTACCGGATCAATCTATTATCACTATGAAAGCAAGAATGATCTGCTTTTTGACATAGTCAATCAATCGGTTCACTTCAGTACGCGTGTAAGCGAAATGGATAAAAGTTCTTTTGAAGAACCTAAAGAAGTACTGGATCTAATCAAAGAGGAGATTGCGCGGCGTCTTGCAAAAAAAGATGAGCAGCTGTTTCATCTTAAACTATTGAGCGATGCGTTTTCTGAAAATGGGAAATTTAAGGAGCGACACAGAGATACTTATAAAGAAATTATTGATCGTACGGCCGATTTGTTCTACGACGCTTACGGCTTTGAAAACGCCGCGTATAAACGCAGCGCTGCAAGTTTTTTAGTTGCAGCGCTGGATGGCATGGCCATTCAATCGGCTTTAGGGGTTCTCCCGGAAGATCTGGCAACATCCACGGAGCGATTCAATGATTTCTTTGGTCAAAGCATTGAAAATTATTTAAGAAGTACCTCTTCAGGCAATGAGTAATTTCATCTCATATTCCATCTTCATTGAGGTGACGTCACCTCAATGAAACTTTTACTTCGTTTTAGACCTACAAAGAAACAATTGGTATCCGAAGTCCACTACTTCACCGTCTCTACTCACCAACATCTTGTCTTACTCCTTCATCGAATCATTCTGCACTAACCAAAACAACAAGATTGCTAACAACATATCTCTGTCAATTTACCGCTCCGTATCGGTTTTGATACCAAATTCGACATTCGCATAACGCGCCGGCATCAGGCACAGCACGTCTCAGTCTCGAATCCCCTTCAATGCCACAAATAAGGGGGACATCGCCCTACAATCGGCTCGCAAACCCCGCAAAACGAAAGGAAGTTCCATGAAGAACCTCGAACAACGCAGGAACCGCGCCATTGCAAAATCGACCCATACGCATCACGGTATGCGTGCACCCCATATCGACAAAACCGCCATCAGCCCTTACGACGATTACTGTGATGGCTACGGCATGCCCGGTGCCTACGGCAATGGCTATGTGTCGGTACTGAAAGTATCTGCGGGTACAGTCGAGAAGACAAACGACGAACTCATCGATGGCATCGTCACCTATGATAAGGCCGAAATCGCCGATGCGTACGTCGGTCAGATTAACATGCTAACCGCCTCGTCGTTCTGCGGCATGGCAGGCCAAGTCTGGGGCTTTGACTTGGCACGTCACGACGATATTACATCCGGCAAGAGCACGCCACTATTTACCGAGAAGCAGTTTGACGGCAGCGATTTGAAGGTGTTTGATGCGCAACCGCTGCTCAATGCTGGCGTAGAGCTTTTCGGCACCGAGCAAAACCGACGCTACCACCCCATCCCCGGCGCGCACACCATCTGCGCAAACAAGGGCATTACCGCCTATCGTCCCAAGAAAGACCAGCTATAAGAAGTCAAGTAGGTTTTGAGACTTTCTGACTAGAACTTTGACAATCAAATATGGGATAAAGGGCGTGTATTAAGGCATGCAAATCGAGCCCCATGGATTTTGGTGGCTTTGAAGGTTTGGCGC
>JAYFOQ010000040.1:0-43424 GCA_034932485.1 Gordonibacter sp.
TACCTTTAGTGGCTCTCAAACCGTACCCGGCTCTTCCGCTAACGCCTTTAGCTACACGCTCAACTCAAACACGCGTGCAGCCAACTACCTCATCACCAAAACCGAAGGCACGCTCACCGTTACCAAGGCTCCCGCTGCCGATCTGGGGCTTACGGCCAATCCCTACAGTGGTGTCTATGACGCTGCCTCGCATCATATTGCGGTGAGCACCTTGGTAACCGAAGGTACCACCTTGTTCTATAGCTTAGATAATCAAACATGGGTGGCTGGTAATCCGGGCTTCACGAATGTGGTTTCGGGTGCAATTGTGTATGTGAAGGCCGAAAACTCTAACTACGAAACCGCTTATGCGAGTAGCACGGTAACCATTACACCTGCTACGGTAACCATTAAGGCAGACAACAGTGGTAAAACCTATGGTACAGCCGACCCTGCTCTTACGGCTAAAGTTGTGGGACTGCAAGGCTCCGATGAATTTATGGGGACCTATGCTGTCGTACGTGATCCAGGCGAGACGGCCGGGACGTATGCCATTAACGTAAACAATGCGGTGTTTAATAATTCGAATTATCTGGTTAAAACCGAGCCAGGTACCTTTATTATCACGCCAGCAGGCGGGGCTGCTCTTATTGTTAGTGACACTACTAAGACCTATGATAATACTCCCCTTGAGCCGACTGGATTCCTTTCGATTGGTTTGACTGAAGGCGATCACGTAGACAACGTTGTCTACCGCGGTTCCCAAACCAATGCAGGAAGAAGTGAAGCAAACATCGAAAGCTTTGTTATACGCAACGCACAGGGTGACGATGTTACCGGTAACTATGCAAACATTCAGATAATACCGGGAACGCTTACCGTCACGCCCGCCCCGGTAACTATTACGGTGCGAGATGCCGCGAAGGTTGAAGGAAACGCCGATCCCGCCTTCTCAGGTTCAGTGGAAGGTTTAATAGCCGACGGCGATCTTGGTGCCATAACTTATGTTCGCTCCGGTGGGCATGAGGCCGCAGGCGTGTATCCCGATGTACTTGGTGCTTCATATACTCAGAACCCGAACTATGTGGTAACGGTACGCACGGCCACCTTTACTATCACGGCCGCTCCTGTAACGCCGGTTACGCCACCTACCCCCACGCCGTTGCCGACACCCGACGATCCCTTGGCTCCCATCCTTACGCCCATTGTTGATGCGCTTCAGGGAGCTGTGGAAGCAGTGATCGGCGATAACGGAACTCCATTGGCTCAAAACGAACAGCGTGAAGCCCAGATCGGCGACAATGAAACGCCTCTTGCAAACAATGCTACGTGCTGGGTGCATTGGTATATGATTCTCGGCATTATAATCACGGCACTTTATACTGCTTGTGTGGCGCTACGCCGCGGGTTGTTCTCGCATAAGCTTAAGCGCTATGAGGATGATTTGATCGGGGGTGGTGATCCTACTGATGGGTCACCTTCTCCGGCGAATGATGAAACAGTTCCACTGAATGGTTCCTCCGGAAACTCGAGCAGTGCAACTACGACCGTTCGTCAAGGTGAATAGGGAAGGAGATACTCATGAAGAAAAGCAATGTGATCATCTTCGTCTTGCTTGCTGTCACTTCGGCGTTTCTGCTGTGGTTGTGGTATTACTTGGGGCTTAACAAAGTTGACGAACCCCTCGATCTGGTGCTGTCTATTATCTGGTGGATAGTTATCATAGTGGCGGTCGTAATCATCGCAAGGATGGAGCAAATTCGTCGTCGGCGTATCCGTACGGTATATATTGGGAGGGGTGCAACCTTCAATAGCGAAAAAGGTCTTATGAGCTTCGTTGAAGGTTTGCCTATACAGGAGGCTCTTGCTTCCATTCTAGAAAATCTGTCATACGATTTTACGCGGGCCGATTTTCCGGATAAAGAGGTATTTGAGGTAAAGTATTTTGTTCGCACTAATGAGTTTAAGAAAGAGAAGCCTAATGAAGAGGCGCAGTCTTCTTCAATGCAGCAAAATCCAGTGGGCGAGGGCGCAACTTCTCTAGGACAAGATATCTGGAGGGGCACGGTTGTGATCGTTGATACGAAAGAAGAGAAATCCTTCGAGAGTCCCGAAGAACTTGCTATCATTCTTGGTTCGCTTAAAACGAGGGTATAACAAGTTTTATAATCGATTTTGTAAAAATGACCCTTCTGGTGTTGCTTGCCGGAAGGGTTGTTTTGTGCAGACTGTTTAACCGCTTACGAATTCTGTAAACAACGCAGTGCTCGCTAAATTTTCAAAACTGCTAAAATGTTGCCACCTAAGTATAATTCCCTGTTGAGCGGGGGCAAAAGAGTGCTCGTGTATAGAGGTTGCTTCGAATCTTAATTTCCTGATCAGGCGATACGACGGCAGAACGGTTGTGATTTCTCTTATGAGGCAAAATCCACTCAACGAAATCGAGGCACTCCCGGATTTACGTAGCTTGCTTGAACGTAGTTCACGACTCTTTTCAGGCAAAGCCGTTTTTACTGAGGTATCACGCAAGGGCGAACGTCGAGACGTGAGTTATGCGTGCTTTCTTGATGATGTGCGTGCCTTGGGAACTGCTCTGCTTGCGCGTGGATACGCAGGGAAACGCCTCGCCCTTATGGGGGAAAATTCATATGCTTGGGTGCTAGCCTACTTTGCTATTGTTAATAGCGGTATAACGGTAGTCCCTTTCGACAAAGAGCTTTCTTGCGAAGAAATCGTCGATCAGATGCAGCGCGCCAACATAGATGCTTTTTGCCATACGGCGGCGTATGCCGCTGAGGCACAACTTGCAGTTGATTGCGCACATAACCGCTTTGGTGGTCGCGTCGATCTTTTGAATATGGGTTGTTTTTCGACCGATACTCTCGGGGGCGATTTGCTGTCGTTTGGTAAGGAAGAAATTGCGCAAGGACGCAACCGCTATGAACTCGTTGAACTTGATGCTCAAGCAATTTGTTCGATCTTGTTCACCTCGGGAACCACGGGTGTGAGCAAGGGTGTGTTGCTGAGCCATAGCAACTTTGCCTCCAATATTAAAGCGGCGTGTGAGTTGGTGCTTTTCCGGCCCGAAGATACTCTTGTTTCCGTACTTCCTCTGCATCATGCTTATGAAGATATGGCTGGTATTTTTTGTCCAATATACTTTGGGTGTACCGTGGGCTTTTGTTCTGGTTTGAAAATGCTGCCAACGTGCCTTGAAGTATGCAAGCCTACCATTTTATGTCTGGTTCCCCTGTATGTTGAAACATTTCGTGCCAAGATACTGCGTGCAGTGAAAGAGGGTGGGCGGGAGAGACCTTTTGCCGTTGCCTGTAAACTCAGCTCGATGCTCCAACGGGTTGGCATCGACGTCTCTTCGACACTGCTCTCGGAACCAAGGGCTGCTTTTGGAGGTTGTTTAAAACTTATTATCTCGGGTGGAGCTTCGATTGACGCTTCGTATGCGCCGTTTTATCGTTCACTAGGCATTAACCTTATTCAGGGCTATGGTGTGTCCGAGTGTTCTCCCATTGTTTCAGTGAATCGCAATAACGAGTACAAAGACAATTCAATTGGGCGGGTTGTTTCCTGTGCTCAGGTGAAGTTCGATGAGGCGGGACAAATATGGGTCAAGGGTGCCTCCGTCATGAGTGGTTACTTGGATGAGTCTGTCGATGTATTGGTGGAGGGATGGTTTCCTACAGGCGATCTGGGTTACCTTGACGACGAGGGGTTTCTGTATATTACTGGTCGCTGTAAAGATGTTATCGTGCTGAGTAATGGCAAGAATATTATGCCTCAAGAGTTAGAGCATGCCTTGACTTCATGTGCGTCGATAGCGGAGGCGGTGGTAATTGGTGGCCCGGAAAAGGGAAACGGTTCAGAATACCTCGTAGCTCACATCTATCCCGATTTTGCGGCTCTCGGTTTAGATGCCGCTTCGTCGATGGCAAGAGATGAAGCTCTTAAACAAGTGCAGGCTGATATTAGGGCTATAAACAAAGAGCAGCCATACTATAAGCGTATCGCGGCATTTGAACAACATGCTGAACCATTTGAAAAGACGACGACGCGAAAGATCAAGCGATTTTTACTGGTGGGAAAAACGGAGGGAATGATTCATGTTTGATCGGGTTAGTACAATAATCAGAGATTATGTTCAGCAAGACGACCTTGTTATAACGCCCGAGACCGATGTACTCAGCGATTTGGGGATTAATTCGCTCGAGCTAGTTGAGCTGGTGTGCGCCTTCGAGATGGAGTTTGACATGGATATTCCGGAGAAGGATATTCGCCAGTTTATGACGGTTCAAGATATCGTGCAGTATCTCGAAGCTTCTGAAGCTTAGAATACGCATGCTGTGAATCTTTATTTAGCATCCATTTCATCGGCATGCGAACATGAACTTGTTCGCGTGGCAGCGCCTTACCTACCCCAAGAAAAACGTCAGCGTATCGAGCGATGCCGCGTGAAGCAGCAACGCATGGGTATGGTCCTTTCGGAGGTATTGCTTGCGTGGGCTTTGCGCGAGTCGTATGGCATAACGCCACGGGTGGCCGATCGCTTCGAAGGCAACCAAGGTAAGCCTTTATTGCGAGGTGCGTATGGTGAGATAGCGTTCAATATTAGTCATTCGGGATCGCTCGTTTTGGTAGGTGTCGATCGTGCCCCTCTTGGCGTGGATATCCAGGAGCATCGTGCAGCCGATCAGCGCGTCGCGCGTAAGATTATGGATCCCGCAATGTTTGCTGCGTGGATGGCATCTCCAAATCAGACAGCTTTATTTTGCGATTGCTGGGCGCGTCGTGAAAGTGAACTTAAATGGTGGGGTGTTGGAATTTCTGGTTTGGGAAGAGACGATCTTGTATTGCCAGCGGGAGTTTCGTCTCGTCCGGTTTGTGTCCCGGAGGGCTATTCGGCTTGGGTGTGTGCAACTTTGCCAGAGGGGCGCTCGGAGTCGATAGCAGTTCAAAATGTTCCACTTGAAAAGTTGTGCGCTTCTGGCGAGTAAGCAGACAGCGGCAATAGAGAAATCTGAGCATAGCGTGAAGCCCAGAGGGAAAAAGTGAGGATAGACTGATGGATAATCAAGGGGAAGCGTCTTCCGAAATAGAACAGTACGCACTGACGCATCCACAAAGTCGTATTTGGTGTGTTGAGCAATCGCACCCGGGAACTAGCATGTGGAATAATGCAGGTACTCTAAAAATTCATGGGACGCTTGATTTTGATCTTCTCGATCGTGCTGTTCAGCTGTTTCTGGAAGCAAACGAGTCTTTACGGCTGCGTATCTGTTTGAATGAGGGACAGCCTGCTCAGTACGTTGCACCCTATGCCCCCATACATATAGACAGGCTCGATTTTAGCGTAACGGGCCTGAAGGGTCTTTACGAGTGGGATATTCGTCAAACTCAAGCACCCATGCCTTTGATTGATAGTCCGCTCTATTACTTTGCGCTGGCGAAAACGGCATCTAATGAAGGCTATCTGTATGCCAAAATGCACCACATCATATCGGATGGCGTTTCGTTTGTTGTGTTTGCAAATGGCGTGATGGATAATTATGATCGATTGCTTTGTGGTGAAGATCCTGTTTGTCGGCCCGTAACTTCGTATTTAGATTACGTGGAAGAAGAGCGACGCTATACGGAATCGAAGCGTTGCGCCTACGATGAAGCGTACTGGCTCAAGCGTTTTTCTGACTTTGCCGACCCCACACTGCTAAAGCCGCGCACGTCCGATTATTTTGGTACGAAGGCGAAGCGCAAGGCATGTGTACTCTCGGCTGATCTTTCGGCTGCGGTGAGGCAGTTCTGTGAGCAGCGACGCGTGTCGGTGTTTGCCTTGTTGCTGTCAAGTTTTTCTGTTTATCTGAACCGTGTGCTGGGTAAAGACGATCTTGTTATTAGCGCACCGGTATCAAATCGAACGTTTGCAGGGTCGAGTGAACGCTTTGGGATGTATGTAAGCACAGTGCCCGTGCGGGTGGCGGTCGACAACGAGCGGACCTTTCTTGATTTTGCTGAGGCTGTTTCAAACGAATGGTTTTCGGTGCTCAAACATCAGCGATATCCGTATGATATTCTTATAGAAAAGATTCGCGAAACCCGCTCTGATATCGATCAACTCTACGATCTTTCTTTGTCCTACCAGGTAGGGGCATTCGAAACAGCTAAACGCCAGTTTACCTATGAAGGACGTTGGCATTTTAGCGGCCATCAGGCCTCGTCGCTTAACATTCATTGGAACGATCGCGAGAACAATGGTCGGTTTGTCCTTGACTACGATTACTTATCACCCTTGTTCGCTGCAAAAGAAGTCGATTTCATTCACGAACACCTGTGCAATATCGTTGCCGATGCGGTGGAGAATCCACATAAAAGGTTGTTCGAACTTGATATGGTTTCTTCGGATGAACGCGATAAGGTGCTGCGTCATTTCAATAACACCGAAGATGGGTTTGGCCGTACCGACCTTGTCAGTTTGTGGAAGCAGCGAGTGGCCGAGAATCCTGAGGGGACAGCATTGGCTTATCGTGGGGCAACTTGGACGGCGGTGCAGCTGGATCGAGCTTCCGATAGCATAAGTGCTTTATTGGAAAACGCCGGAGTAGTGCCGGGCGATGTGGTAGCGCTTGCTTTGCCGCGATGCGATTCGTACTATGCTGCAATGCTGGGTATTTTGAAAGCTGGCGCAGCGTTTATGCCTTTAGATCAGGCGCTTCCTGAAGAACGCGTAAGCTATATGCTGAAAGAATCGGGCGCGCGGTTTGCATTGGCGGGAAAAGACGAACTACGTGGATGGCGGGGCTCGTATCCCTCGTCAGTATCGGTGGTGGTACTCTGTGCTAAGCAATGCCGTGAATACGCGATAGGCGACACGGATTCGGCGGGACTGAAGGTTGTGCCCCGCTTCCCCGACCCTGGTCAAGCCGCCTATCTCATCTATACTTCCGGGTCTACGGGAGTGCCGAAGGGTGTAGTTGTCGAGCATGCTCAGATTGCCCATTTTGTTTTGTCAATGAGAAAGACTTGGGGTCGCACCCCGGGGGGATCTATGCTGTGCGTTGGTCCGCTGTCTTTCGACATTAACATTATGGAAGCAGCTGTCGGTCTTTTTTCGGGTCGTACGCTGGTGGTTGCCGACGATCGTCAGGCCGACTATCCCGATGAGCTATGTGCACTTATTGAGCAGGAACACGTGGATCTTATGATGGTCACACCGGGCAGAATGGAGATGATTCTCTCAGCGCAGAGTGGGGCGCATGTGCTGCGGGGTTTTCGGGAAATTGGCCTTGGCGCCGATGTTCTTCCCTCAGAGTTGCTGCGCCGCATTCAGCAAGTAACTGCATCGCATGTCACCAACTTTTATGGTCCGACTGAGGTGACTATTGCTGCCACATGCTGTGAGGTAACCGATAGGGACGAGGTAAATATTGGGCGTCCCATGAATGGCGTGAGAGTATATATTCTCGACCCGCATCTCAATCCTGTTCCCATTGGTGTTCCCGGCGAACTTTATGTGGGGGGAGCTGGTGTGAGTCGCGGCTATGTTGCCCGCGACGAGCTAACTTCCGAGCGGTTCATTCTCTCTCCCTTCATTGAGGGGGAGAGGTTGTATCGCACCGGTGATCTGGGAAGATGGTATCCTCGGGGCGAGATTCATTTTCTCGGTCGCATTGATAACCAGGTAAAAATACGCGGGTACCGTGTGGAATTGGGAGAGATTCAGAATAGGTTACTTCAGATAGAGGGAATTCGCTGCGCAGCGGTGGTGGCTCATAAACAAGACGACTCAAGTAAACGACTGTGCGCTTACGTGGTGGGCGAGCAAGTACCTTCACCTGCTGTTATGAGAATGCAACTGGCTAAGGTGCTGCCCTTCTACATGGTTCCTACTGCATTTGTAGAGCTTGATGAGTTGCCGCTTAGCGCTAATGAAAAACTTGACGTGCGTCAACTTCCTGCGCCACAGCAAGAAGTGGCTGAGGATTGCTCGTTTGAAACCGATACGCAACGAGAGCTTGCGTGTGTATGGGCTCGTTTATTGGGACTGCCCGCGGTTTGCTGTGACGACCATTTTTTCGAGATTGGGGGCGACTCGCTGTCTATCGTGCGCATGATTGCCGAAGTGTCGGATGTTTTCGACGTGCACATTGATTTGCCAGATGTGTATCGTAATCCTACGCTTGCAGCGTGTGCAGAACTTATTGATCGTGCCGAAGCGGGGTATTGTAAACCGGTACGACCTGCCGCCGCACGGCGGTACTACCCAGCTACTTCAACCCAGCAGCGTATGCTGTTGGCTTCTCATGAAGATTCCGATTCGGTTGCCTACAACGTACCGGCACTCTATGTGTTTGAGGAATATTTAGATGAAGATGCCCTTGAGCAAGCTCTTCGAGCACTCATTGACCGGCATGCGGTGTTGCGTACGTCTCTGCACGTGCGTAATGGGTTGGTGGTACAGCAGCCTCACCGAGTAGTAAAACTGCCTTTCGAATCGGTTGCCTGCTCCGATGCTCGCATTGTGCCGTGCGCGCGACGACAGGTGCGTCCCTTCGCTGTTTCGGAGGCTCCGCTCATGCGCTTGGTGTCTCTGCGTACACCCAAGCGGCATGCTCTTTTGTTCGATTTCCATCATGCTGTATGTGATCAGGCTGGCCTTCAGGTGGTGCTGGATGATTTTGCGGCACTGTATCGTGGCGATAGTCTCCCGCCTCTTGAGGTTGACTATAAAGATTGCGCTGTCTGGTTGCAGGATCGTCTCGATGCAGGAGCGCTAGATTACCATAAAGATTATTGGTGTGAACAGCTAAAAGCAGGCGTTCCCGTGCTTACCCTTCCTACCGATTACCCCCGCACAGGTCAGCGAAAGGGAGCTGTATGTGAGACGTGTATCCCGCAAGAAAAGCTACGGTCGTTTCATGCGCTTGTTCATGCTGAAAAAGCAACCGTAGCGGGCGGTCTCATGACTGCGTTCGGATTAGTGCTGTCGCGTATGTCGTTGCAAGATGAGCTGGTAGTTGGCACGCCTGTGGCGGGAAGAACGCAGGTAGCATTGCAGCATGCAGCGGGTGCATTTATTAATACCCTTCCCATTAAGTGTTCGTTTTCCGATGGCCAGACAGTACGCACGTGTTTTAACGCTATCAACCACACTCTTGGTGAGGCAGTGTCTCACCAAGACTATCCTTTCGAGCGCATTGTTGCTGATGTGGGTGCTGATCGGCAGCGGGGACGTAATCCTTTGTTTGACGTCATGCTGGTATTCGGGCGAAATGAGGCCAATCTGACGCTCGGTTCTGTTACGGCTTCTCCGCAATTTGTGGATACGGAAACAGCAAAGCTTGATGTGACTCTGTTTGTGTATGAAACCTCGGCAGGATTAGCATGCCGCTTGGAATACGACAAGGGTTTATTTTCTGCCCAGCGTGCTCGGCGTTTGCTTGCGCGTTTTGTTCATACCGTTGAGAGTTTGTTTGAATATCCTGACGAGCCCGTAGATCAAACTAATGTTTTGCCCGACGAAGAGCGAGCATTGGTTACGGGCGGGTTTGCGGGTGAAACACTTGCGTATCACGAACAACCACTTTCAAGGTGGATCGAGCGATTTGCCGATGAGCGACCGTGTGATGAGGCTGTTGTGGCAACAGATGGGCGTCTGACGTTCTCTGAGCTCGACCGCCAAGCCGATGCTCTTGCCTGCGCGCTAGGCGAGGCAGGAATAGGACCGGGTTCGCTGGTGGCTGTGGTAATGAGCCGCAGCAAAGCACTATTGCCTGCGTTGTTTGGTGTTATAAAAGCGGGCGCGGCATATGTGCCCATCGATCCTTCTTACCCGGCGGAACGCAAGGCGCTCATGCTTTCTGATAGTTCGGTTGGCCTTGCACTAGTGGATCACTTTTCTTTTGATGCCGATGCGGCAGCCTTCGAAGGGGTAAAGGTCCTGATTGTTGAAGAACTACTGGCTTCGTATTCGTCGTCGGGAGCTGCCGATCTGCGTGCGCGTCGTTTGCGTACCTGTAGTGTTGCTACTCTGGACGATCCTGCTTATGTTATCTATACCAGTGGATCGACAGGAACGCCGAAAGGCAGCCTGCTAACTCGTAGAGGAGTTGCTAATCTTCGAGATGCTTTGGCGTCCTGTGTTGGTTATGATCCGTCTTGGACGGCAGTTTCGGTTACCACCATATCGTTTGATATTTTCGTGGCCGACGCTTTGGTTCCTCTTACGTATGGGTGTCGATGCGTGCTGGCCGATGAAGAAGAACTCCGTCAACCTCATTTGTTGGCGCGCCTTATTAGTCGCGAGCGCGTCGATTTCCTTCAGACGACGCCTTCTCGCATGCAGATTATGATTGGTGACGAAGCTTTTGCATCGGCGGCCACAAGGCTTACTACGGTGGTTATGGCGGGAGAGAAGCCATCGCTTCCTCTCGTTCGGGCTTGTAAGCGGTGTATGCCTCACGCTCGTATCAAAAACGGTTATGGACCCACTGAGGTAACGGTATACACGTCGTTTCAAGATTTGTGCGCATCCGATCATGTGAGCATTGGTAAACCTCTGGCAAATACGCGCGTTTATGTGCTTGATGATGCCTTACGCCCTGTTCCACTGGGAACGTATGCCGAAGCATATATCAGTGGTGTGGGTGTGTCTCCTGGGTATCTGGGGAGAGACGATTTGAATGCGTCGCGATTTTTGCCTGACCCCTTTTGTGAGGGATCGGTTATGTACCGGTCGGGTGACCTTTGCCGATTCGACGAAGAAGGCGAGTTATTTATTGCTGGACGCGTTGACCATCAGGTAAAACTGCACGGCTTGCGGATTGAGCCCGGCGAGATAGAAGCCTGCTTGTGCAACTGTGACTCCGTTGTTGAGGCTGCGGTTGTCATGCGTAGTGAAGGCGAACGTACGCAGCTTGTTGCCTATTGCACGGCTTCAGATGCCTTCGATGTCGCTCATGTGCGCTCGGAACTTTTGGCTCAACTGCCATCGTACATGGTACCAGCCCGTTTTGTTCGTCTCGATGCCCTACCCATGACAGCGAACGGGAAAATTGATCGTGGGCGGTTACCTGATCCGAAAGAAGTGCGCACAAATACCCATCAAGAATCGTCTGAATCATCTTCAGGATTGTCTGCTAAACGTCGTATGACGGCCGATGAGCGTCGTTTTGTTCGTACGGTAGAGCGAGTTCTCGGTGTGCGTCCCGTTGGTCTTGACGATAATGTTTTCGATTTGGGTGGCGATTCTTTGGCGGTTATCTCTATTCAAGCGCAGCTTTTGCGTCACGGATGGACGTTGCGTACCCAAGCTTTCTATGACGCCCCAACGTTGGGTGATCTGTTTGCTTTGGTAGGCAGGGTTGATGAAGAAGCGCACGAAAACGGGGAAGAAGTGCAACGATCGGGGGGAAGGGGTCAGGGCGTGCCCGAAGGAGGGGAAGGAAGCTTGTCATCTGTTCCTGAGCGTTGCGATGATGTAACTCGGGCTGTTTTGGAAACTACTACTTCAGCTACTTCGATCGAGCGAGTTTTGGTAACGGGGGCAACCGGATTTTTAGGAGCACATCTGGTTGCCGAATTGGCCAAAGCGGGCGCGCGCGAAATATTTTGTTTGGTGCGTGCCGCAGACGATGCCGAGGTTCAGCTTCGACTCGACCATGCGCTTGCTAGCTACGGGCTGAATCCAGCAGCCTCGGTGCGTGCTATTCGGGGGGATGCTTCCTGTGATTTGCGCGAATTGGCAGCCTCTTTGTCGCATATTGACGCAGTGTTTCACTGCGCGGCAATTACCGAGCATGTGGGTTGGCGCGCCGACTATGAGCGTATTAATGTCGAGGGAACGCGTCATGTGCTTGATCTAGCAATTATGCTAGAGGCTCCTTTCATGCACGTGTCTACGGTGAGTGTTGCGGGGTTGGATGGAACCTTGTTCGACGAGCGATCGTTTGACGTAGGTCAAAATGTGGCCTTCAACGAATATGCTCGCAGTAAATATTTGGCTGAACGTTTGGTGCTTGATGCGTTTGCCAAAGGGACATCCGGTCGTATTTTGCGGGTAGGCAATCTTACGGGTCGCGCTCGTGATGGCGTCTTTCAACGCGATGTTTACCGCAATGCTTTTGCTATGCGTCTTGCGGCATTCTCCCGGTTGGGCTGCTATCCGACTGGATTGACCGAGCAGTTCGAGATGACGCCGGTGGATGCGTGCGCTCGTGCTATTGTGCTTTTAACAATGCATGAGTCCCCTTGTGTCTTGCATGTATGTCACCATAGTCGTTTTGGTGCACATGATTTAGCCGATTTTTTGGGAGCTTGTGGCTGTTCTGTTCGGCCGGTTGCTAATGAGGTCTTTGTACGAAGCGCCGCCGAAGGATTAAAAAATGAGTTCGGTCGTTTGTTTGGGATTGTCCGTGATATTGCGGAGCAGCCTGTAGGGCAGCCAACTGAAGTATCGTCAGATATTACTACCGAAGTTTTGCGACAGCTTGACTTCTCGTGGCCAAAAACCGATGAGACCTATTTTTCTTCTTACTTTGCTCAGATACAAGCAGCCATAGAAGCTTCTATGTCAACGCGGAAAGGAGACTAACATGGAGGCCGCTACCGCAATCGTGCTTACTATTGTTCTGATAGTTCTTGTTGCCATGCTGTGTTATGTCTTCTTTACCAAGGAAAAAAAGGCACTTCACTACCTGTTTATTACTATTATTGTTGAACTCATTGTGTGGAACACGGCGGTGCTTATTGGCAACTATGTTGCAGATGACCCGCCTCTTACTGTTTTCGTTGATAACTTTGCCTACTTCGGAGCGGCATTCGTTCCGGTAACCTTGCTGCTGCTGGGTTTGGCTTATCAGAAAAACTTCAAAGGATTTTCGAAAGCTTATGGGTTGTTGTTCGTTCCTCCTCTCATTACGATGCTTATTATTTTTACCAATGATTATCATCATTTGTTTTATCTTTCATATACGCCTGGCGTAGGATATTTGCAGGGACCGTACTTTATAGTATATGCCCTGTATTCCTATACCTGTTTGTTTGCTGGCATGGCGCTTCTCTGCTACACAGCCGTCAAATCGTCAGGAGTTCTTTCGTTGCAAGCGTTGTTGAATTTTGTTGCCGCGCTTATTCCAACGGTTGCCAACATCTGTTACACCTTGCATATACCAGGGTTTTATGTGTACACCACTCCCATTGCGTTTACTATCACGGTGCTGCTCTACATTGTGTCAATGTTTCGGTTTAGCTTTCTTAAAGTAGTTCCTATTGCAACACGAACGGTCATCAACCGTATTTCCGACTGCTTTGTGGTTATCGATCGTGAACTGCGCATGCTAGATTGCAACGAGTCGTTTACACGCAATTTTTACGACCCATCAAATGCGCCAAAGAAAACAAAGCTTGATCAAATGCTGGTTGGCATGGGTTTGACGGCGGGGCAAATTTCCTCGATTCGTTTAAATATTGCTCGTGCATTTGAGTCCGGCCGTTTGCAGACGGCCGATTTGGCCGTTTCGTCGGATACGAGAACATTATTTTATACGGTGGAGTACACGCCACTTTTAGAGAACTCGTCATATCCGGCAATGGTATTACTCTTCAAAGACGTCACCCAGCATGTGATTGATATGCAGACCCTGCGCGAAAATCAAGATATTATGCTTGAGCGCGAGCGTTTGGCATCACTTGGCCAGATGATAGGCGGTATTGCTCACAATCTCAAAAGCCCAATCCTTGCTATTTCGGGTGGCATCGACCAGGTGCAGTATTTGGTATCCGAATATCGCGATTCTATTGGTGATAACGAGGTTGAAAAAGAAGATCATCGTGAGATTGCGGGTGATATGGATGAATGGCTGGTTAAGATGAAACACCAGCTATCCTATATGTCCGATATTATTTCGACGGTAAAAGGGCAGGCGACTCAGCTTAGTGAAAAGTCGTCTCATCCCTTCACGGTGGAAGAGGTGTTAAAACGTACCCAGATACTGATGCAACATCCGTTGGTAAAAGGTAGCTGTACCCTAAAGACCGAAGTATGCCTCAATCCGGAACAGGTTATTTTCGGGGATATAAACAGTCTTGTTCAAGTGCTCGATAATGTGATAGACAATGCCATACATGCGTATAATGAGCGCGGTGGAATAATCAGATTAAAAGTAGAGTTGGTCGAGGATGCGGTAAGGTTTTCGGTTACCGATGAGGGTGGGGGGATTGCCCCCGACGTTCAAAGACTCCTCTTTAAAGAGATGACCACAACAAAGGGAAAGTATGGAACGGGGTTGGGGCTTTATATGTCTTACAGCACGGTTAAAGGTATGTTCCGTGGCAAGATGTGGTTTGAAACGCAGCAGGGATCGGGTACTTCGTTCTTTATCCAAATTCCGTTGACAGGGAAGTGAGGTTAACTTCGTATGCGTAAGCGACGTAGCCAGGAGATTTCCCCTGAATATAAGGTTATGGTCGTCGATGACGAAGAAGGCATCATCGATGCCGTTGTTGCCATGGTTAATCGGAGCGGATACTGGTGTAAAGGTTTCACCGACCCATTGGAAGCACTCGAAGAACTTGAGCACGAACACTATGACTTGCTTATTCTCGATTATTTCATGCAGCCCATTCATGGTGATGAAGTAGTCGAGCACATTCGTAAAACCGATTACGAGCTTTATATTCTGCTGCTTACCGGGCATAAAGAACTTGCGCCGCCGGTGAGTACGCTTAAGTCGCTCGCTATTCAGGCGTACTGTGAAAAAAGTGACCGAACCGACCAATTGCAACTTCTGGTGGAGTCGGGCATTAAATCTATCAGTCAGATGCGCACTATCAAGCAATTCCAGGAAGGTCTCAACAGCATTTTGGGGGCTGTTCCGAAAATCTATCAATTACAACCGATTGGCAATATTCTAGAGGAGATACTTCAGCAAATTCTTCCTCTCGTAAAAGGCGAAGATGCTTTTGTCCTTATTGATGAACTGCCCGAATCTTTCGATCCGTCGGTTTCTACTCAGGGCGGTTCGGGGGAGCGCAAGAGTATTTTTTGTGGCATTGGTGCTTATAGAGGTTCGGTCGATTCGTTTACCAACCTTCTCGATCATGAACTTATGGAGGCGGTAGGTCGCGCTCGTACCGACTGTTCGTTGGTGTATGCGCCCGAAGGTGTCGTGCTTCCTTTGTGCGACGAGCAGAAGCGTTCGCTTGGAGTAATTTATGCCCGTAACGTATCAAGTGAATATGGCATTAAGCTGCTTGAGATATACGCTCATCAGGCCGCATCGTCTATTAGTAACGCCTTTTTACACTCGCTGGTGAACATAAAAAACGAAGAGCTACACGAGACTTATGCGCAGTTAAAACAACGATACATGGATACTGTTGAGGTTTTGCGTTTGGCTGTCGATGCCAAAGATGAATATACGCGAAGACATTCCGATCGTGTGGCTTCGTTAGCAGTGGAAATTGGTCGAGCTTACAATTTTGATGAGACCGAACTTGAAGAGTTGCGCGTAGCAGGATTATTTCACGATATTGGCAAGATTGGCACGGCTGACGACATTCTTCTCAAAACGGATTCGCTTGACGATGCTGAGTATGAGGAGATTAAGCGTCATCCCATGAAGGGAGCCATGATTTTGTCGGCGGTGTCAATGTTTGAGAGTATCGTGCCGGTAATAAGGCATCATCATGAACGTTATGATGGAAGAGGCTACCCTGATGGTATTGCGGGAGAAGAGATAGAACTCAGTGCTCGCATCATTGCTGTTACCGATGCTTTAGATGCCATGACCTCTGATCGGCAATATCGATCTCATCTTTCGTTCGAAGACGCAACCAATCAGTTGCGTGAGGGTGCGGGCAATCAGTTCGATCCCGACGTGGTTGACTGTTTGTTCGACTTATTCGAAACGAGACCCGAAATTCTCAATATTCTCAAGAGATAATGTTGCTTGAGGCGGGTGTGCAGGCACGACAGGCCTGCGCAGCGCACCCGCCCCCTCTTGATTGCCTTGGTTTAGTTGTCCACGCCGATAATGACCGATGATGCCTTGACGATGGCGTATGCTTCTTTCCCTACCTCTAGCTTTAGTTCTTTAAGTGATCCCATAGAAATAGTCGATGTAATAAGTTGGCCGCCTTCTAATTCCAAGATTACGATGGCATTCACCGCGCCCGGATGTATGGCCGTTATAGTGCCCTTGAGCGTATTGCGTGCGGATAACTTCATTGAACCTACCCCCTTCTTTACAGACCCCCAATAGTCTCGTCATCCTTATTGTAGCGCCCCCTTATGCATCGTGCGAATAAAACTGTACGAAGACAAAGTCTTATTCAATTTTTGCTGCCACTTTGCGCTACATCAGTAATTTAGCGTTCACCTCGATTTTTAACAGTTAGTTAGAAGTTTGTGGGTGAGGTGTATCCCAGGCTTTACCAAGATTTGACCTCTATCCTACCGGGTTTTGATGGTTATTGCCCATCATATTCTTCGCACCGTACGATAAGTAATCGTGCGGTGTGCGAAAAACAAAAAATTAGCGTTCTCGGAACGCCAGTGAAAGGAAGAACATGAAGAAGCGTTTGGTGATGATTGCGATGGGCGCCGTGCTTGCACTCGGCCTGTTCGGTCTCGCAGGATGTGCGGGCGGCGACGACAAGGCCGCTTCTGGATCGAACAACGGCGAATCGTCTGCAACTCCGTCGGGTGACGTCTCAGTTTATTCGCGCGAGGACGGTTCTGGCACACGCGGTGCATTCATTGAGTTGTTTGGCATTGAAGAGAAGCAGGGCGATAAGAAGGTGGACATGACTACCACTTCTGCTTCCATTACAAACTCTACGTCCGTTATGATGACGTCGGTGGCGGGTGATCCGAACGGTATTGGCTATATCTCTTTAGGTTCTTTGAATGACACGGTGAAGGCTCTTCAGGTGGATGGTGCCGAGCCGACTGCTGCCAACGTAAAGAGCGGCGCTTATAAGATTTCCCGTCCTTTCAATATCGTAACAAAGGATGGTCTTTCCGATACGGCTCAAGATTTCATCAGCTTCATTATGAGCGCCGAGGGCCAAAAAGTTGTTGAGCAGAATGGCTATATCGCCGTTGCGGACGATGCTAAGCCGTATACTCCCTCTGGTAAAAGCGGCAAAGTTGTAGTCGCTGGCTCCTCCTCGGTAAGCCCGGTTATGGAGAAGTTGGCTGAAGCCTACAAGGCGCTAAATAGCGGCGTAACCATTGAGGTGCAACAGTCCGACTCTACTACTGGTGTGAACATGGCTACGGCAGGCACCTGCGATATTGGCATGGCCTCCCGTGAGCTGAAAGACTCAGAGACCGCTGCAGGTGTGAGCCCTAAGGTTATCGCTCAGGACGGCATTGCGGTTATCGTAAACAAGGCTGCTTCCTTTAGCGATATCACCAGCGATCAGGTGAAGGCCATTTACACCGGAACCGTTACGACATGGGAAGACGCTCTCGCGTAAGCGAGGTCTTCCCGGATAGCAGAGAACTTCCATGACGAAGTTTCATATCAAGGAAGGCGTTGCGCGGGTATTTTTTATCGCCTCCGCGGGGATCTCGATCCTCGCGGTGGCGCTTATCTGCGTCTTCCTTTTCGCGAACGGCCTGCCGGCTATTGCTCAGATTGGCTTGCCAGACTTCCTGTTTGGAACTACCTGGAAGCCAGGTAACGATCTGTATGGCATCTTCCCCATGATCGTAGGCAGTATCTATGTTACAGCGGGTGCTATTGTGCTGGGCGTGCCGGTGGGGTTGCTGTGTGCCATCTACCTTTCTCGATTCGCTCGTGGGCGGGTGGCGCGCTTTCTTAAGCCAGGTGTAGAGTTGCTGGCGGGTATTCCGTCGGTCGTATACGGCTTTTTCGGTTTGGTTATGATTGTGCCATTTATTCGTACAAACGCGCCGGGTAATGGGCTGTCACTGTTGGCCGCTGCCATCCTGTTAGGCATTATGATTCTGCCTACCATTATTACCGTAGCGCAAAGCGCGCTCGATGCAGTACCCAAGAAGTATTACGAAGGGGCGCTGGCGCTAGGTGCCGATCATGAACGCGCGGTTTTTAAGGTGCTGGTGCCTGCTGCAACTTCTGGCATTATGGCTGGCATTGTGTTGGGTGTAGGGCGTGCTATCGGCGAGACCATGGCTGTTATTATGGTTGCTGGTAACCAGCCAGTCATTCCGGAAAGTATCTTTGGTGGCGTACGCACCATGACGGCGAATATTGTGCTGGAAATGGGATACGCGGCCGATCTCCATCGTGGAGCTCTCGTAGCCACTGGCGTTGTGCTATTCGTGTTCATCTTGTTTATTACAATGCTCTTTAACCTTATTAAAAAACGGGGTGAGGTGAAATGACGCCTAAGTTTTTTCTGCCCCGGAAGCTTGCGCCATGGGCTGCTACCACGGTGCAGCTGTCGGCAGCTGCAGAATACGCGACAGATGGCCCCAACGGTGTACCGCCCGCTAGCGGCCAGGGAGGCAGCGAAGTGTCCCTCCGTAAGGCTCCTCGACAGGGAGGCAATGCCCCTCTGGGTTCGGGCGACACAGGGGGTGGTGGCTTTGATGGTGGCGACCGTTTTGCTGGTATGTACCGCGCGGCCGAAGCGCGTAGCGTGCGTTCTCGTCGGATAACGTCGGCTCTTCTGCGCATCTTGGTGTATCTTGGCGCGCTCGTTACTACTGCCGTGCTCGTTTTTATTGTGGGCTATATTGTGGTGAAAGGTGTGCCCTATATCACCCCCAGTCTTTTTGCCTGGGAGTACACTTCTGAAAACGTATCGCTTATGCCAGCGCTTATCAATACGCTCCTTATGGCGGCACTTTCGCTTCTTATGGCAGTGCCCCTTGGGGTTGGTTCAGCTATCTATTTGGTGGAATATGCTCCGCGGGGTAGTAGATTCGTGCAGTTGGTTCGCACTACTACCGAGACATTGCAAGGTATTCCTTCCATTATCTATGGCCTGTTTGGCATGCTGTTCTTTGTAACAGCACTGCACTGGAATCTTTCGCTTTTGGCGGGCGCATGTACCTTGGCTATCATGATTTTGCCGGTAATTATGCGCACGAGTGAAGAGGCGCTTATTGCCGTGCCCGATGCTTACCGTGAAGGTGGTTTCGGTTTGGGTGCCGGACGCTTGCGTACGGTGTTTCGCTGTGTGTTGCCCACGGCAATCCCTGGTATTTTGGGCGGCATCATCTTGGGTCTTGGTCGCGTGGTGGGCGAGGTGGCAGCCCTTATTTTTACGGCAGGATCCATTGCTCAGATCCCGAACTTTGCGGAAGGCTTGAGCGCGGTATTCGATTCTACCCGCACTTTGGCAGTGCACATGTATGTATTGTCTAGTGAGGGTTTGCATGTGAATGAGACGTATGCGACGGCAGTAGTGCTGCTGGTGATGGTGGTTCTGTTGAACCTGATGGCCACGTTCGCTGCACGTAAGATGAGCAAAGGAAAACAACATGATTAACGCGTTGATGGGAAAGAAGCGTGCAAAAGCGCATACGATACCAGCTACAACGGCGTCGTCGATGGGTGGTACAGCTGCGGCGTCGATGGCTTCTGCTATGACAGCTGGCACTGCTTCTACGTTGACGCGCCCTCATTACCAGCCCAACGTGAGTGTGCGCGCGAATCGCAGTACAAACGAAGGCCTCGCACCTGCTGCGGTTAAGATGGGTGTGAGCGACCTTGATCTGTACTATAAAGATTTCAAAGCGCTTAAGAATATTAATCTCGAGTTTCCCGAAAACCAGGTTACCGCGCTTATTGGTCCTTCTGGTTGCGGCAAATCTACGCTGTTAAAAAGCCTGAATCGTATGAACGATCTTGTTGAAGGGTGTCGCATCGACGGTTCCATCACGTTGGATGGACAAGATATTCGCCGCGATGTCGAGGTGAATGCCTTGCGCCGCCGAGTAGGCATGGTGTTCCAGCAGCCCAACCCCTTTCCTATGTCGGTGTACGATAACGTAGCCTTCGGACCGCGCACTCACGGTATAAAAAAGCGCGAAGATCTGGATGCTATTGTTGAGCAGAGTTTGCGCGATGCAGCTATCTGGGATGAGCTGAAGGATCGGTTGAAGAAAAATGCGCTAGGTCTTTCCGGCGGTCAGCAACAGCGACTGTGTATCGCTCGTGCACTTGCAGTGCGCCCCGAGGTGTTGCTTATGGATGAAGCTACCAGTGCATTGGACCCCATCTCCACCGCGAAGATTGAAGAACTGGTAGCGCAGCTAAAGGAGCGCTACACCATTGTTATGGTTACGCACAATATGCTGCAAGCCTTGCGTGTATCTGATAAAACGGCATTTTTTCTGCTGGGTGAGATGGTGGAATCGGGCGAGACCGACGACATCTTTACAAGTCCGCAAGATCCTCGTACTGCCGATTACGTAGCGGGAAGATTCGGGTAGAATGAACTCATGATTTATTACGTTGAAGACGATACCAATATTCGCGACCTTACTATCTATGCCTTGCGGCAGGCGGGTTTTGAGGCAAGCGGATTCGCGGCGGCGGGGGAATTCTTCGCCGCCTGTAAGCAGCGCCTGCCCGAGCTGGTTCTGCTTGATATCATGCTGCCCGAGATTGATGGGCTTGAAATTCTGCATCTATTGCGGGAGGATTCTGCAACCAGAAATTTGCCCGTGATGATGCTCACCGCCAAGGGTACCGAGTTTGATACGGTTAGTGGCCTCGATGCTGGCGCTGACGATTATCTTGCCAAGCCTTTTGGTATGATGGAGCTTGTCTCGCGTGTGAACGCGCTTTTGCGTCGCGCGGCTGCGCCGGCGATGGCAGCGGAGGATGAATTTTCTTGTGGCTCTGTTGAGCTTGCGGTCTCGTCTCATGTCGTTACGGTCGATGGAGAGCCGGTTATTCTTACGTTGAAAGAGTTTGATCTACTGCGCACGCTTATGCAGAACGAGGGTCATGTGCTTTCTCGTAGTCAGCTGCTCGAAGCCGTATGGGGTATGACCTACGTTGGCGAGACGCGTACCGTAGATGTACATGTACAGACGCTGCGTCAAAAACTCGCCGCAGCAGGCGAGGGAGCCGATGCATGCATCCAAACGGTGCGTGGTGTGGGCTACTGCATCAAACGACCATGAGCCCGACCCACTTCACCGTGAGGAGTTTGGCTGGCAAGTTGTTCTCTGGCATGCTCATGTTTACGCTGGGAGTCATTCTTGTTTTTGCCGTAGCCCTCACCACTATTTATTATCTTTCATACGAACGCGATGTCGAAGCTGCCCTTGCAGCCAGTGCTCAAGACGCCGCCATCTACCTGAATGCTTCCCCCAGTTCTGCAAATATTCCTGCATTGGAAGAACAGTTCGCGGGCTTGGTTCGCTACACCCTTATCGCTGCCGACGGGACGGTGCTCTACGATAGTGCGGTTAATCCGGCTACCATGGAAAACCATGCCGATCGTCCTGAGGTGCGTGAAGCCGACGCCGCTGGTGAGGCGGCTATTATGAGGCATTCTGAAACACTGGGTACCGATACCGTGTATGCTGCGGTAAAGTTGGATGATGGAAGCATTATCCGTCTATCTGAATCGCGCCACTCGTTGTTGGCATTCTTGGGTAGTATGGCTGCACCCGTGGTGGTAGCGCTGATAGTGGCGGTGGTGCTCGTGTTTGTGCTGTCTCGCATCCTTACGCGACGCATTATGAAACCTATTGATGCACTTAACTTTGCCGATCCACTTGAGAATGAGATTTACGAAGAAATGGACCCGCTGCTCACTCGCATTGATGAACAGCAGCGTCGTCTTTTAAAGCAGAATAGCGAACTGGCTGCTGCCGAGAACATGCGCCGCGATTTCTCCAGTAACGTCAGTCACGAGATGAAGACGCCTTTGCAAGTGATATCTGGCTACGCCGAGCTTATGAAGAACGATATGGTGCAGCCATCCGATCGTCAAAAATTCGCAGGTCTTATTTACGAAGAAGCTCAGGCAATGCGCTCGCTTATTAACGACGTGCTTACGTTGTCGCGGTTGGACGAGTCGGCGTTTGGTGACGAATCGACGCG
Source organism: Gordonibacter sp. (assembly GCA_034932485.1). GTDB lineage: Bacteria > Actinomycetota > Coriobacteriia > Coriobacteriales > Eggerthellaceae > Gordonibacter. The sequence goes on from JAYFOQ010000040.1 coordinate 22,047, forward strand.
TATCGATTTACGTGCCGTTGCTGAGCGTGTGTCGAGTCGTCTGGGAAGTTTTGCGGCCGATCAGGGTATCGAAGTGAGAGTTGAAGGGTCGTCTGCCGTTATTGCGGGGACTGAGACGCTTGCCGAAGAGATGATTTATAACCTGGTGGAAAACGGTATTCGTTATAACCATGTGGGCGGTAGTGTTGTGGTGCGTTTTGAAGTGGAGAAAGCGATGACATTGCCGGTGCCCCCATCGACCTCTCCTGCATCGGAGGGCGCTTCGGGTGATGAGGGGGAGACACTTGAGCCGCGCGATACGGTGATTGTACATGTGAGTGACACCGGCCCGGGTATTCCTGAAGATTTGCGCGAGAAGGTGTTTGAGCGCTTTTTCCGGGTGGATAAAAGTCGTTCGAAAGAAACGGGTGGAACCGGCCTAGGGCTTGCCATTGTTAAGCATGCCGTAATGTATCACCATGGCACCATTGAGGTGGAAAGCGCCATAGGTGGCGGTACTATTTTCGTGTTACGTTTGCCGGCCGCTTAGTTAGTGAGATAGGTGACTGCGCATAGGTTCTGGTTATTAACAAGGAAGCGAAAAACCGGGAGTTATAGGAAAAAACCGCAGTTATCTGCGGTTTATCTTAAGCCCAGCCCCCGGCCAGAAGGATGAACCCACCTTAAAAGGTGGGTGCTCGCAGCCTGCTTCCTGGCTTTCGCATCAACAGATACGAATCTCCATTTCACACGCTATCTTGAGCTCCCTCGAGTATTAGCATCGGTCCATCGCAAAGTGTGGCTTCGAGGGCAGGACCTTCTTAAAGTATACTGGTGATCAGCGGTAAATAAAGTCTTGACATGAGACTGTTGCCCGATTTTCAATTCTGCTCTCCTGGCGAAAACGCTGTCAGGTGCCCATGGTGTTTATATGATTTAAAAAGTCATGGACAAATAGGACGCGGTAGTTAGAGAGGGCGTGTCTCAACCGGGGGACCCGAGCCTCGGTTTTTGCATACAGCAGACAAACCGAAGCATTGTGCAAACAGACGTTCGTATGATACTATAGAAAATATGGATACTTTATTTACCGAAATGGAGAATGAACGCAAGTCAAAGGTCGCGCCGCTTGCGGTGCGTATGCGACCGCGTTCTCTTGATGAACTGGTTGGGCAAGACGAAGCGGTAGGGCCGGGAAGCTGGCTTCGTAACGCCATTGAGCAGGATCATTTGAGTTCGGTTATTCTGTTCGGACCGGCTGGTACCGGCAAAACCTCGCTTGCACATGTTGTGGCTGAAACGACGAAGGCTACGTTTGTGGAGGTGTCGGCTATTGGCGGCACAGTAGCCGATTTGCGTCGCGAGATCGATGCGGCTGAGAAGCGCTTGTCTATGAGTGGGTTGCGTACTATTCTCTTCATCGATGAGATACATCGGTTTAATCGTAGCCAGCAAGATGCTTTGCTCCATGCGGTGGAAGACCGAGTTTTGGTGTTGGTGGGGGCTACGACCGAGAATCCTTTTTTCGAAGTGAACTCGGCTCTGATCAGCCGATCTCGTATTGTAGAGTTACACGCATTGTCTGATGGTGATATCGCGGAGTTGGTAAGTCGTGCGGTTGCCGACGAACGTGGTTTGGGTGGGTTGTATCATCTTGAACCCAAGGCGTGCGATGCTATTGTGCTTTTAGCGGGAGGCGACGGCCGCACCGCACTTACGACACTTGAACTTGCTGCTGGCATGATGACGCCTGGTACGACTACGATGCCCGCAAAGATCGACGAGGCCGCAGTTCGGGCCGCCACGCCGCATCGTGCGTTACCTTACGACAAAAACAAAGATATGCACTATGACGTAATATCTGCTTTCATTAAGTCGATGCGAGGCAGCGATCCCGATGCGGCACTGTATTGGCTTGCGCGCATGATTGATGGCGGCGAGGACCCAAAGTTCATCGCACGCCGTATTTTCATTTTGGCATCCGAGGATATCGGCAACGCCGATCCGCAGGCGCTCCTCATAGCTGAGGCAGCTTTCAAATCGGCTGAGGTTATCGGATACCCCGAGTGTCAGCTGAATTTGGCACAAGCTGCCGTATACATGGCATTGGCCCCCAAGTCAAACGCCGCCTGTGGTATCTTCGATGCCCTTTCGGAGGTGCGTCGTGGCCCGGTGCGTAAGGTTCCCGATCATCTGCGTGATCGTCATCGGCCTGGTTCGGAACATTACGGTTCTTACCTGTACCCACACAACTATCCCAGCGGTTGGGTTCAGCAGCAGTACCTACCCGATGGTTTAGCCCGTGGTTCGTTTTATCAGCCCGGTGATCGTGGCTGGGAGGCCTACCGCACCGATGCAGCGGCACGTGACCGTTTTGAGGCAACGCCTCGCGTGTCGTCTGGTCGAAAGCCGGGTGACTTACCGCACGACGATGGGCGCGGTTTTAAGGCTGATGCTGGACGTACAGAATCCTTGAAGCCCGGCAGTGAAAACCCCTCATCGCATGCAAAGTAACCGATCGGTACCGCCTGTGGAAGCAGAATGAAAACGCGATCTGGCCTGTATAGAATCCGAGATAGACGTGGTATAGTGAAAACTTGCGTTAGCTCAGGAGGCCATCATGGATTTCAGTGAAATCGTCAACATAGCGCTGCCGGTCGTATTTATACTTGTCGGTGCGGCGCTCGTCTGGCTGGTTATCGAACTAGTTATGACTGTGCGTAAAACGCGCAAAACCGTCAGCGAGATTCAAAAGCAGGTTGAACCTACTCTGGGTTCCATCGAGCGTATTACCGCATCGCTTGAGCCCGTTGCCGCTAAGGTGGATCCTCTTGTTGAGCGGGTGTCCCTTACGGTTGACGCAGCCAACCTAGAAATTATGCGTATCGATCAGATTCTCGAAGATGTGGGCGAGATTACCGATTCCGTCTCGTCGGCTGTTGATGTAGTTGATACCGTAACGAGCGCTCCCATGGAAATGGTTAACAGTGTAACCACCCGCGTGCGCAATCTGTTCAAATCGCAGCACGCAAGCGAAGAGTCGGTTGCTCTCGGTGAGATGAAGGCAAACGATGCCAAGGCTGCCGATGTTTTCAAGAACGTGGTGAAGGGTTCGGCTCATGCTGCTGAAGCAGCACTAGCCGATCAGCGCGTTCATATGGCAGAGCAGCATGCTGAACGCGAAGAGCACGCAGCAGCCAAGCGGGCTACCGCCGAGAAGACTGATCAGGAAGCAGCCAGCATTGCTGATGCGATAACCTCTCGTATTGCCTCCGATACCGATGTTGAATCGGGCTATTTCACCTATGAGGGTAACGGTGGCAGCGCCACGGTTACTTCTGTCAAGGCAGGCGACACCCCGGCTCAGCCGGGCAAGACCGAATAAACAACAAGGAGCGCATGTGGACGACCGTGATCAAGTCGAGCGGGAGCAGCTCAAAACACTGAAGGCGCGCCGTCGTTTTCTGTCGGTATGGACTATCGTCGGTGGCATTTTGCTTACCGGCGTGCTTGTCTATCTGATGGGTATTCTATCGGTGCCGGTAGGTATTGTGGTGTGGTCTATTATCATCGTGTTCTGCTTGCGCGGTCCGGTGAACAAATTGGAGAAGATGGGCCTGAATCGTGCCGTAGCTACGGCGATTTCCTATGTGCTTATGTTTGTGGTGCTGGCGCTGGTGGCGTTGCTTATGTTCTCGCCTGCTTTCGGTGTGGGCGGCCAATTCACCAATCTTATTCAGAGTATTCCTGGATATGTGCAGCAGCTGACGACGTGGGGCAACCAACTTTATGCTCAGTATTCTGACATTCTGTCGAACGATATGGTGCAGAAATGGATGCAGGACGCTTTAACCTCCGTGGGTGATTGGGCTTCATCGTTTGCTCGCGAGGGAGCTGCGGGTGTGGTATCTGTTGGTGGCACCATTGCGAGTATGTTCATGGCTATCGGTTTTGCCCTTGTGGTAGCATTTTGGGTGCTCATGGAGTTGCCGGCGATTGGCCGTGAAACCCGTCGTTTGGTAAGCCCACGACATCAGGGCGACCTCGAAATGCTTCACGTGACGTTCACACGAGTGATGGGCGGCTACATCAAGGGTACGCTTTTGCAGTGCGCTATCATCGGCGTGGCATGCGCTGTGCTGTTTGGCGTTATTGGTCTTCCAAACGGAGCGGCCCTTGGCGGTATTTCCGGCTTGCTGAATATTATTCCTATTATTGGCCCCTGGCTGGGCGGTGCGCTCGCTGCCATTATCGGGGTGTTCGTAAGTCCTTGGATTGCCATTGTTGCGTTGCTGGGCACGATTGCTATTCAGCAGATTGTTTATACGTTTATATCGCCGAAGATTATGGCCGATTCGGTGGATGTGCACCCGGCACTCACACTGCTTGCCCTTATGGCCGGCTCGGCTATCGGTGGTGCTATGAATGGGCTTACCGGTTCATTGGTGGGCATGCTGGCCTCTATTCCTGCTGTCGCGGTGGCTAAATCGGTATTTGTGTACTACTTCGAAAAACGCACGGGACGTAGGCTTGTGGCAGTTGATGGGGTATTCTTTCAGGGAACGCCAGGAGAAACACCTGAGCTTGACCCCATAGCCGATGCTGTTTCTCCGCATCCCAGTGCTACGATGACAGCTGAATGCGCTGAGCAATACAAGGCCGAGGTAGCAGAACATCCGCGCCGTCGAAAAGAAGATGACAAAAAAGCAGGACGCGACGGCGAGGAACGTTAAACACCGTATCGCAGGAGTAAGTCCGCGCGGGGCGTCGAATAAGGCGGCCGCGCGGTTTTGGGTATACGACAGCAACGGCGTGTAAGCCGATGCGAGGAATTCGAACAGGAAGAACAACGACATGGAGTACCTGAGCACTGCAGACATCCGCGAAAAGTATCTAAGTTTCTTTGAGACGAAAGGCTGTAAGCGCATGCCTTCGTCCTCCCTTATTCCGGACGATCCGTCTCTGCTGCTTACGAGCGCGGGCATGGTGCAGTTCAAGCCTTACTTCCTGCAACAAAAGCATCTGGAAGCCCCCTATGTTGGTACAACGACCGCACAAAAGTGCGTGCGTACCAACGATATCGACATTATCGGTACAACGGGTCGCCATTTGAGCTTTTTTGAGATGCTGGGCAATTTCAGCTTTGGCGACTACTTCAAAGAAGAGATGTGCGCCTGGGCTTACGAGTTTTCTACCGAGGTGTTAGGTCTGCCGGCCGAACGCCTGTACTTTACGGTGTACTTGGACGACGATGAGACTATCGAAATCTGGAAGAAGCTAGGTGTACCCGACGACCATATCTCGCGCTTGGGAGAAGAAGATAACTTCTGGCGTGCCGGACCCACCGGCCCGTGCGGCCCGTGCTCGGAGATATACTTCGATCAGGGCGAACAATACGGATGTGGCAGCCCCGATTGCGCACCTGGTTGCGACTGTGATCGCTTCCTTGAGTACTGGAATCTGGTATTTACCCAGTACGATGGGCAAGAAGACGGCACGCTGGTACCGCTGCCTAAGAAGAATATCGACACCGGAATGGGCCTGGAACGCATGGCCGCCATTATGCAGGGCGTGCAGACCAACTACGAAACCGACGTGCTGCGTAGCTTGGTTGCGGTGGGCGAGCGTCTGACGGGTGCCGTGTACGGTGCCGCACCTGAGTCTGACCTTTCCCTGCGCATTATGGCCGATCACAGCCGTTCAGTAGCTTTTATGATTGCCGACGGCATTCTGCCCTCGAACGAAGGGCGGGGTTACGTGTTGCGTCGTCTGTTGCGTCGCGCCGTGATGAAGGGACACCTGCTGGGTCTGGACAAGCCGTTTTTGAACGAGTATGTCGATGAGATTGTGCGTCTTATGGGATCGGTATACCCTGAGATTATTGAGAATCGCGAACTGGCGCGTCGCGTGATTCTGTCCGAAGAAGAACGCTTTGGTGCTACGTTGCGTCAGGGCCGCGCGTTTTTGGACGAGGCTCTTTCTGACCTTGAGGGCACAACACTACCTGGCGATCGAGCATTTACCCTGCACGATACCTACGGCTTCCCGGTAGAAGTAACGCAGGAGATGTGCGGCGATCGTGGCATAGAGGTAGATTTGGAGGGCTTCACACAGTGCATGGACCAGCAGAAGGCCCGCGCTCGTGCGGCATCTAAAGATGCCGATAAGGCGTGGTCTACCTATGGTGGTGTTATGAACGACATCTTGGAGGAAACGCGCGCGACCGAGTTTGTTGGCTATACCAAGAATGAGGCCGACTCTCACGTGGTGGCTCTGGTGAAAGACGGACAGCGCGTCGAGACACTTTCGGCGGGCGAGTCGGGCAAGCTGGTCGTGGACATAACACCCTTCTATGCCGAGAAGGGTGGTCAGGTGGGTGACACGGGCGCCTTTACGAACGAGTCTGCCTCTGTTTGCGTTACCAATACACATGAGCCCGAAAAGGGCCTCATCGCCCACGACATAACCGTCGAAGACGGTCAAATTGCCGTAGGGGACGAGTTGCGTGCGGTTATTGATGTGCCACGTCGCGAGCGCATTCGTCGCAACCATACGGCTACGCATATTCTACACTGGGCACTGCGTCAGGTGCTGGGAGATCACGTGAAGCAGGCGGGTAGTTTCGTGGGCGACAGCCGTTTGCGCTTTGACTTTACACACTTTGAAGCCACTACCTCTGAACAGGTTGTCGAGGTCGAACGTCTGGCTAACGAGAAGATTATGGAAAACCATGCAGTACGCGCTTATGAGACGTCGCTAACATCGGCGCGTGAGGCGGGCGTCATGGCGTTGTTTGGCGAGAAGTACGGTGAGTTTGTACGAGTACTTGATATTGAAGGCTTTTCTCAAGAGTTGTGCGGCGGCACCCATGTGTCTGCAACCAGCGAGATTGGTTTTGTGAAAATTACGAGCGAGTCGAGCGTGGGCGCTAATCTGCGCCGTATCGAAGCAGTTACCAGCTTCGATGCGCTTGCGTATATGAATCGGGTGGAGTCGGAACTAAAGGAAACGGCTGAAGAGCTACGTGTGCCGCTGTTTGACGTAAGTGAGCGTACGGCGCTAAACCTGAAATCTATGAAGGATATGCAAACGAAGCTCAAGCGCAACAAGAAGGTAGGCGCCGAGGACCGTGTTGCTGAAATTGCGGGGCTTGCTTCCTCGGCTCGTGACGGCTATACCGTTATTGTTGCCAACGTGGGCGAAGCCGACGCTGGCGGTCTGCGTAATGCTTGGGATGTGCTGCGTGCACGTACACCCGGTTTGGGTGCGGTGGTATTGGCGGCTCGAAAAGACGATGCCCCCATTCTGCTGGCTGCTGGTACTCCGCAGGCGGTAGCTGCTGGCTTTAACGCTGGTAGTGTTATCAAAGCCATTGCTGGACAGGTTAAGGGCGGTGGCGGCGGCAAGGCCGAAATGGCCCAGGCTGGTGGTAAGGATGCTTCGGGTATCGAGGCAGCCTTGGAAGCCGCTCGAGAAATGCTGCTATAGGTTCTGTATGCGCATTATGGCGTTGGACATTGGGGAGGCGAGGGTTGGGATTGCGGTATGCGATCCTGGAGAACGTGTAGCTTCCCCCGTGGTAGTGTTGCCTACCACTGAGGTGCTTACGTGCGCCAAACCATTCAAGCGTTTGCTTGAAGATTGGGAGCCCGAGCTTCTGCTTTGTGGGCTCCCTTACACGCTTGCCGGAGCTGAAGGACCGCAGGCAGCGCATATCCGTGCGTCAGCGGCGAAGATTACGGCTGCATGCGGTATTCCTCACGAGTTCGCCGACGAACGCCTCAGTTCACAAGAGGCCAAACGGAGTTTGCGTGAAAAGGGCATGGCGGAACGGGCTATGCGCGGTAAAATCGATATGATAGCCGCTAGTCTGTTCTTGCAGGCGTGGCTAGATGCCCGCCGCGGGGTTTAAGAGAACGCAAAGGATTATTATGCCTTCACGCAAGCAATTCACTTACTCGCAGCGCCCGAACCACGCGGCGCGATCAGCCCATGCGCGCGGCGAGCGCGAGTTCCGCACCTACGATACCAGTTTTATCCGCCCGAAACAGAGTAAGGGCCCTGTCATCTTTGCCATTATTTTGGCGTTGGTGGTTGTTGGGGGTTTAATCTGGGGCGCAACCGCTTTGTTTGGTGGTCTTATGGGCGGCTCATCGGTTGAGCTGCTCGCTTCGGGTGAGGAAGTATCCCTTACGGTGGCGGAAGGTTCTGCTGCGCAGGCTATTGGCAAGCAGTTGCAAGAGGCACGTCTGGTGCCGAGCGCTTCAGACTTTACGAAGCGCGTGAGCGAACTGGGTGCCGATTCCAAGCTTAAGCCTGGTACCTACACGTTTGTGGGGGGTACTTCGGTCGACGATCTTATCGCTCAACTTACGGCTGGTCCTGCGGCAAGCGGAGGTCTTACCATCCCTGAAGGAGTTACCTTGGCCAAGACGGCCGACCTGGTAGCTCAGGCCACGAACGGCAAGGTAACAGCCGAGGCGTTTACTGCTGCGGCCTCCAATGCCAGTGTTTATGCGGCTGAATTCCCGTTTCTTGCCGATGCAGGTACCAATTCCTTGGAGGGCTTTTTGTTCCCCAAGACGTATCCCGTGGACGACAATGTTACCGCCGAGTCGCTGGTGAAAACGATGTTGTCTCAGTTCCAAAAAGAAATAGCAACCCTGAACTGGTCGTATCCCGAAAGTCAAGGGCTGAGCATTTACGATGCGGTGAAGTTAGCCTCTATCGTTGAGAAGGAGTCGAGCGGCGACGAGCCGGTGCGCGCCAAGGTGGCTGCGGTGTTCTACAACCGACTGAACACTCAGGGCGATCCAAGCTATGGTTTCTTGCAAAGCGATGCGACTACGGCCTATGAGGTAGGACATGACCCCAGCGCCGATGAGGTGCACGCAAATACGCCGTACAGCACTTATACCAACAAGGGCTTGCCTCCTACGCCTATCTGCTCACCGGGTCTCGACTGCTTACAAGCAGTATGTGCCCCCGATCAGGAAGCGCTGGGTAAGTACTTCTTCTTCTACTTCGACAAGGATGCAAACTACTTCTTCTCGGAGACCTATCAAGAGCATCAGAACACGTTCTCGTAAGGCACATTTTGCGTTTTGATGAAAAGCTATAGGGGCTGTACTATGTCGTTCCTCGAACCGGATCGCTATTTTTCACGCCTGTCTCAGGTTGATATCGACCGCGACCTCTTGGCGCTGGGGTATCGTCATGTGTTGCTTGATGTTGACAACACCATCCTTACGCGCGATACGCACGAAGTGCCGCGCGATGTGGGATTTTGGTTGGCGAAGGCGCGCGAAGCGGGGCTGACGTTCTGCTTGGTTTCCAACAACTGGCATGAGGGCGTTTATCAGCTGGGAAACCGGTTGTCGCTGCCTATTGTTGCGAAGGCGGTGAAGCCACTGCCTCCTGCGTTTCTTATGGCTATGAAGAAGATTGATGCCAAGCGTGCAGATACGGTAATTATCGGAGATCAGCTGGTTACCGATGTGATGGGAGCCCATTTCTTGGGAATGCAGGCCTACCTGTTGGCTCCGCTGGTTGAGCAAGATCTTCGCCATACCCTCATCCTGCGCAACTTTGAGCGCATGGTTATGGGAGAGCGGCAGCCCGAAGGGGCCGGAGTTCCTTCAACCTTTCAATCGGCAGGGTATTCAAACGAAATAAGTGATGCTCCTCAGGGTGTCACATCAGAAAACGAATGCGCTGAAACACCTGATGTTTCTGCTTTTGACCGCAGTTCGAATACTGCTGACGGTTCTACTAATTGTGCCGGGACAACAAGAGCGAAAGAACAGAGGTGTTCTTCATGACGGAAAAACTTTACTTGCTAGGGTATCCTATCGCGCACTCTAAATCTCCTGCTATGTACAATGCCGTGTACGAACGTTTGGGGCTGCCGTGGCGTTACGAGTGTGCCGATGTGCCGACGGTAGAGCAGGCACGTGCCTTCCTTGAGGCACGCGATTTTCTGTCGGTGAACATTACCACACCCTATAAGCCGCAAGCGCTTGAGGCGGCCACACATCGAGCTGCATCGGCCAAGCTTGCGCAAGGTGCAAACTTACTAGTTAAGCACGGAGACGCACTTATTGCCTACAATACCGACGGCCAGGGATGCGTGTCGTTTTTGGAGCGTACAGGCTTTTCGTTTGCCGACGCCTCGGTTGTAGTGTGCGGCACGGGTCCTACGGCGCTTGCCATCTGCCATGCCTGTGCCATTGCGGGCGCGCGCGAGGTGGTGCTAATGGGTCGCGACAAAGAGCGTTCTCAGCGCGTGCTGGAATCCTATGTTGATGCGTTCGGCACATTGGCTCAGGCTACCATTGATCTTCCTGCTGCCCAGCCTCACCATCGCAGTTTCCTTGCCGCCTATGAGCAGACCACGTTCAAGTTTGGTACGTATGCCACATCGACGCAAGCTATTGGGTCTGCCAATCTGGTGGTAAATGCCACCACCTTAGGTATGGGTACGAACGATCCTGCTCCTTTCGACCCCGCGCTACTGCATGAAGGCCAGTGCATATTCGATGCGGTGTACGGTCATGGCGAAACTGCTCTTGTGGCGGGCGCCCGGGCGGCGGGCTGCGTTGTTCATGACGGAGCAGGTATGCTGGTAGCCCAGGCGGTGGCAAGCGTGCAGGCGGTGGTTGATATTGCGGGCGTGGATGTTGATCTGGAGAGCATTGACCTTTTCTCCTTTATGGCTGAGGCAGCGGGGTTTGAGGTAGCATAAAGGGTGGGTGTTCGATGCTGCCCTTGCCTTATCCGTGGCAATATGGTTCGCCCTTCTTCACCTCGCTTTTCCTGTCCTGTCGGTAGGGTACAATAAGCGCAAACAACGACGGTGGGAAAGCGAACTATTATGCGCTACATGACAGCAGGCGAAAGCCATGGGCCGGCGCTAACGGCCCTTGTAGACGGCGTACCGGCCGGTCTAAAAATTTCGGAAGATCAGATTAACAGCGATCTGGCGCGTCGTCAGGCTGGTTACGGGCGCGGCGGAAGGCAGCGCATCGAAACGGATACTGTGTCCATTACTGCAGGTGTGCGTTTTGGTCGCACGCTGGGCTCACCCATTGCGCTTACCGTGGTAAATCGTGACTGGAAGAACTGGGTTGACCGCATGGCTGCCTTTGGAGACCTGCCGAACGATTTGATTCGGGAGGTTGCTCCCCGCCCGGGTCATGCCGATTTGGTTGGTTCGCTTAAAACAGACACCAACGATTGTCGCAATATCTTGGAGCGCGCGAGCGCGCGCGAAACCGCAGCACGCGTGGCTGCGGCGGGCATCGCGCGTGAGTTTCTTGCCGAATTGGGCGTTGACGTGTTTTCCTATGTTGCTTCTATTGGGTCGGTTGTTCTTCATGAGGACAATTCGATGCTCGCTGCTCCCGACTATAAGCCGTTGGATATCGAGCTTTCCGACATTCGGTGCCCCGATGAGGCTACGACTGAGGCTATGAAGGCCGAGATCGATCGTGCTCGCGAGGCGGGGGAGAGTTTGGGCGGTACGTTCCGGGTGGTGGCAACGGGGCTGTTGCCGGGTGTGGGCGGCTATGCCACGGCAGACGAGCGACTCACGTCGCGCTTGGGTGGGGCACTGTTTTCCATTCCGGCTATCAAGGGTGTTGAGTTTGGCTTGGGCTTTCAAGCTGCACAGCGGGTTGGCTCTCTGGTTCACGATCCTATTGTTTTGAATCGTAAGGTTGGCTTTACTCGTGCCAGTAATAATGCGGGTGGTCTTGAGGGGGGCATGACTACGGGTATGCCCCTTATCGTAACGGCTGCAATGAAGCCCATTCCCACGCTTATGACGCCGCTTTCTACGGTGAATCTCGATACGCTCGAGGTAGAGGAGGCATCGCGTGAGCGCAGTGACGTGTGTGCTGTGCCTGCGTGCGCCGTTGTTGCCGAGGCAGAGGTGGCCATGGTGTTGGCCAATGCCTACCTTGAGAAGTTCGGGCATGACAATATGGGTGATATTAAGACTGCGGTTAAAAACTATCAGCAGCGCTTGAGAACGATGTCGCGGTGACGTCTATGGACGGAACAGGAGTGCGGTTATCGGGGTCGTATCCTCCCCGTATCATGTGCGACTTGAAATGTCCGGTGTTTTTCGTCGGGTTTATGGGTGCGGGGAAAACTTCTACTGCACGTAAGTTGGCACGTACCTGTGGTATTGCCTCGGTCGATATGGATACCTACTTGGAACGTCGTGAGGGTAGGCGTGTGAAGGAGTTGTTTGCCGAGCAGGGTGAAGAAGGTTTTCGCGCCATCGAGAGTGATGTGCTGCGTGAGTTGGCAGCCAAGGAGCCATTGTTGGTGTCATGCGGTGGCGGTGTGGTGTTGGCGCCCGAGAATCGTGAGGTGTTAAAAAACGAGGGATTTGTCGTGTATTTGCAGGTTACTGCCGATGAGGCAGCTTCGCGTATTAGCGATGTGTCTACGCGCCCTCTGTTTCGCGATCTTGATACGGCTCGTGCCATTATCGAGAGCCGTTTGCCCTTGTATGAGAACGTAGCCGACGTAGTAGTGGACACCGCGGGTAAAAGTGTTGCCGCGATTGCTCGGGAAGTGCGCAGCGTATTAGAGAAGGAAGGAATTTTGTGGCAACGAAAGTAGTGGTCAATATTCCCGGTGAGGAAGCCTACGATGTACGCATTGGGGCGGGCGTGCTGGATGGGTTGGGTGCTCGCATGCGTTCGGTTGAAGCTCTAGGGCAGATTGAGCGTGCGCTGGTTGTTACCGATTCCAACGTAGCACCGCTTTACCGCGACCAGACTAAGGCCTCGCTTTCTGCGGCTGGCTTTCGCGTGCGCGACATTGTGGTGCCCGCGGGCGAGGAGACCAAGTCTCTTGCGGTAGCGGGCGAACTGTGGGAGGCTATGGCGCAGCTTTCTTTGGGACGTGATTGTGTCGTGGTGGCGCTTGGAGGCGGGGTAGTAGGCGACCTTGCCGGGTTCGTGGCCTCTACGTATATGCGCGGCGTGAGCCTGGTGCAGGTGCCCACCACCCTGCTTTCTATGGTGGATTCATCGGTGGGCGGTAAGACGGGCGTGAACTTAGCTGCGGGAAAGAATCTGGTGGGTACGTTTAAGCAGGCGGCCTATGTTTGCGCCGATACCAGCACACTTGCTACGCTGCCCGAGAGGGAATGGGTATGCGGCTGCGCGGAAATTGCAAAATCGGCTGTTATTGATTCTGATGAATTCTTCTTTTGGCTGGTCGAAGCAGCTGCGGCGCTAATGGCTCGCAACGAGGAGGTTGTGTCTGAAGCGGTTGCGCGTTCGGTGGTGTTTAAGGCCGACGTGGTGGCTCAAGATAAAACCGAAAGCCGCGGGGTGCGGGAGTGCTTAAACTATGGCCATACGCTGGGTCATGCTATTGAGGCGCTAGCAGGGTATGGCACGTTTTCTCATGGCGTTGCGGTGGCGGAGGGTATGCGCTTTGCGGCGCGTCTGTCGGTGGAGATGGCTGGTGCTTCGGTTGAATTCGTGGCTGCGCAGGACGATCTGCTGGATTCATTGGGGTTGCCTACCTTGGAATGGTCTGCCCCGCCCGAAGATATGCTGGATGCCATGAAACGCGACAAGAAGGTTCGTCAGGGGAGCGTGCGTTTTGTGCTGCCGCGTGATGTGGGTGCGTGGGAACTTGTCGACATAGAAGATGCCACCATCTTGGAACATTTAAAAGCTTGGCATCGCTCGAAGGGCGCATGATGAAAAAGATACTGCTGATGAACGGCCCGAATCTCAACTTGCTGGGAGTTCGCGAGCCGGATGTGTACGGTACGGTAACGTTGGCAGATATCGAACGTGAAACAGCAGCGTATGCTGCTGAACGTGGTGTGGAGCTGGATTGTTTTCAGAGCAACCATGAAGGCGCCCTTATTGATAGGTTGCACGAGGCACGCGGCGTATACGATGGCATTATCTACAACCCAGGGGCTCACACGCATTACTCCTATGCTCTGCGCGACGCGGTTTCGTCTATCGATGTGCCTACTGTTGAGGTTCATCTTTCCGATATTGCAACTCGTGAAGAATTCCGCCGGATATCGGTAATAGCTCCTGTGTGCATTGCGCAAGTTAAGGGCAAAGGTAAGGCCGGCTATCGAGAGGCGGTAGATATTTTACTGTCCAACGACAGGGAGCTTTAATGAATGGTACCCTTGCGGTAGCGCGGCTTGAGCGCCTGCGCGAAGCCTGTGCCGTTCGACACCTCGATGCGTTCTTTGTGCGTGATCTATCGAATATTCGTTGGCTCACCGCGTTCGATGATGTGTTCGACGACGAAGATGCTCATGCTTTATTGGTAAACTCTGACAAGGCAGTGCTGCATACCGACTCTCGCTATGCAGAAGCGGCGCTGCGGGCAGCAGTAGATACTCCCTTCATTATTGATCAGGGGCGACAGACCCACGCCGCCTTTGCCACGCATACCCTCGTTGATAGCTGTGAGGTTACCCTCGGCATTGAGGATACCTTAATGCTGGGCGAGTATCGTGTTCTTGAGGCTGCTTGTGCAGAGGCACCTTCGCTCCTACAGCTCAATGAAACTTCTGGTTTTGTGCGCACCTTGCGTGCGGTAAAAGATGCCACCGAAATTGCGCGCCTCAAAGCTGCACAGGTAATTACCGATACTGCGTTTGCTCATATCGTTGGTTTCATGAAGCCTGGCATGACGGAGCGTATGGTTCAGATTGAACTGGAAGACTTTATGCGCCGTCATGGTGCTGAAGGGCTTGCTTTCCCCTCGATTGTTGCCACGGGCGCCAACGCTGCGAGCCCCCATGCGATTCCGGGGGATACACCCCTGGAGGCAGGCCAGTGCGTCGTGCTTGACTTTGGGGCGCGAGCGCGGGGTTATTGTTCCGATATGACGCGCATGGTGTTTTTAGGGCAGCCCGATCTGCGAATGAACGACGCATACGAAACTATCCGTCGAGCCAACGAGACGGTACAGGCTGCGCTCAAGCCGGGCGTGACTGGTGCTGCTTTGCACGAACTGGCCGAACAAGTACTTGTCGAGAGCGGTTTTGCGGGCAAGATGGGTCATAGCTTGGGGCATGGCGTGGGTATCGACATTCACGAGGAGCCGAATCTTTCGCCGCGCAACCATCAGCCTCTTGTTGAAGGCAATGTGGTAACCGTGGAACCCGGCATCTATCTACCCGGCGAATTTGGCATGCGTCTTGAAGATTTCGGTGTGCTTACCCATGAGGGTTTCGCAGTTTTTACGGAATCTACGCACGACATGGTTATAATATAGCGGCTTATCATTAACGTGATCGCCGGGCAGCCAGCTTAAGGCGTGCGTTGCAGGCGAATCGAGGAGGAACTACCAGCATGGCTATTTCTACTGCTGATTTCAAGAACGGCATCTGTATCGAGTACAACGGCAAGCTCTGCACCATCGTAGAGTTCCAGCATGTAAAGCCTGGCAAGGGCGGTGCGTTTGTTCGCACCAAGTTGCGCGACATCAAAACAGGGCGCGTGGTGGACTACACGTTTAACGCTGGTACGAAGTTTGATCAGGTGCGCCTCGAGTCGAAGAAGCTGCAATACCTGTACAACGACGGCGATGCTTTCAACTTTATGGACAACGATACGTTTGAGCAAATGCCCGTGTCTGAAGATATGGTGGGCGAGGCCGCTAAATGGCTGAAGGAAAACGATGAGGCTACCTTGCTGTACGCGGGCGAAGAGCTGATTAGTGTTGAGCCTCAGATGTTCGTAGAACTTGAGGTGACCGAGACTGATCCGGGCTTCAAGGGCGACACCGTTCAGGGTGGCACGAAGCCGGCAACCTTGGAAACGGGCGCTACCATTCAGGTTCCGTTGTTTGTTGAGCCGGGCGACACGCTACAGGTGGACACCCGCGACGGTCGCTTTATCAAGCGCGTATAACCATCGAGCTGGGCTTTGATGCGGCCCTGGTTCACGAAGTGCTCACTCGCCTAAAGGCGCCTTCGGGCGCCTTTAGTATTTCTGGGCAATTTTCAGAGCTTTGCGATAGTCGTTGTAGTCTTCAACACAGTGCGCGTCGGAGGCAATATAGTCGACCAGACCATTTTCCAGCAGCTGCAACGCTGCTCGCTTGCTGTTGCTGCGGAATCCGCCCGCAGCGAAGTTGCCGGAAAGTTGTAGCAAGCAACCTAGGTCCTTCATTTCGAAGGCAATATCGAGGTTGTTTTGTACTGCACGATAACGTTCGGGGTGGGCAATGATGGGCTGGATGCCTTGTCCCCGCAAGTTGTAAATAATGCGTTGCCAATTTACCGGCATGCTGCCCAGCGACAACTCAAGCAGCATAAGGTTCGTATTCTCGATGCATAACCTCGAGGCATTCTCTAGGCCAAAGTCTATCAGGTTCTCCCAGTACACCTCGAATCCGAGCGCCATTTCGAAGCCTTGCGTATGAGCGAATCGACTAAGCACATCGTAATGGTTAACAATGCGCTGGTAGTCGAAGTGCGAACCACGGCAGTGGGGGGTACACACAATGTTGTCGATGCCTGCATTGCGCGCAGCGTTCAGCATAGCCTGCGATTCGGCAAAATCGTGCGAGCCGTCGTCGACGTCGAACAGAATATGGCAATGGATGTCGAACATCTTGGTAGCCTTAACGTGAAAGTGAATGGTCGGTTAGGGCTTGCGACTAATGTCGCGAGTTCTTGTGTCGAGCGTTTTGCGTATTCAAGCTTTTGAAGGCATTTGGTGCATAAGGGTTAGCCGCGTTTGTGACCGGAGTGTGGGGAGCTGCTGAAGCCTTACGTGGTGCCTGTGCTGCGCCCTGCGGGGCTGCTGATGCCTGTCGGCGGGGAGGCATGGGGCGCTTATCCTGATCCCACGGAATGCTTGAGGGATTGTTTAGTTCCGCGGGCATAGCGGTGGGCTCCAGCTTGTCTTTGTTTACGCGCTTGCCGTCTTGGGTATAGTAGGCGTAGTAGTAGCTACTTTCGTCATCCGAGCAGAACGTCATAACCGTGCCGAGAATGCGTCCGTCGGCAACGCGCAGCTGCTGCACGCATTTCGCTGCGAGCGCCCGCTTCGTCTGGTTTTGGCGAATAACAAACAGGGTGCCATCCACCAGGCTGCTCAGAATGGCAGCATCAACGAACAGCGATACGGGCGGAGTATCGAAAATTACGTAGTCGAAGGAATCGCGTAGTTTGTCTACCAGCGAAGCAAAGCGCTTTGTGCTAAGAATGTCGGGCGGGCTGGGAATATTCGGCTCCGCATCGATAAAGTATAGGTTGGGAATGTGCGTAGGCATAATTACTTCGTTAAGCGTAGCCGAGCCCGAAAGAGCGGCGTACAGGCCGTTTGGTGGGGTAACATCCAGCAGTTTGCCTAGCGAGCGACGGCGCATATCGGCTTCTACGATAAGCACCTTTTTGCCCGAGGTGGCAATGGCGTTTGCTAAGTTGGTAGAAACGATAGTTTTACCTTCATTGGTTTCAGAAGAGGTAACCACGATGGTTTTTACTTTTTCGTCTACTGAGGCAAAGCGTATATTCGCCAGCAGTGTTTTCGAGGCATTAGAGAGCTGTGGATGCTCGAAGCGCGCGAAAATCTTCTTATTCTTTTTAGCCATGATTTAGTTCCCCTTACCCTTCAGCGACGGCATGCGGCCCAGAACGGGCAGACCCAATAACTCTTCGGCTTCCTCGGGGCTTTTCACCGTCGTGTTAAGCATATCCAGCAGCACAATAAGCGCTATTGCGAAGAAAAGACCAGCTAGGAAAGCAACGGCGGTGTACATGATGCGGTTCGGGCCCGATGGGATATCGGGTACTTGCGCAGACTCAATAACGTTAACAGCTTTCAGATCCATCACTTCAACGGCGGTATTGGAAGTTTGCTTGCCAAGTTCGTCGGCAATTTGCGCAACTGCTTCAGGTTTTTTGCCTGTTACGCTTAGGGTGATAACGCGGTTGGTGGTGGCAGAGTCTACCTTCACGTCGTAGCCCTTGAGCGTGGTCATGCCCAACGACTGGGCAGTAGCATCAATAACGCGGTTAGATTTTGCTAGCACGGCAATGTCGTTTGCCAGTTGCTGACTGGCGGTAACGTCGCTGCTGGTAATATTCGATGAATTTTGATTGTCGGTTTTTGTGAGAACGTAGAGCGACACACTGGAGGTGTAGTCGTTAGACATAAAGCCCCACGAGTACGCAGCCGTTGCACCGGCGAATACCAACGGGAACAACACGACGAGAAACCACTTCTTTCGAAGCAGATGCAGCAATTCAAGCAAGGTCACGGGTTATCTCTCCTTAAATGTCAAAACGTCAGCAGGTGGTACGTTCCCCTAGTCGACCTGCTGATAGTACACGTTCAGCACGGTCTCGTATACAGCGCTCTTATCGAGGTAAAACTCGGCGTACTTTTCGCCCTGCTTCATTTCGCCGGGCAGAGTAACTACATCAAGGCTGGTAATGCCGTTTGAGACCACAGATGTGGCCAGGTAGCTGAATTCATTCAATCCCAAATTGGTAATGGAGTACTGGCTTGCAGTACCGAATAAGTCTGCCAGTGTACCTAGATTACCTTGAGACATTTCAAGCGTCTGAGCGGCAAATGCTTTAATGTATTGCACCTGACGGGCTTGACGGTCTAGGGAAGAAGTTAGTACCGAGGTGTCGCGCCACTGCACGTAGCGTAGGGCGTTGTTGCCAAGCAGCACCGTATCTTGACCCTCGATTATGCTCGTATTCGGAATGCTTTGCAGTGGGGTGAGTGCTACCCCGCCAATGGCATCGTTTAAGGGGCCCACTCCGCTTAAATCTAAGGCGAAGTAATAGGAGATGGGCATGTTGTACAGTACACGAGATGCTACGGTGGTGGTGTATTGGCAACTTGCTTCGCGCCCGTCTCCATAGCCAAAAGCCAGGCAAAGCTGCATGGTGTTTAAACCAGCGAACGCGTCGCCTACAAATTCGCCCACTTCTACCATGCTGTCGCGCGGTATGCCAATGGCAGTAGCCTTGCCGGTTTTCGTATCAAGGGCCATAACCATTACCGCATCGGCCTGTCCGGCTTTTTCGCCCTCTACGGCAGGGGCAGTGCGGTCAAAGCCAATAATAGAGATGGATACCATGTTCTCGTTTAAGGCGTAGGTGTGTCCGTTGTACTTGACGGTTTTGCCTTCATCGTAGGTAACGGCATTTTCAACTGTTTGTATATCTTCTGCCTGGGCTGCTTCATGTATGGCGCCTTCTCCGGCCTTGATGGCGTTCATAATGCCAAAGGCGGTGCCGCCGCCAACCAACACTACAACAAGTAGCACAATAAGGGTGGTGTGTATACGCTTCTTGCGCTTGTTGTTGCGCCGCTTACGTTTGCGAACCAGCACTTCTTGCTGTGGGGTCTCTTGTTGTTTGGCGGCGAAGAAGTTGGCCGAATCGTTGCGTGAGGAGTCTGCCTGTGCTGCTTCTCGTTTTGAGGAGGGCATGGTAAAAGGATGCCCTTCGGGCTGATCCGACGGCTGGGCCGGTCGGTTAGCGGGTTGGTTGGTCATTGGTTAATACTCCCGTTACGATATAGCGGCTGTTGGTATGGCTGGTGTCGCTCATACAGGTGCTTAGCTGCACTATTTTATCATCAATTGATAAATTGGTGTCGGGTCTGGTGTTAACAAGCAGAGAATCGGGATGGGTTACCGAATCGAAATATGATTGCAGCACGCTTGGGCTTTTAAAGTCGTAAGAGTTCAAAATATGCCGGTCGTCGTAGAGGTACGCCGAAATAATGCGATAGGTAAGCACGTGTCCTGGCGTGTAGATATACATGGTGTCGTTTGCGTTGAAGAAGTCTTCGTTTTCGAAATAATGCAATGTTGAGAACATGGTGCCATTTACCAGGTTGTGGCCGTATAGCACGGTTACCGGGTCGGAGAAGTCGGTGTCGTTAGACATTTGGGAATAAATGGCACCTTCAACAGCGTATTCCTTGTCGCGGTTGTGATCGAGGTAGAAATTATCGTTTTCAACACTTTGCAGCACGGGTAGGTTTACTTCGGTGTTGGGAATATGAATCCATGCGTAGATATCAGGATTCTCCGACTTTAAGGATACGAAGTCGATGGGGTTGCTTGGAAGGTTGTCGGGCTCGTCGCCTACGGGTTGCTCGATAACCGGCGTGGGGGTGTTTTTGATTTGCTGGGCTGCGCGGTCGAGCTCGCTTTGCTGCCAAATCATATAGCCTACTCCGGCAGCAACTCCGCAGAGCAGCAGAGCCAACAGCACGGAGAGCATAATGATTGAACGTTTTCTAGCCTTTTGCTTTGCTGTTGAGGTACTTTGTCTTGCATGCTTAGGCTGGAGGTCGCGCTCCTTGTTCGCGGCAGGCGCGGGTGGGGGGGTATCGGAAGGGTTTCGAGGCGCAGAAGACATGGAGGGGTGCTCGCTTTCGCAGGTGCCTTGTCGTAATCTTAGGTATCTTACCCATGGTATCAAATTGAGGGTATATAAAAGAAGGAACCTGTTGTAAAACAGGTTCCTTCGATACAAGTTCTATAAACAACTTCGCTTAAGAAGCGATTCGCGTTATTCGGTTACCTTCTTGCGCAGGGCAACGAATACAACGCCAGCGGCAATGGCGGTAACAGCCGTAGCGCCAGCTACCGTACCGAAGTCAACGCCGGTCTGCGGGGACTTTGCGCTACCATCGGCAGCACCCGAACCAGCAGCACCCATAACTACCGAGAAGGTGGAAAGGCCGCTAGTGTGAACGGAGATAGTGCCATCGGCAGAAACGGTGGCCTGGAGAGCTTCCGTGGTGCCATCGTTGTGCTCAACATAAACGGTGCAGGAGTAACCAGCATACTGCTTGCCAACATTGAACGTCAGGGTAACATCTTTGGCGTCGCCTTTAACCTCGAAGGAGGCAAGTACGGTGGCGCCGGTGGGAACGTTCTTGGCGTTCGTGGTGGTGGAGGTGATGCTCTCGACGGTGCCGGAGCCAGCCTTAACGTTGATTACTACGTTGTTATTGCCGGTAACCGGGTCGGGCGTAACCGGGCTCGGGGCTGCGAAAGCCAGTGCGGGCATGGCAAGCGCCAGGGCAAAGGCGCAAGCAATAGCCACCATCCTCTTCTTCATAATGTGTAATCCTTTTCTTCGAATGCTCTTACGTGAACACAGTTTTATTGCTTTACCTCCATGCATAATACCTATTCGTGACGAGGTTTGTCAATGAAAAACTGACCTTCTACCTTGTAAACACGGCAACTCTTCGATGAGGTTGATTGCATTCGCAATCTGGACACTGCAATAGCAACCTGGACATTCAGAGTTATGGAGCGCTTCTATGAGTGGATGTGGCCTCAGGGCCGTCCAGGTTACTTTCAATTTTGCAATTGAAGGATCGAATTCTTGGGGCT
>JAYFOQ010000041.1:0-5174 GCA_034932485.1 Gordonibacter sp.
GGGGAGACTTGGATGATCCGGATAGCAGTGTGTCGCGTGCCATTAAGGGACGCCACACCGTCCGACTGTTGGAAGACAAGGGCACGGAGCCTTCCGTGTACTATCTCGCGTAAAGGAGGGCTTTTTCATGACCGAAACAACTTCTCGACCAAAGGCCGGAGTAACACCGCTTATCGTGCTGGGACTACTCGCTGTCCTCGGCATTGCCTGTTGGATTGCACAAGTGACAAGTGGGGCGCACCTACTTAACTTGAACAACCACGTCACCTGGGGCCTCTACCTCGTCGGATTCGTATTGTGCACAGGCATCGCAGCGGGATGCCTTGCCTTCGCCTCCGCTACGGTTCTGTTCGGCGCGCTTGCAGCCTTGCGACCCTACGCCCGACTCGCCTCGTTCGTCTCGGTGACGGTGGGGTGCGTCGGTGCCGGGCTGTTCATCATGGCCGACCTGGGCAGCCCCGCACGTTTTTGGGAAATGATCGCATTCGCACACGCTGGCTCGCCTCTGTTCTGGGACACCATCGTGCTTTTAGTCTACGTCGTTGTGAGTATCGTACTAACCGTGCAACTTGTGCGCGCAAAGCAAAGCGGCCAGGAATCGGCATCGCTTAAGCCACTTGCTGTGGTTGGCCTTATTGCTGGCGTATGCGTTGCTATCACCTCGTTCGTGTTCGCCTTCCAGGTGGCGCGCCCGCTGTGGAACAACCCCGGGCAAACCCTGTCGTTTATACTCGCTGCCGTCGTGGCAGCAGGCAGCGTACTCGTGATTGTGTTTGCGCTTGCAAACCGCAGCAGCTACCTCTCCATAAGCGACAAGCTGCTTGGCATCATAGGAAAGACGGTTGCACTCTTTCTTCTGGTCGAGCTGGTATTTGCGCTCACCGAAGTAGCTGGCGGCCTGTTCGCCGGCACCGGAGAAGAGAGTACAGCCATCGCGTGGCTCACTACAGGCCCTGGTGCCCCGTTCTTCTGGGTCGAGATAGTCGCCTGCGTCGCCGGTGCAGTGCTGCTCATGCAGAAGGAAACCTCCCCGCTCATGGGCGGTGCTCTCGCAGCACTACTCGCCATATTCCTGGTGAAGTACAACCTGCTGCAGGCCGAACTGTTCAACCCGCTTATCAACTTCGCTGGCTACGATAACAGCTCTGGTATTGTCGGTGGTTTCTACGCACCCTCTCTTGTTGAATGGGGCGTAACCCTAGGCATCATTGCCCTCTGCTCGCTCGCACTTATCATGGGGATGCGTAAGTTCAACTTAGGTAAGTAGACTCCTCCTTCAGTAACAAAGTAAGTACCCCTCCCGTGAATAACAAGAGTGTTCCCGAGAAGCTTATCCTCGGAAACACTCTGAACAGCTTGCGAAATCATCTGAACTAAGCAGTCGGGAACATGACGTACGGTGTAGGTAAACCAGTCTCAACCACTCGCGCCATCGCGCAACAGCAAGGCAACGCGTCCGATATCGGGATTATCGGGACAAGGACGCCACACCACACCCTCGCGCATATACAGCGGCTTCTCGTCAACAGTGTAGCGTGCCACATAACCGTCACGCCAAGCGAAGAACCCATCAATCATATAGGCAAACGAGATGATAATCGCATCTCCCAAATCGAACGACCGCATACTCTCCAACGTGCTTATCGCGTTGACATGAACCTTGAAGCCCATATCTTCGCCGAATATGTCGTTCAGAGATGCTTTCCAGTAACCATAGTCGACAGCGCTGGCGAACATCACGTCGGCATCGCGCAGCCGCTCGCGCGTGAGGGTGCCCTGGGCAAGCGGGTTCGTCTCCTTCATGGCGATGGCGCAAACCTCAGTGCCGAACGAAGCGTACTTCAAGCCGAGGCTCTCAGCTTCCGACTTGAGATTTGGCAACGTCTCCAAATCGTAAGTGCACATGACATCGACGTAATTCCGCGTAAACGGATAGAGAATTGGCTTACGTATATCGTACTCGGCATACGTATAAGGATACGGACAACGATTCTCCAAAATAGCATGCACTTTAGTTGGCGGAACATAAACGCCAACCCTCACCGGCACCTTGCACTCGCAGGTTGCCACATCCATACCCTGGCACTCTTCCGCAAACGTATCGAGCGTGGCAAGCACCGATTGAGAAGCATCCAGCAACAACGATCCTGCCGTTGTGAGCGCATTCTCGTTATCCCGATCAAAAAGAACGTGCCCCGTTTCTTGCTCAAGCGCCTTAATGTGGCTACTAAGTGTTGGCTGGGAGATGAAAAGCTTCTCCGCGGCCATATGAAAATTGCCATAATGAGCAAGGGTAACAAACTCACGCAGAAACTCGGTTTTCATCGACAGCCCTTCTCTTCTCGCTTCAAAACCCAGCGCAGCATACGTCGATCACGGTTCCTGATCAACCGATCACAATTATATCAAAGAGTGCTGAAAGTATCATAAACCCCCTCTAAGAACGAATCTCGAAACAAGTCCTCTGCTTGCTATCATTTGTTCACCGCCAAAGCGTTTGGCGCATAACGGGGGGATTCGAATAAAGAAAGGAATAGACAAGGTGAGGCCCCTAGGGTCGATTTTCTCATGGCTGAAACTAGAGGAAACATTCACCGATATATCCGTTGCGGCACAAGGAGCAGCCGCTTCGACAGAGGAAGAGAGTAGGTATGAACCGCAAAGAAAACAACGTACTGCGCAATCCCATCAATCGTAGAAGCTTCATCAAGGGCTCAGCGGCTGCGGCTGCGGCGCTGGGAGTAGGTTCCGGACTTTCGGGCACCGCACTCGCGCTGGCCGACGAAGGTATGCAAACGTCTTCGGAAGAGGTTTATCCCGGGTGCTGCCGCGGCGGCTGCGGCGGCGGCTGCCCGATGAACGTACACGTGCGCGACGGTAAGATTGTGAAAACCTCGCGCATCAAGAACTCCAAACCCGACACCGACCGCCTGTGCCATCGCGGCCTTGCCCATGCTCTTCGCGTATACGGCGAAGAACGCCTGAAGTATCCCATGAAGCGCGCAGGCGAACGTGGCGAAGACAAGTGGGAGCAGATCAGCTGGGATGAAGCCATTGCCACCATTACCGACAAATGGAAGGAAGTTGCCGAAAAGCACGGCCCCGATGCCAACGCCTTCATCAAAAGCGCCGGCAACATCAGCCCCGACTCTTACCAAATCCAGCAGCTTTGTGCCTGGATGGGTGCCACTAGCCTCGAGCCTGCCTGCGACCGCACACTCTACGTTGCAGGCCCCGCCTCGCTTGGGTACAGCGACCGCTTCTGCGGCAGCGGACACGAAGACGCGTTCTGCTCCAAAAATATTTTGGTCTGGGGTTGGAACCCAACGGAATCGAACAGCATCATTGCCCATTACATTCTGCGCGCCAAGGCGGAGTACGGCGCCAACCTCGTTGTCATCGACCCCAGCTACATCATTACGGCCGAGAAGGCCGACAAGTTCGTGCCCATCCAACCCGGCACCGACGCGGTGCTTGCGCTGTCCATGTCAAACGTGCTGGTAAGCGAAGGCTTGGCAGACGAAGCCTTCCTGGCGCAAAGCACAGTCGCCCCCTTCCTCGTAAAGAAGACTGACGGAAAATACCTGCGCCTGAGCGATTTAGGAAAGGCCGAGGCTGGCGCACCGGAAGACCTACCCGTTGTCCGTTCCGCCGACGGCGTGATCGGATTACCCGCCGACATTCCCTCCCCGGTAGTGCACGGTACGTTCACCATTGAGGGGATTGCCGTTGACACCGCGTATGACTTGCTGCTGGAGCGCGTGAACGAATGGCCGCCCGAGAAAGCATCGAAGGTGTGCGATGTACCGGTGGAAACCATCGTCGAGCTTGCGCACATGATGGCCGATGGCCCCAGCGCCGTCGCTCCTGGCCTTGGGCTAGATCACTACACCAACGGGCTTTCCACCTATGCCGCCATTTTCGCCATGACCATGGTTGCCGGTCAATTCGGTAAGCCGGGTACCGGCGTCAAAGGAGGGTTCTCTAACGAAAGTGCTCGCGGCTGGTTCCCGCATTCCCTCTCCAAGCCGAAAGGTGCCCCCAAGGGTAAAACGTTTTACACTCCCGCCATGTTAAACCTCTTGGATGCCGGCGGCACGTACAAAGGCACCGAAATCAACATCAAGACGCTGTACTGCTGGAGTCACAACCTGCTCAGCACCGAGGTAGGAGTGAACCGGTGGCGAGAGTTCCTTGATACCATCGAGCTTTTCGTCGTGGCCGACGTGGTGTCCACCAGCACGACGAACTACGCCGACATCGTGCTGCCCGTATGTCATTACTTCGAATGCGAGAGCGCTACGGGCGAGCAGACCGACTATGTGTATTACGGTGCTAAAGCGGCTGAACCCCTGTACGAATCCAAGAGTGACTATGACATCTCGCTTTTGCTCTTCGACAAGATGGGACTTTCCGATAAGCTCTACCCCTCTCGCGATGCTCTCTTCAGCGCCGCCTGCGACAATCCCGTTGCAAAATCAATCAACCTCACATGGGATCGCATAAAAAAAGAAAAGGCCGTTATCACCCGCCCCGAAGATTACAAACATGTCTACGGAGAAGATGGCATCTACAAAACCGAAACGGGAAGATTGCAGTTTTATTGGGAGACCATCCCGGTGGATGGAGACTACGGTCAAGAAATTGACTTCATGAAGGAGCGCCTACCCTATTGGGATCCGCCTATGGAGGCGTGGAGGGATAACCCGCTTGCCCAGAAGTACCCACTTCTATTCACGTCCGAACGTAGCAAGTTCAAGGTGCACTCACAGTTCACCTATAATCCTTGGTTCTTGGAACTTGAGAGCGAGCCTTACGTCATGGTGAACCCTGCAACCTGCGCCGAGCGCGGTATAGAGGACGGAGACTATATACGGCTGTTCAACGACCGCGGTTCGTGCGTCGTACGCACCCGATTCAACGACGGTACCCGTCCCGGCGTGATAACCATCGATCACGGATGGGAGAAAGACCAGTTTGTGGAGGGCTATTACTGCGACCTTCTTGGATACAACATATCCAACGTTAGCGCTAACAGCTACTACTTCGACACGCTTATCGACATCGAGAAGGCAACCATCTAGAAAGGGGGATGAACAATGCACTACGGAATGGCTATAGACTTAAACCTTTGCTTCGGCTGCACGGCATGTGCCGTTGCCTGCAAGTCCAAC